>NZ_PKKS01000025.1:0-351151 GCF_002859085.1 Pseudomonas sp. QC2
CTATGTCTCGCGCTACAACATCAGCAGGCCTCACAGCTATAACGACTACAGGTCGCCGGTCGTGAAGGAAAGGTTGGCGGCGTGAACCGTAATCGGTGTCCAAGATTACTTGACCAGTTCAAACCGACGGATAATCAGCTGTCCTGAGGGGAGGTGTTCGGTCGATTCTGCTGGAAAAGTCGGTTCGCCCAAAACGCTTGAATACTGATGGGCAAAAACACCGCTTTTTGCGTGCTTTTGCATGAAATCACGAGTCGTGAACGTTCTGCCCAAAGCACAGATTTCTATTTCAGGCGCGAACTTTTCTGCCATCGGAACCGAAGCCGACTTTTTCAACAAAATTGGTGAAAATCAGCCGGCCAAAAACGTATAGGAAATCAGGAGCGATTCACTCCCTCAGAGGGCACAACCTCAGTTAGACACTTTTTACGAAGCTGTTCATCGATGGAAGCTGAGAGCTGATGCATGTCGTTGAGCACCTGTTTGGACAGATAAGAGGACGCGAGGCTCAGGTGGCGAGCCTCCAATCCCCGTCGATCAGCCAAGAGAATCTCCAGATAACGATGAAGCTTTTCAGTCGGCGTGGATGCTCTTTGCAGTTGCTTTTTTAAGGTTTCGGTGAAACGGGCCAAGGCAGTCTCATCATCCTCATCATGGTCCTCGATAAAGATCCTTTCGGCCAGTGCGGCCTGGCTGATCCCAAGCTCTTCGAGTTTCTGCCTAATCGTGGTTTGCAACTTCCTGACATCATCCATAACTGTCCCTGTTTGTCCCGTGTGACTGCTTAAAGTCGACCTTGCACCAAGCGTGGTGCTAACTCAAGGAGAACGTCAATGAGCAAGAAAACACCAATGACACCCGAGGCCGCTGCCCGGATTCACAGCGCTGAAGCCATCAAAGATAACGGCAAAGTCAGTACTGACTCGTTCACGAGCCGAGTTCAGAAAACCGTGGCAGAAGTAAAGCCGAAAACAACCAAGTAAAACCAGGGAGAGAAGAGTATGGCTAAGGTTAACGGCAGTATCGGTGGCAGCAAAGGTGGTAGTAGCCAGAGCGCTGGCGGCAAGGGCAGTTCGGGAACAGCCCCTGGTACTGGCTCTCAAGCCGGTAATTGGCCAAGTACAACCGGCAATCCATCTGGCGGAGGACGCGGAAACGCTCCCAGCAAAGGCTGATTGTTGATAACCCGAGCGCTGTAACATCGGCGCTCGGACTAATAACTAACCAGCACTACAGCGCTGAGTTGACACTGTCATGGCTTGCCTGAATTGGGCTGGTGCTTCTTTAAATTTTTTGAAATTTATACTTTTTTGAGCGTGCGTGAGCGCGCAGCTGCACAGTACAAATTTCTGTTCAGCCAGCCGCCAGTATTCAGAGCGCTTCGCACCCTGCACGCAACTTTCGACAAGTGCGTACTCAATTTCAACCGGATAACGGTTCGCCTCAAAAAAATTGTCCAATTGATGGCCAATTACTCCACCTATGGCTAGCGCCCCCACCGTCGGGACCAAAGTGGCCTTAACCACCAGACGGAGTCTACTAAAACTATTTTTGCAGTGTTCGCAGCTAATCGCATCAGTAACATTAAAATCAGTAATCTTGCTGCATTTTGGACATGTAATTTCCACGTTGCGTCCTTGCTCCATCGCTGTTAATTTCACCCTCATCTGGCTTTATCTGACTCGCGCCTAATATCACAACCCTCTTAGCTATGAATCGCACAACATTTTGTAGACACGACAAACTGTTTGTGGCCGATTACTGCCTGTCAAGATTGACTGCCGTCGACACCCAGCAGCCCTTCTCGAGTGACAGCTCGCACCCGAATGGGCACAAACTTATTAACTACCATTAAAAACTTGCCCTTCACTCACCAAATCTATCTATATTTAGAAATATGAACATCATTTTTCTTAAATCCAATCCGACCAGAACTCCACCAAGACAGCAAGGATAACAGTCTTAGCTTGACATAGTCCTTGCATGGAAACGTATTTGACACTACAAACGTTCTTCCGCAATCCAACTGAACACAGTAAGCATACTGCTTTGATTTTAAAGCGTAGTCACCAAGAATTACCCCTCGATACGTTGACTTGGCATGAACGCTTACAGGAAACTCAAAACTTTCATTGACTTTTCCATCGCATATCCTATCTATCCATTCAATTTTCCCGCCAAGCGGGAGATAGCCTATAGAGGATATGAACACCGAAAATGAGCTATCATTATTTATAGAAATGAAATCCGATAGTCCTGACGGCCCTTTATTCAAAGTCAACCTGATGTGGTGAGCATCTTTCTTAAAAGTAAAATACAACGCAACCAAAGAAATACCCAAAGCAAAAATCGAAACCCATTCAGAGACACTCATATACTTCCTAGTCATTCCAAGCAAGCGAGACTCTTCACAGTGACAAAAGTCACTATAAAGCTTTAGCAACTGGCGGATTCTATCTAATACAGTAAGAAAACAGATCCGCTCCCATTTGACTGCATTTCCCTGACTACAGGGAAATGCAAATTTTGCTAAGGCGGCCCGTTATGCAGTCGCTATTTCTTTTGGTGTAAACGTATCACGCGCTACGTTACCAATGGTGTTGGTCGTGTAGGCATCAAAACTCCCGCCAATCAAACCTCCCAGCAGTGGCACGGCTTTGCCGAGATTGATCACGCCTTTTTCGCCAAACTTGGTGAACAACTTGAAGCCTACCTTTTTGTTTATCTCTATCAGAGTCTTACCAGAAATTGACTTCACTGCGTTCATCGCCAGCTTGTTGCCGACGACAATGCCGATGTCTTTCAGCACCTCCTTGGCGGAGTTGGCAGTGAGGCAGGCGAAGACGAGGGTCTTCACCTTGTCATCCTTGACGTCGTAGCCGCCTAGATGGGCGATAGCGGCTATCATGCGAATTTGTACGAAAAGCACACTTGTGATGTTGGCAGGCAACGCGATGGGCAGTGTGATTAATCCACCCAGACCGGTAATGAAGCCTGAGGTAGCCGACTTGGTGTTCTGCCAGCGAATCAGGGAATTAGCTTGATCGAAGGCGAGCCTTTCTTCCTTGGCGTAGCTGGCCGCGAGCTCCTCGGCGGAATCAAGGCCGGTGAATCCATTCACAGATTTTTCGTAGGCCCAATCAAGGACTTGCATTATCTTTTCTTGACTTATCAGTTCCATCTTCAGTCTCAGCACATGAATAATGGCCTTATGATGCCACACCCGTTTGGTTGTGCGCATTACCTTCGTTGGAACAATTTCTCTCCCGTTCCTTACGCTGCTGCGGTTAAGGCAACACTTCACTCACTTAATAACTGCCTACAAATCACGACTGAACACTTGCGAATACTGGTTCGCCAAAGTGTGGAGATTCATGACGTTCTGACCCTAATTACTCCAGCTTTACGGCTGCTATGGCTAGTTGCCAGGCTAATCTGCTTTTAGTCGTCTTAACCTCCTAATCATTCAACTGACCGCTCTTGGCCGATAGTAGTCTGGAGATAGTAGGGATCCCCCCCTCCAACCGCGTCCATCCGTCGCATCCCACCTCCCCGCCCTCCAGCCCCCACCCCACCCGCCGATAACCTAACTATCCACACACATCTCCCGTGTGCCCCCCCTTTCGAGCCCCCACCTAATGAACCCACTCTCCCTCTTCAAAAGCCCCCGGGCCGCTCGTCAAGGCACCACCACGCTCACCTGCACCGCCAACGACCTGGACGCTTCCCTCACCACCCTGCGCATCACCCCCACCCTGATCACCGGTTTCATTTCCCCCCACCTCGACATCGACGCCATCGCCGCCAAGCTCAAACGCCGCTTCCCCCAGTCCACCATCAGCCTCTGCACCACCTCCGGTGAGCTCTGCAACGCACCCAATTCGCTGTATTGCGCCACGGGCGAGCGTTGGGACCGGATCGTCTTGCAGCTGTTCGACGACAGTGTGATCGCCTCCGCCGAAGTCGTGATGGTGCCGCTGGAATGCGAGGACATCCGCAGTGGAGGCAAGCGCATGGGCATGCAGGAGCGCATTGCCAAGTTGGTGAGCAATATCAAGCGGGTGCAGGTGCGTACCTCGATTGATCATCGCGATACGTTGGCGTATGTGGTGTTCGATGGGTTGTCGGCGTCGGAGTCGTTTTTTATGGAGGCGCTGTATGAGTCGGGCCGCTTTCCTTGCCTGTTTGTGGGGGGGTCGGCCGGGGGTAAATCGGATTTCAAGAAGACGCTGATTCATGACGGCCAGCGCAGTTATCAGCACCATGCGCAGATTGTGTTCCTGAAGACGGCGGCGCAGGTGCGGTTTGGGGTGTTCAAGAGCCAGAACTTCAAGCCGGCGGATTTGACCTTCAGTGTGCTGACGGCTTCGGTGGAGGACCGCACGATTGATCAGGTGATCGACAGCGCCGGCAATATCAAGAGCATGGTGCAGGCGCTGTGTGATGCCTTCAGTTGTGCGCCCCAGGCGCTGGAGTCGAAGCTGGCGGATTATTCGTTTGCGATCCGGGTGGGCAGTGAGTTGTTCGTGCGGTCCATTGCGCGCATCGACTTTGAGCAGCAGATCGTGCAGTTGTTTTGCGACGTGGCGCCGGGCGAGGAGTTGGTGATGGTGCGGCGCACCCCCTTGCGTGAGGCGACGCGGTTGGACTACGAGCAATTTTTGCGTGGCAAGGGCGGTGTGCCGGTGGCGGGTATTTTGAATGACTGCATTTTGCGTCGACTCAACAACGCCGCCGAGCTGGGCAGCATGGCCGGGGCGTTTGGGGACGTGCCGCTGGCGGGGTTCTCGACCTTTGGTGAGATTCTGGGGTTGAACCTGAACCAGACGCTGACGGCGATTTTCTTTTTCCGGGTCGCCAAGGGTGCCAGTTTCAGTGATGAGTACGTGGATAATTTCATCGCGCACTATGGCGAGTTCAAGGCGTTTTTCCTACGTCGCCAGGTGAAGAAGCTGGCGGGGTTGAACCATGTGGTGGTCAAGCAGATTGCCGCATTCAAGAACAACGACTTCACCAACACCCTGAATACCCGTGGGCTGGACCGCAATATCCTGCCGGTGTTCGAAGGTCTGGCGGACTTGGGCCTGGTGCTGGCACATGCTGAGCGTCAGCAGGAGGACATCGCTGCGCAGCTCAAGCATTACTCCGGTGAGCTGCATGCGTCGATGGACGACCTGGTGGGCACTATTGATCGGCAAAACAGCGTGTCGGCCCAGGCAGGGGCGACGGTGGAGGGGCTGTCCAGCCAGGCGGATGTTGCCGTTGAAGGCGCGCGGACGCTGGCCGGTTCGAGTTTGCGTATCCAGTCGATTGTGCAGGTGATCCAGCAGATCGCCGGGCAGACCAACCTGCTGGCGCTCAACGCCGCCATCGAAGCGGCGCGCGCGGGTGACCTGGGCCGGGGCTTTGCGGTGGTGGCCGATGAGGTGCGAAAACTGGCGGAGATCACGCGTAAGAATGCGGCGGAAATCGGTGTGGATATCGACCTGCTGTCGAGTGAGATCCAGCGCGTTGCGCAGCAGATTGAAGATCAGTCCACCGGGGTCGGCGCACTGCGCGAGATGCTCGATGCACTGGAGGCCTCCAGCCGCGCCACGGAAGGCACGGCGCAACGCACCAAAACCATTGCGGATACGTTGACCGGGCTGACCCACGCGTAGGCAAGGCAACGGTTCACATCAAGAGGCGGCGCGCACACCTTTCGCTGGCGCGCCGCCACCCTTGACCTTCCTCCTCACCGCCCTCTTCAACCCCGCTTCGGCAGCTTCCAATTTGGCCGCACAAAGTGGCACGTATACCCATTAGGAATCCGCTCCAGATAATCCTGATGCTCCGGCTCCGCTTCCCAAAACGGTCCGGCCGGCTCGATCTCTGTCACCACCCGACCCGGCCACAACTTGGATGCATCGACATCCGCAGCCGTATCTTCAGCGATATCCCGCTGCTGCTCACTCAGGTAATAAATCGCCGAGCGATAACTGGGCCCAAGGTCATTGCCCTGTCGGTTAGCCGTGCTCGGGTCATGGATCTGGAAAAAGAATTCAAGAAGCTGCCGGTAACTGATCACCGCCGGGTCAAACACGATCTCAATCGCTTCGGCATGGTTGCCATGGTTGCGGTAGGTGGCGTTCGGCACATCGCCGCCGGTGTAGCCAACCCGCGTGTACAGCACGCCGGGGTAGCGGCGCAAAAGGTCTTGCATGCCCCAGAAGCAACCGCCGGCAAGAATGGCGGTTTCGGTTTGGTTGGTCATGGTCGGCATTTCCCCTGAGTGGATACAGGGTAGTTATGGGGCTGTGTTGGCCAATACCAAGGGCGGGTTGGGGGGATACCCGGACGAACGGTTTCAGGTAATGATGCACGCCCCGAATCAAGGACGATAACAAAAATGAAAACTGCTTTTCGCGCCCTGTTCCTGCTCTGCCTGGCCACGCCTGCCTTCGCCGACGAACGCTCCGTCGGTTTCACAACCACCACGCTGCCCGCCGCGCAAACCAACCGCGCGCTTGAAATGGTGGTCTGGTACCCCGCCGCCACCACTGTTCAACCCCAGCTGATCGCCGACAACGCGGTCTTCATCGGCGCCCTTGCCGTGCCTGACGCACCACCGGCCAGCGGCGACCATCCGCTGGTCGTGCTCTCCCACGGTTACGGCGGCAATTGGGGCAAACAGGTGTGGCTGGCCAGTGCTTTGGCGCACAAGGGTTACATCGTGGCGGCGGTCAACCACCCCGGCACCACTACCCAGGACCGCAGCCCGCAAAACGCCGCGCAGTTATGGCAACGCCCGGCCGACCTGAGCCGTGCTATCGACGCGGTCCTGGCCCAGCCGAAGCAATTTGGCGCGGTGGCGAAAAACCAGATTGCCGCCGTGGGCCACTCCCTCGGCGGCTGGACCGTGCTGGAAATCGCCGGGGCGCGCTTCGACCCCGACCTGTTTAGTCGCGACTGCGACGTCCACCCCAAACTGGGCGGTTGCATTGGCTACCGGGAGATGAACCCCGCCGGCACACCAGACGGGAAGGCCCAACTGGCGGCGGATTTGCGCGACAAGCGCGTTACCGCCATCGTGTCATTGGACCTGGGCCTGTCGCGCGGTATGACCGACGCCAGCCTGGCCGCACTGCAAGTGCCGACATTGGTGATTGCGGGGGGCGTGCCAACCGAGGATATGGACTTCAATCTGGAGTCCGCCGACTTGGCCAAGCGGCTGCCAGAGGCGTCGACGCAGTACGTGAAGATCGACGATGCCACTCACTTCAGTTTCATGCCGATCTGCAAGCCAGGTGGCATGGCCTTGGTTGAAGAGAGTTCGCCAGGCGATGGCATGATCTGCCGGGATGGTGAGGGCGCTCGGCCGCGAGCGGTGATCCAGCAGCAGGTGATCGCGCTGATCAGCGAATTTTTGCAGCGCACGGCTCACCCCTAAGAGCAACGCCAACAGTCGGAAAAGGCTTTATCAAGCGCCTTATGCTGAAAAGCGCGCAGGGGAACAGCCCGCTTTTTTAAACTGGTATCATCGAGGCCTTTCAAAGGTTGGTAAAAGACATGAATCGCCAGAAAAAACTCCAGCAGCTCTTCAAGGCCAAAGCCAAAAAAGCCAGCGCCAAATTGGCGCCGAAGAAAAAAGATACGTACGTCAGCAAGGCGGACCGGGAAAAGCTGGCGGCTGAAGCCGCTCAGGCGCCAGACATTTCCCCGCGGAGCTGACTCAGCAACCGCTCAACGCGACCTGCGGCCGCTCGCCGGCAAAGAAAAACGGCCGTAACCGCACGCCCACACCATTGCCGATAAACGCCGCCACCAGCCACACCCAACCATGCAGGCTGCCCGAGGCGATGCCGCTGAAGTACGCGCCGATATTGCAGCCGTAGGCCAGACGCGAGCCATAGCCGAGCAACAGGCCGCCGATCACCGCCGCCACCAGCGAGCGCGCCGGGATGTTCAGGCTGGGGGCGAAACGCCCGGCCAGGCCTGCGGCCAACAACGCGCCGAGGACAATGCCGATGTCCATGACGCTGGTGATGTCTTCCCATACCGGCGCGGCGAGGGCCTTGGCATTGCCCGGCATTTGCCAGAACGCCCAGCTGGCCACGTCCACACCCAGACCGCTTGCCACCTTGGCGCCCCACAAGGCGAACGCAGAAGTAATACCCCATGGCCGCCCCGCCAATGCCAGGGTGGCGTAGTTGAGCAGGGCCAGGCCGATGGCGCCCCACACCAGTGGCCATGGCCCACGCAGGAAGCGGCGCACGCCTTGGTGCTCGCTTTTTACGCCCTCTTCCAGCTGACCATGACGGCCCTTCTCCAGGCGCACGGTGATAACCGCAATGAGCGCAAACACAGTCAGGCTCAAGCCCAGCGCCGGCAGCACACCGAAGCTCTTGACGATGGACACCGCCGGGAACGCAGGCAGCGCAAACCACCAGTCAACGTGGTGTGTGGCAATCAACGAACCACAGATGAAGAACAACAACGTCACCAGCATGCGCGCATTACCGCCGCCCACGGTGAACAACGTGCCCGACGCACAACCGCCGCCCAGCTGCATGCCGATCCCGAAGATAAACGCCCCGAACACTACCGACACCCCGGCCGGCGCCACCAGCCCGACCACCGGCTGGCCGAACAAGCTGCCCGCCCCCAACGCGGGGAAGAACAGCAGCACCGCCACCGCCAGCATCACCATCTGCGCACGCAAGCCGGCGCCACGGCGATCATTGATAAACACACGCCAGGCCGAGGTAAAACCGAAGGCCGCATGGTAAAGGGTCAAGCCCAGTGCAGCGCCGACCACCAGTAACAGCACCTGGCGTGAGCCGACACTGTTTTGCAGGAACAGGGCGCCCAGCACCAGGATGATAAAGGCCACCAAAGGCGCGACAGGCTTGCGCGCAGGGGTGAGAGGGAGAGAGGTGCTCATGGGGTATCCCGGGTTGATTGAATGGGTTGATTGCGAGGCGGCGAGTATAACGCCGTGGGGTGATATTCAGTGTGGGAGCTGTCGAGCGTCAGCGAGGCTGCGATGGCGGTGGGTCAGGCAAAGAAAATGCCAGCAATACCGCCACCTTCGTAGCCTCGCTGGGGCTCGACAACTCCCACATTGATCTTCACTGTGGTTGTGAACTGCGCCTGCCACGCAATGCGCCCGGGCACTGTTTAGATCATCCCGCCTTGAGGAGTAAAAAATACCGCCATGAGTTTCCTCGGCACCTTCCGCTCGCTGCGCAGCCCCAATTACCGCATCTGGGCCGCGGGTGCGTTGGTGTCCAATATCGGCACTTGGATGCAACGCACCGCCCAGGACTGGCTGGTACTCACTCAGCTCACCCCGCACAACGCCGCCGCTGTCGGCATCGTCATGTCGTTGCAGTTCGGGCCGCAGTTGCTGCTGTTGCCGTGGACCGGGTTTGCCGCCGACCACTATGACCAGCGCAAGCTGCTGATCGTCACCCAGGCGGTCATGGGCTTGCTGGCGCTGACGCTGGGGGTGTTCACCATCACCGGGTTTGTCGAGCTGTGGCACGTGTATGTGTTCGCGTTCCTGTCCGGCTGCGCGTCGGCGTTCGATGCGCCGGTGCGGCAGATTTTCGTCGCGGAGCTGGTGGCCGAGAAGGACTTGTCCAACGCCATCGCGCTCAATTCCACCTCGTTCAATATGGCGCGCATGATCGGCCCGGCGGTGGCCGGCCTGACCATCGCGTCGGTGGGCACCGGCTGGGCATTCCTGCTCAACGGCAGCAGTTTTTTTGCGGTGCTGGCGTCGTTGTTTTTCCTGCGGGTGTCGGGGCAGCACGCCAAGGTTCGCGCCCTGCGCACCAAGGGCAGCCTCACCGAGGGCTTGCGCTATGTGTGGGCGCGGCCGGACTTGAAGGCGATCCTGCTGATGCTGTTTCTGATCGGCACCTTCGGCATGAACTTTCCGATTTTCATCTCGACCATGGCGGTCCGCGTGTTCGATACCGATGCGCGCGGCTATGGCCTGTTGTCTTCGACGTTGGCCATCGGCACCATCGCCGGCGCCCTGATCGCGGCTGGCCGTGAACGACCGCAGTTCAGGTCACTGCTCAACGGCGCGGCGATCTTCGGGATCGGCTGCACGTTGGCGGCCCTGGCGCCGAACTACTGGCTGTTTGCCGTGGCGCTGGTGATCATCGGCGTGGGCGCCATGACCTTCAGCAACACCACCAACAGCCTGATGCAACTCACCACCGAGCCGGCCATGCGCGGCCGGGTGATCGCCCTGCGTGTCGGCGTGGCCCTGGGCGGCACGCCGATCGGCGCGCCTATCGTCGGCTGGGTGGCCGACCACCTCGGGCCGCGCTGGGCGCTGGGGGTCGGCGCCGTGTCGGGCATCCTGGCGGTGGGTGTGGCGCTCTATACCCTCAAGCGCCAGATGGATCGGCCCGCGTCGATCACGTCCGCCCCACCGACCCGGAAACCGGAAGATTCCCCAACAACTTGAGCCCGGTGCTCTTCACGAAGGTGTCGTAGTCCATCGGCTTCTGGATGCGCGTCTCAGCATTGGGCAGCACATACGCCCAGGCGCGCCGGGACGAGGCGTCGTACACCAGCTTGAACAAGCGCGTCGGCACCCAGACCTTGTTTTTACCGATGGTGCTGTAGCCGGCGTCGAACAGCGGGCCGGTAAACACGTACACATCGCCGCCGGAGCGCTGGGCAAACTTGCGCACGTCGGCCTCGACCTTGCTCCAGATCTTGCGGTTGTTGGTGGGGTCTTGCGGCACCATGTTCGACAGCGCGAAGGATTGAGCCATGGCATGGGCGTTGGGTGCATCGGCGGCCGGGGCCTGGTGGCCACGGTCCACGGCCGGGTGCTGGCTGCGGTAGTCGCTCAGCTCGGCGCGCCCGGCCTTGGGGATGCGTGGGTCGGGGTAGAACTGGTTGGTGCGCTCCTCGCCTTTTGCGTCTTTCAACTGCGTGGCATTCAGGCGTTCAACCACCACCAGCGGGGTCTTGCTGGTTTGCGAGTACAGCACCGCGAAGGTGTCGGAGCACAGGGCCAAGGGCTTCATCGACGCCGGGACGGTGGCCATGTTGATCGGGGTGGTGGCGGGAAAGAGTTGGGCGCAACCGTCAAACGAACTGCGTTGCTGCGTGGGGGTGTAGGGATTGGCCAGGCTGCGTGCGTCTACAGCGGTGGAGAGTAAAACGAGGGCCGACAGCCCGACTGCAATCTTGCGTAGGTACATGCGTTAGATCTTATGGTGAGGGTAAACGGACGAGCGCGAATGTTCGTGCGGGGCGTATGGACCCTGATATGCCGGTTTGGTGCCGCAAGGCTCACGGATAAGGTTGAACCTCTCCTACACGCCAGGGCTCAGAACCCTACATCCTAGGGAGAATTGTATGACCCAGACCGCACTCGTCGTGGGCGCCAGCGGCATCGTTGGCAGCGCCACCACCCAGTTACTGCTCGATAACCAGTGGCAGGTTGCCGCGCTGTCCCGTAGCCCGTCCCAGATACCCGGCGTGATCCCGGTAGCCGCCGACTTGCAAGACCCGGCCTCAGTACAGCAGGCACTGGCCGAGTTGAAACCCACCCATGTGTTCATCACCACCTGGTCGCGCCAGGCCACGGAAGCCGAGAACATCCGCGTCAACGCCGCCATGGTGCGCAACGTGCTGGACGCCGTGCGCCCCGCCGGCACGGTGCAGCATGTGGCCCTGGTGACCGGTTTGAAGCACTACCTCGGCCCGTTCGAAAACTATGGCAAGGGCAGCCTGCCGCAGACCCCGTTCCGCGAAGAACAAGGCCGCCTGGACGTGGAGAATTTCTACTACGCCCAAGAGGACGAAGTGTTCGCTGCGGCCGAGAAAGACGGCTTCACCTGGAGCGTGCACCGCCCGCACACCGTCACGGGCGTGGCCGTGGGCAATGCGATGAACATGGCGACCACCCTCGCCGTCTACGCCAGCGTGTGCAAACACACCGGGCGCCCGTTTGTGTTCCCAGGTTCGCGTGTGCAGTGGGACAGCCTCACCGACATGACCGATGCCCGGCAACTGGCCCAACAACAGCTATGGGCAGCGACCACACCGGCGGCGGCGAACCAGGCGTTCAACATCACCAATGGCGATGTGTTTCGCTGGCAATGGATGTGGGGGCAAATCGCCGATTACTTCGGCCTCACCCCGGCAGACTTCCCCGCCCAGCCCTGCCCGCTTGAGCAGCAGATGGCCGATGACCAGTCCGCCTGGAGCCAGATGGTTGCGCAGCATGGGTTGAAAGAAGCCGACATCAGCCGGCTCGTCTCGCCGTGGCACACCGATGCCGACCTGGGGCGGCCGATCGAGGTGGTCACGGACATGTCCAAAAGCCGCCAGCTGGGTTTCACCGCTTACCAGGCCAGCGACCAGGCGTTTTTCGCGGTGTTCGATCAGTTGCGCACCGCGCGGTTGATCCCTTAGCTCGACAGGGGCAGCCTCACCACAAACTCGCTGCCCTTGCCATGCCCCTCACTCTTGCCCGTCACCGTGCCGCCATGGGCTTCGACCAGTTCGCGCACCACGGTCAAACCAATGCCCAGGCCGGCACTGTTGAAACCGATGGCGTGGGCGTCTTGCACATAAGGATCAAAAATGAACGGCAAGGCCTTGGCGGTCACGCCGATGCCGTTGTCGGCAATGCTGATCCTGAGCTGTCCGGCCTCTGCGGTCACCACCATCGCAATGGTGCCGCCCACCTGGGTGTACTTGGCCGCGTTGCCCAGCAGGTTGTGCAGGATCTGCGCGAGCCGTACAGGGTCGCCGTCCACGGTCAGGACGGCGTCGGGCAGCGCCACGTCGAATTGCTGTTTGCGGCTGATCATCACCGGGCTGCAGGCATCGACGGCAGCATTCAGGATACGCAGCATGTCCACCTCGCGGCGGTGAATACGCAGTTTGCCGGTGCTGGCGCGTGAGACATCCAACAGGTCGTCGACCAATTGGGAAATATGCTGCACCTGGCCTTCGATCAACTCGCGCATGCGCGGCAGTTGGTCGCTGGGCAGCCGCACCATGCGCTCGGCAATCAGGCTGATCGGCGTCAGCGGGTTGCGCAGCTCGTGGGCGACCATCGCCAGGATGCTTTTTTGCTGGCCCAAAGCCTGCTCCGCCGTGGCCTGCAGGTCCTGGGCGCTGAGTGCGGCGATCACCAACTGCGCGTTCGCTTCGCGCAGCGCCTGAAACAGCGGCTGATCCTCGACCTGGGGGGCCGCAACCGCGTCGGATTGCGCCAGGAGTATCGCCAACACTAACTGCTGGTTGGCCTCGATCAGTTGCTCGACGTGCTGGGAATCCTCCAAACGGCTGTTGGCGTCGTCCAGCTGTTGCTGCAGCGCGGCCAATACCGCGCGGGCTTCAACGGTTTTCTGGCCGAGCAGGAAGAGTTCGTGGGCAGCATTGGCCACCTTACGCTCCTCCTCTCCGGGCGTATTACTCATGGGTCAGCTCAAACATCAGGGTCTCCTGTGCGCCGGGTGGTCGGGCGTCCACCGAGCAGCCCCTCCTGGTCAACGAGCATCTCGCCGATCTGCAGGCCATCGTCATTGATGTGGTATTGGCGCAGCTCGTCGCAGTGGGCGCTGGCGCGCACTTTGACCACGGCCATGATGCGCAACAGGCGGCTGCGCACTTCGATGTAGCGCTGCACGATGATCGCGTCGGTGAGGAACGCCGTGCCGTAGGGGCTGAAGCGCAGGTCGGTGTAGCGGTCTTCCAGCTCCGACGTCATCAACACACTGACCCCGGCGCGGGTCAACGCGGTGACCATGCGCGACAACGACTCGCGGAAGTCGGCGCGAAAGGTCGGCGCCAAGGCCAACTCAAAGCCCGACAGTGAATCGATGACTACCCGCGTGGCGCTCAGGCGGCTGATTTCGCTGAGCAGCAGTTGGACGATCTCATCAATCGACAGGTCCGGCGCCCGGCTGTCCACCAGGCCAACCTTGCCGCTGAGGATCAAGTCAGCGAGCGTGCCGTTTTGCGAGTGATTGGGGCGTTGCTCGAACACCGCGATAACCCCGGTTTCGCCATTGCGTGCGCCCTCGGCCAGGAAGGTTGCCGCGAGAATGCTTTTGCCCGACCCCGAAGGCCCCGCCACCAGCAGCGAGTAACCACGGGGTAGGCCGCCGCCGAGCATCTCGTCGAGGCGTGGCACGCCCATTTTCAGGCGTTGCACCGGCAGCGTCATCGGCGTCTCGACCGGGTTGAGCGGGGCCGGTGCGAACACCTTAATGCCCGAACTGGCGATCCGGAACGTGTGCAGCCCCGGCAAGGTCGGCTGGCCGCGCATCTTCATGATTTCCATCTTGCGCACCATCGAATTGCGCTCGACGCTCTGGCGCAACCAGATCAGCCCATCGGCCACGGTGAAAATCGGGTTGGTGTCGGTTTCGGTGAAATACTCGCCGATCAGGAAGGTGGTCGCCTGCCAGGTGGTCATCAACATGCCCAGTTGCTGAACGAACTGCGGCAGGTTGTTGTTGGGGTTGTGCTGGGTCTGGCTGGCCAGCACCACCGAACGGAAGGAGTCGACAAACACCAGTGATGGTGAATGCGCCTCGACTTCGCTGACGATGCGCCGCAGCACTTCATCCAAATCACCGGCCAGGGTGTCATCGGCCAGGTTGATGTAGCGGATCGACTGGTTGATCGCTTCGTTGTCGAAAAAGTCGAACTGCTGCTGGTAACGCAGCATCTTCAGCGGCGGCTCGCCCAGCACGGTGAAAAACAGCGCAGGGCGTTCAGGTGTCGCCAGGGCGAACATCATCTGATGCGCCAAGGTGGTCTTGCCGCAGCCGGGCGGGCCGGCGATCAGGTTGAACGAAAACTCCGGCAAACCTCCGCCCAGCACCTCGTCCAGACCTGGCACACCGGTAGCCAGGCGGTTGATAGTTACTTTGGTGCTCATGGCGAATTTTCCTGCGAAGGGGTGTCGCTCAAAGAAGGTGCCCATACGTCGCGCAGTAAACGCGCGGTCAGCGAGGGCCCGATCAGCGTGGTGAGCAAGGCGTAAAAGGTGGTCAACAGTTCTTCACCGAAAAACAACGCATCGGCTTCGCTCTGCTCGAGCAATAGGGCTTTGAGTTCGGCCCGATCTGGCGCGGCCTGCACGCGATCATGCACACCGGCCAGTCGCGCATGCTTCGAGGCGCAAAGGTGCAGGCTGCGACGCAACAGCGCGACACAGCCTTGCTGCCCGATAATGGGGGTGAGTGCTGCGTCCATGTCCTGCAATATCGACATGATCGCCTGGGCGATGCCTGCAATATCAGCGGTGGGACCAACACGGTGCGCCAGAGAAGCTACGATCTGGCGGCTCTCTTCGCTTTGTGTGGACATGAAGGGCTAATATCCGATGAATTGAGACCCAGCGTACACCCTATGGCGCTCGACCGAAGGTTTAATGGGCCACTATTGCCTCACCGGCCCGTCGGCCGGGCTTGAAACCATGGGCGCTGGCACCCCAGGCAATCGCCAGGGACACGCCCACCAACACCAGCATCGCCCACGGAAACGACGCCACGCCCCAGGTACCCAGCAATACCCCGCCGACCACGCCGCTGCCGGC
Organism: Pseudomonas sp. QC2; assembly: GCF_002859085.1. Classification (NCBI taxonomy): domain Bacteria; kingdom Pseudomonadati; phylum Pseudomonadota; class Gammaproteobacteria; order Pseudomonadales; family Pseudomonadaceae; genus Pseudomonas; species Pseudomonas sp. QC2. Next base: position 15,578 of record NZ_PKKS01000025.1, read on the forward strand.
AATGGCGCTGTTCCAGGCCACCACGTTCAGCGACAGCGCCACATCCGCGCCATCCCCCGCAGCATCGGCCAGCGCGGTTTGCAGCAAGGTTGCCGCGCCGCCAAAACTCAGGCCCCAGACCGCCACACCGAGGTAGACCACTTCAGGCACGCCACCGAAAAAGCCCAACACCAGCGAGACGCCCCCAAACACCGCCAGGCTGGCCAGGACCGTGTTGCGCAAGAGCGGCTCCACCAACCTGGCCGCGATCCAGATCCCCGCCAACGCGGCCACCCCGAACACCAACAGCACCAGGTCAACCCGCTCCGCCAAGCCAGCAGGCGCCACGAACGGTGCAATGTAGGTGTACAGAATGTTGTGCGCCAGCATCCACGTCATCACCACCGCCAGCACCGGCCGTACGCCCGGCGTCGTCAGCACCTTGCCCAACGACACGCGTTGATGCGCAGGCTGGGGCGCGTAGTCCGGGACTTTCACCAGCACCCACGCAATCAGCACCAGGCTCACGGCCGACATCAGGCCGAAGGTGGTGCGCCACCCCACCCACCCGCCCAGCCAGGTACCCAGCGGCACGCCCAACGACAGCGCAATCGGCGTGCCGACCATCGCCAACGCCAGCGCCCTGCCCTGTTGATGAGGCGCGACCATACGCCGGGCGTAACCGGCCAGCAGGCTCCAGGCCAACCCCGCCGCGACACCGGCAAAGAAGCGTGCCACCAGGGTCACGCCATAGTGGGACGACAGCGCCGTGATGGAGTTGAACAGCAAAAAGCCGACGATGGTCAGCAGCAGCACATTACGCCGGCGCCAGCCACGTGTGGCAATGGTCATGGGGATCACTGCCAGCACCGAGCCCAAGGCATACGCAGTGACCATCTGCCCGGCCATGGACGGGGAAATCGCCAGGCCGTCGCTGATCAACGGCAAGAGGCCGGCGGGCAGGGTTTCGGTGACGATGCAGATAAAGCCGGTCATCGCCAGGGCGAGCAAGGCGCCGATGGGCAGACGGTCGGATGACGCCGGTAAGGTCAATGAGGGGGTCACGGGCAACTCCTTGAGCGGAACTTAAATACTGATCGATACATATGTTGCGGGCGTACGCCATGCGTTGTCAACGACTTATGTATCGACTAGTATTTATCTCGCTTCCCCACCCGGAGATCAGACATGGCACAAATGGGCCGCCCCCGTACCTTCGACCGTGAACACGCCGTGGAACAGGCCATGCACCTGTTCTGGCAGCACGGCTACGACGCCACGTCACTGGCCCAGCTCAAGGCTGGCCTGGGCGGCGGGATCTCCGCGCCGAGTTTCTACGCGGCCTTCGGTTCCAAAGAAGCGTTGTTCGACGAATGCGTGCAGCGCTACCTGGCGACCTACGCCCAGGTTACCGAATGCCTGTGGGACGAAAGCCTGCTACCGCGCCGGGCCGTTGAAACCGCACTGCGCCAATCCGCGCGCATGCAGTGTGAAGACGGACACCCCAAGGGCTGCATGGTGGCGCTGGGCGTGATGAGCGCGCCGAGCCCGGAGAATGCGCGGGTGGCGGATGGGTTGACGCAGTCGCGGCTGCGTACGCGGGCGGGGATTGTGGCGTGTGTGGAACGGGCGATTCGTCTGGGGCAGTTGCCGCCCACGGTTAACCCGGCAGTGATGGCGTCGGTGTTTGATAGTTTCCTGCAGGGCGTTTCGATTCTGGCGCGCGATAACGTCCCGCACGCCACCCTCGACGCAGCGATCAGCCAACTCCTTCTGACCTGGGACATTGCAGCCTCCCTCGCCACAGGCTCACGTGAGGCTGAACGCATGGATCTTGTCGACAATCTGCCGTGAAGCCCTACGGATCGCCGTCGTCGTGTTGCCTGCGATATGCGGTGTGAGTTGGGCAGTTCCGACGCCTGCCAGGGGCGAGTTGAAGCGGTCTTTTTCCAGCGCGAAGGTATCGATGGCGACCGCTTTGATGTGCCTGGGAAACGCGGTCATGAAGCTTGCCAACTGGGCTTCATCGACGATGCCGCCGCGAGCGGTGTTGATCAGCACCGACCCTTGGCGCATTTGCCTGAACTGGGCAAGCCCGAACAGGCCTCGGGTGAGCGGTGTCAGCGGGACGTGGATAGAGACCACGTCGGCCTCCCCCAGCACGTGCTCGAGGGTTGGTCGTCGCTCAAGCCCAAGGCTGCGCGCGGCCTGCTCGGTAAAACGTTCGGAACCGGTGGCGATGACCTTGATACCGAGCGATCCCGCTTTGCGTGCGACCTCTTGAGCAATGCTGCCCGTGCCGACCAACCCTAGCGTGAGTTCGCTGAATTCGAGGCTTGGCGCCAAGGTGCCCTTGGACCAGCGACCGCTGTGCGTTTCAGCGTTGTAGTGGTCCAGGTCTCTGGATAAAAACAACGCCTGGGCCACCACATAATCGGCGACCGCCGCCGCGTTGGCGCCCGGCGTGTTCAGCAAGGTCACACCACACCGCTGCGCCTCTAGCTGGTCGATATGGTTGAGGCCTGCACCGGCTTGGGCGATAGCGCGCAGCGGCGTGGGCAAGGCCGGTGATACGGCGGCGCGGATCAGTTCACCGTCCATGGGAATATTCAGGCGCGTCTTGAACACGCTGTACCCCCCGGCCTGCGTCACGGCATCGATGAACGCTTGCCTGTCGTGGCCGTTGATCTCGGTGTACCGCAGGCGCTCGCCATAGTGTTGGCGAATGCTGTGTTTATCCGCGAAATAATAGAGATTGAGGGTGACCACCAGGCCCAACTCAAGGAAGCGGTCAACTTCCTCAAATAACAATGGAGGGCCGGGTGCATCCAGTATCAGGGTGGTAAATGCCATGCGCTTGGACCTCTTGCTAGAGAGAGGAGCGGGTCGATGCATCGTCAAGAACGTTGAACTTACGCCATCACAATACCGAGACACAGGCATACCCACCGGCCTGGCCACGTTCCACGTGCGCTAAAACAACAGGCGCGAAAAATTGCAGCACGCCTGCGCCATCCGCGCCACGTCCTGGTTCAAGCCAAATTGCCGATCCACCCGGTGCAGCGCCACATACTGAATAGTCGGCAATTCCGGCTGCGTGACCAACGCGCGCAACGCCCCTTGCTCGATCAGGTGGGACAGACACGCCTTGGGCAAATAGCTCACACCGATCCCCGACAACGCCAACCCTACCTGCACCAGCAGGTTATGGCTGGTGAGTGTGCGTGGCATCTGTACGTTGTGCGCGGCCAGCCAGCGCTCGTAGATCAAGCCGGTGCCCGACTGTGAACCCTGGGTCAACACCGTGTAGTTGGCCAGGGTTTCAAGGCTGACAGGGTCTGCGTCAGGGATAAGACCCGGCGAACAGATCCAGGCGTTTTCCACGCATTGCAGCGCGGTGCTGTGGAAACGCGGATCGCTGTACACGTCGGGCACGATCACCAGGTCCAGTTGGTCGCTTTCCAGTTTGCGGAACAGCTCGCTGCTGAGCTCCACCGACGGCTCGATTTGCACCTTGGGGTAGGCCTGGCGCAGCGCTTCCACCAACGCCGGCAACCAGGTGAGCGCGGTAAGTTCAGTGACGCCCAGGCGAAACCTGCGCACCAGCACCTCACGGGCGCTGACCCGTTCCAGCAATTGGTCGCGGCTGTTGAGCAGGTCACGGGCGTAGTCGAGCAGCTCGCCGCCCTTTTCCGTCAGCCGGGCATTGCGCTTGCTGCGGTCGAAAATTTCGACGTCGAAAGTGTCTTCCAGCTCCTGGATACGCTTGGAGATGGCCGACTGCGACATGTTCAGCTTGTTGGCCGCCGCTTCGAAGCTGCCCAGTTCAGCGATCCAGTACAGCGCGTCCATTTGCTTGAAGGTGATCATGGTGGACCACTCATGAAAAAAAGCGATGCTAACACATCATAAAATATCGCTAAAACTCTCCGATTATCACTCCTAAGATCTGGCCATAGCCCGTTGCTATCCAACGATTCTGGAGATTTGCCATGTCCTTGCCCGGTTCACGCATCCTTCCCAACGCCCCCATGGCCTCGGCCGAATTGGTCGAGGCCTTCGCCCAGGTGGTCACCCCGCACATCAGCGACAACCTCGGCCGGCACATCGGCGCCCGTGGCCTCACGCGCTACAACCGCACCGGCAAATTGGTCGGTACGGCAATCACGGTAAAAACCCGCCCCGGCGACAACCTGCTGATCTACAAAGCCTTGAGCCTGCTGCAACCCGGCCATGTGCTGGTGGTGGATGGCCAGGGCGATACCAACAACGCGGTGATCGGCGAGCTGGTCAAGCTCTACGCCCAGCAACGCGGCTGCGTGGGGTTTGTGATTGATGGGGCGATCCGCGATGTCGCCAGCTTCGAGGACACCCCGTGCTATGCCCGCGCCGTTGTACACACCGGCCCGTACAAAACCGGCCCCGGCGAAGTGAACGTGCCGGTGTCGATCGGCGGTATGATCATCAACCCCGGCGACCTGCTGGTAGGCGATGAAGACGGCCTGGTCGCGTTCTCCCAGGCAGACGCCGCCGAAGTGCTGCGCCGCGCCGCGCAGCATGCCGAACATGAAGACGCCGTCAAAGCCGAGATCGCCAGCGGTGCCGTGCGCCAGAGCTGGATCGACAAGGTCCTGGACAATGCAGGGTTGGCGCCATGAAGCACTTTTTGTCTGACCGCGTCCTGGGCATCGCGCCCTCCCCCAGCATTGCCGCCAATGCGCTGGTGACCGAGTTGCGCGCCCAGGGCCGCGATATCGTCAACTTCACCGTGGGCGAGCCGGACTTCGACACCCCGGCGCATATCCTTGCCGCCGCCGGCCAGGCGATGCACAGCGGCGACACCCATTACACACCAACCACCGGCACCCTCGCCCTGCGCCAGGCCATCTGCCTCAAGCTGCAACGGGACAACGACCTGGCCTACGGGCTGGATGAAGTGGTGGCCGGTTGCGGCGGCAAGCACATCATCTATCACGCGCTGGCCGCCACGCTGAATCGGGTGATGAAGTCATCGTGCACACGCCTTACTGGGTGTCGTACCCCGATATCGCACGGCTCAACGATGCAACGCCGGTGATTATTCCCGGCGACGAAAGCCTGGGGTTCAAGCTGTCGCCCGACGCCTTGGAACAGGCGATCACCCCGCGGACCAAATGGGTGATCCTCAACAGCCCGAACAACCCCAGCGGCGCGGTCTACAGTGAGGCCGACCTGCAGGCGCTGGCACAGGTGCTGCGGCGTCATCCTCACGTGCTGATCATGGCCGACGAAATCTACGAGCACTTCGTGTATGGCGAAGCCCGGCACGTGCCATTGACGCGCCTGGCGCCCGACCTCAAGTCGCGCACGCTGATCGTCAACGGTGCCTCCAAAGGCTACGCCATGACCGGCTGGCGCCTGGGTTTTGGTGCCGGCCCCGCCTGGCTGATCGCGGCCATCGCCAAGCTGCTGTCGCAGACCACCACGTGCCCCAGCTCGTTGAGCCAGGCGGCTGCGGTGGCTGCGTTTGCCGGAGACCAGGCGCCCATCGCCGCGATGCGCGAGGAATACCAGCAACGCCGCGCACACATGCTGGCCCTGCTGGCGGGCATCCCCGGCGTGAGCTGCACCCCGCCGGACGGCGCGTTCTACGTGTTCGCCAACGTCAGCGCACTGATGGGCAAGCTCACCCCACAAGGCGATCGCCTCGACAGCGACACCCAACTGGTGGACTACCTGCTGCGTGACTACGGCCTGGCCACCGTGAGCGGCGCAGCGTATGGCATGTCGCCCTATGTGCGCCTGTCCTTCGCAAGCTCGTTAGAAGTGATCGAAGAAGGGTGCCGTCGTCTCAAGGACGCTTGCCGCGACCTGCGCTGACGGTTTCCCGCTGCACCCGGCGACCCACGGACGGCCGCTGTTTTGACTGCCTAGAACAACAACTTAAAATCATTGATCTCAAATGAGGCATTCCTATGCACACGCCCCGTATCGCGCTGGTCTGGCAAATCATGATCGGCTTGCTCGCCGGCATCGCCCTGGGTGCCCTGTTGCACCGCTTTCCCGAATCCCGGCCGTGGCTGGTGGACAATCTCTTGCAACCGGCGGGCGACATCTTTATCAAGTTGATGAAGATGATCGTGGTGCCTATCGTATTCTCCTGCATGGTGGTGGGCATTGCGGGCCACGGTGACGGCAAATCCCTGGGCCGGATCGGGGCGCGCTCACTGGGGTATTTTTTCTGCATCACCACCTTGGCGATCATCGTCGGGCTGGTGCTGGGCAACCTGCTCAAGCCGGGCGCCGGCACGGAATTGTCCAGCCTGCACGCGGCGACTATCACCCTGCCCACCAGCAATGGTGGCGGCCACAGCCTGGGGCAAATCATCGTCGGCATCATCTCGGACAACGTGATCAACGCAATGGCCCAGGGCAGCCTGTTGTCGGTGCTGTTTTTTGCGGTGATGTTCGGGTTGGGTGTGGCGCGCTTGCCCGCCGAGCGCAAAGACCCGGTGATTGCCCTGCTACGGGGCGTCTCGGATGCGATGTTCAAGGTCACTTCGATGATCATGGCCTACTCGCCCATCGGCGTGTTCGGCATGATCGCGGTGACCGTGGCCAACTTCGGTTTCGGCTCACTGATGCCGCTGGCCAAGTTGATCATGGTCAGCTACGTGGCCATCGCCTTTTTTGTACTGGTGGTGCTGAACCTGGTGGCACGCCTGTGCGGCATCAACTTGTTCGCGCTGATGCGGCATATCAAGGATGAACTGGTATTGGCCTTCTCCACCGCCAGCTCGGCGGCGGTGATGCCGCAACTGATGAAGAAGCTCGAAACCTACGGCGTCCCGCCTTCACTGGTGAGCTTTGTGGTACCGGTGGGGTATTCGTTCAACCTCGACGGTGCCTCGCTGTTCCTCGGCATCGGCACCTTGTTCGTGGCGCAGTTGTACGGTATCGACCTGAGCTTTGGGGACCAGGCGCTGCTGGTGGTGACGATGGTGCTCACCTCGAAAGGTGCTGCCGGGGTACCAGGGTTTATGTTCGTGATTCTGTCGGCGACCCTGGCCAGTGCCGGGTTGCCATTGGAAGGGATCGCGTTCATCGCGGGGGTGTATCGCTTGATGGAAATGCCGACGACGGCCCTGAACGTGTTGGGCAATGCGCTGGCGCCGTTGGTGATTGCCAAGTGGGAGAGCCGGGAGGCACGGGCTGCGCAGCAGCAAACAGCCCAAACACTCCCGGATTGTGGTGTGCAGAACAAGCCGTGATCCCTTCAGCTAAGGGAGAACACTGTGCCAGTGGCGAGGGAGCTTGCTCCCGTTGGACTGCGCAGCAGTCCCAGGTCTGTCATGCAACAACGGGGGCCGCTTCGCGCCCCAACGGGAGCAAGCTCCCTCGCCACAGGTTACTTTGCACCGTTTGGGCACCGCGACATCGTGTATGAAGACCACGAATAAAGGCGCTCCAAAGAGCGCCTTTATTCATTTCAGTCACTGCTCGCTGATGGACTTCACATCCGCCTTCGCAGCACCACCAATCGCAATACGCTTAGGCTTGGCTTCCTCCGGTACGACCCTGAGCAGGTCAATGCTCAGCAAACCATTGGAAAGCTGCGCGCCCTGCACTTCAATGTGGTCGACCAGGCGGAACGACAGGCGGAACGCGCGCTGGGCGATGCCCTGATGCAGGTAGGTGATGCCTTCATTGTGTTCGCGCTTGCCGCCGGCGACGGTCAGCACACCTTTTTCCACCTGGATATCCAGGTCATCCTCCACCAGGCCTGCGGCCGCGATGACGATTCGGTAGTGGTCATCGCCGTGCTTTTCGACGTTGTGAGGAGGATAGGTGGTACCGGCCTCGCTGCGAAGCGCCGATTCGAAAAGGTCATTGAACCGGTCAAAGCCGACGGAGTGGCGGAACAGTGGGGCCAACGAAAGAGTAGTAGCCATTGCAAAATCTCCTGAGTTTTCTCCAAGTGATTAAGTACGCGACCCGGATTCGGCATCGCGTAAAGCCTAAGTAGGTTCAGGCGGAAAAATTTCAAGCGGGGTCCGTAAAATTTTTTATCCGGGGTCATGATCCCCTGAAGAAAGGCTGACGCACCGACGCGCAAGGATCGTTGTGGGATCGACCAAAGCGACACTGTGAGCCCCTATCTCAAACATTTCAGGTTGATGCGCATGGCTATCGAGGGCTATGGCATTGCCTGGTTGCCGCAGAGTGCGGTGGTGGATGAACTGGAGCGCGGCGTGCTGGTGCGCGCCGGGGGGTGATAATCACGCAAGACGTAGTGCTCGGACACTTACCTCCCTCCTCCTAACCCTAAGTTACGCAGGGCTGCTTCAAGCAGCCGCACTGCGTTCTGAGCCTCAGCGTTGGCGGTAAGCGTTGCGTTCGAAACATAGCCGCCGTTAGCAGCACCTTCTGCGTTCACCGCTGAAGCCGTCTGGGCCGCCGTAGACCTGGCCTGAACCAGGTTTTGCTGCAACGCTCGTCTAAGAGTGGCTTGTTGTGTCACTCTCGGATCTTCCTTGCCGCCCTTCAAACCGACATCCCTCTGCCAGCCTCCATTCCCATCGGATACGACGAGCGTGGCGCTCTGCTTATAGACCCCCTTCTTGGTATCCAAAAGATAGAGCGAGTGCGATTGACGGGGGTTGGCAGAGTCTTTGAGGTAGTAGTTGGAAGCATCGCCCGTTAAGACGAAGGGCTTGTACACAGGTGTTTGTGATTCATTCAGTGATGGGACGGTAGGTGGGTGCGACGCCATTGGCGAAGTGGTGGGTTGCTCTCGCTGCAAAAAGGATAGAGGTGCGGAATAAGGCAATGCGGTGCTGGCTATCACGGTTGTTGGATTCCTGAACAATAAATGGGTGGTGACGGATGAATAACTGCTGGGATGACGTTTGCCAGCAGACAAGCCAGTGGTGGGTTGGCAGATAAGGCCAGTTCCACCGCATCCAAAATGGATCCATGACTTTATTTTTCAGGAGTCGGACAAACGCCCGCTTTACGGACTCAACGCTATGACATTGAGGAAATAATTGGGGTCAGACCGCATTTACCGTTACCTGGATTAGGCACCACCTAGTTTGGACCATTTCTGCGCTATCTTTAAACTACAGTTGCCAAAATATCAGACAAACCCCATATTCATCGAGAAGATCGTCAGCAATTTCAAACTGGAATGCCTTGTCTGGAAAGGTGTCTGATAACGCGCACTTCCAATATATAGTGATCTGTTCAGCAAATAAATAAAAGGGAAAGGTAAGTCGGCATTAGTGCCTCCTTCACTGCAAATGCTTTAGCAGAAACAACCTCGCTTATCCGGAGCGATGAGCCTGGATCCTGACCCAGCTCGGCCCCATGATCTCGCCGCATACAGATAGCCTCGCCCTTTCTCGTCCACTTTCACCGATCTTTTTTGATATAAGATTTCTTATTAATCAAACGTCAAATTTTGTTTTAACTTCTTCTCCACGCGCATAAGTCATCGCAAACGAATTCCAATTTTCACCACGTCTGGTGGCGCACTCTTTCAACTCCTTCACCAAACGATAGAGAATTGCTCCATTGTAATCCGTTTCTGCGTCCGTCACCCGAACCCCTTCCTTCTCAACAGTAAGAACCGTTTCTATATACCCAACGCTTACTGCTACCTCATAACAAAAAGAATCGTAGCCATCTACGATTCCAGCATCTAGCAATTCAAAAATTTGCTTTACTAACTGTAGGTCTTGAGTAACCACTATACAACCTCCGGAAGTTTATTGGCCTAACATTCAAAGAACGCATTTCGGAACTAATTGGGGTCAGGGAACTAATTGGGGTCAGACCCCATTTACCCTTACCCCAATCAGCCGGATCAACTTTGACATCAGATATAGGCTTAGTCACACCCACTTTGTTAGAAAACTAATTGGAAACTAATTGGGGTCAGACCCCATTTACCCGCCATTTACCCGAAACGGACTGTGCCACAAATCTTTTATTGCCAACAAATTCGGCCCCCCTTTGCCGCGTTACAGCTTGAAACGCGAAACGACAGTACGCAGTTCCCCTGCCAGCAGCGTGAGCTCCTCCGCAGTCACAGCGTTGTCCTCTATGCCCTCCATCAGCGCAACGCTACCGTTACGAATCTCGGTCACATTGCGATTGATATCCTCCGAGACGGCGTGCTGCTGAACCGCCGCGCTGGCTATCTGGGTGTTCATTCCTACGATTTGCTCAACGCCGTCATTGATTGCATCCAGGCTAGTCGAGGCCTGATCAGCGGATTCGATGCATTCCTGCGCGCGCAGTTTGCCCGCTTTCATTTGCTCGACGGCGTCGCCTGTCGCCAGTTGCAGCTCTTGGATAATCCGGCGGATCTCTTCGGTTGAGTTTTGTGTGCGCGAGGCCAGAGTTCTGACCTCGTCGGCGACCACCGCGAATCCTCGACCCTGCTCACCGGCGCGGGCCGCCTCAATGGCCGCGTTCAACGCCAGTAGGTTGGTTTGATCAGCAATGTTGCGGATCACCTCAATCACGCCGCCGATCTGCTGGCTGTGTTGCGCGAGTGCCGAAACCTTTTGCGCACTGCGCTCTACCTCATCGGCCAAGGCTTCAATAGTCACGCGGGTTTCCTGCATCTTCGCCAGGCCGGTGTTGGAGGACTGGCTGGCGTGCCCAGCGGCGTGGGCGGCACCCTCGGTGTTTTGCGCCACGTCAGCAACGCTGGTGGTCATCTCGTTGATAGCCGTAGCGACTTGTTCGGTTTCGCTTTGCTGGGCGCTCATCGCGCGTTTAGCCCGGTCAATCGACACCCCAATGCGCTCCGCCGCATCGGAGACCGATTGTGAACTGCGCTCGACCTGGGCAAGCGAGGAGCCAAAGGCTTGCACCATATGGTTAAGGCCGTTGCCCACGTCGGCCATTTCATCTTTGCCGCGCACTTGAACTCGCACGCTCAGGTCGCCCTGAGCAATGAGTTGGGTGGCAATCAAAACATCGTTGATCGTGCGACGCATGGCGCTGTAGATGCCGCTGAACACATACACCAGCAACAGGCCAAGAACGACAAACATACCTAGAATGAATAGTCGTTCCGACGTTTTTTCCTGAACTCGACGTTCAAGCGCATTCAACAGTGCGTCTTGCAGCGTGTCTTGCGCTTTGTACAACTCAGCCACCACCGCATTGCCCTTAGCCGGCAAGTTCTGCACGCCGCTGATGATGTCGCTTGGCGCGCCAATCAATACTTCGAGGTCGGCGCGGAAGCTGTCGAGGCTCGCAAAAGCACTGGTGATCGGCGCCTGAATACTATCGGTGAGGGCGGGTTCTCTGCGGCGCAAAAGTGCCAGGCTTTGCTGAAGTTCTTTATGGATGAGTAACTCATTTTTGAGCATCGATTTGATAACGCTGCGCGCACCCGCACTCAACGTTTGCCCGTCATGTAGCCCGCTGGCCAGCCCGCGCAATTGCCCGACCATATTGATTTGTCGTGGCAGCCTCAAGGTACTCTGATCGATCATGAACAACGATGCGTAATCTTCATCCAGCACCATGCCCGACGTGGCCGATACGTAGTACACGAAGTTCAACGTCTCGGTGAGCTGATCGTTCCAGTCGTCGAAGATGGCACTCTGATTGGCATCTGCTTTCGCCAGCTCAATCAAACGCTGCGCCCCAGAGTGCAGACGCTGCACTCGATCACCGGTTTCCAGCTGTGTGTTGAGTTGTCGGTCGGTTGCAGCCAGTTTCGAAAACGCGTCCTCCAACTTCAACTGGTTAGCCGACAGATCGGCTTGAGCGGTTCTATCCCCGCTGAGCAAGCGGTTGGTGAGCGCACGTTGCAACATCGAAAAACGCAGTACAGGCGTTACGTCCAATAGATAGCGCTGGCCTACTTGTTCCGAGCGAATGACCTCAAGGCTTCCGTTGATCTGATGGATCACGCGCGTACCGAGCAGAACCAAAGGGATTAGGACGATGATTGCAAGCACACCGAATTTCGTGGAGAAGCGTAATCGGTCAGCCAGGTGTACGGCAGGAGCAAGGATGTTCATGGAGTTCTCACAGCCCGGAATGGGACGGTTTGTAGTTGATGTGTAGTTGAGAACATTCCATTTTCTCGAATGCCTGGCTCTGTCTGGCTCATTCGGCTAATCACGTTTTATGTAATTAAACGTTTCAGACATCCTGTCGGCATTGAGATTGAGAACTTTATGAAAAGTTGTACAGATATTTATTTTTGTACAACTTATGAACGCTTTGATAGCAATGATGTCTCCGAGCCATCACTGCTTCAAGGGAGTCTTGTAGGGTAAGCGCTGCGGTCGCTACCGGATTGATCTGTGCTGGAGGCCGTTTGTCTCCCATCGACATGTCTATAGATCTGGACCGTGTTGGTTGGCTTCTGTTGAGGCGCTGCATCCACGACACTAAATGTCAGACTGGTTTTCCCCATAGAAGGACGCGCCGCAATGACGATCAAATCAGCATCTTGAAAGCCGCCTGTGATCTGGCGCATCGCCTCCAAACCACTGGGAATGCCAGTAATGCTCTCGTCCTCATTGAAGTGGTAGTCGATCCTTTCAAGCGCCTCATGCGATAGCGCATAAAACGACGACAGCGACGGCTGATTATCCAGATCGATGGGCAGGATGCGGATCCCTGCATCGGCGCAGAACGCACCTAAATTGGCGCCAACCGTGGTCTTACCCGGCCCGCCTTTGGTTGAAACGACTGCAGCGACTGTCATGGGGCTTAACTCTGAATCGATTGATTTAGCGAGAGATGGGGTCAGATTTATTTATTCAGAGAATTTAAATCCGTCCCCTTTTTCTCCTGAAAGCCTGCCAGCCAAAAGCCATGCACCAACTTCATCCATTTCCCTATCAGAAACCAAACGGAACTCACACAAAGAAGCCCTAGAGATCAATCAAGCACAAGAAAACCTCGGCACACTTCTACTCTCAACTTCGAATAAATCGAATTATTGAACCGTCAAACCTCTGGGAAATTATTGCTACTATTCCGAGCATTACCCCCCCCAATACGCGCAGCGACAGAGCAAATACTCCGTATATCAACGTACGGAGGGGCTATTAAAAAACCGTTCCCCGAGCACTCCCCGCCCCACATACATATGACAATACTCGGACCAACAACCCCACTACAACTCGAAAACTTTCAATAAATATCGCGAGGCGACACTAATAATCACCACCTATAGTTATCATACTCTACAAAAACGCTACTCACACCTGCGTATTCGTTCATGGATGGCGTCTAACGTGGGTATGGTGTCGATAGTACCTTGGCTAACTTCTTCAATTCTATCAGAGCACCTATAGACCTTGAATCGACCAAAGAAAACTGCTATCAGTCGCTGCAGCAGTATCTCATCAACCTCACGACCACCTTCATCTAGTTCAATAGTTATTATTTTTTTTGGTACATTTTCTTTAGGCCAAGATGAGCCTTCGCTTAGGAAGAAGTCGTTAAGCACTTCACCCTCCATTTTTTCAATCCTTATCCAAGGCTCACTAACCTGCTGTTTGCTCCATTCATTATTGACCTCCCATTTGTTCACTTTCAAATCTAGAAAGTTGCAATCATTGAAAGCAACCTCATCCTGAACATAAGAGACGGGGGCGTCGCCCCAAGCATTGCTGATCAAGTAGTCTCTTTCGGGCAAGTCCGAACCTGCATCCAAAACCACGACATATTTATCGCTCATTACATATTTCCTGTGTCTTGGAGGCGTTTCAATCCTTTCTCAGCGTTCCTGATCAGTTGATCTCTTGCTGATTGAGGTAATCGCTTGAATGCCTGGTTGATCTGCGGCGCCAATGGTTTCGATAGATCGGGTCTAAAATCTACTATCGAGTCTTTGCCGCCTCCAGACTGTATTTGAAGCTTACCATTGGGTTCAATATCAACCCGCAACAGGCGCTTACGCCCACCTATAACAGCTTCGATCGGCTGCCCAATGGTCTCGCTTGCCTTGATTATTCCCTTTGAGCTAGAACTCTCCTCACTATACATATTTCCCGGATCAAGCTGATGCTCTGGCGTTACGTATTTCCCATCATCCCGCTGCGCATCAAGCTGGGTTCCACCGGTATTGGTAGCGGGGTTAACAACGCTGCCACCAGCGAGACCACCGCTGCTCGGATGCTCCCCATCAACTGTTAGAATGGGAGTGATATATATCAATAGCTTAGGATCGAGCGAGTGAATAGGGAAACGTGTATCGAACAAAAAATCCCAAAGTGCCGCATTGATCCTGAAATTTTCTACAGCACTGTTACCTGCCTTAGCACCCGCTTCAACAAGCGTATTGGCGGCGATGCGCATTTTTTCCTGCGTAGCCGCTCCTGTCGCTAACAGCGCGGCACTTACAGCAGCCACTGCTGCTCCCGCCATTGCTGGCAACATCACCCAATTACTTGCCCCAGATTCGGGCTTTTTCAGAGCTGTTAGGAGGCCAAGAATCACCAAGGCTTTACTTGGGTCATCACCAGCAATCTTCGTAAGGCGATCAACGAGTGCTTGGTTATCCGGCGCCTGCTCTCTGCTAGTAATACCCCCAATCACTCTTCCGATCGCCGCCGCACGATCCTCTGCATTCCGGCTTCCCACTTGCCTGACGAACGCCTTCGTCATCATAGCGCGAGATACATCATCGGGATTCCCTCCCTGCGCAAGCGTTGTACCCGCACTGAAAAGATCAATCAGTTGATTTATAGTTTCCTCTGTTTGGTCTCCATATTTCTTGGCGTCTTTTTTCCATTGATTGATGGTTGCGGTCGGATTGGTAATCGCTGTTAATGATGAGTCAGTGATGTAAAGGTTGGTGCGTTTTTCTTTATCCTTTGTTATTTCAAAGGCCTTACTCACATCACGGTTGAGACCTGCTACCGCCGAGGGCGAATCAGCAGCATCACGAACAATGATCTCTCCCGAACCTATTGTTGCACGGACTGATTGTTCACGCTCTTTGTCGTACTTCCAGCCCGAAACACTCCAGCCCTTTTCACCGGCCTTTCCTTTACCCTCTTGGCTTGGATCTTGAGTAGTGCTGCCACCGGTTTTGTATGTACCACCAACATTCAAGTAATAGCCATGCTCGTTGTCTTTGCCTGCGATGTCTTTAAACCCAAGAGTTCCTGTATCCAGTTTAAGATTGCCGGTATCTGAAGCGATCAGAGCGCCATCCAATTGAGTGTGGTTTTCAGTGCGAATATCGACCTTGTCGCGCGCGGTCACTCGAGTCTGATCTTCTACCCAATTAGTTTTTCCTGTGGTCTGGCCGTAACCAACTGAACCACTGATACCTGCACCAGGACCGATTGTTACAGTTGCACTGATATCAAATTCTTTGCCTTTAACCTTACCAGTGTCAGGAACAGAAGAAACATTAAGGTCACGGCCCACTCGACCAATGACCTCCTCCCCCCTTAGTTCGGCACCTGTAATATTAGTGTCTCGCCCACTTTTGAAATCGAGACGGTCTCCTGCATATAGATAGGCGTTTTGTTGGCCTTGTTTCTCTCTTTCAAGGTCCCCTTTACCCATGCTGACGCTGACATAGATACCAGCCCCTTGACTACCAAACGTTAGGCCGGCCTCACCACCACCGCTGCTTCTGCTGCTTTCAGTGTCACTATCATTTTGAGCAGCACGAACGTTGAGGTCATTACCGGCCTTTAGGTCGATATTTCGGCCTGATTGAACTTGAGTACCAATAAGGTTTAGGTCATTGTTGGCGTTCAGATTGACATCTCGACCGGCGTCTACCACGGTCCTTGTCGACGTCACGTGGTTCGCCTCTTCATTGGCAACTCCATGACTGCCGCCAACGCCGAGCTTGAGGCCGCCACTGGTACCACCATGGATACCTGCCCAACTCTGGCTTTGGGTGTCATCTTGTTTGATGGCACCCCTGGCTACATCAAGGTTGATATCACGACCGGTGACGTTGATATCCCGTCCGGCATTCAATTGACTACCCGCAACAGTAACGTCGTTATTGGCTGTTAATTTGAGGTCTTTGCCAGCCTTGAGCGTCGACGAGCGATTGGTCTCTTCGATAGTTTGCGTGCTGGTGCTTTGGCTGCTATTGCCAATTTTGAGGTCGCCGGTCGGGCCTGCCAAAAAATGACCCAGAGCATCAATGCCTTGAAGGGCACTCGACCCTTTGCTGACATTGTCTTCACCCTTGCCTGCACCACTTACAGCATCCTTAGTACTGCCATAGTTATGATTTAGCGATGCACTAATCCCATTGCGCTCTTTCTCAATTTGCTGCTCTACCAACAACCACTCACGAGCTGCATCAATATTGATATTGCGCCCGGCCTTCAGGTCGATGTCGTTGTCAGCCGCAAGATCAGAGCCGCGCTGATTGATATCGCGCTTCGCGGTGATCGCAATATTCTCACCCGCACTGATTTGGCTTGCAGACGCAATCTGCTGCTCAACGCGATTTTTCTCGGCGCTGCGATCGGTACCGGCAAAGAACGTAACACCGTTGGCATCACTGGACACCCCGATACCCGTCTGTTTCGACTTGGCCCAATCGCGTTCGCTCTTAGAGTTTTGCGCAGCTACAACATTGACATCACGCCCTGCATTGAGGCTGACATCACGTCCCGCGCTGATGCCACTGCCCACCAAGTTGATATCTCGCTCAGCCTGCAACGTCGCATCGCGGTCTGCCACGACTTGGCTGCCCACGCTGGTGCTGCTCTGAGCTTCTTGCCCGGCTTTCTTGGCCGAGGAGATCGCGATAAACCCGCCGGAGATCGAACCGGTTTTCTTCTCGTACTTCTCACTACGGCTATAAGCCGTGTCATTGGCCGACACCAAGTTGATATCACCTGTATCCTTTACCAGACCGGCTCTCAACTCAGCATCGTTCTCGGCATTGATCTCACTCGCCCGCAAGCGAATGTCATTACCCGCAGCCACGACCACGTCATTACCGGCCTCAAGCTCACTGCCCACCTGACTGGCAGTCGTTTTCAGCTGACTCTTACCACTCTTAGAAAGCCCTAGGAACCCGGACTTAGTCTTCTTGCTGTAAGAGCCATGCTCTTCAACACCTGACAGCACTGCGATGTCGCCCGTAGCGCCCAGGAGCATGTCGCCACCGGCTTTCAACTGGCTGCCGATCACGGTGACGTCACGACCACCTTCGATGTTCATGCCACCGTCGGCTTTCTTGCTGGCGTTGACGGTCAGGTCTTCACCCGCCTCTACGACGGACGCCACGTTGGTGCTGTCGTAACTTTCGCGTTGCTCGCTTTTACTGCGACCGAACGAGCCTTTGCTTTTCTTCGAATAGAACGAAGCGTCTTCATCCAGCGCTGACAGGATACTGAGATCACGCTGCGCCTCGAGCGCCACGTTGCCGCCGCCAGCGACTCGACTGGCGGTCAGCTCAAGGTCTTTGCCAGCGCTCAATGACACGTCACCACCGGCTTTAAGCACACTGGAAACCTGGCTGATGTGGTCCTCCGAGCGAGTTACTTTTTTGGTTTTACTCGAGGAATGCTCCTCATCCGCTGCAGACGAAATACTCAGGTCTCCAGTTGCAGCAATGGCAAGGTCGCGTTTAACTTCGATTCTGCTGGCAACGACGCTTACATCACGCCCGGACGTCAGGCGTAGGTCTTTGCCAATATCAACAGTAGAGCCGCTCTGAGTAACAGATGAGGAGCGCGCCCCCATCCCGCTATTCCCAGAATCACGCGTCTCGGTCGAAACAATGTTGATATCACGCCCAGCGTTGATCGTTGTATCGCCACCGCTCTTAAGCAAGCTACCGCTGTTGGTAACATCGCGCCCGGCCTTAATGGTGAGTGAGTTTGCGGCTTCAATACGTGCCGAATCACCGTAGTAATTACGATTGCCCGTGCCAAAGCCGGTGAGGCTACGTTCATTGACGACATCACCTTTCGTCGCAGTCAGTGTTACGTCGCGCCCAGCGATCACACCGCCGGACTGGTTGACGATATTGTTGCCTGCCAACAGGTCCAAGCGGTTGCCTGCCTCAATCCGGCCACTGTTGACCATGTCATTGCCCGCGGTCGCCGAAAGATTGTTACTGGCACGCAAGGTGCCTGCGTTGATGAGGTCCTTACCGGCGATCAAGCTGACGTCCTGGCCAGCAATCAATGCTCCGTTCGATTTCAGACGCTGATCAGCATTGGCCAAGTAAAGCACCGGCACCAACACCTTCTCTCCAGCGACTTCATGCTCTTCCAGCCATACGATGTCGTGGGTCAACGCCGCGACCTGTTCGCCGGTCAACGACACACCCACTGATAGATCCAGGCTTTGTTTGCTGCGGATGGCGTTATCCATCAGGTGTCGGAACAGTGCATCGTCCGAGGTCTGGCCGTCGAGGAAGCGCTGACCGGTACGGGCGACCACGGCTTGCTGAATCAGGCGCTGTTCATACAGACCGTCTCCGAGGCGCTTGGCGCTCTCGTCAGGGTTGTAGCCGAGGCCAGCGAGCAGGTAGTCCGAACTCATGAATTGCTTCAGGTCGGTCAGTGCGGGGTTGGTTTCGATCAGGTATTTATGTGGTTGGGAGGCGGCGCTGCTGTTGGGCAAACCTTGAACGCGATTAATAGGTTTCGCTGCACCAGGTTGAGTGCTGCCTGGTGCCAGCGGGGTGAGTATTGGAATGTTGATAGTGGCGCCGGCATTGGACCCGATGGAGTTATCATGCGCTCCGTTCGTATCACGTGCTGCCGGTGTCAATACAGGCAATTCGAGGTCCGGACGCGAAACCTGCGTGTGTATCGCATCACCGTGGCTGATTTCAATACCAGTGGTACGGCCGGGCGGCAATGCACCGCTATCGCTATTGCCGGCGACGCTAATCGTACTGGCACTGCCACTGACGGCCCCGGCTTCGCGGGCAGTCAGCGCGACTTGATGGACACCTGCTGCTTGCGCGGCATTATTTACCTGGAGGGTACGACCGGAGACGCCGGGCGAGGGTTGCTGGCGCTGCACCAGGCCTACGTTGGCATTGCCCAGCGTCCAGTTCTGCGAGCCAGTGTCGCCACTGCTCACCTGCCCAGTGTTCGCAGCTTGTTCATTCAAGCGAAACAAGCCGTTTTTGCCGGTAGGCAAGGTGAAACCTGGCAGGGCCACCGGGTTGACTTGCTGCAGGGCGAGACCGGGTGGCAGTTCGCGGTTGATCGTGACCATCACCGCCGTGTTGCCGGTGACCTGGGTAGCGCCTACACGCGATCCGTTGCCAGCTACAGCGACGTTCTGGCGCACAACACTGTTGGTCAGGTGTTGCGTTGCATTGATGCTGACCGCCCCACCCGCTTGAACAACGGCATTTGCCGCGCTCGAGGAACCAATGGTGGTGTTATTAAACGGCTGAGTGGTGAGCATTTCCCAAGGGCCATCTACCGCCCCCACGCCTGGATCTACACCTTTGTCGGAGTTTTTGAGAATCAGCGGTCCATAAACCGTTGAACCTCGATCTTCCCGACCATTGCGCTGGTGGCCCACACGAACAATGGACTCAGTACCATCGGCTGTCCAAACATGAATATTTGGGGCGGGCGCATTGTAGTAAGGGTCATGACCACGGTTGTAGTTCATGACCGTCACCATGAAGCGCGAAAGATCGTAGGGATGCAAACCACCGTAGGAGTATGAGCGACGCAGGCTGTAGTCACCCACCGACGCACCTTCATTGGTAAAGTTTTGCAGGGCAAAATTGATGTTGCCACCCGCACTCAGAGTTGAGTTCTTATTACTCAGATCTCCGCCTGTGACGAAGAAATTGCGCCCGGCCGTCATCGTGGCCGATGCCGAATCTTCAATAATTTGCGATTTGAAGTTTTGCACCCAAACCAGATAACTATCAGCTGAACGATTCGGAACTATCGACGTACAACTGCTGCACTGAACACCAATGTAACTGGATACCTGACCACCTGTGGTCTTGAACACATCCTTACGGTTCTCGATATTCGCCGCCGCCAGGTTCAGGTCTGCGCCACTCTCGATCGTCGCCGAAATATTGCTAATCGACGTGCTCTGTCCGTTGTTGTCATCCTTGGCAATGCTCACATTCCCCAGGCCGTAAACATCGGCAAACCGGTTGGTGAACGTATCGGTGCGCAGCGCCATGTCGCCGCCGCTGAAAATCAGTCCGTTCTGGTTCAACAGGTTTGGCGTGGTCAGGCGAAGGTTGCCGGTGCTGCCCAGCGTGCCGCTGTTATTGATCGCACCTGCGGAAACATTCAGGTCCGTCGCCGATGTGATCCGGCCTTCATTCGCCAGCGTGCCGCCCACGGTGATGCGGCTATTGCCGCCGCCGGCGATGCTCGCGAGTGGCCCCACGGTCAGTTGCGCAGCCGTGAGGTCCAGCGCGCCCACACTGCTGACTCGACCGCTGCCCTCATAACGCCCCGTCAGTTGCAGCTCCAGGCTGCCATCACTGGCGATCAGGCCATTGTTGATCCACTGACCGCCCTTGCCTTCCAGGCGTGAAGACGCCAGCAACTGCCCGGTTTCAGTCTGGGTGAAGGTGCCGACATTCACTTTGAGGCGTCCTGCCTGGATGACGCTGCTGTTGGTCCAGGTGTCGGCATTCAGGGTCAGGCCGCCACGGGTAACGATGCTGCCACCGGCGCCGGTGACATTGGGCAGGGAGATATCAAAATCGCCCTCGCCGGTGTGCAGGAGTTGGCCGCCGGTGTTCTGGAAGGTCGTGGCTGCCAGGCCCAGGTTGGTGTTAGCGGTTTCGACCACGCCATTGCGGTTGTCGAACAGGTTGCCGATCTGGAACTGGGTCTTGCCCGCGCTCGCCAAGGCACGCAGCTTGCCGCCCTGGTTGACCAGGTCATTAGCCTGCAGAGTCAGCGTCTCATCGCTTTCGATAATCCCCGAATGGTTGCTCAGTTGCCCACTGAGGCCGAGGTCGATGCGCTTGGCGGAGATTTGCCCGAAGCTGTTATCCAACGAGATGCCGCGGGTTTGCAACGCGCCCTTGGCATACACCCCGCCATAGGCGTTAAGCAATTGATTGGCAGTGATAACGGCATCGCCGTCCTGGGCGGCAATGCGGCCTTGCTGGTTATCGACGGTAAGCGCTGTCAGATTCACACGCTGGCCTTGCACTACCCCGCCTTTGCTTTGCCCAACGCCATTGAGCAGGCTGTCGTTCAAGGTGGCATCTACCAGCCCGGTCAGGCTGCTCACGCTGCCGCCTTGGTTGTGCAGCGTGTTGGCCTTGATGAGGGTGTCACCGGTTTGCGCCAGGAGCTTGCCGCCCTGGTTATCAATATCGCCGCTGATGTCGAGGCTCAGGCCGCTTTGGCTTTGCACTGCACCACCTGTATTGGTGAGGCTTGAGGCGTTGATTTGCAGGTCGGCGTCCTGGCTGTAGATCAGGCCGTCGGCGTCGTTTTGCAGGAGGCCGGTGCTGGTGATCGCCACGCGACTTTTGCCCGCGATGGTGCCGCGCTGGCGGTTGTCGAGGCCGCCGGTCAGCAGGGTCAGCAGGCCTTGGCTGGCGATCTGGCCGCCCTGGTTGTTGATCTGTAGCGCGCGCTGTAGCAACAGCGGGCCTGCGCTGGCCAGTTTGCCGTTGGTGTTGGTCAGGGAACCGAGCAGGTTGAGGGTCAAGCGGTCGTTGCCTGCGACGGTGCCGCCGGTGTTGTTGAGGTCTGTGGCGGTGATGTCCAGCGCTTTTTGCGCGTTGATGGTGCCGGCCTGGTTGCCCAGGGTGAGCGCCTGCAGGTCGAGTTCGGCGCCGCTGTCGATCAGGCCACCGTTGGCGTTGTTCACCTGGTTGGTGACGGTCAGGCGTTGTCCCGCGCCACTGGAGAGGATGCCGCCGCTGTTGTCGAGACTGGCGGCGCTGAGGTCCAGGCGACCCTGGCTGACCACCGCGCCTGCGCCGGTATTGAGCAAAGCGCCAGCGAGGCGCACATCCACTGCGCCGTTGCGGCTGGACAACGTACCGTTGTTGCGATTGTCGAGGCTATCGCCACTGACGTTCAAACCTTGCCAGCCGGACAGCAGGCCGTTCTGGTTGAGCAACTGAGCTGCGTTGATCGACAGCACTTGGCTGCTGATCAACTTGCCACCAGTGTTGTCCAGGCTACTCAGGTCCAGCGTCAGGTTTTGCTGAGTGGACAACTCACCGTTCTGGTTATTGATCGCCCGCACGCGGTTCAGGGCTAACACGCCCTTGGCGGCAATCAGTCCGTTGCGGTTATCCAAGTCGGCGTTGTTCAAATCCAGGGTCACACCCTGCCCGCCCACGATTTGACCGCCGGCCAGCGTCAAGCCACCCAGCTGCAAGTCCATCGCGCCCTTGGCTGACACTTCACCGCCACTGCCGGTGGTGAGGTTGCCTGCCGCGATGTCGAGGTTACCTTGGCTGTTGATCAAACCATTTGCGGTGTTATCCAAGGCCATTGCGCTGAGCGTCGCGTGGCTGCCGCCCAACAGATTGCCACCCTGGTTGTTCAGCAGGCCGTCGCTGGTCAGTTGCAGCTCGCTTCGGCCAGTCAACGTACCGCCTTGGTTGCCCACCGAGCCTGCGTGCAGGTTGAGGTTGGCGGCGCCGACCAGGCCCTTGATGTTGGCCAAGGCCTGGTTGATTCGCAGTGTCAGGGCCTGGTTGCTCAGCAGCTTGCCGTTGCTGTTATCCAAGCTTTGCGCGGCGAGGGTGAAGGCTTGGTCGCTGGAGATTTCACCGCCCTGGTTATCGACGGTGGCGAGGTTCTTCAGCAGCAGCGGGCCGCTGGCGTTGATCAAACCACCACGGTTATCCAATTGGCCGTTGCTCAGGTCCAGGCTCAACCCGGCCTGGCTGAAGAGCTTGCCGGCCTGCTGCTCAAGACCGGTCACGGTGGCGTCCAATGCCTTGGCACTGCCGATGCTGCCACCGTTGTTCACCTGGCCAGCGACCAGGGTCAAGGTGTCGCCGCTGTTAAGGCGGCCGGCCTGGTTGTTCAGGGTGCCCGTGGTAACAGCGACGGGACCTTTGCCACTGAGGGTGCCTTGCTGGTTGCCCAGGTTGGCGCTGCGCAGCATCAAGCTGGCGTCGGTGACCAGTTCACCGCCCTGGTTGTTTAGGTTATCGCTGACAACCACATTCAGGCCTTGCGCGCTGGAGAGACTGCCCTTGGTGTTATCGAGGCTGCGCGCCTTGACGTCCAGCGAGCCTTCGCTGCTCAGCAGGCCCTGATTGTTGGTGAGGTCACCTGCCAGATCCACCACCAAAAGTTGCTGACTGAGCAGCTTGCCGCCGCTGTTGTCCAGCGCTGTACCCGTCAGTGTCAGGCGCTGGCCATTCAATTGGCCGCGCGCACGGTTGAGTACGTTATCCACCGCCACGCTCAAGCCCGCGGCTGCGAACACCTGTCCGCCGTCGCTGTTGTCCAGACGTTGGCCAGTGATGCTCAGGTCGGCGTTGCTGGTCAGCTCACCGGTACGGTTATCGACGTCGCCCACGTCCAGCTTCAGCGCTTTTGTCGCGCCTACCAGGCCATTGCGGTTGTCGAGATTGGCCCCCGTAAGTGCCAGGGTGTCGGTGCTGACCAACTGGCCTTTCTGGTTGTCGATGCGATTGGCGTTGACGGTGACCTTGGCCTTACCCGCTATTTCGCCCGCGCGGTTGTCCAGTTTTGCGGCGGTCAGCAGGACGGCATCGTCGCCAATCAGGCTGCCACGCTGGTTGTCGATCAGGCCGTCAGCGCCGATCTCCAGGCCACCACGGCTGCTGACCAGACCGTCGGTGTTGTCCAGGCTGGCGCTGTGCACATTGAGGCCGACCGCGCTGATGCTGCCCTTGGCATTGGCCAGGGCTTGTTCAATGCGCAGGTCCAGGGCCTGGTTGCTGATCAACGTGCCGTTGCCGTTATCCAGGCTGCGTGCCGCGAGGGTGAAGGCGGTCTGGCTGGAGATTTCACCGTCGCGGTTATTCACGTTGCCGAGGTTTTTCAACACCAGGATCGGTGCGTTGATCACCCCGGCGTTGGCCAACTCGCCGTGATTCATGTCCAGGTTCACCTGGCTGCTGCTGAAGAGTTCGCTGCCGCTTGCCTGGGTCAGACTTGCAAGGTTTGCATTCAGCGCGCCGGTACTGGCGATGCGTCCGCCGTTGTTGAGGTCAGTGGCCTTGATGTCGAGGCTGTTGGCGCTGATCGCACGGCCGCCAAGGCCGTTGTTGAATTGCCCGGTAGTCAGGGTGGCAGCGCCCTGGCTTTTCAGCAGGCCTTGCGCGCTGTTATTCAGGCCAGCGCTGGTGAGACTGAGCACCTGCGCAGACTCCACCACACCGCCCACGTTGAGCAGCTCACCGTCACTGGTAAGGGTCAGGTCACCGGCACTGGACAGGCTGCCGCCGCTGTTATCCACCCGCTGTGCGTGCAGTTGCAGGCCGCCTTCGCTGCTGATCTTGCCGCGCATGTTGTCCAGCCCCGCCGACAGTCGCACCGCCAGCGAGCGTTGACCGGCCAGCGTGCCTTCGGTGTTGTCCAGGCTCGCAGCATTGAGGTGTACATCCTGGGCGAACACCAGGCCCTTGGCCCGGTTGATCACCTCGACCATCGCCAGTTCCAGCGCGGTGCCGGCCAATACCTTGCCGCCGCTGTTGTCCAGGCGCTGGCCGCTGATTTCGGTCTTGAGCTGGCCGGAGATTTCCCCGACGCGGTTATCCACGCGGTCGACATTGAGTTTCAGCGCTTTTGTCGCGCCTACCAGGCCGCCATTGCGGTTATCCAGGTCGTTGCCGCTAAGGCTCAGGTTGCCCTGGGCGACGAGTTCACCGCCCTGCTGGTTCAACACGCCAACTGTGGCGTCGAGATCGGCCTGGCTGGCAATACGGCCCTTGGAGTTATCCGCCGTGTCCCACGTCAGGCGCAGTGGCCCGACGGCGCTGATCAGGCCGCCCTGGTTAATCAAGGATTGCCCGGCGAGGGTCTGCGCCTGTTTGCTGTTCAGTACCCCGACACGGTTGTCCAGACTGCCCGCCTGAACGGTCATGTTACCTTTGGACAAGATACGGCCCTTGGCCTGGTTATCCAGTAGGCCAGCGACCTGCACCGACAGGCTACCGTCGCTAACTAGGCTGCCGGACAGGCTATTGTCGAGGCTGGACGCGGTTACATGCAGGCGCTGCCCGGCACCGAGCGTACCGCCCTGGTTGAGCAGCGCGCCCTGGGTTGTCAGGTTGAGGCTAACGTCGCTCAAGACCTGGCCATTGCGGTTATTCAGGGTCATCGTGTCAATCACGCTAACGCCGGCACCCGAGACTTCACCGTCGACGTTCAACCACTCACCGGCCACCGCCAGGGTCAGGTCTTTTGAACTGTTGAGCACGCCTTCCGTGTTGTCCAACCGCGCGGCCTGAGCATTGAGCCCGGCTGCGGCGATCACGCCCTTGATATTGACTAGGGCCTGGTCAATCTTAAGGGTCAGGGCTTGATCGCTGAGCAGTTTGCCTTCGCTGTTGTCCAGGCTTTGCGCAGCCAGGGAGAAGGCGTGTTCGCTGGAGATTTCGCCTTGCTGGTTGGCGACCGTGGAAAGGTTTTTGAGTATCAACGCACCGGGGGTGTTGATCAGGCCTGCGGCGTTGTTGAGTGCGCCGTGGTTCATGTCCAGGGTCAGGCTCGCATCGCTGCGCAGTGTGCCTTGCTGATTCAACAGTGGACCATTGAGTACTATGTTCAGGTTGCGTTTGGCGTAGACGCTGCCCTTGAGCTGGTTGTTCAGACGGTCGATGTTCAGTTGCACATCGCCGTTGGCGAGTACCTTGCCACCGGCACTGTTATCCAGTTGACTGCCGTTGAGCACAATGTCCGTGACACTGGACACTTCACCGGCACGGTTGTCGAGGCTGTCGCCCCCCAAAGTCATGGTTTTGCCGGAGTTGATCAAACCGCTGCGGTTATCGAGTTGGCCGAGGGAAAGCGCCAGCTCACTCTTGCCGGTGACGCGGCCTTTGTTCTGGTTATCGAGACTGGCGGCCGTCAACTGCAACAGGCCGGCGGAAGCAAACAGCCCGGCCTGGTTGACCAACTGACCGGAGATCAACGCCTTCAGGGTGCCGTCACTGGTGAACATGCCACCGGTGTTGTCGAAGCTGGCAGCACTCAGGTCCGATGCCTGCCCGGCGACCATACGTCCGTTGCGGTTGCTGATCAGGCCTGTGTGATCAAGGGTCAGGCGCTTGTCGCCCTGGATCAAACCCTTACCGTTATCCAGTGATGCACCGGTCAATAAGGTGTTAGCGCCGAGGATCTCGCCCTGGCGATTGACCAGGCTTGTGGTGACACGTGCAGTCAGGTCATCGCGCGCACTGAGTTTGCCTTCGGTGTTGTTCAGGCTATTGGCTTGCAGGTCCAACCCGGTCGCGGCGACCAGGCCCTTGGCGTTGTCCAGCGCTTGAGCAATACGTACCAGCAACCCTTGCTCACTGAGCAATTTGCCGCTGCGGTTGTCGAGGCTGTCAGCCGTGAAACCCAGTGCCTGGGCACTGGAGATTTCGCCGCCTCGGTTATCCACACTGGTCAGGTTATTGAGTAGCAATGCACCTGGTGCATGGATCAAACCGCCCTGGTTGTTCAGGTGGCCGCCATTCAGGTCGAGGCTGACATCACCGCCTGCGAAAATCCGACCGTCGTCGTGCTGGTCCAGGCCGCTGACG
Organism: Pseudomonas sp. QC2; assembly: GCF_002859085.1. Taxonomy (NCBI): domain Bacteria; kingdom Pseudomonadati; phylum Pseudomonadota; class Gammaproteobacteria; order Pseudomonadales; family Pseudomonadaceae; genus Pseudomonas; species Pseudomonas sp. QC2. The sequence goes on from NZ_PKKS01000025.1 coordinate 42,231, forward strand.
CTAGCATTAAGCGTCTGGCCGCTGGTGATACGGCCGCCTTGACTGTTGTCGACCTCACCGGCTTTAAAATCCAGGCTAACGTTACCGCGCATAGTGCCGTGCTGATTGTTCACCGGCCCAGTCAACTGCAGGTTGAGATGGTTGGCGACGATCGTGCCATGACGGTTATCTAAGCTGGCCAGTTTCACGCGCGCGTCACCTTTGGCGGCGAACAAACCGGTCTGGTTGAGCAGTTGACCCGCGATCACCGTGGTCAGCGCGTCGTCACTGATTATCTTGCCAGCGGTGTTGTCGAGCGTGTTGCTGACAACATCAAGGCGCTTACCCGCAGCGATGTTTCCGCGAACGTTGCCGATAGCGCTGCCCTTGATCGACAGCGCGTTATCACCCTGAATCTGACCATCATCGTTAGCCAGAGAGCCGACGGCCAACGTGGCGTCAGTCGCCAGCAGTTGACCCTTTTGATTTAGCAGTTGGCCGGCGGTGACCTCAAGACTTCCTGCGCTAAGGATCCGGCCCTGGTTCTGGTTGTCCAGAGTCGACGCATTCAGTTGCGCATCGCGCTGAGCGCTCAACGTGCCACCCTGGTTGGCCAGGTTGCCCGTGTTGATGGTCAAGTCACGGCTGGCAATCACCGTCTTGCCGCTGTTGTCGATGCTTTGTGCTTTTAAGCGCACATCGCCTTGGGCATTGCGGCTGTTATCCGCATTGACGCCCGCTTCGATGATCCCGTTGTTGGTCAATCGGCCAGCAGCGTCCAGTGTGATGCTGTCCTTGGCCGCCAGGGTTTGCTGATTGGTCAGTGCGCCTTGGGTGGTCACCGACAAGTCAGTACCGGCATACACGGCGCCCTTGGCCTCTACGCTGGCTGCTTTGACCGCCACTGCCGTACCGGCCGAGGTCTGGCCCATGACCACATTGCCCGCCGCATCAATCTGGATATCACCACCGGCGACCATGTCCCCGGACAGTTTCACCCCTACGCCGGCCTCGGTCCCCACCAACCTGACCGCACCCACGTACATGCCGCCCAACGCCGACGAGTCAATCGCCAGATCCGGCGCCTTGCTGCCGTCTGCCGCACGCGCCGTCGCCTTCAACGTGCGCGCATCCACATCATTACGGCCCGTCACAATGGTGAGTTTTTTTGCCTGGATTTGCGCGTTGATGGTGGTGGCGCGGGTGATGATTTCGAACTGGTCGACGTTGCTGGCATTCAGGCCGGTGCCTTCGATGGCTACGTTGCCCTGATCCACTTGATAACGGCTGATCTGGCCGTTTTCGATGACCGCCTTGCCCGTGGTGAGTGTGGCTTGAGGGGTGTTGATAAAGCCGCAACCATTACAACTGATGCCATACGGGTTGGCGACAATCACATGAGCCGACTGCCCCGCCACTTCGGTGTAGCCACGCAATTGGCTGGGGCTACCGCCGTTGACCTCGTTGAGGATCACGCTGGCAGCCGTACCGTTGAGGTTCTGGTTACCGAGGATGATCCCGCCCAACTGGGTCGACTGGGTCCGACCGGTCGCGTTGTTGAGGATCACGCCCTGCTGACCGACGTTGTAATCCTTGAACTGGTTATGCGACAGCCCACTGCCATTTGGTGCAGCAATATTGACGATCGGCACACCATTCGCCGCCTGGCCCAGGCTGGTGCCAGGCGCGCTGACCACAATCCCGTCCGCCTGCGCCAGCAACGGTTGCCAGAACATCGCGTTGGCCAACACTAACGCCAAGCCACGCTTGGGCAATCCAAGGAAGTTGGAACGACTTTTCAGGGCCGCAGAAGGTTGGCGCGCGAGGAAGGCGAACTGGCGAACGTCCATGTCATGTCTCAATGCCCGAAGGCAGTAAAAAATTTAAAGAAAGAAATCCAGGCGGAAATAAACCGGCGCTTCACGCTCAGTGATCGGCCCCGGGCGTTCCAAAGAGTGTGCAAAGGTCACCGTGGCGGCGACGTTCTGCCCGCGCGCGAACAAGTCCACGGAGTTGCTGGTCATGCGCCCGTGCTGTTCGGCGTTGTAGCGGCCATGGCTGATCACGCCCTGGTCGTAGCCGAGGCTGGTGCCGTACTCGGCGAACACTGGCTGCAACCACGCGAGGGTCACCGGCCTACTCCAGCGCAGGTCGTTGCGCCAGTAGCCGCCGCTGTCGCCGGACAGACTTTGATCCTTGTAACCGCGTATCGAAGATTGCCCGCCCAGGCTCATGCGCTGCGGGCTGAACAGCACGTCTTCGCTGCGTTGGCCGGTCATCAGGCTGCTGAAGCTGAACGACTCGCCCCACACTTTGAACGGGTACAGGTAGCTCACTGTGGCGGTGTATTTTCGGTAGCGCGCATCGGCCTGGCCGGGGCGTGGGTTGTGGTTGGCCTGGGCGTCGAAGGCGCCGATGCCGTCCTGCATGCCCAGGTCGATGTTGAGGAACGAACCACCAATGCGTCGGCCGTGGTTGATGCCAAACTGGGCTTCGCTGAGGCGGTTGCTGCTCAGGGCGAGTTTGCTGTCTTCGATGAAGTTGTTGGTGCGCAGGTAGGCCACGCCGGTACTGAGGGAGGTTTTGCTCAGGGCGTCGCGGTGGATGACCCGCTCCAGGCGCAGTTGGTGGTTTTGGCTGTCGCCCGATTGTTTGAAGTTGAAGCCGCTGGCCTGGGCCAGCGAGCGGTAGTCGCTTTCGCTGTAGGTGTAATTGAGGTTCCACCAGCCGAACGGCAGGTTGTAATTGAGCATCGAGTTGCGCGAGGTTTTCTGGTGGTCGCTGATCGCATCGTGGCCGCCTCGTAGCGACAATTGGTCCGCCAGGCCCAGCGGGTTGTCCCAATCCAGGCTGGCGCCCCACTGCTGTTCGCCGGTGCTGCGCTGGCCGCCGTTGTGACGGGAAAGGCCGACGCGCCAGGGTTTTTGCGGGGTGTTCTTGACCAGCACTTCGCTGCCGCCGACTGCTTTGCCCGGTGCCAATTCCATCTGCGCCTGGTTGGAGGGCAAGCGGTTCAGTTGGTCGACCATCTGCTCGATTTCGCGCAGGTTGAGCAGGTCGCCTGATTTGCCTGGGAAACTCATGGCGAGCTGGCGGTCAGTGATCCCGCTGCCCTCTGCGCCCTTCATGCCTTCCAAGCGGCCTTCCACCACTTGTACCTTGAGGTTGCCACTGCCGAGGTTTTGTTGCGGCAGGTAGGCGCGACTGGTGACCAGACCTTTGGCCAAGTAATGGTCGGTGATGACCTTGAGCAGATCATTGAGCTGTGGCACGCCAAGACATTGGCCGATGTAGGGCTTGAGCAGGCTGGCGCGCTCGCCTTCGGACAGCGCGTCGGCGCCGCTGAGTTCAATGGTGTTGATGGCGAAACAGCGAGTGTCGGCGGGCGCTGTCGGCTTGGCTGGGGCGGCGGCTTTGCCGGGCAGGTCCTTGAGCTCTTCGAGGCGGCGCTGTTGCTCTTCGAGCAGGCGATCCTGGCGATCGCGGATCAGGTCGGTGACGCCTGGCGTGTCCTGCGGGGTTGCGCCTTGGGCCATCCCGGCCGTGCTCAGGCAAAAAAATGCGAACAGCAGGCAAAGCCTGGTCCGACGTACCGAACGCCACATTGACAGATCCCTCTATATGGCACAGTGCCATCAATTGGCGGCGATCATAGAGTGGCGAAATAGTGGCGTCAATTAAATGTACAACTTTGTTCCACTGCCGACATAAAGAGAATCGGTATTACCGCCCGGGGCGAAGACAGAACGCTCTGACGCTCTCCTTTAAAGAGCCGAGCGTTCTAGTCATGGACCAAGCCCATATAGGGTTAGCTTGTCTCTCACGCTTTCGCTCACCTGTGTCTCAACCCAAGACGTTAGATAGGCCGCTACCGCATCGCCTCCAGTGCGTGCCTCACCTGCTCAACATCCACATGAACAGACTTCAGAGTCGTGGCGATGCTTCGATGCCCCCACAGATCCTTGACGATATGGCGGCGGCTAAAGCCGAGAAAATCACTTGATATGACCCTGTGACGACGCGCCTATTGGTCACTACGCCGATCACCGGTGACCGTAGCAAACGTCAGATCCACCACTCACACCACCCCGTCGTAAGTCCGAATGTTCTGCCGCAACGCCGCCAGAAAGGAAAAGGCATTCTCCACCCGCTCCCCCTCAAACCCCTGGTAGTAATTGTTCGCCGTCAACACCGTACCAGCACCGCGTTTGTTATCCGGGTGGAGACAATAGGGAATCGATAAAAACCCACTGTCGAATGCGCTGAGTATCGCTTCGGACAAGTCGGCATCACGCGCCAGCGTGCCTTCAATCAGTCGCCTTGCTGCGTCCAGGATGCGGGCGTGCTCTTGCGCGTCGAACGGGATATCCGGCAACACACCCTTGGTGTGCAAGCAATAGCTGGCGTATTCCAAGGCGGCGATGTTTTCTTCGATCCGAGGAATACGCCGTGACTCCACCGGCGTTTTTATGATCACGCGCTGTACACCGGTGGATCGAATCATGCCGAGTGCATCGCCGGTGATCCGGCAAAACCCGCCCAGGGTTCGTGGGAAAAACCCCATGAACACGTAGCCGACGAAGTGGTAGCTGCCCGGTGCGAAGTATTCGCTGGCGAGTTGTTGCAAGGCGGTCACAGCGGCACGGTCCTGCACGGGCGAGGTGCCCTGGGCGTAGGAGAACGACAACGTCTGGATGCCGTGAGCGCGCAAAAACAGACCTTCCAGAATGTTGAGCGCCACTAAAATGACCGGGTCGCACATCTGCCCCATCATACAGCCGGCAAAGCTCTCGATGTGGCTGTGCTCCGATCCTGCGGAAAGCACCCGACAGGCTTTTGCCCAGTGGCCGAAAGCCTCACGCAGCGGCGTACGGCTGTACGGCAGGCAATAGGAAATGGGCCCGCCCTCGGTGGTGGCCGAGCCGATTTCGACCATGCGTTCGAAGATGTGCAGCGGATCGGGCGAGCCATGGCGAATCTGCACCGGCAGGTGGTAGCGCGCATGAATCTGGTCGAGCATCGCGCGAGTTTTCGTCGCCGGGTGATTCACGATCGGGTAGCCGTTAAGCATGGACGCGCTGTCGATCGCCCGTTGCGCCGCCTCAAGGTTATTCACTCGAGTAAATGCATCGAGGGTGATGGTGCATACGGTGTTCGCGCGACTGGCCGCCGTGGCCTCAAGCCCGGACTGCATCAGGCCGGGGTCACTGAAGCCCATGCGCGGCTGGAGCACTGGGCCGTGCAGGTCAAACTGTTCAAGCACGTGGGTGTTGAAGTCGTTCATGTCGGCAGGCCTTTTCCGGTCCTTGTGTTATCTGGCGCCGAGTACGCGTTCATCGCGCTACCCGCTTTTCCAGGTAATGGGCGGGAAACAACTGTGCGCTGACGAGCGCCTGAAAGGCATCAAAACTGTTCGCCACGCTGTCGTCGAACACCTCGTCACACCCCGCCTCCCGAAGCGTATCGCTGTGCCGGGCGATGGTCTGGGCGTCGTTTTCAGTGCAGATTTTTCCGCCGATGTAGAGCCCGTCGACGTGATGGGTCTCGCTGCGAATGCGCCGGGCGAGTTCGGCGCCCTCAAGGTAGCCGTGACCATTGACCGTGCTGATCACAACGATTGCGCAGCCATTGCGCTCAAGCCGCGCAATGACGTCGTCCATCGGTGTGTTGGGCCCCAGGTTTTCTACCTTGTAGCCCAGGTCGTTGAGCAGAAACTCCATGAACACCAGATTCCAGCTATGGGAGTCTGATGGCACGGTGATGAGCAGTGCGGTTTTGTTGAACGTCATCGTTAAAATCCCTTTTAAGTTTCTGTTTTTCTTGCGTAATACGGAAGTGCGTTCTGGAAGTTGCGAAAGTTGACCGTGACGGCGCTGATATAGCCCCAGTAATCGGCGTAGTTGGTCGGAAACGGTTTTGAGCCGTCGATCCTGTCGCGCTCGCGCGCGGTAATGTAATTGGGCCACTCTTTGGATCGGGGGCGCCGGTGGTGAAAGTCGTGGCACGGCGTATCGCCGACCATCACGAACACACGGATGAACAAATGGAAGCCCAGCATTTTGATCATCCAGACGCTGATGCAAACGCTGCGGCGCAGAGCGCCCGCTGCCTGCGGTATGCGCAACTCTTCACCAATGAATACGCCGGTCGTGCTTTCGCAGATGAAGTCGATACCGCGCCGTTCCAGGACCTCCACGCTGGGCCAGGTGTGCTCGGCAGCCAGGCGGAATGTGGTGCTTATGTGATAGCCGGCAAACACCGGCACCACCCACGCCATGATGAAAAGATCGAAATGGCCCAGGGCTGCCGCCAGTAGACTGACCGTGGCCCAGAAGCTCAGCGTCAGGGCGGCGACACGGCGGTTCGACGCGGTTGCGGTGCCCTTCACTCGGCTCCAGAACGAGCGCAGGATAGCCAGCGGTGACAGCGCGGTGCAGACCAGTTTGGTCCACATCGTGGTCACGCTGTCGGAAGGTGTTAATCCCACCACCCCTTGCAGGTACGACAGAGTGTCGTCATCGTCTGTCAGCAGCGTTTTGGAACTGTGGTGCAGCGTGTGCTCGCGCTTATAGGTATCGAAGGGTTTGAGCATCAATACGCCGGAAATGATCCGGCCCACGGTCACGTTCGTTTCGCGCTGTTCAAACACCATCTCGTGGGCGCAGTTGTGGCAAATCATCACCTGCATCTGCTTGATACCGCCGGTGGCCAGCACAAAACCCAGCGCCCACAAAATGACGCTGCCGTGCAAGTAACCGACGCCGGCCAACACCACGCCCGATGCAATTAATCCCGCTGATACAAGAATATGGTGAATGGGTTTCAGCGTACGAACCTGGTTAAGATCCTCAGGTAGAGGCTTGGCGGTCAGCCAGCTCAAAAATGGCTGCATGAACCCTGGAAGGGTGCGCATCGAGTTACGTATCATCCATGTTTCCTCTGCGGGTTCGTTCCATCGAAAAAAACTGTACCGTGACCTCTCGTTATTTCGAACAGAAATAGATGGGGATCGATTTTTCATTTTTGAGTACGGCATCAACGTGAACTGGGATGATCTGAAAGTTTTTATCTTCGTGGCCAAGTCCAATAACGTGACCGAGGCGGGAAACTCGCTGAAAATTTCGGCATCGACGGTGTCGCGCAAGATCGCCGCACTTGAGGAGTCGCTGAGTGCCGTGCTGTTCCTGAAAAAGACCAACGGCTATTTCCTGACGGAAGCCGGCAGAGCGTTGCTTCCGCTGGCACTGGAGACGCAGGAGCGCTTCAAGCTCATGGAGCGTCAGATATCGCAGCCAAACGACCGGATGGCTGGTCCGGTGCGCATCGATTGCCCGGAGCTGATGGGCACGCACCTGATCATTCCCGGGCTGGCGGACTTCCGTGATCGATACCCCGAGATCAGCTTCGACTTCATCAATACGGCGGTGTCGTCAAAACTCACGCAAAGCCATAGCGACATCATTATCCGCCTGCGCAGGCCGGAAAACGGTAACTTCACCATGCGCCGGGTCGGTACGCTGATGCAGGGGCTTTTCTGTTCGGACGGGTATGCGACCGCTAACAAACTGCCCGCGACGCCGGATGACCTGAAGGACCACCAACTGATTGGCTGGACCGAGGAGATGTCTTATATGCCGCTCGCGCAATGGCTCAATGAGGTGAGCGGCGAGCAGAAACCGTGGATGCGCGTATCCAATCTCAATGCCCAGCTCAAGGCGGTGGAAGCTCATCTGGGGATCGCCGCGCTGCCGACCTATGTCGCACACAAGTCGGGCTTGCGTCAGGTCCTGGCCGACAGCCCGCTGCACAGTTCCGATATATGGCTGCTGCGCAATCAGGCGACGCAGGGCGTGGGTCGCGTCGATCAAGTGGTGGACTACCTGACGGAGCTGTTCCACAGCAAAACGGCAGAGATGTAATAGCGTGCGGTGGATGAAGGGTCATGGCACCAGGATCAGTGAGCCTTGGGTTTGCCGGTCCTGCATGATGCGATGAGCCTCGGCTGCCATGGCGAGCGGAAGGCGCGTTATGAGGGGCACAGCAATCAAACCTTTGGACAGCGAAGCGAGCACCTGTGCGGCACTGCTGGCAAGTTCGGCGTCCTGACCGACGTAGTGCTTCAAGGACGGTCGCGTTACATGCAGCGAGCCCATGCTTCCAAGCCGAGACAGATTGAACCCCGTCACGTCGCCCGATGCATTGCCAAACAGCACCAGATGACCGCGCTGACGCAAGCTGGCCAATGACAGCTCAAAGGTAGCGCGTCCGACAGAGTCGAATACGGTGTGAGCGCCCTTGCCGTCGGTCACTTCACGAATGAACGACAAGGCTCCGGGAGCATCGGAGTCAAGGGCCGCGTAGCAGCCGGCATCCAGCACTTGGCGCCGCTTGGCTTCGCTGGAAGCAAGCCCAATCACCCGTATGCCCCTGGCCGCCAGCCAGCCTGTGGCAATGCTCCCCACACCGCCAGCCGCCGCATGCCACACGACCCAATCGTCAGGCGCGAGCGGTACGCAGCGATGAGTCAGGTATTCGGCGGTCAGCCCCTTGAACATCAATGCAGCGGCGGTTTCACTCGATACGTCATCGGGCAGTCGAATGGCGCGAGTGGCTGGCAGTACAGCGTGACTGGCGTAGCTGCCTGTGGAGCTGTCCACGAATGCGACCCGGTCGCCGGGACTCAAACCTCGCACCTGCGGTCCACAGTCGACCACCCTTCCTGCACCCTCCACGCCCAGGGTTCGTGGAAAGGAAGATCCATCCTCAAGCGCCCCGGAGCGCCGATGTACATCGATGAAATTGACGCCAGCCGCCTCAATGGCAATGGTGATTTCCCCGGGGCCGGCTGCCCGCAATGGGTAGTCCCGTAGTTCGAGGACCTGAGGCTCTCCAGGCTTGGCGAAGACAACAGCATAGGCATGGGTCATGCGACCTCCTTACAGTGGGCCGGTACGCAGGAAAATCCAAACCGCTACCGCGATCAACATCAACCCAAACACCGCGTTCTGTAACACCAGCAGCTTGGGCCGCGCATGGATCAGTCTCTGCACGGACGAGCCCATCGATACCCAGACGACATGGGAAAAGAAATTCAGCGAAATCAGTGCAGCGCTCAAAATCAGGACCGTGCTGCTGCTGGTCTCTCCGGAGGGCATGAAGGTGGAAAACATCACCATCAGCATCACGATGCCCTGCACATTGCCCAACTGCACGACGATGCCGTCTCGAAACTGCAGATGTATGGCTTTGTCGCCAGGCGCCTTCAGCGGACGACGCAGCAGGCGTACACCCAGCCACAGAATGTAGAAACTGCCGAGCACTTGCAGGACCCACACCAGTCGCGGGCTGTTCATCAGCGTGTGGTAAAGCCCCAGCCCGACCAGCACCGCCAGCAGGAAATAGGTGATGTCCAGGCCGATGATGAACTGCACCGAACGACGTACACCGCTTTGTGCGCCCGATGTCGCAACCATCAAGTTTCCGGGCCCTGCACTAAGCGTCAGCGGGGCCATGGTTGACAGCCAAAGCAGCCAGTTGATGCTGAATATCTCTTGCACGTTGTTATCCTCGATCACAGCATGGAATGCACGGTTCAAGTCTAATTGGCAGTTGCTTATAAGGTTATAGCGAAGAGCGCAAAGTGATATCCCATAAATGGGGCAAACGGGGCGGCGCTTGTTTTGTGGCCGGGAGGGAGGGGGCTCGCGCCCTTCCCGGTTATTTGATGCCTGGAGAGTCCGGGGGGATTCAACTTTCAGGGGGCTTGCTTCTGAATCGTAGGATTAGAGACGGCTTCATGCTGGTCACGCTGTGCGCTTTGATCACCCGGGAGAAATCCAAGGCAAAAAAAAGCCTGCATCTCTGCAGGCTTCTCTTTATGTTGCTATCTGGCTCCACGACCTGGACTCGAACCAGGGACCCAATGATTAACAGTCATTTGCTCTACCAACTGAGCTATCGCGGAATGCGCCGTATGTTACTGATTAAAAAGGAGAAGTCAAGCCTTGCCTGGCATTCGGTGGCATTAATCCGGATAGCCGGTTGAATCGGCGTGTTCCTTGGCCAACTCCAGCCAGGCCAAGGCGGCGGGTGGCAGGTGGGCGCTGGCGCGCCAGGCCAGGGCGATGTGCCAGTCGGTGTGGGGTTCGTCCAAGGGGACCAGGGCGATGCCGGCGTGTTGATGTTTGTGCGCCAGCATCCGCGGCAGGAAGGCCACGCCCAGGCCGGCGGCGACCAGGTCGACGATAAAGTCGATCTGCCCGCTGCGGGCGGTCACCTTGGGGGTGACGCCTTTGTGCTCGCAGGCGGCGAGGATCTTGGCGTTCAGGGCGAAGCCCGCTTCGAACAAGATGAACGGCGAGTCCGCCAAGTCGGTGAAGTCGATGCGTGTGTGCGAAGCCAGTGGATGGCTGATGGGCAGCACGGCCATCAGCGGTTCATTGCGCACCGGTTGGTAGTTAAAGTCTTCGTCGACCGGCAGCAGCAGGGCCGCCAGGTCGACCTCTCCTGCTTCCAGGCACTCGCGCAGTTTTTTGCTGCCGTATTCGGTGAGTTCGATGTCGATGTCCGGGTAGCGGCTGCGGTAGGTGGCGAACATCGTCGCGAACAGCACACCGCAGCCAACCGGCGGCAAACCGATACGCAGCACGCCACGCTTGAGGCCACGCAGGTCGTTGATCTCGGCCACCAGGTCGTTGTGCTCGGCGAGCAGCACCAAGCCACGGCGGTAGGCAATTTCTCCGGCTGCGGTGAGTTCGTTGCGGTGGCCAAGACGATTGAGCAGTGGCGTACCCAATTCCTCTTCCAGGGTCTTGACCGCCTTACTCACGGTGGATTGGGTCAGGGACACCACCTCGGCAGCCTGGGAGAAACCACCCTGGCGCACCACTTCGACAAAGGCACGCAATGTTCTCAAGTTCATCAGTATTCCCTTGGCGACTGGATACCAGTGATAAAAGTTGTTTTTATCATGACATAAATTTACCTATCCTGATCCGCCCTGCCTCGTGGAGACACCGTTCATGATCATCTCGTCCGCCTCCGACTACCGCGCAGCCGCCCAGCGCAAGCTGCCGCGCTTCCTGTTCGACTACATCGACGGCGGCGCCTACGCCGAACACACGATGCGTGCGAACAGTTCGGACCTGGCCGAGATCAGCCTGCGCCAGCGCATCCTGCGCAACGTGGATAACCTGAGCCTGAAAACCACAGTGTTCGGCCAGGAACTGGACATGCCGGTGATCCTCAGCCCGGTGGGCCTGACCGGCATGTATGCGCGGCGTGGTGAAGTTCAGGCGGCTAAAGCGGCGGCGAACAAAGGCGTTCCGTTCTGCCTGTCGACGGTGTCGGTGTGCCCGATTGAAGAAGTCGCGTCACAAAGCGCGCGGGCGATCTGGTTCCAACTCTATGTGCTCAAGGACCGGGGTTTTATGCGCAACGCGCTGGAGCGCGCACAAGCCGCGGGGGTCACCACACTGGTCTTTACCGTGGACATGCCCACGCCCGGCGCGCGCTATCGCGATGCTCACTCGGGCATGTCCGGCCCGTTCGCCGCGCAGCGACGTATGCTGCAGGCCATGACCAAGCCGCAGTGGGCTTTCGACGTCGGCTTGATGGGCCGCCCGCACGACCTGGGCAATATCTCCAAGTACCTGGGCAAACCCACGCATCTGGAAGACTACATCGGCTGGCTCGCCAACAACTTCGACCCGTCGATCAGTTGGAAAGACCTGGAGTGGATCCGCGAATTCTGGAAAGGCCCGATGATCATCAAAGGCATCCTCGACCCCCAGGACGCCAAGGACGCAGTGAGTTTCGGCGCCGATGGCATCGTGGTGTCCAACCATGGCGGCCGCCAATTGGACGGCGTGCTGTCCACCGCCAAGGCCCTGCCACCGATTGCCGATGCGGTGGGCGACGACCTCACGGTGCTGGTGGACTCCGGCATCCGTTCCGGGCTGGACGTGGTGCGCATGCTTGCCCTGGGGGCCAAGGCGTGCCTGCTGGGTCGCGCCAGCGCCTATGCCCTGGCTGCCGATGGCCAAAACGGCGTGGAAAACCTGCTGGACATTTTCGCCAAAGAAATGCGCGTGGCGATGACCTTGACCGGCGTAACGTCGATTGATCAGATTGACCACACCACCCTGGTAGGCCAGTGGCAGTAAGACTGACATCAGCCAAATAACCGGCGCGCTGATCCAACGACTGCTTTCTGATTAGGGAGTAGTCGTTGTTTTATAAGAACATTTAATAATGTTAAACAAATTGGCATGAATATCGCTCTAACCAATCCCAAGCAGGTTAAGCGATGACAAGACGTGCGGCGGTGCCCAGGGGTTATAACCCACTGCAAAGCGGTCTAAACTGTTACTAATGTTTTACGGAACTGAAGGAACAGTAAGACGCTTGGCACTTGCCACTCTCATCGAGCCTGTAAGACAGCTTAGTGCTTAGAGGCCGATCGCTTATGAAAACACCTACCCAGACCAACGCAATTGACTTCGACAGTGCCAAATTGCAACGCCTGGGGTTTGGTCAGCCATCCCTCCTTCCACGCCGCCCCACGACCCTTGCTCAACTTCGCCAACAGCTCGGCCAGCAATTGCAAACCAGCCTGGAGCCGGAGCGCATCCTCGGCGTGTTCTTCCGCGAGATCCAGCGCCTGGTACCCCTGGACGCCCTGCAATACCGTCATCAAGCCAGCGACCTGCGCCTGGAATTCGGCCATCGCGGCCACCATTCGGTGAGCTACAGCCTGAGCCATGAAGGCGAACACCTGGGCGAGCTGATCTTTCGGCGTAACCAACGGTTGTCGGAAGAGGAACTCGGCCAGCTCGAATCGCTGCTGGCCCCCCTGCTCTACCCGATGCGCAACGCCCTGCTGTATCGCGCCGCCACCCGCAGTGCCCTGCGCGACCCGTTAACCGAGACCGGCAACCGCATCGCCATGGACCAGACCCTGCAACGGGAAATCGACATGGCGCGCCGGCACCTGAACCCGCTGTCCTTGTTGATGATCGACATCGATCACTTCAAGCGCATCAACGACACCCATGGCCACGCTGCGGGCGATAATGTATTGCGCGCCGTCGCCGCGGCGATCAAGGGCCAGTTGCGTAACGTGGACATGGTGTTCCGGTTTGGCGGGGAAGAGTTTCTGATCCTGCTGTCCAACACCGGCCGAGACGCGGCGGCGATGGTCGGTGAGCGCCTGCGCCAAGCGGCACAGGCCCAGGACTACTGGGCGGATGACACGCGGATCGAATTGACGGTAAGCCTCGGTTGCTCGACCTTGCTGGCCGCCGAGTCTGCCGAAAGCCTGCTGCGCCGAGCCGACACCGCGTTATACGTGGCCAAGCGCGAAGGCCGTAACCGCCTGGCGATGGCGGGGTAACCCCGCCAACGCGCGACACTTCAATGCTGGCGAGGGAGCAAGCTCCCTCACCACAGGTCAAGCTTCGCTGGCGACCCGCGCCTGGCGCTCACGCATCACTGCGGGGGCTTTCTCTTTCTCCAGGCGCATGCAGCTTTCCAGGAACAGGAACATGTAGTCGTAGCTCTTGCACACGGCTTGGCGCAGTTCTGCCTGCAGTTCCTTGGTCGGGTTCATGCCGGCCAGGGTGCAGATGATTTCCAGCGCTTCCCACGGGTGGGCATCATCGTACTGGGCGTGCATTTTCAGCCACTTCATCGCACGTTTGCGCTCTTCCTCGGGAAAAGCCGCCGCATAGACGCCGGTGGAACACACCACGGCGGACCATTCCCCGGTCGCCCCTTCGATCGCGTAGTTGGTCGCGGCGATGGCCACGATCAGCGAATCGGCGGAGCTGGTGTGCCAGCACCAATGGCTCAGTGCATGCAACTCCGGCGATACGTTCTGGGCCTGCAACTCCTCCAGGCTCACACCATGGGCACGGGCCCAGTGCACCCAATAGTCGGCGTGGTTGAGTTCCACGCGAATATTGCGCATCAGCCAGCGGCGCGCCATGTCTTCCCCAGGATGGCGGGCAAATTTGGTCTTGGTGAGGTTCTGTGCCATGTACAAGGCAAACTGTTCCACCACTGGCCAGCCACCGATCAGGTAATGGCGCATGGTTTTGGCGCTGAGCGTGTTATCGCGCATGCGCTGGTACAGTTCGTGTTCGACAACTCGACGCTTGCTCTCGCTACAGTCCAGGATCAGTTTCTGAGCCCAGGCGGGGTAACTCGAGGCTTCCATAAGCGGGCCGGTTCTGTTGAATGTGTCGATCACTGTTAAGGCTCCTTTTTAAGTGTGATTGTACAGACCAGCAAATGTTTCAGCGGAATGTGCCGGGCGCCTTGAATAACAGAGGCTGCGGCCGCACAGGTCGACACTGCAAGCTATCAAAGGTAAACAATTGCGGTCGTTCAATCAGGTAGCCCTGAGCGTAATCCACACCAATTTCGAGTAACGCCTGTTCGATTTGCGGTGTCTCGACAAACTCTGCAATTGTGCGCTTACCCATGACGTGGCCGATGTGGTTGATCACTTCGACCATCGCGCGGTTAATCGGGTCGTCCAGCATATCCTTTACGAAACTTCCATCGATCTTCAGGAAGTCTACAGGTAAATGTTTGAGATAGGCGAATGAGGACATTCCGGCACAAAAGTCATCCAACGAAAACTGACAGCCTAAGGCTTTGAGTTCATTAATAAAGCGGATCGCACTGCCCAAGTTTGCAATAGCGCTGGTTTCGGTTATTTCAAAACAGATCATGCCGGGCGGAATTGCGTAAGTATGAAATTTCTCACGCAAAAATCCGAGAAAGTCATCATCACCAATAGTTATGCCTGACAGATTGATCGCACACATGGCCATAGGGCGACCTGGACGCTCGTGCAGGCAACGGGCGATGATCTTGAACACATTCTCCACCACCCAACGGTCAAGGGATGTCATCAGACCGTAGCGCTCGGCGGCCGGGATAAAGCTGTCGGGCAAGATGATGCGCCCGGCTTCGTCGTGCAGGCGCAGCAGTATCTCGATATGCCCATCACCACCGTCGGTCTGCCCCAGGGGTGAGATTTCCTGGGCATACAGGCAGAACCGGTTCTCTTCCAGGGCCATGTGCAGACGCTGCACCCAGGCCATTTCGCCAAAGCGCAGCGACAGTTCCGAGTCGTCGGCGTGGTACACCTGCACACGGTTGCGGCCCTTTTCCTTGGCCATGTAGCACGCCATGTCGGCGGCGCGCAGTGAGGTTTCCAGGGTGGTCGGGGTGTGCCCCAAGTGCACCAGGCCGATGCTGACGGTGGTCATGAACGGCCGGCCCTTCCACACAAAGTGCAGGCTTTGCACGGTATGGCGCAGGCTCTCGGCGATTTTCTCCGCCACCGCCGCCGGGCAATTCTCCAGCAGGATGCCGAATTCATCCCCGCCCAGGCGCGCCAGGGTGTCGCCTTCGCGCAGGTCCGATTGCAGCAGCGCGCAGATATGCCGCAGCAGCTCATCACCCGCCGCGTGGCCACAGGTGTCGTTGACCAGCTTGAACTGGTCCAGGTCAAGAAACATCAAGGCATGTCGCCCGCCGTACTGCTGAGCGGCAGGATGCAGCACCTGTTCCAGGCGGAACTCGAATTCACGACGGTTGGCCAGGCCGGTCAGGGCGTCGTGAGTCGCCTGCCAGGACAGGTTGGCAATGTATTGACGCTCCTGGGTCATATCATGCAACACCAGCACCGCCCCGGTGACTTTACCCCCGCTGCGGATCGGCGCGCCCACCAGGGTCACCGACACCGTACTGCCATCCAGGCGTTGGATGGTTTTCGAATGCTCGCTGCCACCGCTCAGTTGGCCCTTCACGATATGTTCGATCAGGGTAAAGCCGTCGGGCTGGGCATTGTCATCCAGCAAGTTGAACAGCGCTGCCAGCGGTAACCCTTGCGCCTGGGCCGAATTCCAGTGGGTCAGCGCCTCGGCCGCCGGGTTCATATAGCTGATGGCGCCGTCGACGTCGGTCGTGATCACCCCATCGCCAATCGACTCCAGGGTGATCTGCGCCCGCTCCTTCTCCTGTTGCAGGGCATCGGCAAAGGCGTGGCGCTGAGCCAGTAACTTATGCGTACGCAACAACGCCAGCACAATCAGGCCGAGCGCCGTGGCCAGGTTGGTGATCAGCAGCAACCCCAGGATCATCCGCGAGCCTTCGCCCAACGCATCACTAAAGGCCTTGGCAGCGGGCGTCACGCCTTCGTTGATGGCGATGATATGCGCCTTCCATTGCTGCACATCGTTGGCGCTGACCTGGTCGCGAGTGATCGAGCTGTGCATCTCACGCGCCAGTTCATCCAATTGCACCAGGTAGCCATCGCCTACGGTCCACAGCTCGATGGCTTTTTCCAGGTAGCTGAAATGGCGAAAATTGAGGTACAACCAGATCAGGCTGGAAACGTCATCCGGGTGGTTGCCGCCTTTGAGAATGCCCAGGCGTGCAGCGCTCAGGTCGGGCGTGGAACGGTCCAGGGCAATGCGCAGTTCATGCCCGCCCTGGGGCACGGCAATGGCCTGCTGGTATTTGAGGTAAGTGGTTTCGTCGCGGTTATCGGCGTACAGCGTCAGGTAATAGATGGCGTCTTTCTGGCCCTTGGACCACAGGCTTTCGCCGGCCACATAGCCACGTACTGCCGAAAGCACGTAAAGACTGACGCAGCCTAACAATGCCTGGAACAGTACGACGGCTATAAAGGGCCAGACAATGCCCAACAGCCTTGGCGTTCCGAGAGTCCGCTTTTGCTTCATGAAGTCCCTTGCACATGCACTGCTGGATACGCACGCGAAAATCCGCTTCTGATAGCTCAGCCTAGGCTAAATCAACGCACTTGTTGCAGGTGTCCATAGAGTTTGGCGTACAGGCCGCCGTCGGCAATCAACTGTTGATGATCACCATCTTCAGCAATGTGACCGCCGTCGAAGACTAATACTCGATCGGCCTGCTTAACCGCCGACAGGCGGTGGGCAATAATCAGTGTAGTACGCCCGCTGAGGAAGCGCGCGAGCGCCTGGTGCAGGTTGTACTCGGTGGCGGCGTCCAGGGCGGAAGTCGCTTCGTCGAGGATCACCACTTTCGGCTCGGCCAACACCATGCGCGCAATCGCCAGGCGCTGACGCTGCCCGCCGGAAAACCGCACTCCGGAACGCCCCACCACGCTGTCCAGGCCCATCGGCAATGCCTTGACGGTAGCCTCCAACTGCGCAATTTCCAGTGCCTGCCAGCAGGCTTGGTCACTGCGCTCGCGGCCCATGGTCAGGTTGGCGCGCACGGTGTCGTTGAACAGCGCCGGGTGTTGCAGCACCACAGCGACGTGCTCGCGAATGGTCTCCAGGCCAATTTCCTGCTGGGTGGCGCCGCCAAATCGGATCGTCCCGGCCTGGGGCGTGTAGAGCCCGAGCAGCAGCTGCACCAGGGTGCTTTTGCCGCCACCGCTGGCGCCGACGATCGCCACCTTTTCACCGGGCGCGATGGCCAGGTTCAACTGGTCGAGCACCCGGTCTTCGCCATAGCCGAAACTGAGGCCGCGCACCTCGATGCCCACGGTCTCACGCCCGGCAAACGGGTCTTGGCCCCCGGCGTACTGCGGCTCATCGGCACGCGCCAGCAGTTCGTTGATCCGCGTCAGCGCCCCGCCCGCCGCGTAGTAGGCGTATTGCAGGTTCAGCAGCTGTTCCACCGGGCCGATCATGAACCACAGGTAACTGAACACCGCGAGCATCTGGCCAATGGACAGGTCGGAGAACAGCACCGTGAGCATCGCGGCGGCGCGGAAGATGTCGATACCAAACTGGAACAGCAAACCACTGGCGCGGCTGGAAGCGTCGGTTTTCCACTGGGAATGGATCGCGTAGTCACGCACCTCCTGGGCACGCTGGCCGAGGCGCCCGAGGAAGAAACCCTGGCGGTTGCCGGCGCGCACTTCCTGAATGGCGTCCAGGGTTTCGGTCAGCGCCTGGGTAAAGCGCGAGGTGCTGTCGTTCTCCAGCTTCTTAAGGTGTTTGACGCGCTTGCCCAACTGCACCGTGGCGTAGATCACCAGCGGGTTGAACAGCAGGATCAGCAAGGCCAGCTGCCAATGCATCCACACCAG
Organism: Pseudomonas sp. QC2; assembly: GCF_002859085.1. Lineage (NCBI taxonomy): Bacteria > Pseudomonadati > Pseudomonadota > Gammaproteobacteria > Pseudomonadales > Pseudomonadaceae > Pseudomonas > Pseudomonas sp. QC2. The sequence goes on from NZ_PKKS01000025.1 coordinate 60,313, forward strand.
AATGGCCGAGGTGCCCACCAGCGTCAGCATCGCCACCAGAAAGCGGCTGAGGGTTTCACCGACGAATTTATCCAGGGTGTCCAGGTCGGTGACCAGGTGCGTGGTGACCGTGCCGCTGCCCAGGCTTTCATATTCGCCCAGGGAAATACGCTTGAGCCGTTCGATCAGGCGCACGCGGATGCGGTACACGATGTCCTTGGCCAGCCGCGCAAACAGCCGCGCCTGCACCACGTTGAATACCAGCGCACCGCAGCGCAGCAACAGGGTCACCAGCAGCATCAGGCCGATATAGCCGGCCGCCTTCTGCCAACCCAGAGGCAGCGCGTGGTTCATCACGTTCAGGGCCGCATCGCCGTGGCCCAGCAGCACTTCGTCCACCAATAACGGCAACAGTAAAGGGATAGGAACGCTGCACAGGGTCGCCAGCACGGCAACGCCGTTGGCGATCCACAGGGATTTCTTGTGGCGCAGGGCCAGCCGGCGAATTTCTGCCCAGGTCAGGCGATCGGTGCGTTGAGGGCGTTCATGCACAGGTTGCCCGCTCCAGCCATCGGCCCAATAACGGCGACAGCTCGGACAACGGCTGGTAACCATTGGTCAGCAGGGCCAACTGGCCATTGCGCTCGGCCAGCAGCGTCGGAAAACCAGCGATGCCCAGATCCTGCACCCACGTAAAGTCGGCAGCGGTGGCGGCGTGTTGCTCGGCACGGTCGAAGGCGCCCGCAAACTCGATACGCGGGATGCCCGCTTGCTCGGCCAACTCCACCAGCACACTGGCCAAGGTCACGTCGCGACCCTCGACATAAAATGCGCGCTGGATCAGCCCCAGCAGCGTCCAGGCACAGTCCGGCGCCAGGCTGCGGGCGGTGACGATGGCGCGGCACGCCGGCTCGGTGTCGTAGACAAAACCATCGGGCAACGCGCCTTCACGCTTGAACGGCTGGCCGGTGGCCTCGGTGACCGCCTGCCAGTGCTCCAGGATGTAGCGCCGAGTGGTTGGCTCCAGCGCCGCACCGCTGCCGGTGCGCAAGCCGCCCACCACCAGGTGCAGTTCCACGCCGGCCGCCTGGGCCTGCTCCACCAACGCCTCGGCCACCGGGGCAAAGCCCCAGCACCAGGAACACATCGGGTCCATTACGTAGAGCAGGCGCGCGGACATGGCTCAGGCCTCGGAAGGGGTTTGCTTGTAGTTGAAACCAATCGGGTGCGGCATGTTGCGGGCCTTGGCCAGCTCGATCTGCTTTTGCCGGTCGATCGCGCTGCGACGGGTTTTCTCCGGCAGCTTATCCCAGCAATGCGGGCAACTGATGCCAGCCACGTAGTGCTCGGAGGCGCGGTCTTCAACGCTCACCGGTGTGCGGCAAGCATGACATTGATCGTAGTCGCCTTCGCTCAGGTCGTGGCGTACGGTCACGCGATTATCGAAAACAAAGCAGTCGCCCTGCCACTTGGTTTCCGCCTGGGGCACCTCTTCGAGGTACTTCAGGATGCCGCCCTTGAGATGATAAACCTCATCGAAGCCTTCGCTGAGCATGTAGCTCGAGGCCTTCTCACAGCGAATGCCACCTGTGCAGAACATGGCGACTTTCTTATGCTTGGCGGGGTCGAAGTTGGCTTTGATGTAATCGGGAAATTCGCGAAAGCTGGTGGTTTTCGGGTCGATCGCGCCCTCAAACGTGCCGATGGACACTTCATAGTCGTTACGGGTGTCGATCAACAGCACTTCCGGGTCGCTGATCAGCGCGTTCCAGTCCTGCGGCTCGACGTAGGTGCCAACTTTCTTGTTCGGGTCGACGCCCTCGACGCCCAGGGTCACGATCTCTTTCTTGAGCTTGACCTTGGTGCGGTAGAACGGCTGGTCGTCGCAGTAGGATTCTTTATGGTCGATGTCGACCATGCGGGGGTCGGTCTTCAGCCAGGCCATCAGGCCATCAATGCCTTCACGGCTGCCGGAAACGGTGCCGTTGATGCCTTCTTCGGCGATCAGCAAGGTGCCTTTGATGCCGTTGTCGACCATCGCCTGCAACAGTGGCTCGCGCAGGGCGACGTAATCTTCGAGAGTGACGAACTTATACAGTGCCGCCACGACGATCGGTTGAGTCATGGGTGTTCTCTCCAGGTGGCTACCCTCGTAAGGGGTGAACCGGATGCAAAAAAAACGCGCCGGCTAAGCGGCGCGTTGCGGATTCTAACAAAATTGGCGACGTTTATGGACCGCCTCTTTACTGTGGCGAGGGAGCTTGCTCCCACTGGGCGGCGAAGCAGCCCCAACAAGCCCATGCGCCAGAGTGTCAGTGCCCGCCGGCGCAGGTCGGCGAGGCCGGGGCTGCGTCGATTTTCGCCCATTCATCAGGCGTGTAGGTATGCAGCGCCAGCGCATGAAACTCGCTCATCAGGTCACCCAGGGTGGCGTAGACCTTCTGGTGGCGCTTGACGCGGTTGAGCCCCTCGAACTGCGGGCTGACCAGCACGGCCTTGAAGTGGGTCTGCAACCCACGGCTGTGCATATGGCTTTCATCCAGCACGCTCAAGTGGTCGGTGCCCAGGGCGGCAAGCGCCGTTTCGATACGCTGTTGCATGGTCATTCCTGCTTACTTCTTCTTGGCCGGTGCGGCGGCTTTTGGCGTCAGCTCGTTGGTCATGTCTTCCAACAGCTTGTTCACCACCGGCACGGCGCTTTCCAGCTTTTGCTGGGTCATCTGGGCCGATTGCTGGGTCAGTTGCGGCATTTTTTCCAGGACTTTCTTGCCCAGTGGCGACTGGTAGAAGGCAACCAGGTCCTTGAGTTCGGATTCGCTGAAGTTGGTGGTGTAGAGCTTGACCATGTCAGGCTTCAGCTTTGGCCAGCCGATAGCCTGGTCCAGGGCGGCGTTGGCCTTGGCCTGATAGCTGTCCAGTACGGACTGCTTGGCGGCAGGCGCCTTGGTCTGTTCGAAACGCTGGGCGAACATTTGCTGCACTTGCATGTACACCGGGGTACCCAGCTTGTCGGCATGGGCCAGGGTAAGGAAGGCTTCGGCACTGGCGTTGTGGCTGGCGGTATCGGCAAAAACCTGGCCGCTGGCGCAAACCAGAGCAACCGCGGTACAGATGGCACGAAGACGAGTCATCGAGTTTCCTTTTCTAGCAGGCGAGGTAAGACCCCAAGGGCGCCCATTCTGCGCCTAAAAAACGCCATGGCTCAACCCCACGCCTTGTAGGGCCTGGATTTGCGGCGCCCAATCCGATGAAAAGTCTTTTAGGGGAACCCCCAGGGCTCATCACAGCCTAAACTGCGCAAACGAACCTGAAGGAGTGTGCCCGATGAGCCGTATCGAAACCGACAGCCTGGGAGAAGTCCATGTCCCGGATGACGCTTACTGGGGCGCGCAGACCCAACGCTCGCTGGTGAACTTCGCCATCGGCGAACAACGCATGCCCCTCGCGGTACTGCACGCCCTGGCCCTGGTCAAGAAAGCCGCGGCACGCGTCAACGACCGCAATGGCGACCTGCCTGCCGACATCGCCCGCCTGATCGAACAGGCCGCCGACGAAGTGCTGGCGGGTCAACACGACGACCAGTTCCCCCTGGTGGTCTGGCAGACCGGCAGCGGCACCCAGAGCAACATGAACGCCAACGAAGTGATCGCCGGCCGCGCCAATGAGCTGGCGGGCAACCCGCGCGGCGGCAAGAGCCCGGTGCACCCCAACGATCATGTCAACCGCTCCCAGAGTTCCAATGACTGCTTCCCGACCGCCATGAGCATTGCGACCGTACAAGCAGTGCATCAGCGCTTGTTGCCGGCGATCGCGACACTGTCCGGCGGGCTGGCCGAGTTGGCCGCGCGGCATATGAAGCTGGTGAAGACCGGTCGCACCCACATGATGGATGCCACGCCGATCACCTTTGGCCAGGAACTCTCAGCCTTTATCGCCCAGCTCGATTACGCCGAACGCGCGATTCGCAGCGCCCTGCCCGCCGTGTGCGAGCTGGCCCAGGGCGGCACCGCCGTCGGCACCGGGCTGAATGCGCCCCATGGGTTTGGCGAGGCGATTGCCGCCGAACTGGCGGCGCTGTCGGGACTGCCGTTTGTCACGGCGCCGAACAAATTCGCCGCCCTCTCCGGCCACGAGCCGCTGGTGACCCTGCATGGCGCGCTGAAAACCCTGGCCGTGGCCCTGATGAAAATCGCCAACGACCTGCGCCTGCTGGGCTCCGGCCCGCGCGCCGGGCTGGCGGAGGTGAAGTTGCCGGCCAACGAACCGGGCAGCTCGATCATGCCCGGCAAGGTCAACCCTACCCAGTGCGAAGCGCTGTCGATGCTGGCCTGCCAGGTCTTGGGCAACGACGTGACCATCGGCATCGCCGCCAGCCAAGGGCACTTGCAGTTGAACGTGTACAAGCCGGTGATCATTCACAACCTGCTGGAATCGATCCGCCTGCTGGCCGACGGTTGTAATAACTTCCAGGAACACTGCGTGGCCGGGCTCGAACCTGACCCCGTGCAGATGGCCGCACACCTGGAACGTGGATTGATGCTGGTCACAGCGCTCAATCCGCACATCGGCTACGACAAGTCCGCAGAGATCGCCAAGAAGGCTTACGCCGAAGGGTTGACGCTTCGGGAAGCGGCGCTGGACCTGGGCTACCTCACCGATGCGGAATTCGACCAATGGGTTCGACCGCAAGACATGCTGGGCGCCTAGCCTAGGACGTCACCCGTAACCGCCGGGCCTTGAGCCCGGCGAGCAACGACGGCGCCAGCGCCACGGTCGCCGAGCCCAGTACCACCACCAACGCCCCGGCATACCCCAGGGCGTTGATTTCTTCGGCCTGCACATATTCGGGCCACAGCCAGGCCGCCAAGGCCACCGCCACAAACGTCACCAGCGGCGTGAGCGACAGCGTCGCACTGACCCGCGAGGCTTCCCAGTGGGCGAGCGCTTCGGCAAAGGCGCCATAGGCCACCAGGGTATTCATGCAGCACGCCAGCAACAGCCAGCCTTGCAGCGGGCTCAGGTCCAGTGCCTCCAAGGGATGTGCCCAGGGCGTGAGCAACAAGGCGCAGGTGAGGTAGATCACCATCATGACCTGCAACGAATTCCACACCGTCAGCAGCTGTTTCTGACCCAGGGCGTAGAACACCCAAATAGAGGTGGCGAGCAGGATCGTCAGTACCCCGGCCGTATAGGCGCCGAGGGACGTCAGCAACTCTTCCAGGCGCTGATTGAAGAACAGGCCAAAGCCTGCGATCAACACAAACAACCCCAGAACCTGTCCGCGACTGAAGCGCTCCTTGAACACAAACACACTGGCGATCATCAAAAAGATCGGCCCCATCTGCACCACCAACTGCGCGGTGCCGGGGCTGAGCATTTTCAGGCCCACCAGGTACAACACATAGTTGCCCACCAGGCCACACACCGCCATCCCCACCAGCCAGCCGCCCTTGGGGCCCAGCACCTTGCGGCTGGGCAGGCGCTTGGTAAGCGCCAGGTAGATGAACAGGCAACCACCGGCCACGGTCAGGCGAAACCAGGTGACGGTGATCGGGTCCATCACCTGCAGGACCTGTTTGAGTTTGATCGGCAGAATGCCCCAGAGCAGCGCGGTCAGAAGGGTCAGGAGAAAACCATAGACCCAGCGGCCGGAAGAGATGTGCATGAGCGCCCCAGAAGCCAGAGGAAGTGGAGCGGGCATTCTAGGGGCAAGCGCACAATTGTAGATACGCCGCAGTTCAAAATAGGGAAGCAGGGTGGGTGTAGTGAGTAGGCTTGCCCTGCGCTGGGCTGCGAAGCGGCCCTGACCCAGGCGCCGCGTTCTTTCAGGCAGAACTGATTGGCAGGTTTTGGGGCCGCTTCGCGCCCCAGCGCAGGGCAAGCCTGCTCACCACACCAAGCCTGCTCACTACACAAGTCCGCTTCCGGTTCTAGCGCACGGCTTCGAAGAGCCCCGTCGCGCCCATGCCGCCGCCCACGCACATGGTGACGATGCCGTAGCGCAGATTACGCCGCTGCAACTCACGCACCAAATGCCCGACCTGCCGTGAACCGGTCATGCCGAACGGGTGCCCGATGGAGATCGAGCCGCCGTTGACGTTGTACCGGGCATTGTCGATTTCCAGGCGATTGCGCGCATACAGGCACTGGGAGGCGAACGCTTCGTTGAGTTCCCACAGGTCGATATCCGCCACCTGCAACCCCTTGGCCTTGAGCAGCTTAGGCACCGAGAACACCGGGCCGATGCCCATCTCGTCCGGCTCGCAGCCCGCCACGGTAAACCCACGGAAAAACGCCTTGGGCTTAAGCCCCAGGGCCAGGGCTTTTTCCAGGCTCATCACCAGGGTCATCGACGCACCGTCGGAGAGCTGCGAGGAGTTGCCCGCCGTCACCGAGCCGTCTTCGGCGAACACCGGTTTCAAGCCCTGCAAGCTGACCAGCGTAGTGTCGGGACGGTTGCAGTCATCGCGATCAACGACGCCGTCAAGCACCTGTACTTCGCCGGTGTTCTTGTCCTCGACCTTGTACTTGACCGCCATCGGCACGATTTCATCGTTGAACAGCCCATCGGCCTGGGCCTGGGCGGTGCGCTGCTGGCTTTGCAGGGCATACAGGTCCTGTTCTTCGCGGCTGACGTTGTAGCGACGCGCGACGATCTCGGCGGTCTGGCCCATGGGGAAGTAGAGGCCCGGCACCTGCTCTTTCAACAGCGGGTTGATCAGGTTGTCGGTGTTGACGCTTTTCAGGGTCAGGCTGATGGATTCGACACCCCCGGCGACGATGATATCGCTGCAGCCCGAGGCGATCTGGTTGGCGGCGATGGCAATCGCCTGCAACCCCGACGAGCAGAAACGGTTGAGGGTCATGCCCGCCGTCCCCGTGCCCAGTTGCGAGAGCACCGCCACGTTGCGGCCGATGTTGTAGCCCTGCGCGCCTTCGTTGGAACCGGCACCGACGATGCAATCTTCCACCGTGGCCGGGTCGATGCCGTTGCGGGCGAGCAGCGCGTTGACGCAATGGGCCGCCATATCATCCGGGCGGGTCTGGTTGAACTTACCGCGAAAGGATTTGGCCAGGCCGGTTCGCACGCTGTCGACAATCACTACTTCACGCATGGGCTACCTCGATCGTGTGGTGGTTGGATCGAGCATAGAGCCAGCCCCGCGCAACCGCGACGATCATTCACCCGGCGTATACAAAAGCATGGCCCGCGTGCTCGCCCTGCGGTGACCTGGGTTGTTGTGGTGATTGGGGCTGTTGTAGTGAGCAGGCTTGCCCTGCGCTGGGCTGCGAAGCGGCCCTAAAACCTGCCAATCAGGTTTGTCTGAAAGGACGCGGCGCGTGGGTTGGGGCTGTTGTGGTGAGCAGGCTTGCCCTGCGCTGGGCTGCGAAGCGGCCCCAAAACCTGCCAATCAGGTTTGCCTGATAGGACACGGGCCCTGGGTTGGGGCTGCTTCGCCGCCCAGCGCGGGGCAAGCCCGCTCACTACAATAGGCGAGCCTGACGGCCATTATTTCTTTTTCTTTTTATCGTGCTTGTCGGACTTGGCGAACGCCTCCTCCAAGGCCAGGTTGATGGTGCGCAACACCTTGACGCGCGCCCAGCGCTTATCGTTGGCTTCCACCAGGGTCCAGGGCGCGACTTCGGTGCTGGTGCGGTCGACCATATCGCCCACGGCGGCGCGGTAGTCATCCCACTTGTCGCGGTTGCGCCAGTCGTCTTCGGTGATCTTGAAGCGCTTGAACGGGATCTCTTCACGCGCCTGGAAGCGTTCCAGTTGGGTCTGTTTGTCGATGGCCAGCCAGAACTTGACCACGATCACCCCTGCGTCGCGCAGTTGCTCTTCAAAGTCATTGATCTCGCCATAGGCGCGCAGCCAGTCGGCCGGGGTGCAGAAGCCCTCGATCCGCTCCACCAGCACGCGGCCGTACCAGGAGCGGTCAAACACGGTGAACTTGCCCCGTGCCGGGATTTTCTGCCAGAACCGCCACAGGTAAGGCTGGGCACGTTCGTCTTCGGTGGGCGCGGCGATCGGCACGATATGGTATTGGCGTGGGTCAAGCGCCGCCGCCACCCGGCGAATCGCCCCGCCCTTGCCCGCCGCATCGTTGCCTTCGAACACCGTGACCAGAGCGTGCTTGCGCATGCGTTTGTCGCGCATCAGGCCGGAGAACCGCGCCTGCTCGGTGATCAGCTGCTCTTCGTAATCGTCCTTGTCCAGGTGCAGCGTCATGTCGAGGCTGTTGAGCAGGCTCATCTGGTCGACAGCCGACGGCAACGGTGCCGGGTTCATGCCGCTGGCCTTGCCCTTGGGCAGTTTCAAGGCGTTTTGCAGGCCTTCGAGCAGGATCTTGCCCACGGTGAGGCTGCGATAGTTGCTGTCGACGCCTTCGATCACATGCCACGGCGCGTAGTCGCGACTGGTACGCCGCAGCACGCGCTCGCCGAAATGCACGAACTTGTCGTAGGTCTCGGACTGCTGCCAGTCTAACGGGCTGATGCGCCAGCTGTGCAACGGGTCATCGGCCAGGGCCTTGAGCCGCGCCTTCATCTGCTTCTTGGACAGGTGGAACCAGAACTTGAAGATCAGCGCGCCTTCGTCGCAGAGCATTTTTTCCAGGCGTTCGGCGCCGGCAATGGCCTGGTCAAGCCGGGCGTCCTTGATCTGCCCATGCACCCGGCCTTGCAGCATCTGGCTGTACCAGTTGCCGAAGAAAATCCCCATGCGCCCTTTGGCCGGCAGTTGGCGCCAGTAGCGCCAGGCAGGTGGCCGGGCGAGTTCTTCGTCGGTCTGCTGGTCGAAAGTGCGCACTTCAATCAGGCGCGGGTCCATCCATTCATTCAGCAGCTTGACCGTCTCCCCCTTGCCGGCGCCTTCGATGCCGTTGATCAGGATGATCACCGGGAAGCGCTTCTGCTGCTGCAGTTCGTACTGCACTTCCAGCAAGGCTTCGCGCAGGGCCGGCACTTCGGCCTCAAAGGTGTCTTTGTCGATGGCGTGACCGATTTCGGCGGATTCGAACATGGGCAGCTCCGTTTCAAGATGGCTCAAGACTAGCGGATTGGGCAACGCCGTGCGGGAGGAAATTCCACGCATGCTTGCCGTAGGTCAATTCAACGCTTGTTGATCAGCTAGAATGGCCGCCTTGCCTTTGCCTGCTTCTATTGCCTATGAGTCGCCCATGAACCCCGTTACCCACGCCCAGCTCGACTGGGATGAGCAAGGTCGCCCACACTCGCGGGTCTTCGACGATGTGTACTTCTCCGACAAGTCGGGCCTTGAAGAAACGCGCTACGTGTTCCTCGAACAGAACCGTTTGCAGGAGCGCTTCGCCGCCCTGCCGGCCCAGGGCCACTTGGTAATTGGCGAAACCGGTTTCGGCACGGGGTTGAATTTTCTCTGCGCCTGGCAGTTGTTCGAGCAACACGCCGTGGCCGGTGCCCGCCTGCATTTTGTCAGCGTGGAAAAGTACCCGCTGAGCCACGCCGACCTGCAGCGCGCCCTCGCACTCTGGCCGGAACTGCAGCCGTTTGCCGATCAGTTGCTGGCGCAGTACATCGCCATTCATCAAGGCTTCCAACGGCTGGTGTTGGCTCACGGCCGCGTGACGCTGACGCTGCTGATCGGCGACGCCCTTGAACAGCTGCCCCAATTGGACGCCCAGGTCGACGCCTGGTTTCTCGACGGGTTTGCCCCGGCCAAGAACCCCGACATGTGGACCGCCGAGCTGTTTGCCGAACTGGCGCGGCTGGCGGCCCCCGGCTCGACCATCAGCACCTTTACCAGTACCGGCTGGGTGCGCCGCTTGATCAACGCCGCCGGCTTCAAGATGAAGCGCACGCCGGGCATCGGCCACAAGTGGGAAATCCTGCGCGGCGAGTTTCTCGGCTGGCCCGCCGAAACGCCCGCGCCGGAAGCTATCAAACCCTGGTTTGCCCGCCCCGCGCCGCCGCCCGGCGCGCGCACGGCCCTGGTGATCGGCGGCGGCCTGGCCGGCTGCACGAGCGCCGCCAGCCTGGCGGCGCGCGGCTGGCAGGTGACGCTGCTGGAGCGTCACGCGGCGCTGGCGCAGGAAGCCTCGGGTAACCCGCAGGGCGTGCTGTACCTCAAGCTTTCGGCGCATGGCACGGCGCTGTCGCAATTGATCCTCAGCGGCTTCGGCCATACCCGCCGGCTGCTCGAACACCTGCACCGTGGCGTCGACTGGGACGGTTGCGGCGTGCTGCAACTGGCGTTTAATGCCAAGGAGGCCGAACGCCAGGCGCAGCTGGCCCAAGCCTTCGCGCCGGAGCTTTTGCACGTGCTGGATCAGGCGCAGGCCCAGGCGCGCGCCGGCGTGGCCTTGGAACACGGCGGGCTGTTTTTCCCCGAAGGCGGCTGGGTGCATCCGCCGGCACTGTGTGAGTGGCAAGCGTCACATCCGCTGATCACGCTGTTGCAGCATCGCGAGGCCCTTGAGTTGCGCCAGGTCGATGGCCAATGGCACGCCCACGACGGCCACACCCTGCTGGCCAGCGCCAGCGTGGTGGTACTGGCCGGCGCCGCCGAGATCAACCGCTTCCCGGTCAGCGCCAAGCTGCCCCTCAAACGCATTCGCGGGCAAATCAGCCGCCTGCCGCAAACCCCGCAAAGCCAGGCACTGGCCACGGTGGTGTGCGCCGAGGGTTACGTCGCGCCTGCGCGCTTGGGGGAACATACGCTCGGCGCCAGCTTCAACTTCGCCAGCGAAGACCTCACCCCCAGCACCGCCGAACACCTCGGTAACCTGCAGATGTTGCGGGAAATCTCCGTTGACCTGCTGCAACGCCTGCACGCCGACACCCTTGACCCCGAGCACCTGCAAGGCCGTGCGGCCTTTCGCTGCACCAGCCCCGACTATCTACCGATTGTCGGGCCACTGGCCAACCGCGAGGCGTTCCACCTGGCCTACGCGGCGCTGCGCAAGGATGCTCGGCAAGTCCCGGACATTGCCTGCCCCTGGCTCGATGGCCTGTACATCAACAGCGGGCACGGCTCGCGAGGTTTGATCACCGCCCCGCTGGCGGCAGAGCTGCTGGCCGCCTGGCTGAATGATGAACCGCTGCCCGTCCCCGCCAGCGTCGCCCACGCCTGCCACCCCAACCGTTTTGCCCTGCGGGGATTGATCCGGGGCACGTCCTGAGGGTTTTACACACTGCACGCTTGGGCAAGTCGCCGGTCAGTTGAAGAAGGGCCGCCAGCTTCATCTCGGAACTCAAGGGTTGGGGTGTTCCAGAGGGTACGGCCGGCATGGCAATTGTCCGTATGGCAGGTGTTTCGCCAAACCTTATCAACGGGCTTGAGGCTGTTGCGCCTACCTATCTAACACCCCTCGACTGACGCATTACCGCACTGATGCCCAATCGCCTTATAACCGATCGTTCTAAAACTCCCACCCACCACACGGGTCAGTTTCTCAACGCCCGGCCTTTTTGGCGTGCGGCATTTCATCCCTCCCCAACGGAAAAACCGGTAAGGAATTTATGTGCGGATTAGCTGGAGAGTTACGTTTCGATGCCCAACCTGCCGACCTGGCAGCTATTGAGCGCATCACCCATCACCTGGCCCCGCGTGGGCCCGACGCCTGGGGTTTTCATGCCCAGGGGCCTGTGGCGCTGGGCCATCGGCGCTTGAAAATCATGGACCTGTCGGATGGCTCTGCCCAACCGATGGTCGACGCCCAACTGGGGCTGTCCCTGGCGTTCAACGGCGCGATCTATAACTTCCCCGAACTGAGAGAAGAGCTGGAAGCCCTCGGCTACGCCTTCTACTCCGGCGGCGACACCGAAGTGCTGCTCAAGGGTTATCACGCCTGGGGCGAAGCGCTGCTGCCCAAGCTCAATGGCATGTTCGCGTTCGCCATCTGGGAACGTGATGCCCAACGCCTGTTTATTGCCCGCGACCGTCTGGGCGTGAAGCCGCTGTACCTGTCGCGCACCGGCCAGCGCCTGCGCTTTGCGTCGGCCTTGCCGGCGCTGCTCAAAGGCGGGGATATCAACCCGATCCTCGATCCGGTGGCACTCAATCACTACTTGAACTTCCACGCCGTGGTGCCCGCGCCGCGTACCTTGCTGGCAGGCATCGAAAAACTGCCGCCGGCGAGCTGGATGCGCATCGACGCCAACGGCAAGACCGAGCAGAAAACCTGGTGGACCCTGCCCTACGGCCCACATGACGATGAACGCAACCTGAGCCTGGAAGACTGGACTGACCGCGTACTCGACAGCACCCGCGAAGCCGTGGCCATCCGCCAACGCGCCGCCGTGGATGTCGGCGTGCTGCTGTCCGGCGGCGTCGATTCGAGCATGCTCGTGGGCTTGCTGCGTGAAGTCGGCGTGCAAGATCTGTCGACCTTCTCCATCGGCTTTGAAGACGCCGGTGGCGAGCGTGGCGACGAGTTCCAGTACTCGGACCTGATCGCCAAGCACTACGGCACCCGTCATCATCAATTGCGCATCGCCGAAAGCGAGATCATCGAGCAACTCCCGGCGGCGTTCCGTGCCATGAGCGAGCCGATGGTCAGCCATGACTGCATCGCCTTCTACCTGTTGTCACGGGAAGTGGCCAAGCATTGCAAGGTGGTGCAGAGCGGCCAGGGCGCCGACGAACTGTTTGCCGGTTACCACTGGTACCCGCAGGTGGACGGCGCCGCCGATCCCTACGCCGCGTATCGCGATGCGTTTTTCGACCGCAGCTACGACGACTATGCCGCCACCGTCGCGCCAAAATGGCTGACCGCCAACGACGCCGCCGGTGACTTCGTGCGCGAGCACTTCGCCATGCCCGGCGCGGATGCGGCAGTGGACAAAGCCCTGCGCCTGGACAGCACGGTCATGCTGGTGGACGACCCGGTCAAACGCGTCGACAACATGACCATGGCCTGGGGCCTGGAAGCGCGTACGCCGTTCCTCGACTACCGCTTGGTTGAGCTGTCGGCCCGTGTACCCGGCAAGTTCAAGTTGCCCGACGGTGGCAAGCAGGTGTTGAAAGAGGCCGCGCGCCGCGTGATCCCGAGCGAAGTGATCGACCGCAAGAAAGGTTACTTCCCCGTGCCAGGCCTCAAACACTTGCAGGGCGATACCCTGAACTGGGTGCGTGAATTGTTGCTGGACCCGAGCCAGGATCGCGGCCTGTTCAATCCCGCCATGCTCGACCGCTTGCTGACCGACCCGCAAGGCCAATTGACCCCGCTGCGCGGCTCCAAGCTGTGGCAACTGGCGGCGCTGAACCTGTGGCTCAGCGAACAAGGAATCTGAGTAATGAAACCTCTCGCAGCGGCTTACAGCCAACGCTTGTTGAAGGGCCAGGCGCCGACCTATGAGCGCCTGCAGGCCCGCCTGGCGGAAGATGGCAGCCCCTTGGCAGCCGAGCCGATTGCCGTGCATTGCGGATGGGGCCGCTTGTTGATCGGGCACACCTTTCCCGACCCGGCGACCCTGGCCCAGGAACTGCTGAATGAACAGCCGGGCGAGCGCGACATCGCACTCTATGTGGCTGCACCGCAGCAGATTCTCGGGATCGATCCGCAGCAACTGTTCCTCGACCCGTCCGACACGCTGCGCCTGTGGTTCACCGACTATCGGCCGGCCACCCGGGTATTTCGCGGTTTCCGCATTCGTCGGGTGCAGACCGAAGCCGATTGGCTGGCCGTCAACCAGCTCTATCAAGGACGCGGCATGTTGCCCGTCGACGCCGAACGCCTTACGCCGCGCCATGCCGGTGGGCCTGTCTACTGGCTGGCGGAAGATGAAGACAGCGGCGCGGTGATCGGCAGCGTCATGGGCCTCAACCACCAGAAAGCCTTTCATGACCCGGAAAACGGTTGCAGCCTGTGGTGCCTGGCCGTGGACCCGCAGTGCACCCGCCCTGGCGTGGGTGAGGTGCTGGTGCGCCACTTGGTGGAACACTTCATGAGCCGTGGGCTGAGCTACCTGGACCTGTCCGTGCTGCACGATAACCGCCAGGCCAAGAACCTTTACGCCAAGCTGGGGTTCAGGGCGCTGACCACCTTTGCGATCAAACGCAAGAACGGCATCAACCAGCCGCTGTTTCTCGGCCCGGGTCCGCAGGCAGGCTTTAACCCTTATGCCCGGATCATCGTCGAAGAAGCGCATCGGCGCGGTATCGATGTGCAGGTGGATGACGCCGACGCGGGCTTATTCACCCTCAGTCACGGGGGGCGCCGTGTGCGTTGCCGTGAGTCGTTGAGCGACCTGACCAGCGCCATCAGCATGACCTTGTGCCAGGACAAGAGCCTGACCCACAAAGTGCTCAAGGCGGCCGGTTTGAAACTGCCGTCGCAACAACTGGCGGGCAGCGCCGATGACAACCTGGAGTTCCTCGACGAGCACCAGCGCGTCGTCGTCAAGCCGCTGGACGGTGAGCAAGGCCAGGGCGTGGCGGTGGATTTGCAGAGCATCGAAGAGGTGCAGCAGGCGATTGAAGCGGCGCGCCAGTTTGACAGCCGTGTGCTGCTGGAAAGCTTTCATGAAGGCCTGGACCTGCGCATCCTGGTGATCGGTTTCGAGGTGGTTGCGGCTGCGATTCGTCGTCCTGCGGAAGTGACCGGTGACGGTCAACATTCCATCGGCGCGTTGATCGAAGCCCAGAGCCGTCGTCGCCAGGCGGCGACTGATGGCGAAAGCAAAATCCCTGTCGACGCCGAAACCGAACGCACCCTGCACGCGGCCGGCTACTACTACAGCAGCATCCTGCCACGTGGAAAAACCCTGGCCGTGCGCCGTACCGCCAACCTGCACACCGGCGGTTGCCTGGAAGACGTCACCGCCATCCTGCACCCCACGCTGGTGGACGCCGCCGTACGCGCCGCCCGCGCCCTGGACATCCCCATGGTCGGCCTGGACCTGATGGTGCCTGCCGCCGACCAACCCGAGTACGTGTTTATCGAAGCTAACGAACGGGCCGGCCTGGCCAATCATGAACCGCAGCCTACTGCGGAAAAATTTGTGGATTTGCTGTTTCCCCATAGCTGAACGATCCGAACCCCAGGAGTCTTTATGAGCCGAACCATCCCAGAACCGGATCTGAATTACCTGCAAAAAGTCCTACTGGAAATGCTCGCCATTCCCAGCCCCACCGGGTTTACCGACACCATCGTGCGGTATGTCGCCGAGCGCCTGGAAGAACTGGGCATCCCCTTCGAAATGACCCGGCGCGGCACCATCCGCGCCACCCTCAAGGGCCAGAAAAACAGCCCTGACCGTGCGGTGTCCGCCCACTTGGACACCATCGGCGCCGCCGTGCGTGCGATCAAGGACAACGGCCGCCTGAGCCTGGCGCCCGTAGGTTGCTGGTCGAGCCGGTTTGCCGAAGGCAGCCGCGTCAGCCTGTTTACCGATAATGGCGTGATCCGTGGCAGCGTGTTGCCGTTGATGGCCTCCGGGCACGCGTTCAACACCGCCGTGGATGAAATGCCGGTGAGTTGGGACCACGTCGAGTTGCGCCTCGACGCCTACTGCGCGACCCGTGCCGATTGCGACTCCCTGGGCATTGGTATCGGTGACTATGTGGCCTTCGACCCGCTGCCGGAATTCACCGAGAGCGGGCACATCAGCGCCCGCCACCTGGACGACAAGGCCGGCGTCGCCGCCCTGCTCGCCGCGCTCAAGGCCATCGTCGACAGTGGCGAGCCCTTGCTGATCGACTGCCACCCGCTGTTCACCATCACCGAAGAAACCGGCAGTGGCGCAGCGGCCGCCCTGCCCTGGGACGTCAGTGAATTTGTCGGCATCGATATCGCTCCAGTCGCTCCCGGCCAGCACTCCAGCGAGCATGCGGTGAGCGTGGCCATGCAGGACTCCGGCGGGCCGTATGACTATCACCTGTCCCGTCACTTGCTACGTTTGGCGTCTGACCACGAACTGCCGGTGCGCCGCGACCTGTTCCGCTATTACTTCAGCGATGCGCACTCGGCCGTGACCGCCGGGCACGACATCCGCACTGCACTGCTGGCGTTTGGTTGCGATGCGACCCACGGCTATGAGCGCACCCATATCGACAGCCTCGCGGCGCTGAGTCGCCTGTTGGGCGCCTACATTCTCAGCCCGCCGGTGTTCGCCAGCGATGCGCAACCGGCCCAGGGCTCGCTGGATCGGTTCAGTCATCAGATCGAGCACGAGACGCAGATGGAGAGCGACACACGCGTGCCCTCGGTGGACAGCCTGGTCGGCAATAAGTCCTGACGCTGGCAACTCTGATCCCGGCGCAGTAGGATCGCCGGGATCCATCACCCGAGGCTTGTATGCTGATTCCCTACGATGCACTTGAAGTCGACACGCTGACGCGCCTGATCGAAGACTTCGTCACCCGTGACGGCACCGACAATGGTGACGACACGCCCCTGGAGACCCGCGTGCTGCGCGTACGCCAGGCGCTCACCAAGGGGCAGGCGCTGATCGTGTTCGACCCGGACAGCGAGCAGTGCCAGTTGATGCTCAAGCACGACGTGCCCAAGCATCTGTTCGACTGAGATCAGAGATTGGGCACCGGCACCGGATGGGTCGTGGCGCCCAGCCGATCGCGGATCTTCTGGTAGACCTCGGCACGGTGTACATGCACCCCGTTCGGCGCCTCCACACCGAATTTCACTTGGCTGCCGTTCAATTCAAGAATGTGTACGGCGATGTCATCACCGATAGAGATGACTTCGCCTACGGCGCGGCTTAAGACCAGCATGGCGGATGTCCTTATTAGCAATGAAAGGACCTCGACCATGCGCGCTCGGTGTCGGAGCATCAATGGCTTGCGACGAAATCAGGCAGGCCCTACGTACGCAGGTAAATTACCTGACAGACCGCTACCGGCTCAGGCCTTGGCAGCCTGAGCCTTGGCGCGCATCTTGTCGGCCATAGTGGTCATTTCATCATAGAGCAACTGCGGATTCTTCTGCTTCAACGCCCAGGCCATGCGCCCCTGTTCGTGGGGCAGGATCATGAACTCACCCGCCGCGACGCGTTGATAGATGTAATCGGCGATATCCGCCGCCGAGATCGGCGAACTCTCCAGCAGCTTGCCCACTTGGGCCTTCATCGCTGGGGTCGGTCCACGGAACGAGTCGAGCAGGTTGGTCTGGAAGAACGATGGGCAGACCACATGCACGCCGACCTCCTGTTGCTTGAGTTCCACCAGCAGGCTTTCCGACAGCGCTACCACGCCAGCTTTGGCCACGTTGTAGTTGCTCATCGCCGGCCCCTGCATCAGCGCGGCCATGGACGCGATGTTGATGATACGGCCCTTGCTCTTTTCCAGCAGCGGCAGGAACGCCTTGCACCCCTTGACCACGCCCATCAGGTTGATTGCGATCTGCCAGTCCCAGTCCTCCAGGGACAGTTCGGCAAAGAAGCCTCCCGAGGCGACGCCGGCATTGTTGACGATCACATCAACCCCGCCGAGCTTTACCTCGCAGGCTTGGGCGAATGCAGTGAGCTGGCTGTAGTCGCGCACGTCGCAACGCTGGACGAAGCCATCACCCCCGGCTTCACGCACCAATTTGAGGGTTTCCTGCAGCCCCGGCTCGCTGACATCCGACAAGGCCAACTGCCAACCCTCGCGGGCCCAACGCAGCGCGATTTCACGACCCAGGCCGGACCCGGCGCCAGTGATCATCATGCGATTTTGCATAGAAAGTTGCCTTGTGGTTCACGGAAGAAGTGACCGGCAGTGTAGCGAAGGTTTTTCCAGCCCCCACCCACCATCAGATTGATGAATGCCCCTGGCAAACCAGCGGCTGGGTCGGAGGGTTGCATATAGCCTAAGTTCAATATTTTTCAACTAATCGGGCGCAGTTGCGAACTGCATTAAAAGAAATAAGCAAGTGTGCGAAATGCTTTAAAAAAATACTGAATTTTCCACCAGGGGCACCAGTCGGAGTTGTTAAGGCGTTCGTTATTAAACTGCGGGCCTATCGTTAAATAACCGGTCTTTGCAGAAGGCCAATAAGGAAAAAAAACCATGAGCCTCATTCTGATCATTATCTTGATCCTCCTGCTGGTCGGTGGTCTGCCAGTGTTCCCTCACTCGCGTAACTGGGGTTATGGCCCGTCGGGCATCCTGGGTGTGGTACTGGTGGTCCTGCTGGTGCTGTTGTTGCTCGGTCGGATATAAACGCCGGGCAAAAAAAAGAGGCCTTTTAAAGGCCTCTTTTTTATTGCCGGTTAATTAATCCGGCTTGCCGTCAATCACACCGGCGGTGTTATCCAACAGGCTCTTGGTAGCCGTCTGCAGGAACGACTCAAGTTTCTGCCTCAGTGCCGCCTCGTCCGGCGATTCAGCAATCACTTTACCGGTCGGGTTGGCGCCCAGTTCGTATTCCCACAGCTTCGGTGGCATTTCCTTGGGCAGTACCAGTACACGGTCGCCGGTGAGCAATGCCACGGTCTGGTCGCTGCCCGATGGCTTGATCACGCCGAAACCTTTATCGCCTTCCGGCAGGTTCAACAGGTCACGGCCCCAGCACTGGTGCAGGGTCTCGCCGCCCAGGCGCCCCATGATGGTCGGCACGATGTCGATCTGAGTACCGACGGTATGGTTGCGCTCGCCGAACTTCTCCTGCATGCCCGGTGCGATCATCAGCATCGGCACGTTGAAGCGGCCCAGGTCCATTTCGGTGATTTGCTGCTCGTTGCCGAAGCCATGGTCGCCGACGATCACGAACAGGGTTTCCTTGAAATACGGCTCTTTGCGGGCTTTCTCAAAGAACTGACCCAGGGCCCAGTCGGAGTAGCGCATCGCGGTCAAATGCTCGTCGAGGCTGCCACGGCCAGTGACTTTGTCCACCGGCAACGGGGTCGGCAAAGCGTACGGCGTGTGGTTGGACAGGGTTTGCAGCAACGCGTAGAACGGCTTGCCGCCTTCACGGGCTTTCAACTCTTCCAGGCCACGGTTGAACATGTCCTGATCGGACACGCCCCAGGTGGGGTCAGAGAACACCGGGTCGACAAAGTCGTTGCGACCGATGAAATTGGTCATGCCCTGGTTGCTGAAGAAGCCCGACTGGTTGTCCCAGGCGAAGTCGCCGTTGTAGACATACACGTCGTCAAACTTGCGTGCGCTGAGCAACTGCGGCAGGCCCGACAGCTTGTGGCTGCCTTCCGGGGTCTGCATCAGGTATTCGAAGGCGGGCAGGTTCGGGAAGCACGCCATGGTCGCGAACATACCCTGGTGGGTATGGGTGCCGTTGGAGAAGAAGCGGTCGAACAGCAGGCCTTCCTTGGACAGTTTGTCGAAGTACGGCGTGATATTGCCCGGACGACCCAGCGCCCCCACCGAGTGACCGGCGAAGCTTTCCATCAGGATCACGACGACGTTTTTGATCGGCAGGGTTTTCTCGGCCGGTGGCGTGAACTCGCGGCGCACGGCGGCGGTGTCGGTATCCACCAGTTTTTCCGTCGGCAGCACCAGCATGTCGCGCACGGTCTGGGTTGCCAGCGGCTGCTCCAGCGTGGCTTTCCAGGTGTTATCCCGGTGTTCCGAGAAGCGGGCCTTGGCCGCGCCGATCAGCGACAGCGTGCCATTGAGGCCCAACTGGTTGGCGAAGTTCGAGTCGGTGGTGTACACGTCACCCCAACGCAGCGGCGGGCCCTGGCGCAGGGTGCCACGGGCGGCGACCACGGCGATCAGCAGGCAGACCACGAACACCGCGATGCGCGAGTACCACGGCGCGACCTGGCGGGTGCCGATGCTGCCACCGCTGAAGGGGCCGCGCGGGCGTGTCGCACGGTCGGCACCTTTGAACGCCATGCTGAGGATCAGCGTGCCCACGGCCCAGGCCAGCAGGTAGCGCACCACCGGGAAACCGTACCAGAGCATGCTCATCACGGTTTTCGGGTCTTCCTTCACGTACTGGAAGACCAGGCCGTTGAGGCGCTGGTGGAACTCGCGGTAGAAGTCCATTTCCATCAGGCCCAGGAACAGGGCAATGCTGGACGCCACGGTCAGCCAGAAACGAAAGAACCCGCGGGCTGCCATTGCTCGTACGCTGAACAGTGCCAGCAGCAACGGAATGATCAGGTACACCACCAGACGCAGGTCCAGGCGCAGGCCGTTGGCGAACGCTTCAAGGAAGGTCGAGGCCGGCGTATCGAGGATCATCTCGCGGTTGTAGACCAGCAGCGCCAGGCGCAGCAGGGAGAACATCACCATCATGACCAGTGCGCAGAGCAGCGTGTATGCCAGATGGGATTTGACGGTCGGTTGCAGCAGGCGATTAGAAGCTCGCTGCTGACTCAGGGCGTCCGGGTTTGCCATGTCGTTTCAGGACCCATTGGAAGTTTAAGTGACGAAGTGGTGCAGTGGCGCGAATGGTGCCCGATCAATCACAGCAAGGCTATTAATTACTGAACGAGCAGCGCCGTCCCGCGTTTAAGACACCTTGAGGCAGGGCCTTGGCAGGGAGATTCAACCGGCGAATTGTCTTGGATAAGATGTGAAAATTGTGTGCAGCGAATATTTCGATACACAAATCTCAGGGGTGTGGTGAGAGGGTTCACCGGAGATCGGATGGGGCTGCTTCGCAGCCCGGCGCGGGGCAAGCCCGCTCACCACAACAAGCCCGCTCACCACAACAAGCGCGGTCACCACAGCGAGCCCGCGCCTACATGGATTGTGCTCACTCTAGAGCCGCACATTTCCCCGTGGCCCGGCGATCGCCCAGATGATCAGGCCCAGCACCGGCAGCAGGAGGATCAACAGGATCCACAGCACCTTGGCGCCCGTGCTCGCGCCGCTTTTGAATACGTTGATGATCGCCCAGATATCCAGCGCCAGGATAATCAGCCCGATCAAGCCATTAAAAGTGGAACCCATGGTGTTGCTCCTAAAGTGAGGGCATGCACCTTTAGGATAGCCAGCCCTGGCCGGGGTTCCGTTTTATTTCAGACGTGGACGGCAACTTTCAGCGCTTCCAGGGAGGGTTCGGCCTTAATGCCGACTTCGGCACACAGCTCGAGCACGCGCGGCAGGTCGTTACCGTAGACCAACACGGCCTGGATCTCGTCATCCAACGGTTGGCTGAAGTTGAGCAGCACATAGCCGCCGTCTTCCGGGCTGAGCGCGCTCATCTGGATCTGGATACGGTTCAGGGCCGTCAGGGCTTCGGTCTTGGCCAGTTGCTTGGGCGTGAGATTGAACGCCACGCCTGGGCCGAACGACGCGACGATCTGCGCGAACAGGTCGCCGTAGGTGTCGGCCTGGAACACCACGGTGTCCGGCAGGCTGCCAACCACGACCCACTCCCCCAACGGAATGGGGAATGTGTCGTCGTAGTTGATATCCGGGTTGGCCGCCAGAAACGCCACCGGGTCCGCGTAGGCCTGCGCCGCTTCATCGGCGATACGCGCCACCTCGTCCTCGCCCATGACGCCGGCGCTGATGTTGCTGATAAGTTCGACGAGGGCGGCTTTCATGGGGTGATCCTGTAGCGGGCTGGTTTTCGAGGGCGCAAAGCCTACACCAGTTTTTGCAATTGCGCCGCCGTATCCACCGCGCCCATGGTTTGCGCGGCGGCCAATGCCGTCGCGCCCTGGGCATCGGTGGCCTTGGGGTTGGCGCCCTGGCCGAGCAGGTAGTCGACCATTTCAACGCGATTGAACATCGCTGCCATCATCAATGCGGTACGGCCATCGGAAGAGGCCGCCTCGACCGGCGTACCGCCTTCGATCAGCGCCTTGACCACTGGCAGGTTGCCCTTGAACGCCGCACCGGCGATCGGCAATTGGTTCTTGTCATTGGCGATCAGCGGATCGGCCTTGAATTCCAGCAGCACTTTTACCGCCTCGGCATGGCCGTGGTAGGCCGCGAGCATCAGCAAGGTGTCGCCATTGTGGTTACGAAAGTTGGCCGGCAAGCCTTTGGCCAGCAACGCGGCGAGCATGGCGGCGTCGCCTTTGCGGGCAACGTCAAACACCTGCTCGGCAAATTCTGCGGCTTCGTCGTCGGTCATCTGTTTGGCTTGGTCTGACATGTGGGACGGCTCCGTGTGTGGTCCTTTATAGGCGCCCAGTGTCGCGATGGAGTTCCCACCTGTCATGGCTTTTTTGTCAAAAGCCCCCATAGGCATATTCAATAGCGCTGCCTTTAATAACGAAAGTGCCCACCCTGAATCTGCGCCAACAACTGGCCGGTCACTGGCACGTAGCAGTCCGACCCCGGCAGCCAGGCGTAGACCGGATCATTGCCCGCCTTGTCCGGGTCGAACGCTTCCTCCTTGAGCCGTACCTTCTGGTACTTGAAGGTCCCCGTGGTTTCCATCTTCACCTTGATCCGCAGAAACAGCGGCACCGCATAGTGCGGCAACTGACCGTGGGCAAATTGCAGCAACTCACGCATGTCCAGCGCGGCCAGGGATTCGCTCGGGGTGATGGCAACCATCCCGGCGCGACCATTGGTGTTTTCGATTTCCACCCCATAGGCCACTGCTTCGGCGATCTGCGGGTGCTGCAACAGGACGTTTTCCACTTCGGTGGTGGAGACGTTTTCGCCCTTCCAGCGGTAGGTATCCCCCAAGCGGTCGACAAATTGCGCGTGGCCGAAGCCAATACTGCGCACCAGATCGCCGGTGTTGAAATAGCGGTCGCCCTTCTCAAACACGTCAGTGAGGATCACCTTGCGGTTTTTTTCCGGGTCGGTGTAGCCGTCATAAGGGGATTTTTCATCGATTCTCGCCAACAACAGCCCCTGCCCGCCCTTCTTCACTTTATGCATGAAACCATCGCTGCCACGCAGCGGCTCACCGGTGTCGTGGCCGTAGTCCACCAGCGCCCAGTGCTGCAGGCAAAAGCCGACGGTGTTGTCAAAATTCAATACGTTGGTGAAGCCGATATTGCCGTCGCTGGCGGCATACAACTCGCACACATGCTCGACGCCATAACGCGCCTTGAACTGCGCCCACACGCCAGGACGCAAGCCATTGCCGACCATCTTGGTCGCGCGGTGATCACGGTCGTTTTCGCTGGCTGGCTGATCGAGCAAGTACCGGCACAACTCGCCGACATAACCGAGGGTGGTCGCCTCGAATCTGCGGACATCGCCCCAGAACTGGCTGGCACTGAATTTACGCCGAATGGCGAAGCCCGACGCCCCGACCACTGCCGAGCCCCAGCACACACACAGGCCAGTGGCATGGTAGAGCGGCAAGGTGCAATAGAGGACGTCGTCCGGCCCCATGTCCAGGGCAATGCGGCCGAAGCTGATGGCGGTCTTGGTCCATCGGCCATGTTTCATGATGCCGGCCTTGGGCAATCCCGTCGTGCCGGAAGTGTAGATATAGAAGCAGGGATCGTTAAAGAAGATCTGCGCTGCGCTGGCGAGGTTCTCCACCGGACATTCAGCGCTGGCGGCCATCAGGTCGCTGTACCCCTCGGGCACCGCCGCGCCCTGCTGCTCGGCGACGAACCAGCTGCGCTGCGCAGGGATCGCCACCTGATCGCGCACCGCCTCATAGGCGGCCACCAATTCCGCCCCCACCACAATCGCCGCCGGGCTCACCAGCGTCAGGCTGTGCACCAGCGCCCCGTGGGTTTGCGCGGTATTGAGCATGGCGCAGACACCGCCCAGCTTGGCCACGGCCAGCACGCTCAACAATAATTCGGGACGGTTTTCAATAAACATCGCCACCACATCGCCCTTGCCGATGCCTTTTTCTTGCAGGTGGCGGGCGATGCGATTGGCCTGCTGGTTGGCTTCGGTGTAACTGATCACACGGTCGCCATACAGCAAGGCGGTTCCCTGCGGGTTACGCAGGGTGGCTTGTTCGAAGTGCCAGCCCAGTCCGCAGGGCTGCTCGGGGTCGGTGACATTGGCAGCACGCATCCCTCGCACCACGCGCGGCATGGCACGCACAATCGCGGGCACCTTACGCAGCATCATGCGCCAGGTGATCATGTCATTTTGCGAGTGGCTCATGGAGGAACGTCCTTTTTCTTATTCTTCGAATGATCCTGTAACACCCGTGCGCCCATAGGCGAGAGACCGAGTGCCTTGCAGGAAAATACGTCAGCCCTTCTTCGGCTGTACACGCGGGATTTGAAAAGTTTTGTATCCCAAGGGGCGACCGCTGATAAAAGGAATTTCGCGGTGCTGGCGCAGTCATTTAAGAATGAGGCGCGCCCGCTCAACCCGGCTGAGCCACGCAAAATGCAGGATGCATGATGGCCATTCATGCAAATTGCACGAAATCGAAAATTTGTTATTTTTTTAAGTGATTGTTTTATAAAGATATTTTATCTAACCGCTAGATGGCACAATCACTGCACCTATCACTCCATGCTTGCCAACTTGAGCCAACGGAGCTGATAGACATGAGCCTGATCCAAGATAAATTCGCTTCAGTATTCTCCAACTACGACGTCACCACCCAGCCTCGCCCAGACGGCGGTATCCTGCTGACGCTGCGCAACAGCGAAGGTAAGCAGGTCAAGCGTTCGATCTCCTATCAGCAGTTGCACACTGCCGATCAGCTGACCTGGGTGATCAGTGCCATTCGCCGCGACCTGGCGGAACAAGCCAGCGAGCTGCCGCAGATTTCCATGCTGCAAAGCCAGAACCGCTTTGCCCTGCCGACTTATCATTCGGCTTAAACGCCAGGCCGTAAAAAGGGCCGTGACACCGTTGAGTGTCGCGGCCCTTTTTTTGCCTTCAGCAAAGTCCCTGACGCGCCGCTTCGTTCATCGCCTGCACACGGTTACTGACTTCCAGCTTGCCGTAGATATTGCGCAAGTGAAATTTCACCGTGGCTTCGGACGTGGTGCGAATCTGGCTGATCTCCCAGACGGTCTTGCCTTCCGAGGCCCAGCGCAGGATCTCTAACTCCGCCGGGGTCAGCGGTTTTCCCGCCAGGTTCAGACGTCGTCTGACCGCATTGGGCACCGTATACGGTGGTATCAATAATTCCTTGGGGGCGTTCATTCAATCCTCTCCTTATTTTCTGTCTCTGCCGCGCCACATTCGGATTCCTCCTATTGACAGGCGACATAAACGTTGATGCCGGAGAGAGTTACATAACGAGTGGTATTAAGGCGCAGGGCCCAGAATAAACAGCCGAGCCTTACAGAAGTTTAAGTTTCTTCCCACAGAAACTTCCAACCTATAGGGATTGTAGTTTCTGATAAATCTCGGTTAGTCGTCCAAGCCAGGGAAGTGCCGGGCGATAGTGTCGCCCGTCAATAGGGGCACCAGCCCTTGTGCGGTATTGAAACACCGCAAGGCAACACAATGCGGGTTCTCGCCCATATCGAACCAGTGCTTGATACCGGCCGGGATCACCAACAGGTCATTTTTCTCACAGCGCACGGCGTACACGTAGTCGCCAATGTGCAGGGAAAACAAACCCTGCCCCGCGATGAAAAAACGCACCTCATCTTCGCTGTAGCAGCGCTCGTCAAGAAACTGCGCACGCAGTTCAGCCTTCTGCGGGTGATCGCCGGTCACGCGTACCACCTCAATAGCCTCGTAGCCAAGGGCATCAATGTGCATCTGGTACGCCGCAATCATTTCAGCGTCACTGGCCCCCTGCCCTATCGGGCTCGGCTGCCAGCGTTCAAAGCGCACGCCGTGCTCCGCCAGGGTCGCGGCGATATCGTCAAAATGGGTCAGGACCTTGTTCGGCGTGTCCGGTGAAGCGGCGGAGTAAACAGCGACATAGCTCATTGAAGGGTTCCTTGGTTCTGCTCTTGCAATCGAAGACCGATGATAGCGGCGGCGGCCAGGGCCGCGACGCTGGCGATGCTGAAGGTCAGGGTCGGCCCCAACAGGTTCCAGCTGTAACCGGAATAAAGGGCACCCAGCGCACCGCCGGTACCCGCCAAGGCGGCGTACAACGCCTGGCCCTGGCCTTGTTGCTTATCGCCAAAACTGCGTTGCACGAAGGCAATCGCCGCGGCATGGAAACTGCCGAAAGTGGCGGCGTGCATTACCTGCGCCACTAACAGCACCCAGAAAAACTCGGCAAACGAGCCCAACAGCAACCAACGCAGCGCCGCCAACAGGAAACTGGCCAGCAGCACCCGGCGCACCGAAAAGCGCGAGAGGATGCGGCTCATCGCCAGGAACATCAGCACTTCCGCCACCACGCCCAGGGCCCACAGCAGGCCGATCACGCCACGGCTGTAGCCCAGGTGTTCGAGGTGCAGGGTCAGAAAGGTGTAATACGGGCCATGGCTCATTTGCATCAACGCCACACAGGCATAAAACGCCAGCACGCCAGGGCTGCGCAATTGTTTCAGGAAGCCATCGCCAGCCAGGCGATTGCCGTGGGTGGTGGGCTGCGCATTCGGCACCCACAGGCTGGCGCCAATGATGCCGGCCATGATCACCACGACGACGACCGGGTAGATGTCCAGGCTCAGCCAATCGAACAGGCGACCCATGATTACCACGGTGAGGATGAAACCGATGGAGCCCCACAGGCGGACCTGGCTGTAGCGGGAGGTCTGTTTTTGCAGGTGCGCGAGGGTGATCACTTCAAACTGCGGCAACACCGCATGCCAGAAGAACGCATGCAAAGCCATCACCAGGGCCAGCCAGGCGTAGGTGTGGCTGACGAAGATCAGCGAAAAACTTGCCAGGGTGCACACCGCGCCAAAGCGTACGATCGCCAGGCGCCGACCGGTGTAGTCGCCCAGCCAGCCCCACAGGTTGGGCGCCACGCAGCGCATCAGCATGGGGATGGCCACCAGCTCGCCGATGCGCGCGCTGGAGAACCCCAGGTGATCGAAGTACAGCGCCAGGAAAGGCGCGGTCGCCCCGAGGAGGGCGAAGTAGAAGAGGTAGAAGCTGGAGAGGCGCCAGTAGGGAAGTGGGGGCGTCATGTCGATTTTTGGGGCTGCTTCGCAGCCCAGCGCGAGCAAGCTCGCTCACTACAACGACAGCAAGCGCGCCTGCCATGACAGGCTGTCACAGCTGGCCCAGCACCGGCGTACTCACGCGCACATTGGCGTTTTGCCCACGGTTGCGCAGCAGGTGGTCCATCAGCACGATGGCCATCATTGCTTCGGCAATCGGCGTGGCACGGATGCCGACGCAAGGGTCATGGCGGCCCTTGGTGATCACGTCCACCGGGTTGCCGTGCACATCGATCGAACGGCCCGGCGTGGTGATGCTGGACGTCGCCTTGAGCGCGAGGTGCGCCACGATCGGCTGGCCGGAGGAAATACCGCCGAGGATGCCGCCTGCGTTGTTGCTGAGAAAACCTTCCGGGGTCAGCTCATCGCGGTGCTCGGTGCCGCGCTGGGACACGCAGGCAAAGCCGGCGCCGATCTCTACACCCTTGACCGCGTTGATGCTCATCAGCGCGTGAGCCAGTTCAGCGTCGAGGCGGTCGAAGATAGGCTCGCCCAGGCCGGGTTTAACGCCTTCGGCCACCACCGTGATTCGGGCACCGACGGAATCCTGGTCGCGGCGCAGCTGGTCCATATAGGCCTCCAGCTCCGGTACTTTGTCCGGGTCGGGGCTGAAGAAAGCATTGTCTTCGACGCTGTCCCAGGTTTTGAACGGGATTTCGATCGGGCCCAACTGGCTCATGTAGCCGCGAATAATGATGCCCTGGGTGGCCAGGTATTTCTTGGCGATGGCACCCGCGGCCACACGCATGGCCGTTTCGCGGGCCGAGCTGCGGCCGCCGCCACGGTAGTCGCGTTCACCGTATTTATGGTGGTAGGTGTAGTCGGCGTGAGCCGGGCGGAACAGGTCCTTGATCGCCGAGTAGTCCTTGGACTTCTGGTCGGTGTTGCGAATCAGCAGGCCGATGGCGCAACCGGTGGTGCGGCCTTCGAACACGCCAGAGAGAATTTCGACTTCGTCGGGTTCCTGGCGTTGGGTGGTGTGGCGGCTGGTGCCGGGCTTGCGGCGGTCGAGGTCACGCTGCAAGTCCTCCAGGGACAGCTCGAGGCCGGGCGGGCAGCCATCGACAATGGCGACCAACGCCGGGCCATGGCTTTCGCCCGCGGTGGTGACAGTGAACAGCTTGCCGAAGGTATTGCCGGACATGCAGGGCGCTCCGTGAAATCAGTTGAATCAAGTCAACCGTAATAACTTAAGGCGGCCAGTATACGCAGGCTAACCGACTAGTTCATCCTCGAAACCTTACCGGTAGACCTTGGTCCAACCGGCACCTTCCTCATGATGGCGCGATGATGCTTCGAGTTCTGCTTTTGACCCTCACTCTATTTTCCAGCCTTGGCTTCGCCGCCTCCCCTGTCGTGCTGCAACGGCCCATCAGCCTGGACACCGGCAGTGGCGAGCTGTTTGGCTCGCTGTTGCTGCCCCAGTCCGACACCCCCGTGCCGGTGGTGCTGATCATCGCCGGTTCCGGCCCCACCGACCGCAATGGCAACAGCGCCGACGGCGCGCGCAACGACAGCCTCAAGCGCCTGGCCTGGGTACTGGCGCGGCATAACATCGCCAGCGTGCGCTACGACAAGCGCGGTGTGGCCGCGAGCCTGGCCGCCACGCCGGATGAACGCAACCTGACCCTGGACGCCTATGTGTCCGATGCAGTGGCCTGGGGGAAACTGCTCAAGGCCGACAAACGCATGGGCCCGCTGATTGTGCTGGGCCATAGCGAAGGCGCCCTGGTGGCCGCCCTTGCCGCGCCGCAACTCGATCCGGCAGGCGTTATTTCATTGTCCGGCAGCGCTCGCCCCGTGGACCAGGTGATCCGCCAGCAACTGGCTGATCATTTGCCCCCGGCCCTGTTGCTGCGCAGTAATGAGATCCTCGATCACCTCAAGGCCGGCCAGGTGGATGCCGATGTGCCTGGCCCGCTGGAAGGTATTTTCCGACCCAGTGTGCAGCCCTACCTGATCAGCCTGTTTCGCGCCGATCCCTCGGCAGCCTTCGCCAAGCTGCGTATGCCCGCGCTGATCATCCAGGGCACCAACGACATCCAGGTGGGCGTCGGCGACGCCCAACAGCTGAAAAAAGCCAAGCCCGACGCCCAGTTGACGGTGATCGAAGGCATGAACCACGTGATGCGCATCGTGCCCAACGACGTAAAGCAACAATTGGCCTCCTACAATGACCCGCAACTGCCTCTCGCCGCCGAGCTGGGCAGTCGCCTGGTGCGCTTTATCGACGGACTTCAGCCCCGTTAAACGACAAATTGCCTCCAGTCCTGACAAAAACGGCCGATAAGCCCAGGGTCGACAGTAAAAAGACTGTCGACTGGCTGGGTTTGGACAGGATCGCACGCATGACAACCACTGAAGCAACACCGGAACCGACTGCCGAGAGCCCGGCTGAAAAAACCGAGGCCGTCGACACGGCGCCCCTGCCGTGGGCGGAGGTTCAGGCCGAGCATTTCAAGATGCTGCGGTTGGCGCCCCTGGCCATCGACCGCGCCACCGGTGTGCGGCCGTTGCGGTTCGTGCAGTTCGGCTATGCCGAGCGCAATGACAAACACCACAGCCTGTTGCGCATGGTCATCCAACTGCCGGGCCAGCGGGTGCGCCGTGAGCAGAACCACTTGGACATTTGGGTCGATCACGACAAACACCGCGTGCACTTCGGCCCTGGCAACAGCCTGGAAATCGAACCGGCCAACCGAGGCATCGGGCGCTTCCTGGTCGCTCAAGGCGCCGCCTGGGCGAAGAAGAAGTGGTCACATTACCGCGTCGACGGTGTCGACCTGGCCAACAAAGACGCGTTGAACGAAGCCACCCGCCTGCGCCGCGATCATTTCCTGCGTGTCCAGGGTTTTGATGTGGCCTACGCCGATGTGCAGCACCTGAAGGGCAACGTGCAGCCCGGCAAGGTCAGCGATGTGCTGGACAGTTGGAACACCGAAAAAGTGCAGTTCGTGGAGATTCTCGAAGCGGCGCAGATGCTGCAACAGGCCGAGCAGAACCTGATGGAGCAGGAAGTGAAGCTGCGCAAGGAAGAGGAAAAGGTCACCAAGTTCAAGCGTGAAGACAGCGGGCTGCGCTTTACCATCACGTGCCTGGTGGCGTTCACGGTGTTTCAGGCCGGGCTGTTGATCTGGATTGCCACGCACCGGTAAGTCGGGGCGTACCTGACTGTACCGGTTCCAGCGGTGGGAGGGGGCTTGCTCCCTCCCACATTGACCGGTTTAAACGCGGGCGGCGAAGACGGCCTGATGCTGGCGGCACTGCTCCGCCGTCAACATGAACACCCCGTGCCCACCGCGCTGGAAGTCCAGCCAGGCGAAGTCCACTTCCGGGTACAGCGCCTCGACATGCACCTGGCTGTTGCCCACTTCAACAATCAGCAAACCCTTCTCGGTCAAGTGGTCCGCCGCCTCGGCCAACATGCGCCGCACCAGGTTCAAGCCATCATCACCGCAGGCCAGGCCCAGTTCCGGTTCGTGCTGGTATTCATCCGGCATGTCGGCGAAGTCTTCGGCATCCACATACGGCGGGTTGGACACAATCAGGTCAAAGCGCTGGCCCGGCAGACCGTCGAAACCATCACCCTGCACGGTGTACACGCGCTCGTCGACGCCATGGCGCTCGATGTTCTGGTTGGCCACTTCAAGGGCTTCGAAGGACAAGTCCCCCAGCACCACTTCGGCGTCCTGGAACTCATAGGCGCAAGCGATGCCGATGCACCCGGAGCCTGTGCACAGGTCGAGGATGCGTGCCGGCGGTTGGGCCAGCCAGGGCTCAAAGCGGTTTTCGATCAGCTCGCCGATCGGCGAACGCGGGATCAGCACGCGCTCATCAACGATAAACGACATACCACAGAACCAGGCCTCTTTCAGCAGGTAAGCGGTGGGCACGCGCTCGTGGATACGGCGATGCAGCAAACGCTGAACGTGGGAAATCTCTTCTTCTTCCAGGTTGCAATCCAGGTAGCTGTCGGCAATTTCCCACGGCAGGTGCAAGGCGCCGAGCACCAATTGCCGGGCTTCGTCCCAGGCATTGTCGGTACCATGCCCGAAAAACAGCTCTTCCCCATGGAAACGGCTGACAGCCCATCGGATGTGGTCGCGCAAGGTGCGCAGGCGGGAAGTGATCACGGGGGCAAACTCCTGGAAAAAACGACTGGCGATTCTAACAGTCTTCACCGGTACCGACGATGTACGAAACCCCTTCGCCATCCGTCGGAATTCATCCAAATTGCCATCATTGGGTTAAACACGCACACCTCTTGACATGGCTGCACGCCAACAACGGCGTACCTTACGATGGTAGCGATTCACAGAACCGCTCAGCCAGTGGACAATGTCACAAAAGCCCCCCTCACAGGAGCCCCAGAATGTCCGTTCCAAAGACGATGTTTCAACTCAGCGGTCGTGGTTACGCAGCAGCGAACCTCAGCCATGCGACCCTCGTGATCATCGACGCCCAGAAGGAATACCTCAGCGGTCCACTCGCCCTCTCGGGCATGGACGCAGCGGTTGGCAATATCAAGCAACTGGTCGCCGCAGCCCGCAACGCCGGGCGCCCGATCGTGCATGTGCGCCACCTGGGCACCGTTGGCGGCCTGTTTGACCCGCAGGGCGAGCGCGGCGAGTTCATCCCGGGGCTCGCGCCTGAAGGCGACGAAACCATCATCGGCAAGCTGCTGCCCAGCGCGTTCCATGGCACCGGGCTGGAAAAGCACCTGCAGGACCTCGGCTCGCTGGACCTGATCGTCTGCGGTTTCATGAGCCACTCCAGCGTCAGCACCACCGTGCGCGCCGCCAAGAACCTGGGCTTTCGCTGCACCCTCGTGGAAGACGCCTGCGCCACCCGTGACCTGCCTTACAAAGGCGGCATCCTGAGCGCCGAACATGTGCAACAGACCGAAATGGCCATCATGGCCGACAACTTCGCCACCCTGGCGCTGACCAAAGATCTGATCTGATCGTCCTTCTGATGAGCGGCGCGACCTGTTTATGTCTCCGCTCATCAGCAAATGCCTGTCATTTGCTGCAATTGCCTCGGGTACAGGAACAACCTGTGTATTGTCCGGTCGAAGGGCCGATACCCTGGAGGAAAGGTCGGAATGAAGATATCCGATGGTTTTGATGCTCGTCGCTTGCGCCCCAAGGGCCCGAGCAACTGGCGTCTGCGCTTGGTGGCCGGCATTGCCGCGCTGCTGGCGATTGTAGGTGTGCTGTTGGCCGGCGCTGGTGGCGCCGGTCTGTTCGGTCACTCGCCGGCCCTTGGCGAACTGAATGCCAGCCCAGGCGGCTCGGCAATCCTGGCAGTGATCGGACTATTGGTGCTGTGGTTGGGCGTATGGTTGTGGCGCCGTAGCCGTCGGAAGATGCGTCAGCCGTTGTCGCTGAACATCGCTTCACACCTGATGAAAAAGCACGACTGATGGCGCTTGGATAGCGTTTCCTGCGCCCTGGCCGCCGCGATTTAGGTAAACTGCCCGCCCTTCGCGGAGGCTGACATGCAAGACGACGATTTTTCCCTGTTCAAAAATGAGCTGCGCGGCGTCAAGCCGATCAAACACGACCGCGCCGACACGGGCAAACCCAAGGCTGACCGTGCGCAGATCGCCAAGCTGCGCCAGGCCGCGACCGTACGCACCGATGCCACCACGGTGGACGGCCTGTCGGACCAGTTCGTGATCGACGTCGGCCCCGAAGACGAGCTGATGTGGGCCCGCGACGGCGTACAGGAAAGCCAGATGC
Source organism: Pseudomonas sp. QC2 (assembly GCF_002859085.1). Taxonomy (NCBI): domain Bacteria; kingdom Pseudomonadati; phylum Pseudomonadota; class Gammaproteobacteria; order Pseudomonadales; family Pseudomonadaceae; genus Pseudomonas; species Pseudomonas sp. QC2. The sequence goes on from NZ_PKKS01000025.1 coordinate 92,910, forward strand.
GCAAGCTCAAGGTCGGCCAGATCCCGTTCGAGGGCAGCCTCGACCTGCACGGCATGACCGTGGAGAAAGCCCGGGAAACCCTGTGGGCCTTCCTCGCCGAAGCGACCAAGTTCGAAATCCGCTGCGTACGTGTTACCCACGGCAAGGCGGTGCGGCTGGACGGCAAACGCCCCATGATCAAGAGCCACGTCAACACCTGGTTGCGCCAGCACACGCAGGTGCTCGGCTTTACCTCGTGCCAGGCCCGCCACGGCGGCGCGGGTGCGGTGTATGTGATGCTCAAGCGCACCATGATGGAAGGGCGCGACGAGTAACAAGTGCCATCGTCAGGCTTGCAGCGATGTGTCCGCCACCGTAACCTTGCGCTTTGCGAAAATCCCACAGGTAGTTTCATGTCCCTGGAACAGAATTACACCGCGATCCTCGGCCAACTCGGCGAGGACGTTTCCCGCGAGGGCCTGCTCGACACGCCAAAACGTGCCGCCAAGGCCATGCAGTACCTCTGCCGCGGCTATGAGCAGACACTGGAAGAAGTCACCAACGGTGCCTTGTTCAGCTCCGACAACAGCGAAATGGTGTTGGTCAAGGACATCGAGTTGTACTCGCTGTGCGAACACCACCTGCTGCCGTTTATCGGCAAGGCTCATGTCGCCTATATCCCGAGCGGCAAAGTGTTGGGCCTGTCGAAGGTCGCGCGGATTGTCGACATGTATGCGCGCCGCCTGCAGATCCAGGAAAACCTCAGCCGCCAGATCGCCGACGCGGTGATGCAAGTGACGGGTGCCCTGGGCGTGGCCGTGGTGATTGAAGCCAAGCATATGTGCATGATGATGCGCGGCGTGGAAAAACAGAATTCGTCGATGATCACCTCGGTGATGCTGGGTGAGTTCCGCGAAAACGCGGCCACCCGTAGCGAATTCCTCAGTCTGATCAAGTAACAGGCTGCGTAGGAAAAGACCGGCGTTCATCGCCGGTTTTTTTTCGCCTGCAGAATTAAGGTAAGCTGCGGCCCCTTCTGTCATGGGCAAGAGGTTTCAGCCATGTTCGTCAAAGCACTTCGAGTCGGCCTCGGCCACGTCATCATCGCGGGCGACTACCTGACCCGCCCGCGCAAAAAACAGCGCCCCGCCGAACAGCAGGCGCAGGTGAACGCAGCGGCCAAGGAATTGACCCTCTACCAGTTCCACGCCTGCCCGTTCTGCGTGAAGACCCGCCGCACCCTGCACCGCCTGAACGTACCGGTGGCCTTGAAGGATGCGAAGAATAATGAGCAAGACCGCCAGACCCTGCTGGAGCAAGGTGGCAAGATCAAGGTGCCATGCCTGCGCATTGAAGAAAATGGCCAGACCACCTGGATGTATGACTCCAAGGTGATCATCGACTACCTCGACAAACGTTTCGCGGCGGTCTGACAGACACTGGATAACCAATGTGGGAGGGGGCTTGCCCCCGATAGCAGAGTGTCAGTCACACATAAGTTGACTGATACACCGCCATCGGGGGCAAGCCCCCTCCCACAGTTACGGTATTTACAGGTCGAGATCCAATAATGCAGAGCCCAGGCACTTGCCATGGGCATCCAGCGCCAGCGAACGCGTGACGCCACCCCGCAAGATCCCCGGCAGCACGAAGTTCAGTGCCTGCACGTTAGGCAATTCATAACGCCGCACTGGTGCGGCGCCGGGCTCCAACTGGTCCGCAAAAAACTCAGCCACGCGCTCGGCGGTCAGCGTTTCGCACAGCAGCGAATAGTCCTCGGCACGGTACGCAATAATCGAGATGTTCGACGTATCGCCCTTATCCCCGGTCCGGGAATGGGCCAGCGTGTGCAGCTTCATGCTTCGATCCTCGGGTTGACCACGTTACGCGGCAGCAGCAACGATGCCACTGCCACCACCTGGCGTACGCTTTTGCTGGCGCCGCCGCCACCAGACGGGCCGTTGGTGTAGAGCGTTTCCACTTCATTGCCCACACGCACCGCTTCGCTGCGTGCTTCACAGCGGGCCGCCACGCGCAGGCGCACTTCCCAGGGCTCGACCGTGCTGCGCGGTCCGTGGAGCGCGTCCATGCCGATCAGTTCGGCACGCACGTCCTGCATCTTCACGCCCGTCAACTCAAGACGCTTGAGGACGACATCCCGCGCCAGCTGCGCTCGTGCGACAGCACCGGGGCCACCGTAGGACATCTGCCCTTCGCCGATCCAACCGTCCAGATAACCGACGCTGACCTTTAACTGCTCGGGTCGCGCACGGCCACCCGCACCCACGGCGCGAACGCGATCAGCGCTTTCCTCGAAAAATCCCACGTGGGAAAAATCAGCGGTCACGTCAGGCGTGAGGTACGCCGCCGGGTCGTGCACTTCGTAGATCAGTTGCTCCGTGCACGTGGCGCGGCTGACCCGGCCACCGGAGCCGGCGACCTTGGTGATCAGCGCTTCACCCTCGGCATCGATCTCGGCCAGGGGGAAGCCCAGGCGGGCCAGGTCCTCCACCGCCTTGCGACCAGGGTCGGCAAAATAGCCGCCACTGACTTGCCCGGCGCACTCGAGCAAATGCCCCACCAACGTACCGCGCCCCAGGCGCTGCCAATCATCCGCTGCCCAGCCGAACTCAAACATCTGCGGCGCCAGGAACAAGGAGGGGTCGGCCACACGCCCAGTGATCACCACATCCGCATCCGCGCGCAACGCCTCCAGAATGCCATCGACGCCCAAGTAGGCATTCGCAGAAATGATCCGCTCGCCCAGGGAACCGACAGTCTGGCCGTTATCCAGCAGAAACTCGGGCTGCAGCACCGCCAACACGTCGTCGCCGACCACGGCAACCACCTTGAGATCAAGGCCCAGCTCGCCGGCAATCCGCCGCACTTCAACAGCCGCCGACAGCGGGTTGGCCGCGCCCATATTGGTGATCACCCGCAGACGGCGACGCCCGGCGCTTATCCCTACGAAGGGCAGCACACGACGCATGCGTTCACTCAACAACGGGTCATAACCGCCAGCGGGGTCGGTGATCCGCGCCTGCTGCGCCAGGGCGATGGTGCGTTCGGCCAGGCACTCGAAGACCAGGTAATCCAGGTCGCCCTGCTCGGCCAGTTCCACGGCAGGTTCGATACGGTCGCCGGAGTAGCCGGCGCCGGAACCGATGCGCAAGGTTTTCATCTCAAATCACTCCCAGGAGCAACGCGGTCAGGGTCATCAACACCGACGCGGCAAACAGAAAAGGGATGGTAAAGCGCTGGTGATCGGCCAATTCGACCTTGCACAAGCCCACCAACAGAAAGGTCGCGGGGGTCAGCGGGCTGACCGGGAAGCCGGTGGTGTGTACGCCCAACAACGAGGCCTGGGCCACTTGCAGCGGGTCGACGCCGAGGGCCTTGCCGACTTCGGCGATCACCGGCATTACGCCGAAATAGTAGGAATCGGGGTCGAATAGCATGCTCAGAGGCATGGAAATAAAGCCCACCACGGCCGGGATCAGCTTGCCGTGGCCGGCGGGAATCTGTGCCACTGCCACTTCGGCAATCGCCTTTAGCATCCCGGTGCCTTGCATGATCCCGGTAAACACCCCGGCGGCGAGCAGGATACTGGCCATGGTCAGGGCGGTTTTTGCATGGGCGTCGATGCGGGCGCGTTGGGCATCCACGTTCGGGTAGTTGATGCACAGTGCCAGCACCGTGCCGAGCATGAACATCACCACCGGGTCGACCCAGCCGGCGATCATCACCACCATGACCAGCACAGTCAGGATCAGGTTGACCCAGAACAGCCGAGGGCGACGCAGCTTGATGTCATCGTCGCTGAGTACCCGTTGCGGCACCGCATCGACGGTTGAACCGGCGCCCAGGCCCAGGCGTTTTTCTTCGCGACGGCCGAGCCACCACGCACAGCCGAAGACGAAGACCAGGCCGACGATCTGCACTGGAATCAGCGGTTGGAACAGGTCGGCTACCGGCACATGCAGCGCCGCCGACGAGCGCAACACCGGACCGGTCCATGGCAGAAAGTTGACCCCGGCCGCCATCGCGCATACGCAGGCGAGGATACGTTTGTCGATGCCCAGCCGGGTATACAGCGGCAACATCGCCGGCACCGTCACCAGGAAGGTCACCGCACCGGAGCCATCCAGGTGCACCAGCAGCGCCAGGGTCGCGGTGCCGACGACAATCCGCGTAGGACGCGTGCCTACCGTACGCAGGATGCGGTCAATGATGGGGTCGAGCATGCCGGCATCGGTCATGATCCCGAAAAACAGGATCGCAAACACAAACATGCCCACCACGGGGGCGACGTTCTTGATACCGGTGATGATGAAGGCGCTGGTCTGCAGGCCGAACCCACCAAGCAGCGCGGCGATGATCGGTAAAGCGATCAGCGCCACCAGCGGTGAAAGGCGTTTGCTCATGACAGCAGCGAGCAGGCACAGGATGGTGATGACACCCAGGGTAGCGAGCATGGGTTACTCCAGAGCGGCCTTGGTGGCCGGTTATTGTTTTCCCTGGAGTATTGGAAGCGAGGTAGTCTTTGTAAATTGGAATATTCACCAGCTAGTGTTCGGAAAAACAAAATGAAGAACAGTATCCAACACATTCAAGCGTTTCTTGCGGTGGCTCGCACAGGCAGCTTCACCAAGGCGGCCAATGAACTGCATCTGTCGCCTTCCGCACTGACGGTGCAGGTCCAGCAACTGGAAGACTGGCTCGGCGTCGCCCTGCTCGACCGCAGCCCGCGCCATGTGAGCATCACCGCCGCCGGCCAGGAAGCCCGCGGGCCCATGGAAAAACTGCTGCTGGACCTGGACAACATCGTCACCGGCTCCCGCGATTTGGCCGCCCTGCGCCGGGGCGTGGTCACCATCGCCGCCCTGCCCTCGGTCTGCGCCGGCACCCTGCCGCCGGCGCTGCGCCTGTTTCGCGAGCGTTTTGCCGGGATCGAAGTGCGCCTGCATGACCTGGTGGCCCACCGGATTCATGCCCAGGTGCGTTCCGGCGAGGTGGATTTCGGCATCGGCGTGCGCGCACGGCTCAGCCATGGCCTGGAGTTCGTGCCGGTATTGAATGATCGCTTGTGTGCATTCGTGCCGGTGGATCATCCCCTCACTCGCCACCGTCAACTGAGCCTGGAACAGTTGGCGGACCAGCCGATCATCCTCACTGGCCGTGACAGCAGCGTACGGGAGCAAGTGCATGCGCTATTCGATGAGACACGCCTGACGATGAACGCCGGCATGGAAGCCAACTACATGTCGACGGTGCTGGCGTTGGTGCGCCAGGGATTGGGCATCAGTGTGCTGCCGGAATCGGCGGCGGACAGCCTGGAAGGGTTGAAGCGCATCAGCATCGATCACCCCGGCGTGAACCGGGAGATCGGGTTGATCAGCCGCAGCGGGATGGGGTTAAGCCCGGCGGCGCAACGCTGCTTTGACCTGTTGAAAGAACAACTCTCTGACACACCACTGAGCTGAATGTGGCAGCTGGCTTGCCTGCGATGCAGACGACACTGTCTGCCAGTTGCACTGCGGCGATACTATCGCAGGCAAGCCAGCTCCCACATTTTGACCGAGTGAATCAGTCCAGCATGGCCACATGCTTAGGATGACTGGCAACACGTTTCAACCACGCCTGCACACCCGGATAAGCGTCCAGCTCAAAACCACCCTCATGGGCCACATGGGTATAGGCATACAAGGCCACGTCCGCGATGGAGAACTGATCACCCACCAGGTACGGCGTCAGTTGCAGTTGGCGCTCCATGACCTTGAGCGCCTTGTAGCCACCCTTGTGCAGCTTCTTGTATTCCTCCAGGCGTTCCTCGGGCAGCCCCAGGTAGAACTGGATAAACCGCGCCACCGCAATGTAAGGCTCGTGGCTGTACTGCTCGAAGAACTGCCACTGCAACACCTGGGTACGCAGGCGCGGTTCGGTCGGCAGGAACTCGCTGCCATCGGCGAGGAAGTTGAGGATCGCATTGGACTCCCACAGGCAGGTGCCGTCTTCCAGTTCCAGTACCGGGATCTTGCCGTTGGGGTTCTTGGCCAGGAATTCGGCGGTCTGGGTGTCGCCCTTGAGGATATCGACATCGATCCATTGGTACGGGATGCCCAGCAGGCTGAGCATCAATTTGACCTTGTAGCAGTTGCCCGACTTGTAATCGCCATAAACTTTGTACATGGGGCTCCCCTTATGCCGCTTGCGCGTGCTGTGCTTGACGGACCACCGCGGCCAGGCGCTTGAGACCTTCGTCCAGGCGGGCCGGGTCGATATGGCTGAAATTGAGCCGCAGCGAACCCAGGTGTTGGTCCGGCTCGGAAAAGAACGGTTCACCGGGCATGAACGCGACGTTCTGTTCTAACGCTTGCGCCAACAAGGTGCGGGTGTCGAGCGGTTGTTTCAAGGTCAGCCAGAAGAATAATCCACCCTGGGGCACCTGCCAGTCGGCCAGGTCAGCGAAGTGATGCGCCAGCGCCACTTGGAATGCGTCACGGCGCTCGCGGTAAAAGCTGCGCAGTTCTACCAAGTGCTGTTGGTATTTTTCCGTGCCGACCCACTGCATCGCCTGCCATTGGCCGACGCGGTTGGTGTGCAGGTCCGCCGATTGCTTGAGCTTGAGCAAGTGCGGGAACAGATCCGGGCTGGCGATGAGGTAACCCACGCGCAAACCGGGCAACAACGTCTTGGACACAGTGCCGGTGTAGATCCAGCTGGCTTTTTTCAGGCGACCAACGATGGGCTTGGCACTGCCGCCGTCAAAGGTCAGTTCGCGGTAGGGCTCGTCTTCGATCAGCGTCACCCCAAACTCGTCGAGCAAGGCGGCGACCGCTGCGCGCTTGGCCTCGCTGTAGCGTACAGCCGACGGGTTCTGGAAGGTTGGAATCAGGTAGATAAACGCCGGGTGGTGACGTTCGAGGTTAGCGCGCAACGCGGCCAGGTCGGGACCGTCGGTTTCCAGTGGCACGGTGAGGCAGTCGGCACCGAAGAGTTGGAAGATCTGTAAAGCAGCCAGGTAGGTCGGGCCTTCCAGCAGGATCTGGGTGCCTTTGTCGATGTACAGTTTGGCGGCCAGGTCCAGGGTTTGCTGGGAGCCGCTGACCACCAGCACCTGGCTGGCCTGGCACGGTACGCCCAAGGCGCGAGCCTGCGCAGCGAGCAGTTCGCGCAAGTGGGGTTCGCCTTCGCTCATGCCGTATTGGCCGATAGTGAGCGGCATGTCATCCCAGTCCAGGGCGGGCAGCATGGCTTGCGCGGGTAGGCCACCGGCGAACGACATCACTTCCGGACGCTGGGCCGCCGCGAGGATTTCACGGATCAGGGAGCTTTTGAGGCGCGTAACACGTTCAGAGAAGGCCATTAGGGTCACCGGTAGCGAAGACTGTAGAAAATACGTCAAACTGGTTGACCGAAATTACGACGACTTCAGTGGATACGTCAATATGCTTGACCTTAAAAACCCGACCAGCCAGCAAACAGCCATGGAGGCGTTCTTCTTCGGCTACCAGGCCTTTACCGCCAAGGCCGACGAAATGCTTGAGCGCCGTGGCCTGAGCCGGGTGCACCAGCGCATCGTGTTTTTTATCGCACGCTACCCCGCCCTGAGCGTGAAGGAACTGCTCGAATTGCTCGGGGTGAGCAAACAGGCGCTGAACATGCCGTTGCGTCAATTGCAGGAAATGCACCTGGTGGACAGCGTTGCGTCCGAAACCGACAAGCGCAAACGCCTGCTGGAATTGACAGAGGAAGGTCGGCGTTTCGAGCAGTCATTACGCCGTGAACAGGTGAAGCTGTTACAGCGAGCGTTCAGTGAAGCGGGCGAAGACGCGGTGGCGGGATGGCTGGCGGTGAATCAGGCGTTAAGTGCGGCTAATTAGCCTTTCATCCCCTTTTACCCAGTCAATCGAAAACATTATTTGCTTTATTTGTATACAAAAGCATAATTCGCTTCGTGCGAGTTCCTGACCTATTGGTCAACAAACCCGCCAGTACCTCTCAGCGCCTACGCGCTGGCCATAACAATAAAATGCTTGAGGAGTACTCGCTGTGGATAGCCGCAAATCCGAAGCCTCACCCCTGGACCTCCAACCCACCCACACCGGCTGGCTGGAACGCCTGTTCAAACTGCGCTTGCATGGCACCACAGTGAAGACCGAGCTGATCGCCGGCCTCACCACCTTTATCACTATGGCGTACATCATCTTCGTCAACCCGAACATCATGGCCGACGCCGGCATCGATCATGGCGCGGCGTTCGTCGCCACCTGCATCGCCGCCGCGCTGGGTTGCCTGTTGATGGGCCTGTACGCCAACTGGCCAGTGGGTCTCGCACCAGGCATGGGGTTGAACGCGTTTTTCACCTACACCGTGGTCGGCACCATGGGTTACACCTGGGAAACCGCGCTGGGCGCGGTGTTTATCTCCGGCGTGTTGTTCATGGGCCTGACGCTCTCGCGGGTGCGTGAGTGGTTGCTCAACAGCATTCCGGTCAGCCTGCGCCATGCCATGGGCGCGGGCGTCGGTTTGTTCCTCGGGGTGATCGGTTTGAAAACCGCCGGGATCATCGTCGACAGCCCGGCCACGCTGATCAAGCTCGGCTCGCTGCATGAACCCGCGCCACTGCTCGCGGCCGTGTGTTTCCTGCTCATCGCCATTCTCAGCTACCACCGCGTGTTTGGCGCGATCCTGATCAGCATCATCGCCGTCACCCTGGCCGGATGGGGGCTGGGGCTGGTGCACTACAACGGCATGATCTCAACCCCACCGAGCCTGGCGCCGACCTGGATGGCCATGGACGTGAAAGGTGTGTTCAATGTCAGCATGATCAGCGTTGTATTTGCCTTTCTTTTTGTACACATGTTCGACACCGCAGGTACACTGATGGGCGTCGCGCAACGAGCCGGGCTGGTCAATGCCGATGGCAAGATCGATAACCTGTCCCGCGCGTTGAAGGCCGACAGTGCCTCCAGCGTGTTCGGTGCCATGGTCGGCGTGCCACCGGTGACCAGCTACGTGGAAAGTGCTGCCGGTGTCGCCGCCGGTGGCCGCACCGGGCTGACGGCTGTGACCGTGGGCGTTCTGTTTGTGGCGGCGATGTTCTTCGCGCCGCTGGCCGGCATGATTCCTGCGTACGCCACGGCCGGCGCGTTGATCTATGTCGCAATGCTGATGATGAGCGGCATGGCCCATATCAACTGGGACGACGCCACCGACAGCATCCCGGCGATTGTTACGGCGATCATGATGCCGCTGACCTTCTCGGTTGCCGACGGGATCGCCCTGGGTTTTATCACCTATGTGGCACTGAAGGCCGGTACCGGCAAGCATAGGGAAATTTCTGTCAGCCTGTGGGTGCTCTGCGCGATCTTCATTGCCAAGTTCGCGTTCCTGTAGGGACACCGGTTTGACCCCGCCTCACCCCGTCGGGTGGGGCTTTTGTATGAAGGGAGGAACGCAATGAGTCTGGAAACCTGGCTGCTGTTCAGCGGCGCTGCGCTGGTAGTGATCCTGATCCCGGGACCGTTGTCATTGCTGATGATCAGCAACAGTTTGAATTTCGGTCTGCGCCGTTCCTACCCGGCATTTCTCGGTGGCGTGTCTGCCTCGATCTGCCTGTTGAGCGCATCGGCATTAGGCCTGGGCGCCCTGCTGCTGGCGTCGGAACACCTGTTCAGCGCGTTGAAAATTGTCGGCGCGGTCTACCTGTTTTATCTCGCCTGGCAGAGTTGGCAGCAATCGCGCCAACCGGCCCAAGGTGCCGTGGTACCGCAGGCCGTCGCTACGCCGCGCTTTCGCACGCTGTTTGGCCGCGCCTTTATACTGGGCGCCAGCAACCCCAAGGACATCCTGTTTTTTGCCGCCTTCCTGCCGCAGTTCCTCAGTGCCCAGCAGGCGTTTGTGCCACAGCTGTTGATCATGATCGCCACGTGGACCGTACTCGACCTGCTGTGCAAGCTGGCCTACGGCCTCGGCGCCCATGGCGCAGCGCAGTACCTGCGCAGCGGCAAGGGGCAACGCTGGTTCAACCGCATCAGCGCAGGGTTGTTCAGTGGTGCGGGCGCGGCGTCACTGCTCAGTCGCTGATCGTTACCTAGTCCGTCACCTTAATCATGAACACCGTAAAGTAACCCGCGCTGCGGTTGTGCTGTATGCCCACCAGCATTTTGACTAGGCGTTTGTCCTTCATGGCTTGCTTGACGGGCTCGTACAGCCCCTTCTTGCTGGCAGGGCTATGGGTCAGGGTTCGTCGAAACCAGGTGTCGGACAACTGCAGCACATCCGTGGACTGGATATTCAGGCTGCTCGACTCCGTCCAGCGCGTCATCATGAAGTACACATTGCTGGATTTGGGATGGGTGCAGATAAAGTTGTACTGGTTGCCCATCTTGCGTTTCTCCACTGCCGTGACGGTAAAACCCTGGCGCTCAAGCACTTGCCTGACGGCCTTGCGCACGGTCAAGTTTTTGGTGTGCGTACTCGCGGTGCCTTTTGGGCCAGACAGTGCAGGAGGCAGTCGAAAAGGCACGATGAAGTCCACGCGGGCAAACCCCATCCCAGTGCTTTCAGTGGCGATGTTGATGCTCGCTCGCTTCTCCAGTCGCAGCGGCTTGAGCATCCTTAACAGGTCATCCGTCTGCCCCAGAACGCGGGGCACCGGCGGCAGCCAATCATCGAGGGTCGCGCGAATATTGAGCAGGCGCGTGGCGGTCATTGAGTTCCCCGTATCGGCCAGTTCTACCAGACGATGGGCTACGGCGTACTGACTCGAACGGGTCAAGCCAGGAAAAGCCGTAGCCACCGACTCGACCAAGGGCCCAACGAACAGCGGTTGACGCGGCGTCCACAAGCCGTCGGCCCCCAAGGTAAAAGGAATGGGCTGGGAAGCCAGGTCATCGCTGAGCCAGTGGACCAGTTCGTCATAAGACCCTTCTCCCATGCGTACGCTACGCCTCACGAAAACCAGATCGTCCGGTGCCTTCGCGCCTGCGGGGAGGATCTCGTAATATTTGTTGCCCAACAGCAGTGCGTCGTAAGGTCGGGGGCCAGGCATACGGTACAAGCGCTTGGACTCGGATATCGCCTGCGGTGGCTCGGCCGGTACTTCCTGCCCCCAGCCCTGCCAGGCATGATCCGCCAGCACGGCGCGGTCCCGATAACCGGTGCGGGGAGGAGCCTGCGGTGCCGACCAGCCGGTGTTCCCCTCCGTTGTATCCCAAGGCCTCCACCGCCCGGAGCTGGGACCGGGCGTCGGTTCCGGAGCGTCGGCCCCCAGTAGCCACTCGGAGGGTTCTTGAATACGTAGCACCAGTTCGTTCTCACCGCCGGCCCTGGTGTTTTTCATGCGCAGGTCGCGCTCCCCTGGGCGACGATAAACGGCGTAGCGCTCTGCACCGTCGACCACAAACTGTTCGCCGCCTTTCACATAACTGCCCTTGCTGTGGCCACGAAGGGCAATCGCACCGTCGACGGTGGTCGAGGTGCTATAGCCGTCAAGGCCCTTGAGCGAACGCGCGCCGGGCGACGAACGCAAATAAAAGTGGCCGCCATGTGCCATTCGCTGCTGGCGGTGCAACTGCTTGAGTGCCTGGCGCAGGGTCGCGGTGCTGAGGCCACGACTGCCCCGCGCCAGGATGCCGGGGCTTAAGGTCATGAGCGCTTCGACCACGGCCATGTGGACACTCGACACCAGGTCGAACACTGCATGTGGCGAGGCGCGTTGATACACCCGCCTGGCAGCCAGCAATACTTCGTACACCTTGACACCCAGGCCCGCCCCCGGCACGTAGGACAATAGCCCGCGCCGCCTGGCGTCGACCTGTTCACCCAAGCGCCATTCGCGATAGGCCTGCAACTCTTCACGGGAGTTAGACTCACTGCGCGCCTGGCGCTGGACACCGAGTACCCGAGCATGGGCCACCATGGCCAACAGGTGACAGCCGTTGCTGAGGGTAATCCCCAACCACTGACGCGGTGCTGCGGCCTGTTGCTCACTGATTTCGGCTTCGATCTCCGTCAAGGCTTTGGCCGGCTGTACGCGCCAGGTCATGAACCATCGCCGCACAGCCTTTGCGATGCCCGGCCAACCGTTGCTTGCAAACCCGTGGATGACCCTCAACCAGCTCAATGGTTCGGCAACACGGTGCAGGACTTCCGGGTAACTGCCGAGGGCCTGAGCCTCCCAACCCGGCGCGATTTTGCGGGCAATGTCCAGACAGATGTCCGGTTCAGCCGCAAGGTCGATCAGTGCCTGACGAGCTCGCGCCAGGTTCAGATGCTCGGTTAACGCCGGGTGCCCTGTTGCCTCGGGCCAATACACCAAGCACCGGCCATCGACTTGATCGAGGATCACCACAATGCCGGCCACATGTCGCGGCTGGGGTAACGTCAACGCCTCCAGCCGAACGCAACACAACTGAACCCGATGACCGTTACGTTCCAGGTCAGACACCGAGCGGGCGCTCAGCGCAACGTCAAACAGGCTTTGCGCATGGGCACTCAACCCCGCGTTGACGGCACTGAACAGCTCCCATCGCGCCGCCAACCGAAACGCCCGTAACAGGACAGCCCGCAGGCCAGTCGAACCCTCGCCATCACCATAAAACGCCTGACTGATCTGGTGGTCGTACTGCCCGCCCAGGTCCAGGGCCGAAATCGTTTCAAGCAAATAGTCAGGGGTCAGGCGAGTCTTCCAGGAGGGTTCCAAGTAACGCGCATGGCGCAATCTCTGTCGTGTCCAGGGCGCCTCGGCATCCAGGTTGCTCAGGGCCAGTTGTAACAGGCTGAACTGGCTGCGTTGCTGGCTGACCACCGTCTTGATCCCCGAACCGCCCGCCGGGCGTTGTGGGTGGCCTTCCCAGTGGGTGCTGACATCATCGGGCAACTCCAGCATCGGTTGGTCGATGTTCACCTCGGGATAAAAACCATCGGCGGTCAACTGCGCGATCAGCGCTTGGCGAGCAAACGTCGCCAGCGCCGGCAACTGGTGCAACAGGCCGCGCTCGAGGGCCTGGCGCGCACTCAGTGCCTGGGTTTGCAGCCGTCCATATTGCCTGCGTTGGGCCACTGCGGCCTGGGCCATCCAGGCGGGCAAACGCTTGACCTGCGCCGCCGCCAGGCGCAAGACCTCGACATTGGCCAACGCCTGGTCCCGCGTGTCGTTGGGTGGGATCTGCAAGCTGCTGGCCGCTTCATCGGCCAACAGCATTTTGGCCAAGGCGGTGTCACTGACTTCGCCAAAAACTTGCTCGCCTTTTTCCACGCTCACCCGCAGTTGATTGAAGCCTTCGAGCTGCTCACGAATCGCCAGCATCAGCGCGTGCCCTTCAATCACCGACCAGGTCACCGTCAACGGCTGGTCGGTCGCCAAAGCGTTGACTTCAGCCATGGCCCGTGCGCGCTTCGGACGGTGAACGCTGCGCCACAGGGGTGAGCCGTCCGCGTCTTTAAGACTGGCGTCCAGCGCGGCAGACAGTTGCTCCAGTGAATTGAACCCTTGAAGCCCACCGTGGATACCCGGCAAATAAAACAGCACCGGCTCTTGGCGAACCGGCCGAGCCACAGCCTCGGCAGTGGTGATGACCCATGCTCCGAGCAAGCGATGGCCGCTGCCGATCGAGACACCCAGCCACCGCGTTGTACTGCGTGCATCGGCGGTGGCTGGTTTTTTTTCCAGGGCTTCAAGCCCGACCTTCAGATGGCGGGGCCCGATCAACTTCAACTGGTGTTGCAGGCGCACCTCGGCATCCAAAGCCGTATGGCATGCCTTCAGCAGTTGCGAAGCCCGTGAACGCTGGCCTGCGGGGCTATATTTCCAGTATTCGAGGTCTGCCAGGCGCGAGTCAGAGACCAGCGTTTGCGCAGCGGCAAAGGCCTCCTGCCACTGCCGGTGCAGCGCTTGGAAGTCGCTATGCGCGGAGGTCTCATGGTTCAGGTCCGTGGGGTCCAACAGCCCCGACAGCGCTTTCTCATAGCGCAGCAGCTTGGCTTCGCGGGTTTTGATCGCCAGGTCCGAATCCAGGCTGGCAAAATCGATGTGCTGCAACCGACGCAGCCGGTCCCACTCCAGCATTTGCTCCAACGCAGCGTGAAGGTCCGGTCGTGGCTGGATCCACTGCTTGCGCTCCTGCTCAACCCGCTGCAAGCGCTGGATAATACTCCCCTCGCTGCCGCGTGCCGCGTCGCGAGGAAACACCAGGACCAAGTTGATCTGCCGGACACAATCGCGCTCATTTTCCCATTGGACGCGCACCACGCTATCGGCGCTGTGGTGCAGTGCGTTATCCGTCAGCGGTTGCGGGGGCTGGACGGTGAGAGGAACGGCATCCTGTGAGACAACGTCCGGTAATTCGTGTCGACGACTCAGGGGCAAACGTGGCCACACGGCCTCCAAATGCCGATTGATCAACCTCGGCAGTTGCTCTTGCAAGCTGATCAAGGAGCCAAATTCGTGAAACACCTGGGCCAACCCCGGCAGAACAATCACCTGCCGCTGATGGCGGCGCCCCTCGTCCTGATAGATATGCAAGGCGCCGCCCAACAGCACGCGGACCGCTCCCTTGGCCGGCCAAAATAGCGGTGAAACCTGCAAGCCGCCCCAAAACCCACCCGCCTGCTGCCGCGCCGCCAAGGTGGGCGCGTCGAGGATGCCCTGGACCATCTCCACGCCATGATCCGACAGCTCCAACACGCCGTGAGCCAGCAACGCCTGGTCGGCTAACCACTCGCTGTAGACCTCACGCCAACGTGCCTGGCGTGACAGCCAGGAGTCGCCCGCCAATCCCGTCCAGTAATCCGCCTGGGCCTCATCAAGCTGCGCGTGGTCCCACTCTCCAAGAGCATCCAACAAGGCCGCCTGGGACGTGTCATCCAGCGTACACGGGGCCACGCCATCATCATCGGGCTCCGACGCCAGCAACCTCAGGCTCGCCTCGATCAAGTCCGGCAGTGAGCATACCTGGCCCTCCTGCATCGGCACTTTGCCCGGCAGGGCTTCAAGGTTCACGCCGAAGGCCTTTTGTAATGCCACGCGCGTAATCCGGCGAATGCGTGGGGCACGGCTCAGTAAGGTGTTCAGGCGTTTGGTCGATGCCCGGGCTCGCAGGCTGGCGGCGTGCAGCTCGTTGATCGTGCGGCTGGGCGAAGCGCTGGAATTGATTCGGCGGGTCAAGCCGTCCTTGATAGGGTCATCGTCGACACGTCCTGCCTGAGAGTCGGGTACCTCGCTCATCTTCGCCTCCGTTGCTCTGAAAAACACGAGGCTACGCAGATCGACGACTGCTCCCGATGTACATAAATAACCTTGGCCTAATAAAAATATCGCGGGCGCTCTCCCTGTTCGTATGCCAGGGAAACCTTAGAAAGCGCCCGTGCCGGATCGCCCTCCTTGAACAACACTCGAAAAAAAGCCCGCAGTGTGGGCGGGCCAAAACCAACGAAGTCAGTGGTGTACGTTAGTCAGCTACCGCGGTAAGTCGAATAGCTGTAGGGCGAAATCAGCAGCGGGACGTGATAGTGGTCCTGCTCGGCGCTGATGCCAAACCGCAGGACCACCACATCAAGAAACGCAGGCTCCGGCAATTGCACGCCTCGAGCGCGGTAGTAGTCGCCCGCACTGAACTGCAGCTGATAGACACCGCTGCGGTAGTCATCACCTTGCAGCAGGGGGGCATCGCAGCGGCCGTCGCTGTTGGTCTGTGCGGTGGCAACCAGTTCCAGCTGCGCGCCTTCGACGCGATACAGCTCGACCTTGATTGCGCTGCCGGGGCAGCCGTGTGCGGCGTCCAAAACGTGTGTGGTCAAACGTCCCATGGCGTCTGTGCGCCTCCCGTGGTCAGTAATAGAGGAAACCGCACTCTTTCAGGGCATCAAAAAAGCCGGCGATGAACGATTAAGACACTTTTCAAAAAACTTGTACACAATAAATTTAACAAACACCCGGTCCCCGTGAGTGACGACCAGGGTGGCGACAGTGGTGCACCTGCTATACCCAGTTAGAATGCTTGCCGGTAAGCTGACGCCTACAGGTGGGCGTCTACCAAAAAGTTTTTAGGCTTTAGCTGACCAGTCAGGCAGGTTTCTTGCAGTAACTGAAACGCATGCCATTCGGAAAAAATGCAGAAATGCAGGCTTACAAACTGAGCAATAAGTTGTATACAATCACTCATCGCTACTTCGACGAACAAGAAGGAAGACTGCAGTGAGCGCTGACTACCCACGCGACCTGATCGGTTACGGCAGTAACCCTCCTCACCCCCATTGGCCGGGCAAGGCGCGCATTGCGCTGTCTTTCGTACTCAACTACGAAGAAGGCGGCGAGCGCAATATTTTGCACGGAGACAAGGAGTCCGAAGCCTTCCTCTCGGAAATGGTCTCGGCCCAGCCGCTGCAAGGCGCGCGCAACATGAGCATGGAGTCGCTGTACGAATACGGCAGCCGTGCCGGCGTATGGCGCATCCTCAAACTGTTCAAAGCATTCGATATCCCGCTGACCATCTTCGCCGTGGCCATGGCCGCCCAGCGTCACCCGGATGTGATCCGCGCGATGGTCGAGGCCGGCCACGAAATCTGCAGCCACGGCTACCGCTGGATCGACTACCAGTACATGGACGAGGCCCAGGAGCGCGAGCATATGCTCGAAGCCATCCGCATCCTCACCGAACTGACCGGCGAACGCCCGCTGGGCTGGTACACCGGGCGCACCGGCCCCAACACCCGTCGCTTGGTGATGGAGGAAGGCGGCTTCCTCTACGATTGCGACACCTACGACGACGACCTGCCCTACTGGGAACCCAACAACCCCACCGGCAAGCCGCACCTGGTGATCCCCTACACCCTGGACACCAATGACATGCGCTTCACGCAGGTGCAGGGTTTCAACAAGGGCGATGACTTTTTCGAGTACCTCAAGGATGCGTTCGACGTGCTCTACGCCGAAGGCGCCGAGGCACCGAAGATGCTGTCCATCGGCCTGCATTGCCGCCTGATCGGCCGCCCTGCCCGCCTGGCCGCCTTGAAGCGTTTTATCGAATACGCCAAGGGCCATGAACAGGTGTGGTTCACCCGCCGCGTCGACATTGCCCGTCACTGGCACGCAACCCATCCGTACACGGGAGCAGCGAAATGACTGCGTTCCAAACGCTGAAACCGTCGACCCTGAGCCGCGACACCTTCGTCCAGGCTTTCGCCGACATCTACGAACATTCGCCATGGGTGGCCGAAAAGGCCTTCGACCTGGGCCAGGACGCGTCGATCGACCAGATCGAAACCCTGCACCAGCGCATGAGCGACATCCTGTTGAGCGCCGATCATGCCAAGCAACTTGCACTGATCAACGCTCACCCGGACCTGGCCGGCAAAGCCGCCGTCCAGGGCCAGTTGACCGAAGCCAGCACAAATGAACAGGCTGGCGCCGGTATACACCAATGCACGGCCGAAGAGTTCTCGCGCTTCACCGAGCTGAATGAGGCCTACAAGGCCAAGTTCAAGTTTCCCTTCATCATGGCGGTAAAAGGCAGCAACCGGCATCAGATCCTCGCCGCGTTCGAAACGCGCATCCACAACGCGGTGGACACCGAGTTCAAGTGCGCGCTGGACGAGATCAACAAGATCGCGTTGTTCCGCTTACTGACCCTCTAAACGACCATCCCCAGCCACTTTATCTAAGGCAGACAAGAAGAATGAAAGCTTACGCCGCACCTTTCGAGAAGTTCGTCAACCTGGCCGACGCCCGCTTGGGCACCAAGATCATCTCTGTCACCGATGACTGGTTCGCCGACGCCAACCGCCTGTTCCAGCCGACCCCGGCCGTGTGGAAGGAGGGCGTTTTCGATGACAACGGCAAGTGGATGGACGGCTGGGAGTCGCGCCGCAAGCGCTTCGAAGGCTACGACAGCGCGGTGATCCGCCTGGGCGTACCGGGCTCGATCAAGGGCGTGGACATCGACACTTCATTCTTCACCGGCAACTACCCGCCGTCGGCCTCCCTGGAAGCCTGCTTCCTGGCCTCGGGCGAGCCTGACGAAACCACCCAGTGGGTGGAAGTGCTGTCGGCCGTCGAGCTGCAAGGCAACAGCCACCACTACCACGAGATCAACAACGACCAGGCGTTCAGCCACCTGCGCTTCAACATCTACCCGGATGGCGGCGTGGCGCGTCTGCGTGTGTACGGCGTGCCGTTCCGCGACTGGTCCTCGGTGGGCGACAACGAACAGGTCGACCTGGCTGCCGCACTTAACGGTGGGCGTGCCCTGGCGTGCTCCGACGAACACTTCGGGCGCATGAGCAACATCCTCAACCCAGGTCGTGGCGTCAACATGGGCGACGGCTGGGAAACCGCGCGTCGTCGTACACCGGGCAATGACTGGGTGATCGTCGCCCTGGGCCACCCGGGCGAGATCGAGAAGATCATCGTCGACACCCTGCACTTCAAGGGCAACTACCCGGACACCTGCTCGATCCAGGGCGCGTTCGTGAAGGGCGGCACCGACAGCCAGATCGAAACCCAATCGCTGTTCTGGCGCGAACTGCTGCCGGCGCAGAAGCTGGAAATGCACGCCGAACACACCTTCGCCGAGCAGATCAAGGCGCTGGGGCCGATTACCCACATCCGCCTGAACGTGTTCCCGGATGGTGGCGTGAGTCGCCTGCGCGTACTGGGTAAAGTTTCGAAGTAAGCGGTGAACCCTGTAGTGAGCGGTCTTGCCCCGCGCTGGGTGGCGAAGCCGCCCCAATCCAGCCACCGCGTTCTGTCAGACAGAACTCAGGCGCCTGGTTTTAGGGCGGCTTCGCCACCCAGCGCGGGGCAAGCCCGCTCACTACAGAAGCAAAACAAACACACAGAATCCGGATAAGAAGACAGCCATGCGCACACTGATGATCGAACCCCTGACCAAAGAAGCCTTCGCCCCTTTCGGAGACGTTATCGAAACCGACGGCAGCGATCACTTCATGATCAACAACGGGTCGACCATGCGCTTTCACAAACTGGCAACGGTCGAAACCGCCAAGCAGGAAGACAACGCCATCATCAGCATCTTCCGCGCCGACGCGCTGGATATGCCATTGACCGTGTGCATGCTGGAGAGACACCCGCTGGGCAGCCAGGCTTTCATTCCGCTGCTCGGCAACCCCTTTCTGATCGTGGTCGCGCCACTTGGCGATGCACCTGTATCGGGCTTGGTCCGCGCCTTCGTCACCAACGGCAGGCAGGGCATTAATTACCATCGCGGCGTCTGGCACCACCCGGTGCTGACGATCGAAAAGCGGGATGACTTCCTGGTGGTTGATCGCAGTGGCACAGGCAATAACTGCGATGAGCATTTTTTTGAAGAGGATGAGCGGTTGATCCTCGCCCCCCACCAATAAGAGAAGGCCGGATCACCCGACAACAAGGGTGACAGGCGAGAGGTAAAGACTGTGGAAGCACATTTGATGGAATGGCTGAACCTGAGCGTGCGCTGGGTTCACATGATCACAGGCGTCGCGTGGATCGGCGCTTCTTTCTACTTCGTCTGGCTGGAAAACAACCTTAATCGCGTCAACCCCAAGAGCGGCCTGGCCGGTGACTTGTGGGCGATCCACGGTGGCGGTATCTACCACCTGGAAAAATACAAACTGGCCCCACCGACCATGCCGGACAACCTGCACTGGTTCAAATGGGAAGCCTATTTCACCTGGATGTCCGGGATAGCGCTGCTGTGTGTGGTGTTCTACTGGAACCCCACGTTGTACCTGCTGGCACCGGGCAGCAGCCTCAGTGGTCCGGAAGGCGTATTGCTGGGCATTGGCTCATTGTTCGCCGGCTGGTTCATCTACTCCTTCCTCTGCGACTCGGCCCTGGGCAAGCGCCCTGCCCTGCTCGGTTTCATCCTGTTCGTGCTGTTGATTGCCGCCGCGTACGGCTTCAGCAAAGTGTTCAGTGGCCGTGGCGCCTACCTGCACGTGGGTGCGGTGATCGGCACCATCATGGTCGGCAACGTGTTCCGCATCATCATGCCGGCGCAACGCGCACTGGTCGCGGCGATTGCCGAGAACCGCACGCCGGACCCGGCGCTGCCAGCCAAAGGCCTGCTGCGTTCGCGACACAACAACTACTTCACCTTGCCGGTGCTGTTCATCATGATCAGCAACCACTTCCCGAGCACCTACGGCAGCCAATACAACTGGCTGATCCTGGCCGGTATTGCGGTGGCGGCGGTGTTGGTGCGGCACTACTTCAACACGCGGCATAACAGCCAGAAGTATGCGTGGACCTTGCCGGTAGGCGCCTTGGCGATGATTTGCCTGGCGTACGTGACCGGGCCGAAACCGGTGTCGACGACCCCGGAAGTGGCCAAGGCGCCGGCGGCCATTGAGTATCAGCCGTTGCCGGAAACGGCGTTGGGCGGAGGTTTGAAACCCGCCGCGCCCGCTGCGCCTGCCGAAACGGCTGCAGCCCCTGCGGCACCTGCCCAGGCGACGATTGATTTCGACAAGGTCCATGGCGTGATCCAGGAACGCTGCGCCGTATGCCATTCGGCCAAGCCGACCAGCCCGTTGTTCAGCACCGCACCGGCCGGGGTGATGTTCGACACCCCGGCGCAGATCCAGCAGCAGGCCGCGCGTATTCAAGCGCAGGCCGTGGCGAGCCAGATTATGCCGCTGGGCAACATCACCCAAATGACCCAGCAGGAGCGGGATCTGATCGGCACCTGGATCAACCAGGGAGCGCGCACCCATTAACTGATTCACAGAGATCCAGTGTGGGACGGGCTTGCCCCCTCCCACCTTTGGGCCTGCCGTGTTTTGAAGATCGAGTTACACCCGGCAATTGAATGCCGAACAACACAACAATAAAAAGATCCGAGGTGTTGCATGACCGAGTTAGTCGAACCGCAGATTCCTGCCGCGCCCGCCATGGTGCGGCTGCCCCTCTTGCAACTGATTCTGGTAGGCCTGCAACACGTCTTGCTGATGTACGGCGGCGCCGTCGCCGTGCCCCTGATTATTGGCCAGGCCGCCGGCCTGAGTCTTGAAGAAATCGCCTTTCTGATCAACGCCGACCTGCTGGTGGCCGGCATCGCCACCCTGGTGCAGTCGTTCGGCATCGGCCCTGTGGGCATTCGCATGCCAGTGATGATGGGCGCCAGTTTTGCCGCCGTCGGCAGCATGGTCGCCATGGCCGGCATGCCGGGTATCGGCTTGCAGGGGATCTTCGGCGCAACCATCGCCGCCGGGTTATTTGGCCTGTTGATCGCGCCGTTCATGTCCAAGGTCGTACGCTTTTTCCCGCCGTTGGTGACCGGCACGGTGATCACTGCGATCGGCCTGTCGCTGTTTCCGGTGGCCGTGAACTGGGCCGGTGGCGGCAGTGCCGCTGCGACGTTTGGCTCCCCCATCTACCTGGCAATTGCCGCGTTGGTACTGGCCACCATCCTGCTGATCAACCGCTTCATGCGCGGATTCTGGGTGAATATCTCGGTGCTGATCGGCATGGGCCTGGGCTACGCCTTGTGCGGGGCTATCGGCATGGTCGACCTGAGCGGCCTGGTTCAGGCGCCGTGGGTGCAAGTGGTGACGCCGCTGCACTTCGGCATGCCCAAGTTCGAGTTGGCGCCGATCCTGTCGATGTGCCTGGTGGTGGTGATCATCTTTGTCGAGTCCACTGGGATGTTCCTCGCGTTGGGCAAGATCACCGGCCAGGACGTCACGCCGAAGATGCTTCGTCGCGGCCTGCTGTGTGATGCCGGTGCGTCGTTCTTTGCCGGCTTCTTCAATACCTTCACCCACTCCTCGTTCGCCCAGAACATCGGCCTGGTGCAGATGACCGGCGTGCGTTGCCGCTCGGTGACGATGATGGCCGGCGCATTTCTGATCGTACTCAGCCTGCTGCCCAAGGCCGCCTACCTGGTGGCATCGATTCCACCGGCGGTACTGGGGGGCGCGGCGATTGCCATGTTCGGGATGGTGGCGGCCACCGGGATCAAGATCCTCCAGGAAGCCGACATCGCCGACCGTCGCAACCAATTGTTAGTGGCGGTGAGCATCGGCATGGGCCTGATCCCAGTGGTGCGCCCGGAGTTCTTCGCGCAGCTGCCGCTGTGGATGAGCCCAATTACCCACAGCGGCATCGCCATGGCCACCCTCAGCGCGTTGTCGCTGAATATCCTATTCAACATTCTCGGCGGCGCAGAACGACCTGCCGTTGCTCACACGCATTGATTCCTTTGTTAGTAAAACAATAACAAGACAGGGAACCCTCATATGCACACCTTTCACCTGGGGCCGGCCACAAGCCGTGCCCCATTCTCGCCCCACGCGCGCTGTTACAGCGCACTTGAGCCCAAGCTTTGGAGCCAGTATTCTCCGCGCCCGCTCGAATCAACTCAAAAAAAAACAGCGAATGTAAAAGCTGACTGCAAGGCCAACTTATCCCGGCCTTATGTCTGCGGCCAACGTGCGCAAACGTCCTCTGAATTCGACTGCATCCGATGCAGCCGACGGGGATTTTTTGGCTTTTTAAACACCTTGGCGCAGCTCTTGCTAAAAGCACTAAAGCTGACCAAACAGACGATTTTTGCAGCGAAGCCAAAGGCGCCACACCAGAGCGCCTGCGTAGAAGAAAAACCATAAAACTTTAACTCGGGAGCAACCGAATGAAACCTATGTTCCAAGGCCTGATGCTGGCGGGATCCCTGCTGGCCGGTGGCCAAGCCGTGGCCGGTGACCTGTTGCAGTGGCAGAACAACAGCCTGACTTACCTGTGGGGCAAGAGCTTTACCGTCAACCCGCAGATCCAGCAAACCGTCACGTTCGAACATGCCGATGCCTGGAAGTACGGCGACAACTTCCTCTTTGTCGACCGCATCTTTTACAACGGCAAGGAAGACGGCAACGTCGGCCCAAGTACGTATTACGGCGAAATCAGCCCACGGCTATCATTCGGCAAAATCCTGGACAAAGACTTGTCCTTCGGCCCGATCAAAGATGTGCTGCTGGCACTGACTTACGAGTTCGGCGAAGGCGATAACGAGTCGTATCTGGTCGGCCCCGGCTTTGACTTGAACATCCCCGGTTTCGATTACTTCCAGTTGAACTTCTACCAGCGCCAGACCGAAGGCAATCGCCCGGGTGACGGCGTTTGGCAGATCACCCCGGTCTGGTCGTACACGATTCCGGTCGGCAACTCCGATGTGCTGATCGATGGTTTCATGGACTGGGTGACGGACAACGACAAGAACGCCCGTGGCACTTACCACGCCAACCTGCACTTCAACCCACAGGTCAAATATGACCTGGGTAAAGCGCTGCATTGGGGCGACAAGCAGCTGTATGTGGGCTTTGAGTACGACTACTGGAAGAACAAGTACGGGATCGAAGATTCCGGCGCGTTCAAGACCAACCAGGACACGGCGAGTTTCCTGGTCAAGTACCACTTCTGACAGAACACTGCAGATCTAATGCGGGAGGGGGCTTGCCTCCTCCCACATTTAGTCCTGTTTCAAACCGAGGAACCGAGTGATTTCTTCGCGCTTGGCCAACGCATCCCGCCGCCCCAGCTCAATCAACTCGCTGCAATACCCCGCCTCGAACAACAAGTAACTCAACACCCCCGCCCCACTCGTCTTGGTCGCCCCCGGCCCGCGCAAAAACAACCGCAACGCCGCCGGCAATTCCTGGCGATGCCGTGCCGCGATTTCGTCGATGGGCTGGCTGGGTGCAATCACCAGCACTTCCACCGCCGCCACCCCAGGCGCGGCATGGCTGAACTGGTTCAAGCGCTCCAGCAATTCGATATCGCTTTCCAGGCTATCAATGAACGTACTGTTGAGCATGTGCCCACCGATCTGCGCCAGGGTCGGTTCCTGGCCGGTGTAGGTGCGTTGCGTCACCGGCTCAATGCCACGCGGGTTGCCACTGACCCCCACCACCAGCACGCGACTGGCCCCCAGGTGCAAGGCCGGGCTGATCGGCGCCGACTGCCGCACGGCGCCATCGCCGAAATACTCCTGGTCGAGTTTCACCGGGGCAAACAGCAAAGGGATCGCCGAGCTGGCCAGCAGGTGCTCCACCGTCAGTTGGGTCGGCACGCCGATGCGGCGGTGGCGCAACCAGGCGTCGATGGTGCCGCCGCCCTGGTAGAAGGTCACCGCTTGCCCGGACTCATAACCGAAGGCCGTCACCGCCACTGCGTGCAAGTGTTTGTGGCGGATAGCCTCGTCGATGCCGTCGAGGTTCAAGCGATCCTGCAACAGCTCGCGCAGCGGCGAGCTGTTGAGCAGCGCCACCGGCACTTGGGCGCCGATGCCCAGCAGGCTGTGGATGAAAAAGCGGCCCGCCTGGCGAATCACCCCCGGCCAATCGCTGCGCAGCACCAGATGGCTGCGAAAGCCCTGCCAGAACGCGGTCAGGCGTTGGATCGCAGCGGTAAAGTCCATGGCGCCACTGGCCAGGGTCACAGCATTGATCGCGCCAGCCGAGGTGCCGACGATCACCGGGAAAGGATTGGGTGCCCCCGGCGGCAACAGCTCGGCAATGGCCGCCAATACCCCTACCTGATACGCCGCTCGCGCCCCGCCGCCGGAAAGAATCAAGCCAGTAACCGGTTCAGCTGGGCGCATTGCGTCACTCCATGTAGGGAAAGGTCTGTCTTTGTGGCGAGGGAGCTTGCTCCCGTTGGACTGCGCAGCAGTCCTAATCTTCTTGCGCCTAACGCTGGGGCCGCTTTGCGACCCAACAGGAGCAAGCTCCCTCGCCACACTCGCAGTACTTATCCATCTTATCAGCGGCGTTTTTCGTACAACTTGGCTTCACCCGGTGGCCGGCTTTTGAAGCGGCGATGGGTCCACAGGTATTGCTCGGGGCATTCACGTACCGAAGCTTCGACCCACTGGTTGATACGCAGGCAGTCGACTTCGTCGCTTTCACCGGGGAAATCGGTCAACGGCGGGTGGATCACCAGGCGGTAGCCGCTGCCATCAGCCAGGCGCTCCTGGGTGAACGGCACCACCAGCGCCTTGCCCAGGCGGGCGAACTTGCTGGTGGCGGTCACCGTCGCCGCCTGGATGCCGAACAGCGGCACGAAGATACTTTGCTTGGCGCCGTAGTCCTGGTCCGGCGCGTACCAGATGGCGCGGCCGGCGCGCAGCAGCTTGAGCATGCCACGCACGTCTTCACGCTCCACGGCCAGGGAATCGAGGTTGTGACGCTCGCGGCCACGGCGCTGGACAAAGTCGAACAGCGCGTTGCCGTGCTCGCGGTACATGCCATCAATGGTGTGCTTCTGCCCCAGCAGCGCTGCGCCGATTTCCAGGGTGGTGAAGTGCAGGGCCATGAGGATCACGCCCTTGCCGTCCAATTGAGCCTGCTTGAGGTGTTCCAGGCCTTCGACGTGGGCCAGGCGCGCCAAACGCTGACGTGCCCACCACCAGCTCATGGCCATTTCAAAGAACGCGATGCCGGTGGAGGCAAAGTTTTCCTTGAGCAACCGTTTACGCTCTTTGGCGGATTTTTCCGGGAAGCACAGTTCCAGGTTGCGCGCGGCGATGCGGCGACGTTCGCCGGCCACGCGGTACATGCCGGCACCCAGCAGGCGACCAATGGTCAGCAGGGCGCGGTACGGCAGTTGGGTAACCAGCCACAGCAGGCCGAGCCCCAGCCATAACAGCCAAAAACGCGGGTGAAAAAATACAGCTCGAAAACGCGGGCGATCCATTACAGATTCCGGTAAAGACAAGGGCCGCGCATTCTACAACGGTTCGACTCGGCTTGCGGCGGGTGAGTGTTCTCGTTATAAGTCTCGACACTTTTCGTGACAAGCCGCTTTTGCCGACCATGAGCCAAACCGAACCGCTAGACCAAGATCCCGTGTTCCAGCTGAAAGGCAGCATGCTCGCCATCACCGTGCTGGAACTTGCCCGCAACGACCTCGACGCCCTGGACCGCCAGCTCGCCGCCAAGGTCGCCCTGGCGCCGAATTTCTTCAACAACGCCCCGCTGGTGCTGGCCTTGGACAAACTGCCCGCCGGCCAAGGGGTGATCGACTTGCCTGGGCTGATGCGCGTGTGCCGCTCCCATGGCCTGCGTACCCTGGCCATCCGCGCCAGTCGAATTGAAGACATTGCCGCCGCCATCGCCATTGAACTGCCAGTACTGCCACCGTCCGGCGCGCGTGAGCGACCGCTTGAACCATTGGTCGGTGAAGAGAAGAAAAAACCGGAAAAACCACCCGAGCCGACGATCAAGCCGACAAAGATCATCACCTCGCCCGTACGTGGTGGGCAGCAGATTTATGCCCAGGGTGGCGACCTTGTCGTGATCTCCTCGGTCAGCCCGGGGGCGGAACTTCTTGCCGATGGCAACATCCATGTATACGGCCCGATGCGCGGACGTGCCCTCGCCGGCATCAAGGGTGATACCAAGGCCCGTATTTTTTGCCAGCAGTTGACCGCTGAGCTAGTGTCCATCGCGGGCCAGTACAAGGTTTCAGAAGATTTGCGTCGCGACCCGCTGTGGGGGGCTTCGGTGCAGGTCAACCTGTCGGGCGATGTGTTGAACATCATCCGTCTTTAACGGATACTGCCGCATTTTCCAAGCATCTCTAGACTCTGATAGCACAGCGAAACCGGCAAGACTTGCGTAGGAATAATTGAAAGTGGCGTTTTTCCTCGGGAAACCCCATCTTTTTCCTACAAAGGCTGTCCGCCTGCAGCGAGTTTCAAGAGATGTTTTTCAGGGACTCAAAAGTCCTTTTTCCTTAGGGGTGAAACACCTTGGCCAAGATTCTCGTGGTTACATCCGGCAAGGGTGGTGTGGGTAAGACCACCACCAGCGCCGCTATCGGTACCGGTCTCGCTCTGCGCGGCCACAAGACAGTTATCGTCGACTTCGACGTCGGCTTGCGTAACCTCGACCTGATCATGGGCTGCGAACGCCGCGTGGTGTATGACTTCGTCAACGTGGTCAACGGTGAAGCCAACCTGCAACAGGCCCTGATCAAGGACAAGCGCCTTGAGAACCTGTACGTATTGGCCGCCAGCCAGACCCGTGACAAAGACGCGCTGACCAAAGAAGGCGTAGGCAAAGTCCTGGCTGAGCTGAAGGAAACCTTCGAATACGTAGTCTGCGACTCCCCGGCCGGTATCGAAACCGGTGCTCACCTGGCGATGTACTTCGCCGATGAAGCCATCGTGGTGACCAACCCGGAAGTCTCCTCGGTACGTGACTCGGACCGCATGCTCGGCCTGCTGGCCAGCAAGTCCCAGCGCGCCGAAAAAGGCGAAGACCCGATCAAGGAGCACCTGCTGCTCACCCGCTACAACCCTGAGCGCGTCAGCAACGGCGAAATGCTGGGCGTTGAAGACGTGAAGGACATCCTCGCCGTGACCCTGCTGGGTGTGATCCCGGAATCCCAGGCCGTCCTGAAGGCTTCCAACCAAGGCGTTCCAGTCATTCTTGACGACCAGAGCGACGCCGGCCAGGCGTACAGCGATGCGGTTGATCGCTTGCTGGGCAAGACCGTGGAACATCGCTTCCTCGATGTTAAGAAGAAGGGATTCTTCGAGCGTATCTTTGGAGGCAACTAAACAATGAAATTTCTCGACTTCTTTCGCGCCAACAAAAAGCCAAGTACCGCGTCGGTAGCGAAAGAGCGTCTACAGATCATCGTGGCGCACGAACGCGGCCAACGCAGCACGCCGGACTACCTGCCAGCCTTGCAGAAGGAACTGGTCGAGGTGATCCGCAAGTACGTCAATATCGGCAACGATGACGTGCATGTCGCCCTGGAAAATGACGGCAGCTGCTCGATTCTGGAACTCAATATCACCCTGCCTGATCGTTGATCGAACAGGCGGCCGCCACGGCGGCTCGTTCACCCTGATCCCTTTTTGCGGACCGGGTGGGCGAGCCGCCGTTGGCGTTTGTTACGAGGCTGTTTAATGCCGCTGTCCAACATCCATATCCTCTATCAGGACGCTGCCGTCCTGGTGGTGAACAAGCCCACCCTGCTGCTCTCGGTGCCTGGCCGCGCCGACGACAACAAGGACTGCCTGATCAGCCGCCTGCAGGAGAACGGCTACCCCGAAGCCCGCATCGTCCATCGCCTGGACTGGGAAACCTCGGGCATCATCCTGCTGGCGCGGGACGCCGATACACACCGCGAACTGTCCCGCCAGTTTCACGACCGAGAAACCGAAAAGGCCTACACCGCCTTGGCCTGGGGCCAGCCGGAACTGGACAGCGGCAGCATCGACCTGCCCCTGCGCTACGACCCGCCCACCAAGCCGCGCCACGTGGTCGACCATGAGTTCGGCAAGCATGCACTAACCTTCTGGAAGGTGCTGGAACGCTGTGGTGACTGGTGCCGCGTCGAGCTGACGCCGATCACCGGGCGTTCGCACCAGCTGCGTGTGCACATGCTGTCCATCGGTCATCCGCTGTTGGGTGATGGCCTGTATGCCCATGAACAGGCCCTGGCTGCGTGGCCGCGCCTGTGCCTGCATGCGAGCATGCTGAGCTTCACTCACCCGCAAAGCGGCGAGCGCCTGCGCTTCGAGTGCCCAGCGTCATTTTAAAGCGGTTGTGGGAGGGGGCTTTCCCCCTCCCACATTTGTTCTGTGCACTTCTCACCCTCGAACGGTAAACTCCGCGCATTGCTGTCTGGAGCTATTTATGCGCGAAGCGTTGAATCAAGGCCTGATCGACTTCCTCAAGGCCTCCCCTACTCCTTTTCATGCCACTGCTGCCCTGGCCCAGCGCCTGGAAGCGGCCGGCTATCAGCGTCTCGACGAGCGCGAGACCTGGACCACCGAGGCCAACGGGCGCTATTACGTGACCCGTAACGACTCCTCGATCATCGCCTTCAAGCTCGGCCGCCACTCGCCGCTGCAAGGCGGTATCCGCCTGGTCGGCGCCCACACCGACAGCCCGTGCCTGCGCGTCAAGCCGCAGCCGGAGCTGCAGCGCCAGGGTTTCTGGCAGTTGGGCGTGGAAGTCTACGGCGGCGCGCTGCTGGCACCGTGGTTCGACCGCGACCTGTCCCTGGCCGGCCGCGTGACGTTCCGCCGCGACGGCAAGGTCGAAAGCCAACTGATCGACTTCAAATTGCCCATCGCCATCATCCCCAACTTGGCCATTCACCTGAACCGTGAAGCCAACCAGGGCTGGGCGATCAATGCCCAGACCGAGCTGCCGCCGATCCTCGCGCAGTTTGCCGGTGATGAGCGCGTGGACTTCCGCGCCGTGCTCACCGATCAACTGGCGCGTGAGCATGGGCTGAACGCCGACGTGGTGCTCGACTATGAGTTGAGCTTCTACGACACCCAAAGCGCTGCGGTGATCGGCCTGAACGGCGACTTCATCGCCGGCGCGCGCCTGGATAACCTGCTGTCGTGCTATGCCGGCCTGCAAGCGTTGCTCACCAGCGAGACCGATGAAACCTGCGTGCTGGTCTGCAACGACCACGAAGAGGTGGGCTCCTGCTCAGCCTGCGGTGCCGATGGCCCGATGCTCGAACAGACCCTGCGCCGTCTGCTGCCGGAAGGTGATGAGTTCGTACGTACCATTCAGAAATCCCTGTTGGTGTCTGCGGACAACGCCCACGGCGTGCACCCGAACTACGCCGAGAAGCACGACGCCAACCACGGTCCCAAGCTCAACGCCGGCCCGGTGATCAAGGTCAACAGCAACCAGCGCTACGCCACCAACAGCGAAACCGCCGGGTTCTTCCGCCACCTGTGCATGGCCCAGGAAGTACCGGTGCAGAGCTTCGTGGTGCGCAGCGACATGGGCTGCGGTTCGACCATCGGCCCGATCACCGCCAGCCACCTGGGCGTGCGCACCGTGGACATCGGCCTGCCGACATTTGCCATGCACTCCATTCGCGAGCTGTGCGGCAGCCATGACTTGGCGCATTTGGTGAAAGTGCTGGGCGCGTTCTACGCGAGCCACGACCTGCCCTGATAATTTGGGCTGACTCGGTCAAAAATGTGGGAGGGGGCTTGCCCCCGGTGGCGGCGGATCAGTGACTATATTTGTAGTCTGACCCTCTGCAATCGGGGGCAAGCCCCCTTCCACATTAGATCTGCGTACACCTGACCTGCATCAGCTGCACTTTCTGCAATCCGACCTAGACTTGTCAGTATTCCCACTCCGACAAGGCCGTCGCACCATGATCTCCATGTCCTCCTTCCACGCCATGCTTATCCCGATTCTGATCGGCATGATCCTGTTGGCTGTAGGCTTCAACTTTCGTGACAAGCCTGTCGGCGTGTTCGGCATGTGGGTCGGCATGCTGCTGATCCTGGGCACCGTGGTGTACAAGATCCTCGCCAAACTGGCCGAATGACGATTGCACTCGTACACTCGCTCAACCCGTCGTTTTCAAGGTTGACCGCCTCGTGCTTTCCCGTCTGTTTGCCCTGCCCTGCTATTGCCTGATTGCCCTGCTAACCCTGCTGCCGCTCACGCCTGCCCAAGCCGTGGGCCTGCCCGGCCTATTGGGTAACAACAGCAAAACCCAGCCCCAGGCCGACGTGCCGCTGGGGCAGTCGTTGGACGAGGTGATCAAGACCCTGGAAAACGACCAGCAGCGCACTCAGTTGCTGAGCGACCTGAAAAAGCTGCGCGCCGCCACACAAAAAGCCCAGCCCGCCGCCGAGCAAGGCGTACTGGGGCTCATCGGCAGTACGCTGTCGGGCTTTGAGCAGCAGTTCTCCGGCGAAGACAGCCCAGTGGGGCGTTGGTCCAACGAAGTCGACCTGGCCAAGGAAGAACTCAGTGCGCTGATGCTGCCGGCCAACGAATGGCTGCCGATCATTTTCGGGTTTGCCCTGATCCTGGCGGTGTGGAGCCTGCTCGCCGCCGCGCTGATCTGGCTCAGCCACCGCGTCCGCGAACGCTTCGGCCTGCCCGAAGAATTGCCGCAACACCCACGCACCTGGGACATGGTGCGCTTCGCGCTGCGCAAGCTCGGCCCATGGCTGATCGCCCTGGTGATCACGGTCTACCTGAGCTACGCCCTGCCCTCGTCCCTGGGCAAATCCCTGGCGATGGTCTTGGCCTACGCGCTGGTGGTCGGTACCTGCTTCTCTGCCATCTGCGTGATTGCCTTTTCGGTGCTCGACGGCCCGCATCGCCATCGCGCGCTGTACATCCTGCGTCACCAGGCGTTCCGTCCCCTGTGGTGGATCGGCAGCTTTGCCGCCTTCGGTGAGGCCTTGAGCGACCCGCGTCTCGTCCTGGCTCTGGGCCAGCACCTGTCACACACCGCCGCGACGATCGCCAATGTGATGGCAGCGCTGTCGACCGGTGTGTTTATCCTGCGTTTCCGCCGGCCCATCGCCCACCTGATCCGCAACCAGCCGCTGTCCCGTCGCCTGACCCGCAGGGCCCTCAGCGACACCATCGAAATCATCGGCTCCTTCTGGTACATCCCCGCATTGCTGCTGGTGGGCATTTCGCTGTTCGCCACCTTTGTCTCTGCCGGCGATACCAGCACCGCCTTGCGTCAGTCGCTGTTGTGCACCGTGTTGCTGGTGCTGTGCATGGTCATCAACGGCCTGGTCCGCCGTCACGCCCTCAAGCCGCAACGCGGGCACAAGCGACACGCGC
Source organism: Pseudomonas sp. QC2 (assembly GCF_002859085.1). Taxonomy (NCBI): domain Bacteria; kingdom Pseudomonadati; phylum Pseudomonadota; class Gammaproteobacteria; order Pseudomonadales; family Pseudomonadaceae; genus Pseudomonas; species Pseudomonas sp. QC2. The sequence continues at coordinate 124,482 of NZ_PKKS01000025.1, forward strand.
TGTACTCCGAGCGCCTGAAAAGCTTCGTCTACACCCTGGCCCACCTGGTGGTGTGGCTGGTGTTTATCGAGTTGGGCCTGCGGGTGTGGGGCCTGTCGCTGATTCGCTTTACCGAAGGCGATGGCCACGAAATCAGCGTCAAGCTGTTCGGCCTGGGCGGCACCTTGCTGTTCGCCTGGCTGATCTGGATCCTCAGCGACACGGCGATCCACCACGCCCTCACCCGCTCGCGCAAAGGCCTGGCCAACGCACGAGCGCAGACCATGATGCCGTTGATCCGCAACGTGCTGTTCGTGACCATCTTTATCATCGCCGCGATTGTCGCCCTGGCGAACATGGGCATGAACGTCACGCCACTGTTGGCGGGTGCCGGTGTGATCGGCCTGGCCATTGGTTTCGGCGCGCAGTCGCTGGTGGCGGACTTGATCACCGGCCTGTTCATCATCATCGAAGACTCCCTGGCCATCGATGACTACGTGGATGTGGGCGGCCACCTGGGGACGGTAGAAGGCTTGACCATCCGCACCGTGCGCCTGCGCGACATCGACGGCATCGTGCACACCATCCCGTTCAGCGAAATCAAGAGCATCAAGAACTACTCGCGGGAGTTCGGCTACGCGATCTTCCGGGTGGCGATCCCCTACAACATGGACATTGACGATGCCATCAAGCTGATGCGCGATGTCGGTCAGAAAATGCGCAACGACCCGCTGCAACGCCGCAATATCTGGTCGCCGCTGGAGATACAGGGTGTCGAAAGTTTCGAGTCGGGCAGCGCGATCCTGCGCGCACGGTTCAAGACCGCACCGATCAAGCAGTGGGAAGTGTCGCGGGCGTTCAACCTGTCGCTCAAGCGTCATCTGGACGAAGCCGGGCTGGACCTGGCCACGCCGCGCTTGAGTGTGCAGGTGGTGACCGCCGGCACGGTGCAGGAGAAAGATCAACAACAATAAACTCAGGAGAGGTCCTTATGCGTTTAACCGGTCTGAAACACACGTGGGTTTTCGGCGCGCTGTGCGCCGTTGCCAGCAGTGCCGTGATTGCCGCCAACAGCGACCAGGACAGTGCCCGGGAGGAAATCGCCGCCCAGGCAAAAGCGCTTGAACCGGCGTTGCTGGAAACCCGACGCGACCTTCACGCCCACCCTGAACTGGGCAACACTGAAACCCGTACGGCCGAGTTGGTCGCCAAACAACTGCGCGACCTCGGCCTTGAGGTCAAGACCGGCGTAGCCCGCACCGGTGTGGTGGCCGTGCTGAAAGGCGCCCTGCCCGGCCCGACCGTGGCCCTGCGTGCCGACATGGATGCGCTACCGGTGAAGGAAGTCGCCGACCTGCCCTTCGCCTCCAACGCCAAGGGCACCTACCTGGGCAAGGAAGTCGACGTGATGCACGCCTGCGGGCACGACGCCCATGTCGCCATCCTGCTGAGCACGGCGACGATCCTGACCGGCATGCGCGAGCGCCTGCCCGGCACCGTGGTGTTCTACTTCCAACCGGCCGAGGAAGGCCCGAGTGATTTCATTCCCGACGGCAAAAATACCTGGGGCGCCAAAATGATGGTGCAGGAAGGCGTGATGAAAGCGCCCAAGCCAGACGCGGTATTCGGCCTGCATGTGTGGGCCGGTGTGCCCGCCGGCCAGATTGCCTACCGCCCGGGACCGACCCTGGCCAGCTCGGATGATTTGCGTATCAAGATCCTCGGCAAACAGACCCACGCCGGTCGCCCTTGGGACGGCATCGACCCGATCACCGTGGGTGCACAGACCATCGTTGGCTTGCAGACCGTGGTCAGCCGCCGCACCGACATCTCCTCGTTCCCCTCGGTGGTGAGCATTGGCACCATCAACGGTGGTACGCGCTACAACATCATCCCTGAGTCGGTGGACATGACCGGCACCATTCGCTCCTATGACTACGGCATCCGTCAGAAGCTGCACGCGGACGTACGGCAGACCGTGGAAAAAATCGCCGAAAGCGGTGGCGCCAAGGCCGAAGTCACCATCATCGAGAAGTACGACCCCACCATCAACAACCCGGCATTGACCGAGAAAATGCTGCCGAGCCTGCGCTGGGCGACCAAGGATGACGTGGTGCAGGGCCCACTGGTGGGCGGCGCCGAAGACTTCTCGTTTTATGCCAAGGAGGCGCCGGGGCTGTTCGTATTCCTGGGGGTCACGCCGAGGGATCAGGACACGAGCAAGGCAGCACCGAACCACAATCCGGGGTTCTTTGTGGATGAGTCGGCGTTGGTGGTGGGCGTGCGGACGCTGGCGTCGTTGGCGACGGATTACCTCTACACCCAGTAACCGCCGAAATGCGTTCTTGCGGTTAACAGGATCATTGGAGTGAGCGAGCTTGCTCGCGCTGGAGTGCGAAGCGCTCCCGGCTTCTTTGGGGCTGCTGCGCAGCCCAGCGCGGGACAAGCCCGCTCACCACAGTAAGCGCACCCTCTTCAAGCCAGCGCAGCGCCGTCCATCTTCTGGCGCAGGCTCAACGGACGCATATCGGTCCAGACCTCTTCGATGTACGCCAGGCACTCTTTCTTCATGCCGCTCTTGCCCACGGTGCGCCAGCCTTCCGGCACAGCCTTGTAGTCGGGCCAGATGGAATACTGTTCTTCATGGTTGACCACTACCTGAAACAGGATGTCGTCGCGGTCAAATACTGAGGTCATTGCTGTTCTCCATCGCTGAAAGGCTGGCTGCGCAACGCGCGCAGCACTGATACCTGTAGAAACGTACCAGGTTGCAAAAAAATTAGAGGCTGGCAACCGCCGCCGCCAACGCACGTCCGAAGATATCCGCCACGCGGTCCACTTCGGTGGCGGTGATCACCAACGGCGGTAGGAAACGCACAACGCTGCCATGACGGCCGCCCAGCTCCAGGATCAGCCCGCGCTTGAGGCATTCGCGCTGCACCAGCGGCGCCAATTGGCGATGCACGGGCGGGTGGCCCTGGATGTCTGGCGGGCCATTGGGGTCAACCAGTTCCACGCCGAGCATCAGCCCACGACCGCGGATATCCCCCAGGTGCGGGAAGTCGCGCTGCAGGATGCACAGGTGTTCACCCAGGCGCTCGCCCATGGCCGCCGCGTGGCCGGCCAGGTCGTGGTCCTTGAGGTAGCGCATCACCGCCGAACCCGCCGCCATCGCCATCTGGTTGCCACGGAAAGTCCCGGCGTGTGCGCCCGGCAGCCAGGTGTCGAGCCAGTCGCGGTACACCACCACCGCCAACGGCAGGCTGCCGCCGATGGCCTTGGACATCACCACCACATCCGGGATGATGCCGGCGTGTTCGAAGGCAAACATCTTGCCGGTGCGACCGAAACCGCTCTGGATCTCATCGACGATCAACGCCACACCTGCCTGTTCGGTGATGCGGCGCAGACCGCGCAGCCAGTCCAGGTCAGCCGGAATCACACCGCCCTCGCCCTGCACCACTTCGACAATCACCGCCGCCGGCAGCAAAACGCCAGCCTCTGGGTCATTCAGCAGGTTTTCCAGGTAGTGCAGGTTGACCCGCACCCCTTCCGCGCCGCCCAAGCCGAACGGGCAACGGTAGTCGTAGGGGTACGGCAAGAATTGCACGCCATTGCCGAGCAACGCGCCCAAGGGTTTCTTCGGCCCCAGGCTGCCCATCAGGCTCAAGGCGCCCTGGCTCATGCCGTGGTAACCGCCCTGGAAGGACAACACTGTGCTACGCCCGGTGGCGGAGCGCACCAGCTTCAACGCGGCTTCCACCGCATCGGTGCCGGTGGGGCCACAGAACTGGATTTTCGCTTCGCGCGCCAACGCTGGCGGCAACAGGCCGAACAAGTCCTGCACGAACTGATCCTTGACCGGCGTAGTCAGGTCCAGCGTGTGCAACGGCAGTTCATCGGCCAGCACTTGCTGGATCGCCTCGATCACCACCGGGTGGTTATGCCCCAACGCGAGGGTGCCGGCGCCGGCCAGGCAGTCGATGAAACTGCGGCCCTCCACGTCTTCCACGTAAATCCCCTTGGCGCGCTTGAGCGCCAAGGGAATGCGCCGAGGGTAGCTGCGGGCGTTGGACTCCTGCTGGCGCTGACGGGCGAGCAGCGGGTTTTCGTCGAACTGGTAGAGCGTTTCATGCACCTGGGCGTCTTCGATACGGCTGGTAGCGACTGACATTTCTCGATCCCTCAATACGCTGATGATGGTGACCAAACTGCCGATCCGCTGGCGTCTGGCCCAAGGGGGCATGCGCACGGATTTCCTGTTCTGGAAACGCACCAGCAGGGGAGGGATTTAGTCGCCACCGATCTTTAACTGATGGATGAGGAGCCAAGTGTGGGAATGGGCTTGCTCGCTCCCACATTTGACCGAGATCAGCAGCAAGAACCCGGTCGGCTCTAAGGCCGCCGCGCTTTGGCTTTTGATCTCAGGCGGCCCCCCAAATCCCTGGCGGATTACGGGCACACCGAGCCTAGGCGAGGTGCCGAGTGTTGGGGCGAAGCGTTTTGGGTTACTTTTGGCGCTCTTCCAAAAGTGACCCGCTGTAAGAGCGGAACCCATAGCAGCCGTTACTCAAATAACGGATATGTACCCTGTCTGATCCAACATCCAGGTCAGCTGTCAGGCCGCTTTCGCGAGCAAGCCCACACATTTGAACCGCGCCAAGCTTCATAACCCAAGGTATTTTTCATTCAGCGCATACAAAATCGCGCAAGTCTCCGCATCCAGGAACCCACAATAATCCCGCGGCCGAAAGTGCATCTGAAACGCCCGCGTCCTCTGCTCGAATGCCTGCCGATTCTTTGCCGGCGCATACCCATAACGCTGAAACGCCCGCTCCACCTCGACCTCGGGCGGTAACCCAAGGCAAAACCTTCGCTGGTACATGGCCCGCGTCACCTCATCAAACCAGGCCCCTACCCCCGCCTCATGCAAACACCGCCACGGCAGCCGAGGCCCCGGATCGCTCTTGCGCCCGTACGCCACGTCCGAGTGCCCGAGGATGTCGGTGGGGCCGATCTGCGGGTAACGCCCAAGAACGTCGCGAACCAGCGCAATCAACACCTCGATTTGTTCCTCCCCGTAGGCCGGAAACGTAAACACCCCGCCATCATCCCGCGCCAGGTTGACGATCTCAATGCCAATCGAGCGGCTATTGAGGTTATCGCGGCCCGCCCAATGGCTCACGCCGGCATGCCAGGCGCGCTTGCCTTCCTCCACCAGGCGAAAGACACGCAACTCTTCATAGCCAGCAGCCCGGTAACTGGGCTCATCAGGGTCGGGCAGCAAGTAGTGCGCACTGACCCCATCCTGAGTCAGGGTGCGCAGGGAGGAGCCAAAAGGTGCGGCGGTGTAATGCAGGATCACCTGCCGCACCGGCTCGCCGTTACGTTCGTTAAAGCCTTTGGCTGGGAAACTGGTATCGATGACCAACATAAGAACCGTCCTTTTCAATACAGGCCGAGTCGTTCAGCCCGTTCAAGCGCAAAAAAATTACCGCCATCCTGAAGATTTGAACCCCAGGAGGGCGGTAACTATTTGGCACGTGAGAGAAAAGTGATCAGCGCCGCAGCGGCATGCCCAAATCGACGCGCAGGCCATCGGGCTGGCTGTCGAACTTCAAGGAGCAGGAACAGCGCTGCACAATCGCTTGCACGATCGCCAGGCCCAGGCCGCAGCCTTCGCTGTTGCCATTGCGCCAGAAGCGTTGGGTCAGGTATTGCAGGTCCTCGGTGGAGATCTGCTTGCCGTGGTCACGCACGCGAAACACCACGTTATCGGCAGAGGTGAACACACTGAGCTCCACCCGGGTGTCCGCCGGTGTATGGCGCAAAGCGTTGTCCAACAGGTTGCGCAAGGCGGCGACCGCCAGGCCCACCGGCATTTCCACGGGGGCGCCGGAGAGGTTATCCGGCAGGATCAGGTCAATGCGCGAATTGTCGCCGGCGTTCGCATCCTGGATGGCCAACCGCGCCACTTCCTCGGCACTCGATTGCAACCCATCGTCGAAGGACAGGCTGCCTTCCACCCGTGCCAGTAACAGCAATTGCTCAAGGGTCCGGTGCAGGCGGTCGGCGCCCTCCTCGGCATGGGCCAGGGACTGGTCGCGGGCCGCGCCTTCGGTCATGCGCGCCACTTGCAGGTGGGTCTTGATCGCCGTCAGCGGGCTGCGCAGTTCGTGGGCAGCGTCGCCGGTCAGGCGGCGTTCGCGTTCGATGGTCTTGGCGATGCGTTGCAACAGTTGGTTCTGGGTGTCGAGCAGCGGCTTGAGTTCGCTGGGCAACGGGTGGATCTGCAGCGGCTCCAGGGAGTCGGCACTGCGGCGCATCAAGGCGTCACGCATGCGATTGAGCGGCAGCAGGCTCTGGCCGATACCCAGCCACAGCAGGCACAGGCAGCCGAGCATCGCCACGCCCACCGGCACCGACGCCGCCAGCAGGATCGACAGGTTCAGCGCCTCACGTTCCACTTGGCGGTCGGCGGTGGTGATCAACAGATCGCCACGGGACAAGGTAAAACTGCGCCAGCCCACGCCATCGATGACCTGGTCCCGGAAACCGCTCTTGCGCGACTCCAGCCCCTCCTCTGGAGTGGTATGGCTGCGCGCCAGGACTTCGCCACGCAAGGAGCTGACCTGACAGGCCATGCCGCCGGGCACGTGCAGCTGTTCGGCGCTGAAATGCGCACCGCCGCTCACACTGGCCAGCCCCGGCATCTGCTCGGTCAGGCCTGCCACCATGCGCGCCGACGCCACCAGGCGCTGGTCGAGGGAGAACATCATCTGGTTGCGCAGATCGTTGAGCATCCAGGCCGCCGCCAGGGCCCAGATCAACACAAAAGCGGCGCCCAGCTTGAACGTCAGGCGCAGGCGCAGGCTTTTCACGATGCGTCCTCGCCCCCGTCAGCCGGGCCCAGGCGGTACCCGAGGCCGCGCACGGTCTCGACGATGCCATTGCCCAATTTGCGCCGCAGGTGGTGGATATGCACGTTGAGGGCGTTGCTTTCCAATTCGTCGTTGAAGCCGTAGACGCTGTCCTTGAGCTGCTCGCTGGACAGCACCCGACCTTTGTTGTGCAGCAGGGCTTGCAGCAGCGCCTGTTCGCGGCGCGACAGGTCCACCGGCTGGCCGCCCAGGAACGTTTCGCGGCTGCTGGGGTTGTAGGCCAGGCGGCCATGCTCGATCAGGTTGACGCTGCGCCCCGCCACCCGACGCAACAGGGTTTGCAGGCGCGCGGCGAGTTCACGCAGGTCGAAGGGTTTGAGCAGGTAGTCGTCGGCGCCGGCCTGCAGGCCGTCGACGCGGTTGGTCACCGAGTCCCGTGCGGTCAGGATCAGCACCGGGATTTCCAGGCCCTGGCTGCGCTGCTGCTGCAACAGCTTGAGGCCGTCTTCATCCGGCAGGCCGAGGTCAAGCACCATGATGTCGAAGGTGGCCGCCTTGAGCATCGCGCGTGCAGCGCCCGCCGTGGCCACGCGCTCGACGGTAAAACCCTGGGCGGTGAGGCCGGCCACAATGCCGCTGGCGATCAGTTCGTCGTCTTCACAGACCAGTACGTGCATGGTGAACCCTTCATGAAAGATGGGGGTGATTAAAAGTGCAGCGGATTAAGCGCAGATTATGCCGCTAAAGGATCCACACTCCATCTAGAATAGCCTGGGTTAATCATCGGTTAATCAACGCCACACATTGTGTGCCTACTTGCAACGAACTAAGGCTTGACGATGCGGTATCTGTTTACCTTCCTGCTGGTTTTTTTCGCGGGGTTCGCCCAGGCCTCGCCGGGCAACCCGTTTGAGACCAAACCCGATTTCCTCCCGGTGGGCAAGGCCTTCACCTTTACCTCCGAACGTCTTGAAAGTGGCGAGACCCAGCTGTATTGGCAGATTGCCGACGGTTATTACCTGTACCAACAACGCATGAAATTCGACGGCCTCGCCGAAAAACCGACGCTACCCCAGGGCGAAGCCCATAGCGATGAGTTCTTCGGCGAGCAGCAAGTGTATCGCCAGGGCCTGGAAGTGAAGATTCCGGCAGGGGTCACCGGCCAGGTCAAGCTGGGCTGGCAGGGCTGCGCCGATGCGGGCCTGTGCTACCCACCGCAGTCGATCACCGTGGACCTGGGCGGCAACCCGGCAGTCACCGCTACCGCCCAAGCCCAGGACCAAAGCCTGGCCAGCGGCCTGCAACAACGCAGCCTGGGTTGGAGCTTGTTGGTGTTCTTCGGCCTTGGCCTGTTGTTGGCGTTTGCCCCGTGCTCGTTGCCGATGCTGCCGATCCTGGCCGGCCTGGTGGTGGGCAGTGGCGCCAGCCCGCGTCGCGGCTTCGCCTTGGCCAGCAGCTACGTGGTGTGCATGGCGCTGGTGTATGCCGCGCTGGGCGTATTGGCCGCGTTGCTCGGCAGCAACCTCGCCGCGCTGTTGCAAACCCCCTGGATCCTCGGCAGTTTCGCCGCGTTGTTTGTGATCCTGGCCCTGCCGATGTTCGGCTTCTTCGAACTGCAACTGCCGGCGTTCCTGCGTGACCGCCTGGACAACGTCAGCCGCCAGCAAAGCGGCGGCAGCCTGATGGGCGCGGGCGTACTCGGCGCGCTGTCCGGCCTGCTGGTCGGCCCCTGCATGACCGCGCCACTGGCGGGCGTGCTGCTGTATATCGCGCAAAGTGGCAATGCACTGCACGGGGGCTTGATTCTGTTCTACATGGGCATCGGCATGGGTATTCCGCTGTTGCTGCTGGTGACCGTGGGCAATCGCTTCCTGCCCAAACCCGGCACCTGGATGAACGTGCTCAAGGGTATCTTCGGCTTCCTGTTCCTCGGCACCGCGGTGTGGATGATTCGCCCGGTGGTCGGCGAAAACCTGTGGATCGGTTTATGGGGCGCACTCGCGCTGGTGATGGCCTACAGCGGCTGGACCCTGGCCCGCGAGTACGGCCTGGCCGCCAAAGTGTTCGGCGCCGGCTCCCTGGTGCTGGGCCTGTGGGGCGCCGTGCTGGTGGTGGGCGCCGCGGGGGGCAGCGATGACCTGTGGCAACCGCTGAAGGTCTACAGCGGCTCGCGGGCCGCCGCCTCTCCCACCGCCCACGACGCCTTCATGACCCTCAACGACCCGGCCGTGCTACAAAGCCAACTCGACAGCGCCAAGGCCCAAGGCCAGTGGGTGCTGGTCGACTATTACGCCGACTGGTGCGTAGCATGCAAGATCATGGAAAAACAGGTGTTCGGCAAACCTGAAGTACTCGATGCCCTGAAGGACGTGCGCTTGCTGCGCCTGGACGTCACCGCTGACAACACCGCCAGCCGCGAGCTGCTCGGCCGCTACAAAGTCCCCGGCCCACCGAGCTTTGTGTGGATCGGCCCGGACGGTGAAGAACGCCGCGCCCACCGCATCACCGGCGAAGTGGATGCCGCCACTTTCCTGCAACGCTGGACGCAAACCCGGGACGCCCTCTGATGCTGACCCTGACCATCGGCACCTTCGCCATCGCCCTGAATCACATCCTGCTGATCAGTGCGCTGATTATCGCCACCCTGGTAGGCTGGCGCGTGGCCAAGCGTGGCGGTGAAAACCCGGAATCGGTGCTGTTCAGCCTGTTCCTGCTGGGCATGCTGGTCGCCCGCGTCAGTTTTGTACTGATGTACTGGAGCGACTACAGCTACGACTGGCTGCAGATGGTCGACCTGCGCGACGGCGGTTTTCTCGCCTGGCCCGGCGTGATCGCGCTGGTCCTGGGCGCACTGGCCTACGGTTGGCGGCGACCGGCGCTGCGCAAACCGCTGAGTGCCGGCGTAATCACCGGCCTGGTGTTCTGGGGTATGACCAGTGTGTCCCTGAACCTGTATGACAAAGGCTCGCAACTGCCGGACATCACCTTGCGCAATGCCAATGGCGACGTGGTGCAACTGGCCGACTACAAGGGTGGCCCGCTGGTGATCAACCTGTGGGCCACTTGGTGCCCGCCATGCCGCCGCGAAATGCCGGTACTCGAACGCGCCCAGCACCAACGCCCCGACGTGACCTTCCTGTTCGTCAACCAGGCCGAAAGCATGCAAAGCGTCAGCACCTTCCTCGCCACCCAAGGCCTGACCCTCGACAACGTGCTGTTCGACGCCAGCGGCCGCCTCGGCCAGGCCGTGGGCTCAATGGCCCTGCCCACCACCTTGTTCTACCGCGCCGACGGACGCCTGATCAACAGCCACCTGGGCGAACTGTCCCAGGCCAGCCTGGCCCGTGCCATGGAACCCTTCGACACCGCTCCTGCCGCCACAAGGAAACCGACATGCCCCGCCTCCGCCACCTGCTGACCCTGCTGCCGCTGACGCTTGCCGCCACCCTGGCCCAGGCCGACGACTGGCCGGCACCGATCAAACAGATCGAGGCCAAAGGCGCCAGGATCCTCGGCACATTCGACGCCCCCAGCGGCCTCACCGGCTACGCCGCCCAATACCAGAACCGGGGCATGGCCCTGTACCTGACCGCCGACGGCAAAAGCGTGATCGCCGGCAACCTGTACGACGCCCAGGGCAATGACCTCAGCAGCGCACCGCTGGAAAAACTGGTGTACGCACCGATGGCCAAGGAAGTCTGGGCCAAGATGGAAAAAAGCAGCTGGATCCAGGACGGCGACGTTAAAGCCCCACGCATCGTCTACTTGTTCAGCGACCCCAACTGCCCTTACTGCAATATGTTCTGGGAACAAGCCCGTCCTTGGGTGAAAGCCGGCAAGGTGCAATTGCGCCACATCATGGTCGGCATCATCCGCGAAGACAGCCCAGGCAAATCCGCCGCGCTGTTCGCGGCCAAAGACCCGCAGAAAGCCCTGGAAGAACACGAAGCCGCCGGCAAGGGCAGCAAGTTGCAGGCGTTGGCCAAGATCCCGGCGGATATCGAGGCCAAGCTCGATGCCAATATGAAGTTGATGGATGAACTGGAATTGTCGGCGACGCCGGCGATTTTCTATCTGGATGACAAGGGTGGCTTGCAGCAACAGCAGGGGGCGCCTTCGCCGGATAAGTTGGTGAAGATCCTCGGGCCTAAATAAGCCTGCAAAGAAAAGGCCTCCCTCAAATGGAGGCCTGTCCTGATTCCTTCCGCGTTATCTGATCAGACCTCCTCTATGAGAAACGACTCAACGTCGTAATCATTGCCGGGCGCAATCCCCATTCGGCGATTATCAAAACTGAGCCGAGTAGAGGTTGACCTGGCGGTGAACACCCCCTCGATGAATTGCCAAGCAAGGCCCGGCTCTACAATCGGGCTAATCTCAGTTCCGTTCGCCAGCAGTACCAAGCGGGGTTTATAAGCAAAGCCGTAACTGTCACGAACTCTGGCCCTGAACGTGTAAGTACGCCCCTGTTCAAGTTCATTGAACTCCTTGTACATTTTCTCACTCTGGGTAGCAGGATCCCTCGTGTCGGTATACCCCCAGTCCTTCAGGAAATGTACCGGGTTCGGCCCTGGAGGCAGCCCCGCTTCATGCTCATGTACCAAATCAGCCGGGGAGGCGGCACCCAAGCCTCTTTGCCAGCCGTTCCAACCTTTACCGTCCGGATCAAAATCCGTGTAGTCGTAAAACGCCTTACGAAACGCCAAGTGCAAGAGTGGAAACTCGACCGCGTTCCCGGCATGGCCGCCGACCTTTGTGGTGCACTTGAATACGACGTCCAACGGCGTCCTGTTGCGCAGTTTGTTCAACTCATCGCGTTTGAGCACGCGTGACAACCCATTGGCCAGATCATTCGCGTTGATCGGCTGGTTGACCATCACATGAATGGTGTAGGAAGAGCCATCTTCCTGGGTGCCTCGGCACTCAAGCCAACCCACCTGCCCTAATAGGATGAACCACCATTTTTCCACGGTGATGCTGGCATCGCCTGCAAAGGTACGCAGGTCCAAAATACCGCCCTGGGTCGCTGGCGGCGTTGCCTGTGGCACCCCAGGCGTGGGCAAACGCACCGGCAGGCTGATGTGCAACGCCAGACACTCGGAGGTCGCAAGTTTGCACGCACTCGTTACCGTGTAGTTGATCGTGACCGTTTCACCGGCAGCCTCAATCACCGCCTCACGCGGGATGCTGAAGTCCACATGGCCCAGCGCATGATTACCTGGCTGGGAGGCCAGGGGCAGGCAGGTCCCGTCTGTCCGTTTCCAGCACACGCGGATTTGCTGGTGATCACTGATGCTCGGATATTTCACCCGCACCGTCACGCCCTCTCTGCCGTTGTAAATCGTCAGTTGGTTACCCACGGCTTCGCGTACGGTCGGTGCGACCAAGACCAGGTCTTCCTGCACCATGGTGAAGGTTCTCGACGGGAACTCAATAGCCGTCGCGCGTTCACACTGCCCATCAAAGCTCGCCGCGAAATGCAGTACGAAATCGCTGCAGTCCGCCAACGTTTGCAGATCAGCTCTAGAGATCGGCGTGTTCACCCCATCATGCAGCCACTCGGACGTAAGCGGCTCATCCTCAAACACGTCAAACCGATAGGCACCACCGCCCTCAAGCGTGCCGGTGATCCACATCCAGCAGCATTCTCCCCGCGCCGCGTACTCCCAAATGGGAACCACGCCTGTTGCGTTACCATTGAAGGTATTGAGGTCCACAATGCCCGCTGTCGCCTCTGCGATCTCCGGCACGGTCAGCAAAGGCTCAAGGACCTTGATGACACGTTCGGGGGAGTGCTGCGGATCGCTCCCGTTGGAACTCACGGTATAGGTCAACGTTAACGTCTGGTTGAACAGCGCAGCGATAATCCACGGCACGACCTCAAATGCCAGCGAGGTTTCGCCCTTTTTCACGTCCTTGCAGCCGAGCGGCTGCGTCTCCAGCCCCGGGCCGGATGCGTAGGCGCAAACGTGGTCTCCCGGTGCTATCCAGTCGTAGGTAACGTCCGCATGCCCACCGGAAGCACTGTTGACCGGGTTGAGCACCCAGTGACCTGGCGTGCACTCCGTTGATTCACGCAAATGCGGCGGCGGTAAATCCAACCCAGGGTCAACGCGCAACAACGTGGTAGTGCGCAGGTGGAAATCCTGGGCGTTGGTGGGCAATGGGTTTTCCAGATGCGGATCTCCCGGATCCGGCGGCACGGGCTCCGTGCCGTCCCAGATCACCCCAAAGTGGATCGTCAGGGCCGAGTAGTCCTGGCGCTGTGACATCCAGCGGCGCGACAGTTCGAGTTCAAACACATGCTCGGCATGCGCTTCGGCCTCCGTCACCACATGGTCATAGACTACCCAGATAAAGGGGTAAGGCGCCTGATGCTGATCGCCGGCCACGGTAACAAACAAGCGCTGCCCGGGCTGGATCATCGGCCAGGCGTCGATCGTGATCGTCTCATCGCCCTCGAAATCACTCATCCACAGCCACCACGTGCTCCACTCATACTCAGCGTGCACAAACTCCGGTCTTGACCCCGCGAGATGTACCTCCCTGATGTGCTGAACCTCCAGCTCCAACACCAAGGAGGTCTTCTCCTTCCCTTCTACACGCGCGGTGTACCACATCAGTACCGTATGCCCGATCATCAAACTGAGGGACGGCGCAGCAATCGGTACTACATCCTCATCGTCATCAACCAAGACGGGATCGAATGCAGGTTCGACCTGGCCCTTGATAGCCATGAAAAATCTGCGGTCAGTCGCGCCCGTAGGCAGGGTCAGCGTGGCCCACGTCCCATCAATCGCATCGATGGGATACAGCACACTGTTATTCGCCGCGAACGCGATAATCGGAAAGGGCAATTGCGCCTTAGGCTTTTTTGGCAGGCGGGGGGGCAGTTTGACGGGTGGAGTGGATGAAGTTTGCTTAGGAATGGTTTTTTTAGCCACGATAAGACTCCTGTCCAACGTTAGATAACGATCGAAGCGGGCCTGACCGGCCGGGAACTCCGGTTATCTAACGCAGGGAACAGAAACCTTGCCTACTGTCAGAATTGACAGTTCTAACGGAACGCCAGTCTTTTACTCACCAGCGTCCGTGACGAACATCGCACTGCGCCCCCGGTTCAAACTCGATAACACATTTTGAAGTTGTCAATAAACGAGTAGTCCCTCACCAGAATCGTCATCCATGCAATAGCCGTCCCCGGTTCCGTTACATAATCAACCCAGAATCCCCCTCGCCAATCGTCATTGTAATCAAGCTTGGTAATCACACCGCCTGCCTGATTATAAAAAATGAGCGTCGCGGGAGCCTGTTTCCACGACCACGCGAACCTGATGGACTCCAGGGCGTGAGGGAAATCAATACGATGTAATTGTGGCGGATCTTGGTCGCCCTCGTTTTCACACATGACAAAATGTTTGCCCGAATAGAACGGGTCATTGCCATACGTGACAATGCCTGCCACACCCGATCCGGACTGAAAGGTTATTTTCATCAACGGGGTCTGCACACTGTTGCCCGCGCCAAAACGCTCCAACGGCAGTGATTCGAAATCTTCTGTCTTACATTCAAGTGGTTTTCTGATAATCACGCGCAGCGTCGGGAAAACAATCGAATCTGCTTCAAGTTCACTGTCATAGAGTGCAGTGACACAGGTGACTATCAGAGGTGTGTCGTGTCTTAACGCGTCCAGCTCATGTCGACTCATCCACTCCACAAGCCCGTTCTTGGCCTGTTCGTCCGTCAGCCTTGTGCCTTTCAATACGTAGAAGGTGTGAGCATTCCCATCCTTTCTAATGCCCGAACACTTTAGCCATACTCGCTGGCCCGCCAGGGCAAACCACCATTTTTCCACGGTGATGGACGCATCGCCTGAAAAGGTGGCCAGATCCAGAATGCCACCCTGCACGACCGGTGGCGTGGCCTGTGGGACAACCGGCGTCGGCAGACGCACAGGTTTGCTGATCTTCACATTCAACGGCAGTGATGTCTGCACCTTGCACGCCGTGGTCACGGTGTAGGTGATCGCCACTGTTTTGCCCATGCTCTCGATAACCGCTTCCCGCGGTAGTGAGAAAATGACTGCACCCACAGCACTGCCGGGCTTGGAGGCCAACGGCCAGCAGGTACCCTCCGGTCTCTCCCAACACAGGCTGATACTGTGCTTGGGGTGTTTGCCGGTGTAACTCACTTCGACATGGACGCCCTCGCGCCCATTCCAGGCAGTCAAGTCGGTGCCGACCGCTTCCGTCACTTTGGGCGCCGCCAGCACCAGAGGTTCCTGCTCGATGTTGAATGCCTGCGCGGGAAACTCATGGGCGTCCGCCAGGGCGGTGGCTTCACAGAAGCTCGCCGCGAAGTGCAGTTTGAATTCACTGCAATCGGCCAACTGTAGCAATACTTCCCTTGGGATCCGCGCATCCACGCCATGCACCTTCCAGTCCTCGGTGACAGGTGCATCAGACAAAATGTCGAACCGGTACGCGCTGCCGTTTTCACGTTCGCCCGTGATCCACATCCAACAAAGATTCGAACACTCGGCATAGTCCCAGACAGGCACAAAAGCCGTCGCGTCCATTGCGAATGTACTGAGATCAAGGATATCGCCCGTTGCCTGTTCGATCCCAGAGAGGGGAAATCGGGGCAGCAACACGTTAATCACTCGTTCAGGGGATTGTTGTGGGCCATTACTGTGGGGGAACTGAACGGTGTAGGTCAGTGCCATCGGCGTGTTAAAAAAGCAGGCAATGACACAGGGCGATAACTCGGTGGTTGCCGGTTCCCCGTCGTGTTTAATTGTCACGCAGCCAAGCGGCTTGTTCCCATAATCCGACCCGCTCACATAAAAACAGATTTGGTCGTCTGCATAAGTCTCCAAGTCAGGAATATATACATTCCCACCCCGTGTGGTGAGTTCCGGGTTGAGGTACCACTCATCGTTGAAAAGCACGGATTGCCGCAGATGCGCAGGCAGAAGATCAAGGCCTTGATCCCCAATAAAAGCAGCAGTACGGCGATGTTGGATTTGAAGGGCATTCCTCGGAAGAAGTGTCTTCTCATCAGGATTAGTCACGTCGGCTGGAGGCTGCGCCTCTAAGCCACTTGTTATATAGGCACATTGCAGGGTCATTGATTCATAGCGTGGTATTTGCCGTGCCAGCCAAGCACGACTGACAGCGTGAGTAAGCTCGCCCAAAGCGATATCCTGATCCGTTAACCGATATCCATAAGCCACTTTGTAGAAAACGGGCATCCCGCTAAATTGCTGCGTAACGAGCGTGCAGTAAAACTTATCGCCTACTTGGGCAAGATAAGGAACCTTCGTTTTAACAATGCCATCCCCTTTGAAATCGTGCATATCAAAAGTAGGTGTGTTTTGAACCATTTTTTCGTGGAGAAAGTAAGGGGCGAATTCTTTGCCTTCGTTCGCAGGGTAAAACTCCATCAACACTTCTTTATCCAAAGAAGCGGCAGCTTGCCCATTGACTGTACCGGTATACGTTATTACGAGCGTGTATCCCATCGCCGCCGTCATGTAATGCAGAGGGATTTCAGTCTTTCCTACGCCTGGTTCAGCGCCTGGATACTCAATATCCTCGAACACCGGTCCAGGCGTTTCCTTTGTGTGGAACGTGACAGTAATGGGTTTGTCCTCATCCATTCGCGGATCGAATGTCAGGTATGACCCCTTCATTCTTGAGGTAGACACTGTTCCGTTCACTTCACTGGAAAGTAACGGACTGTCCACCTCCAGCGCTGCGGACTTTGGCGCTTTGAGCGTCTTTGGGGAAACGTTCGGCGTTGAGATTTTTTTAGCCATGATAAGAACTCCGTGTTCAGGACCTATTATCCTCGGCCAGATCTAAGGCCGAGGATCTCCCTCTAGTGAGTTCTATTTGATGCGTTCATGCCTACTGTCAGAGTTAACAGTTCTGACGAAATTCCACGCCGTAGCCGACCAACGGCCGCCTCAAAACCCCTCCAACTCCGCCATCAAATCACTCAACCGATCCACCTTCTCGGCACTGATCTCATTCGCCGCCAACCCCTCGATATACTCAGCCAACTCCGCCACCGTGCTGCACTCAAACATCGCCCGCAGCGGCACATCCCGTTGCAGGGTTTTCTGCACCCGCGAGGCAATCTGCGTGGCCAGCAACGAATGCCCGCCCAGTTCAAAGAAGTTGTCCTGCACCCCTACCCTGTCGACTTTCAGCACCTCGGCCCAGATAGCGGCCAGGGTGGTTTCCAGTTCGTTGCGCGGTGCCAGGTAGTCCTGGCTGTGCAACTGGCCGATCTCCAGCGCCGGCAGGACCTTGCGGTCGAGTTTGCCGTTGGCGTTGAGCGGCAGGCGGTCGAGCCATAGCCAGTGCAGCGGCACCATGTATTCCGGCAGTTCGGCACGCAGGCGTTGCTTGATGCGGTCCAGGCGCTCGCCTGGGTTCAGTGCTGCATCCGCGGCTACCAGATAGCCGACCAGATGCTTGCCGTTGACGCCTTCCTGCACGCCCACCGCCGCATCGCGCACTTCCGGTTGTTCGTGCAGGCGCGCTTCGATTTCACCCAGTTCGATGCGGTAGCCGCGAATCTTCACCTGGTGGTCGACGCGACCAACATACTCCAGCACACCGTCACTGCGGCGGCGCGCCAGGTCACCGGTGCGGTAGAGGCGTTCGCCGGGTGCACCGAACGGGTTCGGCACAAACACCGGCGCGGTGCGCAGCGGGTCGCTGACGTAACCGCGACCGACGCCGGTCCCGGCGACACACAACTCGCCGACAGCACCTTGCGGCACCAGCTCCAATGCACCATCGAGCAGGTACAAACGGTTGTTGTCGGTCGGCGTGCCGATCGGCAGGTAAGTGCCACGGGTCGAGGCCAGGTCGACGCAGTAAAACGCCACATCGTCCGAGCATTCCGCCGGGCCATACGCGTTCACCAAACCTATCTGCGGGTAGCGCAGCAGCCATTGGTGCGCCAGTTCCGGCGGCATGGCTTCACCGGTCGGCAGCATCCAGCGCAGGCCGTCCAGGCTGATACGGTCCTGGGCCAACATACCCTGGATCAGCGACGGTACGCTTTCCAGCACGGTGATGCCCTGGGCCTGCACATGTTCCAGCAGGCCCTGTGGATCGTGGGCGAGGGTGTTCGGCACAATATCCACCCGTGCGCCGAACAGCGGCGCGGCGAGGAATTGCCACACCGAAATATCGAAGCTCTGCGAAGCGGTTTGCGCAATCACATCCGCGTCGCTCAAGGCCAGGTACGGCACCTTGCTCAACTGGTTATTGAGCATGCCGCGCTGTTCCACCATCACACCCTTGGGCAGGCCGGTGGAGCCCGAGGTATAGATCACATAGGCGAGGTTGTCCGGGCCGCTGTAGAGGCCGGGGTTTTCGCCACGCGCCGGTATTTCTTCCCACACCAGCAGTTGGCAGTCGAAACCGTCCAGCAACTCGATGGCCTGCTCGCGGCACGCCTCGGTGCAGACCAGCAACGGCGTGCGGCTCAAGTCGATGATGCTGCGCAAACGCTGGCTCGGCAGGCCCGGGTCGAGCGGCAGGTAGCCGGCACCGGCCTTGAAGCTGCCGATGATCATGCCCAGCAGGTCGAGGTTGCGTTCGGCGAGCAGCGCCACCGGTTGATCGAGACCGACACCCGCTGCGATAAGCGCGTGGCCCAGGCCGTTGCTGCGACGGTTCAGTTCGTCATAGGTCCATTGCTGGTCGAGGCAACTGGCGGCGACGCGCTGCGGATGCGCGGCCACCTGCTCTTCGAACAGCTCGATGTAGCTGCGCTCCAGCGGATACTGATGTTCGCTCTGGTTACAACCATCCACCAGGAACTCGCGCTCCTGCTCGCCAATCAGCGGCAGGTCGGCCATGTCGCCGTGGAAGCCCTGCACCAGCGCCAGCAGCAGGCGCTTGAACTCGCCAAGCATGCCTTGCACGGTGGTTTCGTCGAAGTAGCGTTGGTCGTAGGACAGGTGCAAACCGAGGTCATCGCCCGGATAACACACGGCAGTCAGCGGGAAGTTGGTGTGGGTGCGGCCGGAGTCCGAGGTGGCATTCAGGCTGTGTGCGCGGTCCAGCACCGAGACTTCCACCGGGGCATTTTCGAACACGAACAGGCTGTCGAACAGCGGCTGGCCCTTGGGCAGTTCGCTGTGTTCCTGGATCGTCACCAGCGGCAGGTATTCGTACTCGCGCAGTTGCATATTGCTGTCGAGCAGGCCGCTCAACCACTGGCGCACGCTGCAAGGCTGGTCGTCCTCGGGCAGTTTTACCCGCAGCGCGATGCTGTTGATGAACAGGCCGACGGTGCGTTGCATCTCGGGCATCTCCACCGGACGCCCGGCCACGGTGACGCCGAACAGCACGTCGCGATCACCGCTCAGGCGCCGCAGCACCAGCGCCCACGCCGCCTGGGCGAAGGTATTGACGGTCAGCTGATGGGCCTGGGCCAGTTCGCGCAGTTGTGCTCCATCGCAGGCGTCGAGACGGGTGTAGCAATCGCCCACCACCATGCCGCCGCTGTGACCCGCGTGCTCACGCAGGAACGGCCGGTCGCTCGGGATCGGCGTGGTGCGCTCGAACCCTTGCAGGTTCTGCTGCCACCACTGGCGAGCCTCGTTGAGGTTCTGGCGTTGCAGCCAGGCGATGTAGTCGCGATAACGCGGCGGTGTGGCCAGTTGCGCTTCGCGGCCTTCGCCGAGGGCCATGTAGATCTCGAAGAAGTCATTCATCAGCAACGAACGGCACCAGGCATCGATGAGGATGTGGTGGTTGCTCATCATGAACCAGTAGCGTTCGGCGCCAACACGGATCAGGCGCAGGTGGAACGGTGCCTGGTTGAGCAGATCAAAACCGGCCTCGCGCTCTTGCTTGAGCAGCGCTTGCAGGCGCGGTTCCTGTTCGCTTTCCGGGTCAGCACTCCAGTCCAGATACTCGATCGGCGTGCTGCCCGGTTTGTGGATCACTTGCAGCATGTCTTCGCCGACGTTCCAGCAGAACGAGGCACGCAGGGCTTCGTGACGGGCGATCACCGCCTGCCAGGCCTGGGCGAAACGCTCGGGGTCCAGGGCGCTGTTGATGCGGTAGCGGTCCTGCATGTAGTAGAGGCCGGTGCCCGGCTCCAGCAGGGTATGCAGCAACAGGCCTTCCTGCATCGGGGTCAGCGGGTAGACGTCTTCGATAACGGTGGCCGGTACCGGCAAGCTGTCGAGTTGCACCTGGCTCAGGTGGGCCAGCGGGAAGTCGGACGGCGTAAGGCCACCGGCATCGTCCTGCAGGCAGTGCTGGGTCAGGCTGTGCAGTTCGGCCAGATACGCCTCGGCCAATTCGCGCACGGTAGCGTGATCGAAGCGTTCACGGCTGAAGGTCCAGCGCAGCACCAACTCGCCGCCGTAGACCTGGCTGTCGACGCTCAACTCGTTAGGCAGCGGCGCGTCCGGGTCATGGGCCAGGCCTGCGGATTCATCCAAGGGGTGGAACAGCGCATCGGCGCCGAAGCTCTGGTCGAACTGGCCGAGGTAGTTGAAGGTGATCTGCGCGCTCGGCAAGACGGCCATGCTCTGTTGGCACAGATCATCGGCCAGGTAGCGCAGCACGCCGTAGCCCAAGCCTTTATGCGGTACAGAGCGCAGTTGTTCCTTGATCGCCTTGATCGAGTCGCCCTGAGCAGCGTGCGGAGTGAGGCGCAGCGGGTAGGCGCTGGTGAACCAGCCGACGCTGCGGGTCAGGTCGATGTCATCGAACAGGCTTTCGCGGCCGTGGCCTTCCAACTGGATCAGCGCCGACGCGTGGCCGCTCCAGCGGCACAGCACACGGGCCAAGGCCGTCAGCAGCAGATCGTTGACCTGGGTGCGGTAGGCGCTCGGAGCCTGTTGCAATAGCTGACGCGTATGCTCGGCATCCAGGCGCACGCTGACGGTGTCGGCATCGCGGTTGCGCAGCGAACCTTGCGGGCGGGCCACCGGCAACGCCACATCAGGGCCCGCCAACTGCGCTTGCCAGACGCTCAATTCTTCACGCAGGGATTCACTGCCGGCGTAGGCCTGCAAACGCGCGGCCCACTCACGCAGGGCGCTGGTCTTGGCCGGCAGGCTGACGGACTGGCCGTCGCTCAACTGGCGGTAAACCGTTTGCAAATCTTCCAGCAAGACCCGCCACGACACGCCGTCCACCACCAGGTGATGGATCGCGATCAGCAGGCGTTGCTGCCCCTCGGGCCCGTCCACCAGCAAGGCGCGCAGCAGCGGGCCGTGTTGCAGGTCGAGGCTGCGTTGGGTGTCGGTGAACAGCGCGGTGCATTGCGCCATATCGCGCACTTGCGCCTGCTTCAGTACGCCGCCTTGCGGCACGGCCAGGTGCTCGGCATGCCAGTGCGCGTCACGCTGGGAGAAGCTCAGGCGCAGGGCGTCGTGGTGTTCCAGCACCGCCAGCAAGGCTTGCTCCAGGCGATGCGGCACCAGCAGTTGCAGCGGCTTGAGGACCAGCGCCTGGTTCCAGTGTTGGCGCTGTGGGATCTCAGTGTCGAAGAACCAGTGCTGGATCGGCGTCAGTCCGGAGGTGCCGGTCAACACACCCTGTTCGGCCGTGACCTGCTCGGAGCGCGTGGCGACCGCCGCCAGGGTTTGCACGGTCTGGTGCTGGAACAGGTCGCGGGGGCTGAAGTGAATCCCGGCCTGCCGCGCACGGCTGACCACCTGGATCGACAGGATCGAGTCGCCGCCCAGCTCAAAGAAGTTATCGTCGAGACCGACTTGCTGCACATTCAACACAGCGCACCAGATGGCGGCCAACGTGCTTTCAAGTTCGTTGCGCGGGGCCACGTATTGTTGGCGGTTGGCTTCCGGGTCCGGCTGCGGCAAAGCGCGACGGTCGAGTTTGCCGTTGGCGGTCAGCGGCATGCTGTCGAGCACAATCAGGTGCGCGGGCACCATGTAGTCCGGCAGTTGCGCCTTGAGGTGAGCCTTGAGCGCATCGCGTAATGCGCCGTGCTCGGCATCGCTGACCAGGTACGCCACCAACTGTTTGCCACTCGGCGCATCCAGCGCCAGCACCACGGCTTCGCGCACGGCCGCGTGTTCCAACAGGCGGGTCTCGATCTCGCCCAGTTCAATACGGAAACCGCGAATCTTCACCTGATGGTCGATACGCCCCAGGTACTCCACCAGGCCATCGCCGCGTTGGCGCACCAGGTCGCCGGTGCGGTACAGGCGCCCGCCATTGTGGGTAAACGGGTCGGCGACAAACCGCTCGGCGGTCATGCCCGGACGCTGGTGATAACCCTGGGCGAGACCCGCTCCACCGACGTACAACTCGCCGGTCGCGCCTTGCGGCACCAACGCCAGGTCGGCGTCGAGAATATAGGCCACGCGGTCACCGATAATGCTGCCGATCGGCACGCTCGCAGCGCCCTCCTCCAACTGCTCGGGCGCGAGGCTGGCCAGCGGCATCACCACCGTTTCTGTCGGGCCGTAGGCGTTGAAAAACACCTGCGGCTGGAACGCGGCGCGGATGCGCTGCAGGTGTTCGCCAGTGAGCGCTTCGCCACCGGTGATGCACATGCGCACCGGCAAGGTCTGCTGCTGGGTCGCCAGCCATTGCGCCAACTGGCTGCCATAGCTCGGCGTGAAGCCCAGAATGTTGATGCGATGGGTGCGGATCAGCGTGCAGATTTCTTCTGCATCCCACTGGCCCTGGGCACGCAATACCACCTGCGCGCCGCTGAGCAGCGGCACCAGCAAGCGTTCGGTGGCAGCGTCGAAGTTGATCGAATAGAAGTGCAACTCGCAGTCATCAGGGCGCATGCCAAAGCGCTCGATCACCGCCGCGCAATGCATGGCGATTTCACCGTGGGACACCACCACGCCTTTCGGCTTGCCGGTGGAGCCGGAGGTGTAGATCAAGTACGCCTGGTGCTGCGGCAGGCTGATAAAGGGCGGCTCATCGGCCGGGTAGTTGGCGAGCACCGGCAGGTCATCTTCGAGGCACCAGCACGCCACGCTCGCGGGCAATTCGCCGAGGGCTTCGAACATCGCCGCATCGCTGAGCAGCAGGCCGACGTCACTGTCTTCGATCATGTAGTGCAGACGGTCCAGCGGGTATTCCGGGTCCAGCGGCACATAGGCGCCGCCGGCCTTGAGGATCGCCAGCAGGCCGATCACCATTTCCAGCGAGCGCGGCAGCGCCAGGCCCACGCGCACCTGCGGTCCGACGCCACGCTCGCGCAGCATCCAGGCCAGGCGGTTGGCGCGGGCGTCGAGTTCGCGGTAGCTCAGGGTTTCACCGGCAAAGGTCAGCGCCGGCGCATCGCCACGGGCTGCCGCTTGCTGGCTGAACAGTTGATGAATGCACTGGTCGAGACGGTGCTCGCCCGCCTCGATGCCCAGGCTGTCCTGCAAGGCGCGTTGCTCGGCGGCGGTCAGCAACGGCAGTTCGCTGAGGCGTTGTTGCGGGTTGGCGATCAAGGCTTCCAACAGGTTGCGCCAATGTTCAGCCATGCGCGCAATGCGCGGCTCGTCGAACAGGTCGGTGCTGTAGGTCAGGCAGCAGCCCAGGCGATGATCGAGGTCGGTGACCTCCAGGTTGAGGTCGAACTTGGTCGCGCGCGCATCGTTGGCCAGGTACTCGACGGTCATGCCGGCCAGTTGGCGGCTCTGCTGGAACTCCCAGCGCTGCACATTGCACATCACTTGGAACAGCGGGTTGTACGCCGCACTGCGCGGCGGCTGCAGGGCTTCCACCAGGTGATCGAACGGCAGGTCCTGGTGGGACTGGCCTTCGATGACGGTGTGGCGCACCTGTTCGAACAACTCAGCGACGTTCATCTGCCCACTGAGCTGGCAACGCAGCACCTGGGTATTGAGGAAAGCGCCGATCAGCCCTTCGCTTTCCGGGCGAATACGGTTGGCCACAGGGGCACCGATGCGCAGGTCGGTCTGGCCGCTGTAGCGGTAGAGCAACACGGCCAGGGTGGCGGTCATGGTCATGAACAGGGTCAGGCCACGTTCGGCGTTGAAGGCCCGCACGCGGGCCGCCAGGTCATCGCTGAGGTCGAAGCGGTACAGCTCGCCCCGATGGCTTTGTACCGGCGGACGTGGGCGGTCGCCGGGCAGTTCCAGCAACGGATGTTCCGTACCCAGCTGCTGGGTCCAATAGTCCAACTGACGCTGACGCTCACCCGCTTCCATCCACTGGCGTTGCCACACGCTGTAATCGAGGTACTGCACCGGCAGCGGCGCCAGCGGTGACAGGCGCTCGTCGATAAAGGCTTCATACAACGCGCTGAGTTCACGGGCAAAGATGTCCATGGCCCAGCCTTCGGTGACGATGTGGTGCAGGGTCAGCACCAGGTAGTGTTCGCGCTCGGCGGCCTTGACCAGGCAGGCTCGCAGCAACGGTCCGGTTTCCAGGTTGAACGGCGTATGCGCCTCGTGATCCGCCAATTGCTGCAACCGTGACTGGCGTTCGGCTTCGTCCAGCGCGGAGAAGTCCTGCCAGTCCATGCGCAGGCCGGTCTGGGCCGAGACCTTCTGACAGGCCACGCCGTCGACACTCGGGAACGTGGTGCGCAGGGTTTCGTGACGTATGATCAAGGCCTGGAGCGCCGCCTCGAAACGCCCCACATCCAGCACGCCACGCAGGCGCGCCATACCGCCGACGTTGTAGGCAGGGCTGTCCGGTTCCATCTGCCACAGGAACCACATGCGCTGCTGGGAATAGGACAGCGGCACCGGTTGGCTGCGGTCGACCTTGGCGATGGCGGTCTGTTGGTTGCGTTGGCCCGACGCCTGGATCAGGCCGACCTGCTCGGCAAAAGCGCCCAACTCGCTGGCTTCAAACAAGGTCCGTAACGGCAGTTCGACGTCACACGCCTGGCGGGTGCGGGAGATGATTTGCGTGGCCAGCAACGAGTGGCCGCCAAGGGCGAAGAAGTCATCGCGCAGGCCGATGCTGGGCAAGCCGAGGACTTCGCGCCAGATGGCGGCGATCTGCTGTTGCAGCGGGGTCTCGGGCTCGACATGTTCACGCACGTGCCACACCGGCTCCGGCAGCGCGCGACGGTCCAGCTTGCCGCTGGGGCTAAGGGGCATGGCGTCCAGGCGCATCAATAGCGCGGGCACCATGTACTCCGGCAGCTCGGCGGCCAGGGAGCTCTTGACGTGGTGTTCGTCCAGCTCGGCAGGGGCGGTGTAGTAGCCGATCAGCTGTGCATCACGCACCAGCACCACAGCTTGGGCGATGCCCTCCAGGGCAAGCATGCGCGCTTCGATTTCTTCCGGCTCCACACGGAAGCCACGCAGCTTGACCTGCTGGTCGAGGCGCCCAAGGTACTCGATCACACCCTCGGCGTTGAAACGGGCACGGTCACCGGTGCGGTACAGGCGCGCGCCCGCCTCACCATAGGGGTCGGCAACGAAGCGTTCAGCCGTCAACCCGGCGCGGCCGAGGTAACCCCGGGCCAGGCCAATGCCGCCGATGCACAATTCACCCGGCACACCCAGTGGCACGGGGTTGAGTTGCTCGTCCAGCACACGGCAGATCACATTGCCCAGGGGACGCCCAATCGGCGAGCGCTCGCCGTCTTCCGCGCGGCAGTGCCAGTGGGTCACGTTGATCGCGGTTTCGGTCGGACCATAACGGTTGTGCAATTGCACCGCCGGCAACTGCGCCAGGACGCGGTTGCGCAGTTCGGCGGGCAAGGCTTCGCCGCCGGAGAACAGGCGGCGCAGGCTGGTGCATTCGGCCACCTGCGGTTCGTCGATAAACAACTGCAACAGCGGCGGCACAAAGTGCAGCGTGGTCACGCCGTGTGCCTGCACCAACTGCGCAATGCGATGCGGGTCGCGATGTTCACCAGGGCCGGCGAGTACCAGTCGGCAGCCGGTGATCAGCGGCCAGAAGCATTCCCACACCGACACGTCGAAACTGATCGGCGCCTTTTGCAGCAGCACATCGGTGTCGTTGAGTGGATAGGTGGCCTGCATCCACTGCAAGCGCTCGGCCAATGCCGCATGCGTGTTGCCCACGCCTTTGGGCTGGCCGGTGGAGCCGGAGGTGTAGATCACGTAGGCGAGGTTATCGCCGTGCAGGTGCAAGCCGGGTGGCTGGGTGGGCCAGCTGTCGAGGTGCAGGCTGTCCATCGCAATCACGCACACGCCGTCGGCGCTCGGCACCTGTTCCAGCAATGCGGTCTGGGTCAGCAGCAGGTGGACGCCACTGTCTTTAAGCATGTAGGCCAGGCGCTCGGCGGGGTAATCCGGGTCCAGCGGCACGTAGGCGCCACCGGCCTTGATGATCGCCAGCAGGCCGATCAGCAGGTGCGGCGAGCGCTCGGCGGCGATGGCCACGCACACGTCCGGGCCGACACCTTTGTCGCGCAGGTAGTGGGCCAGGCGGTTGGCCTGGGTGTGCAGTTGGGCGAAGGTCAGGCTGCCGCCCTGCCAGACCAGCGCGATGTTGTCCGAGGTGTGCCTATTGAGCAGCTCCGGCAGCCATTGCTGGGCAGGTGTGCAAGGTGCTTCGCTCCACGGCTGCTGCTCGTCTTCCTGCATCAGCTTTAGATCGCCGATGGCTTGCTGCGGCTGGTCACACGCGGCTTGCAACAGGTTGATGAAGTGCTCGGCCAAGCGCTGGACGGTCGCGCTGTCGAACAGCTCGTCGGCGTAGTCGAACGACAGGCTCAGGCGCCCGTTGCGGTCTTCTTCGCTGTGCAATTGCAGGTCGAACTTGGCGTCACGGCTGTGCCATGGCAGTTCGTCGGCGAGCATGCCCGGTAGACGGCGCAAGGCGCTGAGGTCGCGTTGCTGGTGGTTGAACATGACCTGAAACAGGCCCTGTTCGCGAGCTTGCGGGAAAGCTTCCAGCAACTGTTCGAAGGGCAGGTCCTGATGGGCCTGGGCGCCCAATGCCGCCTGGCGTGTCGCGGCCAACAGCTCGCTGAACGGCAGGCGCCCGTCCAGCTCGGCCCGCATGACCTGCGTGTTGATGA
Source organism: Pseudomonas sp. QC2 (assembly GCF_002859085.1). NCBI lineage: Bacteria > Pseudomonadati > Pseudomonadota > Gammaproteobacteria > Pseudomonadales > Pseudomonadaceae > Pseudomonas > Pseudomonas sp. QC2. Next base: position 151,340 of record NZ_PKKS01000025.1, read on the forward strand.
AGAAGCCGACCAGGCCTTGGGTTTCCTGGCGCGGACGGTTGGCGTTGGGCACGCCGATGCGGATATCGCGCTGGCCACTGTAGCGGTAGAGCAGGCTCTGGAAGGCTGCCAGCAACAGCATGAAGGGTGTGGATTCGTGGGCCTGGGCGGTCTGGCGAATCGCTTCGCTGAGGCTCACACCAAGACGTACCGTGTGGCGTGAAGCTGTGTGACGGTGGTGTGCCGAGCGCGGGTGGTCGGTGGCCAGGCTCAGGGTGGGATGCTCTTCACCCAACTGCGCTTTCCAGTACGCCAGTTGGCGCTGGCCTTCGCCTTCGGCCAGCCATTGGCGCTGCCAACTGCCGTAGTCGGCGTATTGCAGGGCCAGCGGTGGCAGCTCCAGGGTTTGGCCCTGGGCGGCGGCGGCGTAAAGGCGCGAGAATTCGTCGATGAGGATGTTGAGCGACCAGCCGTCGGCGATGATGTGGTGAAGCGTCACCAACAGCTGGTGATCCTCATCGTCCAGGCGCACCAGGGTCACCCACAGCAGCGGGCCCTTTTCCAGGTCGAACTGGGTGCGTGCTTCGTCTTCGCGGATCTGCTGCGCGCGGGTTTCACGCTCGGCAGCGGGCAGGTCGCTGAGGTCGATGACTTGCAGCTCGAAATCCGCCTTGGCCTCGACGCGCTGGAAGGCCTGGCCGTCGCGTTCGTAGAAGCGGGTGCGCAGGGCTTCGTGGCGCTGGACCAGGTGTTGAAAGCTCAAGCGCACGGCGTCTTCATCCAGCTCGCCGCGCAGGCGCAGGGCGCCGGGGATGGTGTAGGCGCTGCTGTGGGGGTCCAGTTGCCAAGTGATCCACAGGCGGTTTTGTGCAAGGGATTGGGGCAGGTCTTCCTGGCGTGACAGGGGTTGGATCGCGCCTTGGGCAACACCGCCATCCTGTTGCAACTGCGCAACGTTGGCGGCAAAGCCTTCCAGGGTTGGCGCTTCGAACAGCATGCGCAGGTTCAGCTCCAGGCCGAGTGTTTCACGCAGGCGCGCGACCACTTGGGTGGCGGTGATGGAGTTGCCGCCGAGCAGGAAGAAATGGTCATCGGCCGCGACCGTCGCGACGTGCAGTTGCTCGCACCAGATCGCGGCAATCTGGTTTTGCAGTTCGCAGCCCAACGCTGCATCGCTGACCTGCACGTGCAGATCAGGGAACTGCGCATAGCTGTCGAGGCTGCCATCGGCATGCCGCAGCGCGCACGCCGCACGTTGCACCTTGCCGCTGGAGGTCTTCGGCAGGGCGCCAGGGTTGAGCAGCACCACCACGCTCGGCGCCTCCTGGTACGCCTCGGCAACGGTTTGGCGGATCGCCTTGATCAGTGCTTCGGGCGGCAGGATTTTCTGCACGCTGCGGCTGATTTCGGCGGCAATGCCAATACCTTCCAGGCCTTGGTCATTCACTGCAAATGCCGCGACCCGGCCTTTGCGCACGACTTCCACTTCGCGCTCGATGGTCTGCTCGATGTCCTGCGGGTACAGGTTGTGGCCGCGCACGATCAGCAGGTCCTTCAGGCGGCCGGTGATGTACACCTCACCGTCACGGATAAACCCCAGGTCGCCGGTGCGCAGCCAGGTACGGCCGGCATGCTGCACGAAGGTCTTGGCGGTGGCTTCGGGGTTGCGCCAGTAGCCGTGGGCGATGCTTGGGCCGCTGGCCCAGAGTTCGCCGACGCGGTTGTCGGGCAGTTCGGTGAGGGTCTGCGGGTCGGCAATCAGGACCGCATGCTCGGGCTGGTGGGTGCCACAGCTCATGATTGCACTGCCCTGCCCCGGTTCGGCGCGATTGGCGGCCAGGGCCTGCTCGTCGACCCGCAGCGCGGGGATGCCATGGCCCCGCGTGCCACCGGCGACAAACAGGGTCGCCTCGGCCAGGCCGTAGGAGGCGAAGAAATTGTTCGGGGTAAAACCGCAGGTGGCGAACTTCTCGGCGAAGCGTTCCAGGGTGTCGAGGCGGATCGGTTCGGAACCGGAATAGGCCACGCGCCACTGGCTCAGGTTCAGGCGTTCCAGCGCCGAGTCGCTGACCCGCTCGCTGCACAGGCGATAGGCGAAATCCGGGCCACCGCTGATGGTGCCACCGTATTCGCTGATCGCTTCGAGCCAGCGCAACGGCCGGCCGAGGAAGTAGGCCGGCGACATCAGCACGCACGGCACGCCACTGAAAATCGGTTGCAGCAGGCCGCCGATCAGGCCCATGTCGTGGTACAGCGGCAGCCAGCTGACGATCACGTCATCCGGGTTGAGGTCAATGCCGAAACCGCGACGGATCAACACTTCGTTGGCCACCAGGTTGCCATGGCTGACTTGCACGCCCTTGGGCAGCGCGGTGGAACCGGAGGTGTATTGCAGGAAGGCGATGTCGTCCGGCTGCAGGTCGGGAGCGATCCAGTTGTCGGCACTCTCAAGGCTATCGACGCTCAATACTGGCGGCGCGTTTTCAATCTGCGCCAGGCCGTCGGCGAAGCTGGCGATGGTCAGCAACAGGCGTGGTTCGGCATCGCTGATGATCGACAGCAAGCGTTCCTGATGGTGGCGACGGGTGGATTCCGGCGGATAGGCCGGCACCGCAATGACCCCGGCGTACAGGCAACCAAAGAACGCCGCGACGTAATCCGGGCCGCTGGGGAACAACAGCACCGCACGGTCGCCCAGGTCCGCATTGGCTTGCAGGGCGGCGGCGATGGTGCGGGCGCGCTGGTCCAGGTCGCGGTAACTGAGTACAACGCTGTGCTCGGCGGATTCGGCGAGGAAGCGCAGGGCGACCTGGTCCGGAGTCTGCGCGGCGCGACGTTGAAGGGAGTGGACCAGCGTTTGGGGAAGTTCGAAGGCGTCCATCATGGGGTTCCTGCCTGAAAGCGGCTTACGGGAAATTCGGGGAATAGGTTGCGTCTAGCCCGCGGCCAGTTGCCGCGCCGCGCCATTGCGCCAGCGGGCCAGGTGTTCGTCGGCGTAGCGCCGCAGGCAGCGCAGCACGGCACTTTCGTGCTGCATGAGGAAGAAGTGGTGACCGTCGAACATGTCCAGGGAAAAGCCACTGGCGGCGTCGAGTTGCCAGTCGAGCAACTGGTCGGCGCGCACGCTGTCCTGTTTGCCGCCGAACACGTGGATCGGGATCTCCAGCGGTGCGCGCTCGCCGTAGGTAAAGCTGCCGCACAGCAGGAAATCGGCGCGCAGGATCGGCAGCATCAACTGCATCAACTCGGGGTTGGCCAGGGCTTCTTCGGCGGTGCCCTGCAGTTCGCGCAGACGGGCGATGAGTTGTTCGTCGGTCTTTTCGACGGCGTATTCGCTGACGTCACGACGCGCCGGCCCGGCCGTACCGGACGCAAACAGCGCCAGCGGCGCGGGCACACCGCGAGCGCTCAAGGCGTGCGCCAGTTCAAAGGCGAGCAGGCCGCCAAGGCTGTGGCCGAACAACGCGTAGGGACCGTTCAAGTCGCGGCTGATTTCGTCGGCGAGCTGCGCGGCCAAGGCCTTGATATCGCGCTGCAGCGGTTCGTCCATGCGCATGCCGCGGCCGGGTAATTCCAGCGGACACACCTGCAACCACTCGGGCAGGGCACGGCGCCAACGCGCATAGACCATGGCGCTGGCGCCCGAATAGGGCAGGCAGAACAGGCGCAGTCGAGTCGGCGTACTCATCGCGTCACGACGCCAAACTGAAACACGCTGTATGCACGATAAAAACCCATTTCGTCCTCCTGCGGGTGCGGATCCTTGGCCGTTTGCTAACGGACCTGTCACCCAGAAGAACGGACGGCACCGGCAAATAATTAGTCGCCGGGTACGCGCGAGACGTGGTTCACACCGAACAAGAAAGCATAAGATTAGTTCGCCTTCTCATTTGACAATCATTATCATTAAGCATAATTTGTTGCCCGATGTGTAGGAGGCCTCAGCAAGGACGCCCTCCCCTAACCTCTTTTGCGACAAGGTGATTTCCATGACGGAACAAGTATCCACAGGCAGGTGCGACTCACCGCTTCTCCAGGCATTCGTCGATAATCGGCTGATTCTGGTGAAGATCGCGGCACGCATTACCGGGTGCCGCTCGCGGGCCGAAGACGTAGTGCAGGATGCCTACTTCCGGCTGCAATCGGCGCCGACGATCACGTCATCGTTCAAGGCTCAATTGAGCTATCTGTTCCAGATCGTGCGCAACCTGGCGATCGATCACTACCGCAAGCAGGCCCTGGAGCTCAAATACTCCGGAACGGAAGAGGAAGGCTTGAATGTGGTTATTCACGGCGCTTCACCGGAAACCTCGCACATTAATTTCAATACCCTGGAAAACATCGCCGACGCGCTGACCGAACTGCCCCAGCGCACCCGCTACGCGTTCGAGATGTACCGCCTGCACGGCGTGCCGCAAAAGGACATCGCCAAGGAGCTGGGCGTCTCGCCGACCCTGGTGAACTTCATGATCCGTGATGCGCTGGTGCACTGCCGCAAGGTGTCGGGCAGCCATAGCGATACGTTTGCGCGCAGGGTTTGATCCCCAGCAGATGAAATGTGCGCCTTATGTGGGAGCTGGCTTGCCTGCGATGCAGGCACCTCGGTTTTTCAGTTGCACCGAGTTGATGCTATCGCAGGCAAGCCAGCTCCCACACAAGCTCGCGCCACACTTTTGATCGGTGTTGTACCTGTCAGGGCGTGGGCATCACATCAATGCGATACGGCTCGAAAATCTTCAACATCTCGCCATCGTCACGCAAGCGCTTGAGCAACGCGGCAAACGCCTCCCCCGTGATCGGCGCTTTCGGGCGCAGCAACGCGTAATGGTGATACACCTGGTCGATGCGTTCCGACACCAGGAACTGCCCGGCCATCTCCGCGTTGCGCACCATAAAGTCACTCAGGTACGAACGGGTCACCAAGGCGATGTCGGCACGCCCGCGCGCGACCATCAGCAGGTTGCTGTCATGGGAGTAGGTCAACGTGGCATTGAAGTGCTCGGCCATGTACTTGGGGTCAGGGTTGAAGTTGGCGAAGGCGTAGTGATAACCGCTGAACACCGCCAGGCGTTTGCCGTTGAGGTCAGCGAAATAGCCTTGGTCGCGACCGGACTCACGCTGGGCGACAAAGATTTCCGCGTCTTCCAGGCCCATGTCGACGGTGGTGTGGGGAATCTTCTGCCAGCCCCAGTCAGGGTTTTCGAAGATAGCCATATCGACCCGGCCCTGCTCGAAATCGCGAAAGCGTCGCGGAATGGAGGTGGGCACCAAGACAAATTGGTAGTCGGTTTGCGAGGCGTTCAGGGCCTCGACCAGTTGCGGCAGCAAACCGGTGTCGGCGCCCTGCTCGGGGCGCACGGTGTAGGGAGGGAAATGTGCCGCGCCGATGCGCACTAATTGCGCAGCCGAAGCCGGCATCCACCACGCGGTGCCCAGTGCCCAAAAGGTAAGTCCTGCAGCCAGCCGCCATGGCGAAAACATCAAGGCACACACCGTTCAAAAACGCTAATGCCGATAAGCTAGGCGTTTTTGTCTGGCGAGACAACTTTCCATCGGCAAATTAATAGCTTGCGTCTCAATCGGCTTTCAGAACCATCAACAGGGCTTCTTCGGCCAGCTGCTCAAGCGTCAGGCTGCCCTCGGCGCGAAACCAGGTGGTGGTCCAGGACAAGGCGCCGGTGAGGAACCGCCGGGCGATAAACACATCGCCGCGGATATAGCCGGCGTCCTTGGCCTCGCCCAATACTTGCAGCCAGAGCGCCTCATACACATCGCGCAGGGCCAGCACCTGGGCCTGGCCTTCAGCCGACAGCGAGCGCCACTCGTACACCAGCACCGCCATGGCCTCGCCGCTGCCGCCCATGATCGACTGCAATTCGCAACGGATCAGCGCCAGCACCCGTTCGCGCACAGTGGTCGCCTCTTCCAGCGAAGCGCGCATCATCGCCGTGTTGTAGTGGATGGTTTCTTCCATCACCGCGCGCAGGATCTCGTCCTTGCTCTTGAAGTGATGAAAGATGCTCCCGGACTGAATGCCCACCGCACTGGCCAGGTCGCGCACGGTGGTGCGCTCGAAGCCCTTGTTGCGAAACAGGTGGGCCGCGGTTTGCAGCAGCTTGCCACGGGCACTGTCGGGGTCGGTCAACTGGCCGCCATCGACCATGGTGCGCATCACCCGCAGGGCTTTTTGCTCATCCATGCCTCTCTCCTCTACTTCCACGGACGTCTTGGGCGGCAATTTAGGCCGTGGCAGCCACCCAAGCAAGCGCTTGGCTAAAACTTGTGCGCAGAGTTTACAAACCAAGCGCTTGCTTGGTAGTCTCGCTACCAGCCATTCGAGGAAGGATTTCTCATGAGCAAGACGGTTCGTATCGGCTGCGCCAGCGCCTTCTGGGGCGACACCTGCACCGCCGCCGCCCAATTGGTACAGGGCGGCGCGCTGGATTACCTGGTCTTCGACTACCTGGCGGAAGTCACGATGTCGATCCTCGCCGGCGCGCGCATGAAAGATCCCCAGGCCGGTTATGCCACGGATTTTGTCGACGTGCTTACGCCCTTGCTGGCGGAAATCCAGCGCCAAGGCATTCGCGTGATCAGCAACGCCGGCGGCATCCACCCCCAAGCCTGCGCCGCGGCCTTGCAAGCAGCCTGCGACAAGGCAGGCGTTGCACTGAAAATCGCCGTGCTGCTGGGCGATGACCTGCAGCCCCAACTCAAGCAATTGCACGGCATCACCGACATGTTCAACGGCACGCCGCTGCCGCCGATGTGCGTGTCCGCCAACGCCTACCTGGGCGCACCGGGCATTACCCAGGCGCTGCAGTTGGGGGCGGATATCGTCATCACCGGCCGGGTGGTGGACAGCGCGGTGGTCAGCGCCGCGCTGGTGCATGAATTCAACTGGTCATGGCAGGACTACGACCGCCTCGCCCAGGCCGCACTGGCCGGGCATATCATCGAATGTGGCGCGCAGTGCACCGGTGGCAACTTCACCGATTGGCGCGACGTGCCGGACTACGAGCACATCGGTTTTCCCATCGTCGAGGTCAGCGCCGACGGCCAGTTCACCGTCAACAAGGTCGACGGCACCGGCGGGTTGATCAGCGAACTCAGCGCGGCCGAACAGTTGCTGTATGAAATCGGCGACCCCCGCGCGTACCTGCTGCCGGATGTGATCTGCGACTTCAGCCAGGTCAAGTTGCAGCAGCAAGGCAAACACTGCGTACGCCTGCACGGCGCCAAGGGCTCGCCGCCGACCGAGCAGTACAAAGTCAGCGCCACGTACCCGGACGGTTTCCGTTGCACCGCCAGTTGCCTGATCGCCGGCATCGATGCGGTGGCCAAGGCCGAACGGGTCAGCCAGGCGATCATCAACAAGACCTCGGAACTGTTCTGCCAACGCGGCTGGGCGCCTTATACCGAAGTGAACATCGAACTGCTCGGCAGCGAAGCCACCTACGGCGCCCACGCGATGCGCCAGGACTGCCGCGAAGTGGTGGTGAAACTGGCGGTGCGTCACCCGAGCAAACAGGCATTGGTGCTGTTCGCCCGCGAGATTGCCCAGGCCGCCACCGGCATGGCCCCGGGCCTGACCGGCATCGTCGGCGGGCGGCCGACGGTGTACCCGTTGATAAGGCTGTTTTCGTTCCTGATCGATAAGGCGTCCTGTGACGTGCTGATCGATTTCCAGGGCGAACGCCACGCCTGCGCATTGCCGATGGCCGATGCGCCCACCCTGCCCGACGCGCCGATAGCCCCGCCCAAGCCCCAAGGGCGCGCCGACGCCAGCGTGCCGCTGGTGAAACTGGCCGTGGCGCGTTCCGGCGACAAGGGTAACCACAGCAACATCGGCGTGATCGCGCGCGATCCCGACTACCTGCCGTGGATCGCCGAGGCGCTGACCCCGGAAGTCATCGTCGATTGGATGGGCCACGTGCTGGACCCCGTGCACGGCCGCGTCGAGCGCTGGTATTTGCCCGGCAGCCACAGCCTCAATTTCCTGCTGGAAAACGCCTTGGGCGGTGGCGGCATCGCCAGCCTGCGCATCGACCCGCAAGGCAAAGCCTTCGCCCAGCAACTGCTGGACATCCCCATTGCCGTGCCGCAACACATCGCCGATTTTCTCAACTGACAGGAGCGTTGCCGTGGCCTTCGACTCAATCTTCAAAGCCGACCTGTTCCAGGGGCAAACCGTGATGGTCACCGGCGGAGGCAGTGGCATCGGCCGTTGCACTGCACATGAATTGGCGGCGCTGGGTGCACAGGTGATTCTGGTGGGACGCAAGCCGGAAAAGCTGCAAGCGGTCGCGACGGAAATCGCTGAAGACGGTGGCATCGCCCATTGGCACGCCTGCGACATTCGTGAAGAAGAAGCAGTGAAGGCACTGGTTGGCCAGGTCTTGAATGACCACGGTCAACTCCATGGTTTGGTGAATAACGCCGGCGGCCAGTACCCCTCGCCACTGGCTTCAATCAACCAGAAAGGCTTCGAAACCGTTCTGCGCACCAACCTCGTCGGCGGTTTCCTGGTGGCCCGGGAAGTGTTCAACCAATCCATGAGCAAGCACGGCGGCGCCATCGTCAACATGCTCGCCGACATGTGGGGCGGTATGCCCGGCATGGGCCACTCGGGTGCGGCGCGCGCCGGCATGGACAACTTCACCAAGACCGCCGCCTTCGAATGGGGGTATGCCGGCGTGCGGGTCAACGCCGTGGCGCCGGGCTGGATCGCCTCCAGCGGCATGGACACCTATGAAGGCGCGTTCAAGGCGGTGATCCCGACCTTGCGCGAACACGTGCCGCTCAAGCGTATCGGCACGGAGTCGGAAGTCAGCGCGGCCATCGTGTTCCTGCTCAGCCCCGCCGCCGCCTTTATCAGCGGCAGCACCCTGCGCATCGACGGTGCCGCCAGCCTGGGCAGCCGCGCTTGGCCGTTGCACAAGGCGCAGGCGCCGAGTGAGCCCTTCAATGGCTTCCACCGTGCCTACCTGCCGGATGTGCTCAAGGCGGAGCAATAAACCATGCCGGTGATTGAATCCTTGATCGACGCCCACAGCGCCCAGTTCGCGCAAAACCGCGAGGCCATGCTGGCGGCCATCGCCCAGCTGCACCAACTGGAACACAACCTGCTCGCCAAGGCCCAGGAAGCCAAGCCCAAGTTCGACAAGCGCGGCCAACTGCTGCCCCGCGAGCGCCTCAACCTGCTGCTGGACCCCGGCGCGCCGTTCCTGGAACTGGCCAGCCTGGCCGGCTACAAGCTGCACGACGACAAAGACGGCAGCGCCGCCGGCGGTGGGTTGATCGCCGGCATCGGCTACGTCAGCGGCGTGCGCATGCTGGTGGTGGCCAATAACAGCGCGATCAAGGGCGGGACTATTTCCCCTTCCGGCCTGAAAAAGTCCCTGCGCCTGCAACAGATCGCCATGGAGAACAAACTGCCGGTGGTGACCCTCGCCGAAAGCGGCGGTGCCAACCTCAACTACGCCGCCGAAATTTTCGTCGAGGGTGCGCGCAGCTTCGCCAACCAGGCGCGCCTGTCGGCCCTGGGCTTGCCGCAAATCACCGTGGTACATGGCTCGGCCACGGCGGGCGGCGCCTATCAGCCGGGGCTGTCGGATTACGTGGTGGTGGTGCGCGGCCGCGCCAAGCTGTTCCTCGCGGGCCCGCCGCTGCTCAAAGCCGCGACCGGCGAAGTGGCCACCGACGAAGAACTGGGGGGCGCCGAAATGCACGCCCAAACCGCCGGCACCGCCGAATACCTGGCGGAAAATGACGCCGACGGCGTGCGCATCGCCCGTGAGATTGTCAGCCTGCTGCCCTGGAATGATCGTCTGCCGCCGGCGCCCCAACGCGCTTACGCCGAGCCGCTGTACCCCATCGAAGAGCTACTGGGCCTGATCCCGGATGACCCGAAAAAACCCTACGACGTGCGTGAAATCCTCGCCCGCCTGGCCGACGGCTCGCACTTCCTCGAATTCAAGGGCGAGTTCGACGCCCACACCGTGTGCGGCCACCTGCATATCCAGGGGCGTGCCGTCGGGGTGATCGGCAACAACGGCCCCATCACACCCAAGGGTGCGAGCAAGGCCGCGCAGTTTATCCAACTGTGCGACCAGAGCCGCACGCCGCTGCTGTTCCTGCACAACACCACCGGTTTCATGGTAGGCACCGAGTCGGAGCAACAAGGGGTGATCAAGCACGGCGCGAAGATGATCCAGGCGGTGGCCAATGCGCGAGTGCCTAAACTCACGATTGTGGTCGGCGGCTCCTACGGCGCCGGCAATTATGCGATGTGCGGCCGTGGCCTGGACCCACGCTTCATCTTCGCCTGGCCCAATAGCCGCACGGCGGTGATGGGCGGCGCCCAGGCGGGCAAGGTGCTGCGTATCGTCACCGAAGCCAAGCAGTTGAAGGATGGCCTGGTGCCGGATCCCAAGGTGCTGGACATGCTGGAACAGGTCACCGCGCAGAAGCTCGACAGCCAGTCCACTGCGCTGTATGGCAGCGCGAATCTGTGGGACGACGGGCTGATTGATCCACGGGATACGCGGACGTTGCTGGGCTTTGTGCTGGATATCTGCCACGAGGCCGAGGTGCGTGAGTTGCAAGCCAATACCTTCGGTGTAGCGCGTCTCTAAATTTCGCCCGAGACGCTGCGCGTCACGATAAGGAGAACAATAAAAAATGATCTTTACCCAAGAACACCAGGAACTACGCCGCACCGTCCGCGCCTTCGTTGATCGCGAGATCAACCCCCACGTCGACGAATGGGAAAAGGCCGGGCGCTTTCCCATCCACGATATTTTCCGCAAGGCCGGCGACCTCGGCCTGCTGGGCATCTCCAAGCCGGAAAAATTCGGCGGCATGGGCCTGGACTACAGCTATTCCATCGTCGCCGCCGAGGAATTCGGCACCGTTCACTGCGGCGGCATTCCCATGTCCATCGGCGTGCAGACCGACATGTGCACCCCCGCCCTCGCCCGCTTCGGCTCCGATGAGTTGCGGGATGAATTCCTGCGTCCGGCCATCAGCGGCGAGCAGGTCGGCTGCATCGGTGTCTCGGAAACCGGTGCCGGTTCCGACGTGGCCGGGCTGAAAACCCATGCGCGCAAGGACGGCGACGACTATGTGATCAACGGCAGCAAAATGTGGATCACCAACTCACCCAGCGCCGACTTCATCTGCCTGCTGGCCAACACCTCCGACGACAAGCCGCACATCAACAAATCGCTGATCATGGTGCCGATGAACACCCCCGGCATCAGCGTCAGCCCGCCCCTGGAAAAACTCGGCATGCACAGCTCCGAGACCGCCCAGGTGTTCTTCGACGGCGTGCGCGTGCCGCAGCGCAACCGCATCGGCCACGAAGGCGCGGGGTTCATGATGCAGATGCTGCAGTTCCAGGAAGAACGCCTGTTCGGCGCGGCCAACATGATCAAGGGCCTGGAGCATTGCATCGACACCACCATCGAATACTGCAAGGAGCGCCAGACCTTCGGCAAGGCGCTGATCGACAACCAGGTCATCCACTTTCGCCTGGCCGAACTCTCCACCGAAATCGAATGCCTGCGCGCGCTGGTCTACCAGGCCACCGAGCAATACATCAAAGGCCAGGACGTGACTCGCCTGGCCTCCATGGCCAAGCTCAAGGCCGGGCGCCTGGGCCGAGAAGTCAGCGACAGCTGCCTGCAATACTGGGGCGGCATGGGCTTCATGTGGGACAACCCCGTCGCCCGCGCCTATCGCGATGTGCGCCTGGTCTCGATCGGCGGCGGCGCCGACGAAATCATGCTGGGCATCCTCTGCAAACTGATGGGCACGTTGCCTGGGAAAAAGCCATGAACACCTTATTGCTCGAACCCCATAACGGCGTGCTGCACATCACCCTCAACCGCCCGGAAAACCGCAATGCGATGAGCCTGGAGATGGTCAACGAACTGCGCACGGTGCTGGCGCAATTGGACAGCCAGGTCCGCGCACTGGTGATCAGCGGGGCCGGCGGGCACTTCTGCGCCGGCGCCGATGTGAAGGACCTGGTCACTGCGGGCAATCAACTCCAGGCGCTGAATCGCGCGTTCGGCACCTTGCTGCAGGAAGTCGAAGCGGTACCGCAAGTCGTGATCGTGGTGCTGCAAGGCGCGGTGCTGGGTGGCGGCTTTGGGCTGGCGTGCGTGAGTGATATCGCCATAGCCGATCACCAGGCGCAATTCGGCCTGCCGGAAACCAGCCTGGGCTTACTGCCGGCGCAAATCGCGCCGTTTGTGGTCAAGCGTATCGGCCTGACCCAAGCCCGCCGCCTGGCGCTGACCGCGGCGCGCTTTGACGGCCTGGAAGCCGAGCGACTGGGCGTCGTGCACTTTACCGAACGCGACCCGCAGGCATTGGCGGAACGGCTGGATGACGTGTTGGGACAGGTGCTGCGCTGCGCACCGGGCGCGAATGGACGGACCAAATCCCTGTTGCTGGCCAGTGTGGATGAACCGCTTGAGGCTGTGCTGGACCGTGGGGCGCAGTGGTTTGCCGAAGCGGTGAGGAGTGAGGAAGGGATTGAGGGGACGCAGGCGTTTGTGCAGAAAAGAAAGCCTCGGTGGTGCAAATGACGCCATCGGGGGCAAGCCCCCTCCCACATTTGTACTGAGTACGCCACAACCACACCGGTCGGCTCTATCTGGGAGTGCCCCGTCAAACACGCTGGCCGAACGCAGGCTTGAATCCGCGGCCGTTACCGCAGAAATGGATGTGTACTCGAGGACCGCAACAATGCCGCAGCTAACGAAAATCCTGATCGCTAACCGCGGCGAAATCGCCTGCCGCATCCAACACACCGCCCAAGCCCTGGGCTACCGCACCGTCGCCGTCTACAGCGAAGCCGACGCCCAGGCCCTGCACGTCCAGATGGCCGACGAAGCCGTCTACATCGGCCCCTCCCCCGTCCAACAGTCTTACCTCAACATCGAAGCCATCCTCAACGCCGCCACACTCACCGGCGCCGACGCCATCCACCCCGGCTACGGCTTCCTTTCCGAAAACCCCGACTTCGCCCGCGCCTGCCAACACGCCAACCTCACCTTCATCGGTCCCAGCGTCGCCGCCATCGAACTGATGGGCAGCAAACGCCTGTCCAAACTCGCCATGCTCGACGCCGGCGTGCCCTGCATCGCCGGCTACCAAGGCAGCGCCCAGGACGACGTCACCCTGCAACAAGAAGCAGAGCGCATCGGCTACCCACTGATGATCAAAGCCAGCGCCGGCGGTGGCGGTCGCGGCATGCGCCTGGTGCACCACGCAAAAGACCTGTTGAACAACCTGCAGACCGCCCGTTCGGAAGCCAAGAACGCCTTCGGCAGCGACGAACTGATCCTCGAACACGCCCTGATCGACCCCCGTCACGTCGAAATCCAGCTGTTCGGCGATAGCCACGGCCACCTGATCTACCTCGGCGAACGCGACTGTTCGATCCAGCGCCGCCATCAGAAAGTCATCGAAGAAGCCCCCTGCCCCATCATGACACCCGAGCTGCGCCTGGCCATGGGCGAAGCCGCCCTGAAGGCCGGGCGCGCGGTGAACTACGTCGGCGCCGGCACCGTGGAGTTCCTGCTCGACCGCCACGGCCAGTTCTACTTCCTGGAAATGAACACCCGCCTGCAAGTGGAGCACCCGGTGACCGAGCTGATCACCGGCCTCGACCTGGTGGACTGGCAACTGCAGATCGCCGCCGGCCAACCGCTGCCGCTGACACAAGCGGAGGTCACCCTGAGCGGCCACGCCATGGAAGTGCGCCTGTACGCCGAAGACCCGGCCCAGGGCTTCCTGCCGCAAACCGGCGATGTGCTGCGCTGGGAACCGGCGGCGGGCGTACGCATTGACCACGGTGTCGTAGAAGGCCAACGCATCAGCCCGTTCTATGACCCGATGCTGGGCAAGATCATCGCCCATGGCGCCACCCGCGAAGAGGCGCGGCGCAAGTTGTTGCGGGCGGTGGAAGACACGTTGCTGTTGGGGGTGGCGACCAATCAACGGTTATTGGCCGATCTGCTCAAGCACCCGGAGTTTATCGCGGGTGATTTCAGCACCGGGTTTATCGCGCAACACTTCAGCGAGATCCCGCCCCAGCCCCCATCAAAAGAACACCTTAGCCTGGCCGCCGCGTTGTTTTACGCACACAGCGCGCACCCGCATCCCCCGGCGCTGGCAGGCTGGCGCAACACCGCCCGCACACTCTGCACCTACCGACTGGAGGTCAACGGCGAGATCCACGACGTCAGCGCTGAGCCCCTGCCACTCACCACCGACGGTCGCTACGCCATAGGGGTGTTCAACGGCATTCGCCGTCGCATGGCCTATCACCTCGACGGCAACCGACTGTGGCTACCCGGCCTGACGGTGATCGACCGCACCCAGCAGGTCGCCAGCCGCCAGGCCGACGCCAGCAGCGGGACGGTCAAGGCGCCGATGGACGGTGCAATTGTCGATGTGCGGGTCAGCGCCGGTGACAGCGTCACCAAAGGCCAACTGCTGTTGGTGCTCGAAGCGATGAAAATGGAGCACCCACTGACGGCCGGTATCGACGGCGTGATCAAGGGTGTGCAGGTCATTGCGGGTGATCAAGTGCGCAATCGTCAGGTGTTACTCGAGATCGTCTAGCCCTAGGCGGAACTACAGGGCCGGGCTACGCTCTACCCCCAACAGAAAGGGAAGAGTACGGGAACCTGCGCGATGCCTCATTGGCTGATTATTGACCTTGAAGCCACAACGGATGAAGGCGGCTGGCCCGTGACGGAGATGGAAGTCATCGAGATCGGCGCGAGCCTGGTCAACCGCCAGGGCCGCGAACTGGACCACTTCCAGCGCTTTGTGCGGCCGCTGCGGCGGCCATTGCTGACGCCCTTCTGCCGCCAGCTGACCCACATCACCCAGGCGAACATGGACGGCGCGGCGCCGATCACCGAGGTGTGGCCGCTGTTCGAGCGTTGGCTGGGCCAGCACCACGCACGCCTGGAGGGCTGGGCCAGTTGGGGTGACTACGACCGCGCGCAGCTTGAACTGGAGTGGCAACGCCATGGCCTGGCCAGCGCACTCGCCCACACGCCCCATGTGAACCTCAAGCAGCGTTTCGCCAAGGCCCGGCGCCTGGACAAGCCCCTGGGGCTCAATGGCGCCCTGCAACTGGCGGGGATGCAGTTCCATGGCCAGCAACATCGCGCGCTGGAGGACGCCCGCAACACCGCGCGCCTGTTGCCGCTGATTTTGCCGGTCTAGGCAGTTCCCCTGCCCTTGGGCATACTGGCCGACCTTTCCAGACCCTTTTCCGAGGAATCGCCCATGTTTAAAGTCAACGAGTACTTCGACGGCACCGTCAAGTCGATCGCTTTCGGCACCGCAGAAGGTCCGGCGACCATCGGCGTAATGGCCCCCGGCGAATACGAATTCGGCACCGCCCAGCGTGAAATCATGCACGTGGTGTCTGGCGCCCTGACCGTTAAGCTGCCTGACGCCAGCACGTGGGAAACCTTCGCCGCCGGCAGCCAGTTCAACGTGCCGGCCAACAGCAAGTTCCAACTGAAGGTCGCCGTGGACACCGCCTACCTGTGCGAATACCGCGGCTGAGGGTGACCAGCAGGCAAAAAAATGCCCGTCTCGCAGGAGACGGGCATTTTTTATGACCACGGCACATTACTCGAGAATCGTCACCGGCATCCCGACTTCCAGACGACCTACGCCGTCGTTGACCAGGTTCTGGCCGAAAATCGCGCCATCCTCGGTCTTGCGATAGGTTTCCAGCGTGGCGAAGGGTTCGCGGTCGGCGCTGCGTTCGCCGGTCTGCGGGTCGATGGTGGTGAGGATGCAGCGCGAGCACGGCTTGACCGCACGGAACTCCACATCGCCGATGCGCAGGCGTTTCCAGCCGTCTTCAGCAAAGGCTTCGCTGCCTTCGATCACCAGGTTGGGACGAAAACGCAGCATTTCCATGGGGCGACCGATGCGTTGCGAGAGGTCGTCCAGCGAGGCCTGGCCGATCACCAACAACGGATAACCGTCGGCGAAGGCGACCTGGTCATCGTCCTTGCCATAACCGGCCTGGGTGGTGCGGGCACGTTCGAGAGGGATTTGCACCAGCCGTGTCGGCTTGCCGATGAAGTCGCTGACCCACGCGGCAGCCGCGTCGCCCGCATCCGGCACGCGCAAGGTGTCACGCCAGATGGTCACGCCACGCAGTTCGGCCTCGTTGTCGGGCAGGGTCACGTCCAGCGGCGTGTAGCCAGGCGAACTCAGGGTGAGCCCGCCGCTGCTGTTCCACAGCGCCGACAGCTGGCTCATCTTGGCCACGGCCCGTTGCGTGAGGAAACGCCCGCTGGCTTCGTCCACCAGCATCCAGCGTCGATCGCCGTCCACCCCGAGTTTATCCAGGCCGACCTGTTGCAGTATTTCGGCCTTGCCGGACTTCAAGGGGTAACGGTACAACGCGCTGAGACGAAGCATGGGCCTGCATTCCTGAAGGAGTAAAGCCGACACTATAACCGCTCTTGTAGTGAGCGGGCTTGCCCCGCGCTGGGGGCACAGCCGCCCCAACCCCGTCACCGCGTTATTACAGACAAACCGTGGTGGCCGAATGTGGGGCGGCTGCGCCCCCCAGCGCGGGGCAAGCCCGCTCACTACAGTCAGGCGGGCACTTCGTCGAGCATCAGACGTTGACGCACCACGTCCACCAGCTTGTCGGGCTGGAATTTGGACAGGAAGTTGTCGCAGCCGACCTTCTTCACCATCGAGTCGTTGAAACTGCCCGACAGCGAGGTGTGCAGTACCACGTAAAGTTTGCGCAGGCGCGGGTCGTTGCGGATCTCGGTGGTGAGGCGGTAACCGTCCATCTCGGGCATTTCGGCGTCGGTGAAGATCATCAACAGTTTGTCGGTCATTACATGGCCGGCGTCGGCCCAAGCCTTGAGCATATTCAGCGCCTTGAGACCGTCGCTGGCGATATGCATCTTCACACCCAGTTGGCCAAGGGTGTCGCGCAGTTGCGAGAGGGCCACGTTGGAGTCATCCACCAGCAGCACTTCCCGGCCACGGGCGCGTTCCAGGATCGGGTCCTCGAGTTTTTCACGCGAGACCTTGGCGTTGTAGGGCACGATTTCGGCCAGGACTTTTTCCACGTCGATGATTTCCACCAACTGGTCGTCGACCTTGCTGATGGCGGTGAGGTAATGCTGGCGTCCGGCACTGGTCGGCGGCGGCAGGATGGCTTCCCAGTTCATGTTGACGATGCGGTCCACGCCGCCCACCAGGAACGCCTGCACCGAGCGGTTGTACTCGGTGACGATAATGGTGCTGTTGGGACCCGGCACCAACGGGCGCATGCCGATGGCCTGGGACAGGTCGATCACCGGCAGGGTCTGCCCACGCAGGTTGACCACGCCGCACACGAACGGATGGCGTTGCGGCATCAACGTCAGCTTGGGCAGTTGCAGGACTTCCTGCACCTTGAACACGTTGATCGCGAACAACTGACGCCCGGCCAGGCGGAACATGAGGATCTCCAGGCGATTCTCACCCACCAGTTGCGTGCGTTGATCTACCGTGTCGAGAATGCCGGCCATTAAAAGCTCCTGATGCGCTAAGGGATTGTGCAGTTCACATACAGTGGGTTATCGGCGGCGAACGCCAGACCTTGACCCCGGTAAAATGCCACGTAAATTCATTGATGTCACACTGACATCATGGTTTACTGCACTGGCCTCTCCAGACAGGGGTGTAGCGACGTTGCGCGACATTCATTTCGACGCAAGGTTCCGCCGCGTAAGGGATTCCCCTATGCACAATCAGGCCCAACCTGATATTCGCAATATCTAATAGCCATTAATGTGACGCCATTCTCAATGCATGAATGGAGTCAGGCTTTTGTTTGCCATCCCAAGCCCTCGGCCCACGGGTCTTTCGGACATTCAGATGTCGGCAATTGAAGGTGTGCAATGGACTCCGCTCATGCTCGCCGCGCACAGCCGTCGCCGTCATTCTAATAAACGTCCTACTGAAATCTCAGAAGCGACCTACAGATTTCAGTCATATTTCAGCGCTAGTTTGAAGCCATTCACCCGGAGCGACATCTCATCACCCGACCTTCTGTTGTGGAGACTTGCATGATGAACGACGGTAACGAGTGGCAACTTGCATTGCCCGAATTCCTGCACGAGGCTGAAAAGCTGCTGGCCAAATCGGAAGAGTGCCTGAGCCACCTGCACATGATCCGCAACGACAGCGACGCCATCGACTGCATGAAGGTCAGCCTGATCAAGCTCGCCGAAAAGGCCGACTGCCTGGCCCTTCGGGCGATCAGCGAATTCTCGCGGCATATCCAGTACCTGATCGCCAATGCCGAAAACCCTTTGCATCTGCATGATCAAGCCCTGGACGCGCTGGAACAGTGCCTGACATTGCTGGCCTGGCAGTTGGAGTTGATTGATGCAAAGACCGGCAAACTGGGATTGGATGAAGCAGAGCAAACGACGTTGATTGCCACTGTAACGCTGCATATTCCGCAAAAAGATTTCGGTTCTAAACCGCAACAACGGGTACATCACGCGTCTTGATCGAATATCAGGTCGTATTTAAACCTGAAGTTATCTGAAAACGACATAACCCTATTAATACAATGGGGTTGAATCTCGCAGGCAAAGATATCAATTAGCCATTAACGGTCATAACGATACAATCAAACGCAAATAATATAACTCCCCCACGCCATAAACTCTGGGAATACCGCCCGGAGCATTTGTGCGGTTAAAAACCCCGCCAGGCACGGCACCAGGCGACCAACGGTAATAGTGGTGGTACTATGCCCCACTCGAAGTGACTCAACTTCATCATGCATAAACACGATTCGATAACGCATTCTAAACAGAGCCCTGTCAGCCGCCGTGACCGGTCTTCCCGCAGCGAACCCTCATTGGCTCCATCCGCTATGTACGCCAGTCTCAAGACACTCTTCGCATGGTCCGCGTCCCGCAGTAATGCACGCCGTTTGATCCTCGCCCTGTGCCTTGGCTCGCTGCTGCTGAGCCTGTGGGCCTATACCCGCGCCGCGCCGCTTCCATTGCTGGTGATTGTGCTCAACCTGGCCACCCTGGTGGTGGTTGGCCTGCAACAGTGGCGGTCACGCAAGTCGATCAAGTTCCAGCCCCAGGAACTGGCCGACCGCCTGCTGCAAGTGCAGGAGAACGAACGCCACCGCCTCAGCCGCGAATTGCACGACGATATCGGCCAACTGCTCACCGCCGCCAAGCTGCAAAGCGAATGGCTCAAGCGCCGCCTGCCCGACGACCTGCAAAGCCAGTGCACGGTGCTGTGCAACACCCTGAATGAAACCCTGGCCAAGGTGCGCGACGTCTCCGCCATCCTCAATCCTCGCCAGTTAGCCAGCCTGGGCCTGGAAGCCAGCCTGCGTGCGCACCTGCTCAAGACCCTGGAAAACACCCCGATCCACTGGAGCCTGGAATGCCAGCAACGGCTGACCGGCATCCCGGAAGAAACGGCCGTGGCCGCCTTTCGGATCACCCAGGAAGCGGTGACCAACATGCTGCGCCACGCCCAGGCGCGCAATCTGCTGGTTCGCCTGCAACGTCTGCCCGAGGGCCTCTCGCTGTTTATCAGTGATGACGGCCAGGGCTTTTCGCCGGCCATCAACCCAGGCCTGGAAGGCCAACGGGGCATGGCCGGCATGTCCGAGCGGATTGATCAGCTTGGCGGTTCATTATCCGTCAGCAGCCAGCCAGGCAAAGGAACACGGATCGAAGCGCTTTTCCCCTGGGCGCCCCGCGCCCTCGAACGGGCCAGTTCCCCTAAGGTTCTCGAGTGACCTGCAAATTACTCCTGGTAGATGACCATGCACTGATCCGGGCCGGCGTCCGCGCGCTGGTCCAAGACATTCCCGGCTACACGGTGATCGGCGAAGCCAACGATGGCGCGCAGTTACTGGAGCAGTTCAGTGCCCTGCTGCCTGATATCGTGCTGCTGGACCTGTCGATGAAGCACACCGGCGGCCTGGATGCCTTGCAGCAACTCAAGCGCGCCTACCCCAAGAGCAAGGTGCTGATCCTGTCGATGCACACCGACCCGGAGCTGATCATGTGCGCGCTGGAGTCCGGGGCCCATGGTTACCTGCTCAAAGACACAACAGCCAACGAGCTGGAACACGCGCTGCTGGCGTTGCGCAACAACGAGCGCTACCTGAGCCCGGCGATTGCCCACACGGTGATCAACCAGGCGCTGGTGCGCAGCCAGGGGCCGATCACACCCGCCGGCCACAGCCACAACCTCACGGCGCGGCAGTTGGAGATCCTGCGCTTGATCGTGCGCGGCAAGTCCACCCGGGAGATCGCTCACGGCCTGGGCCTGAGCATCAAGACCGTCGAGGCGCACCGCTCGCAGATCATGAAGCGCCTGCAAATCTTCGACGTGGCCGGCCTGGTGCTATTCGCGGTGCGCGAGCAGATCATCAGCCTGGACGACTAACGGCGAACCCACCGGCAAGTGCACCCGCAAGGCCTTGGGCAACGCCTCGAAGTGCAGGTCATCACCCTCCAGCGGCTCGCCATCCAGGTTGATGTACAGGCCCTGTGCAACCTTGATATTCACCCACGGCAGCCGCGCCCGCACGAACATGGTGTCCAGGCCCCAGCCATTGTTCATCAGCTCACGCAACGTACCGACCACTTCCTGGGGCGCCGGCAGGATGCTGACATCCAGCAGGCCGTCGTCGGCCATCGCGCCTGGGCATAGCTCATGCCCACCGCCTGCCTGGCGACCGTTGCCGATCCCCAAGGCGAGCAGTTCGCCTTTCCAGTGGAAATCGGGACCATCCAGCTCGGCATAGGCAGCCTTCAACTCGCTGAAACGCGTCAAGCCGGTGAACAGGTAGGCCGCACCGCCGAGGACTTTTTTCAGGTCTTCGGAAGTGTTGGCGGTGACCTGGCTGCCGAAACCGCCGGTCGCCATGTTGAGGAAGATTTGCCCACCGACCTGGCCGAGGTCGATGGCTTTGGGCGGCACGTCCAGCAGCGCCAGCGCCTGGGCGGGCTCCAACGGCACGCCGGCGGCCTTGGCGAAATCGTTGGCGGTGCCCAGCGGCATCAGCACCAGGCTGGCGTCGGTCTTGGCCTGGGCCATGGCTTCGGCCACATCGCGCAGGGTACCGTCGCCGCCACCGGCGATGATGTGGGTGTAGCCGTCAGCCAAGGCTTCGTTGACCAGGCGCTGGGCGTCGCCGCCTTCCCAGGTGACCCGCACCGCCAATTCTTCGCCCTGCTCGCGCCGGGCCTGCACGGCGGCGCGCACGTCCTCGTTGAGGGCTTGCTTGCCGTGGAGGATCAACAGTGCTTTGGGGGTGGTCATTGGGGGAATCTCCTGATTCAAAGGTGCTTGGAGAATGGGACCTTTGGGGAGTGGGTTTGGTTTACTGAGTGCCTATCCATTTTTTTGGTAATGGTGGGCCTGTCCCCCGGCACCTCGCCTAGGCTCGGGGGCTACCTGACGTATAGAGATCAAACGGTGGGAGGGGGCTTGCCCCCGATGGCGGTGTGTCAGTTGATGCATCTGCAACTGCCCCACTGCTATCGGGAGCAAGCCCCCTCCCACATTTAACCGAGATCGACAGTAACAACCCGGCCGGCTCCAGGCCGCCGTGCTCTTGCTTTTGATCTTGATCTGGGGCGCCCCGTCAAACGCGCTGGCCGAACGCAGGCTTTGGAGCGTGGGTAAACCGGCAGGACGCCGGGTTAGCCTTTACCGCAGCAATGGATAGGTACCCAGTCAGCTCTTATGAAGCTTACTCATCAACTGCGCCTCAGCCTGGGTCAACCCACACGATTGAGTAAGCTCATCCACCGTAGCCCCCATCCCCACCAACTTCGCCGCCTGTGCAAACGAAAGACTGGAAGGATCCCGCTGCTCAATCTGCGCAAGTTTATCGGGCAACGGCGCAAGAATGGCGCGCAGTTCATGCACCTCATCCCCCACCTTCACCGCACTCTGCTGGTAATGATCAACCCGCCTGACCAACTCCAGAATGCGCCGGTCACGCACCGCATCACGCTCGGCCTGTTGCAGGCCCAACTCACGCTGCTGGCGCACATAACGCAGCAAGAATGCCAACGTCCCGGCCCACAACAGGGCCAGGACAATTACCACGGCCTCAAAGAACAATCAGATGCTCTCCAGTTCCGACCATTCTTCTTCGCTCATCATCTTGTCCAGCTCAACCAGAATCAGCAGTTCGTTGTTCTTGTTGCACACGCCCTGGATGAATTTGGCGGATTCTTCGTTACCGACATTCGGCGCGGTTTCCACTTCCGATTGGCGCAGGTAAACCACTTCGGCCACGCTGTCGACCATGATACCGACCACTTGCTTGTCGGCTTCAATGATCACGATGCGCGTGTTGTCGCTGACTTCAACGGTATCCAGGCCGAAACGCTGACGCGTGTCGATGACCGTGACCACGTTGCCGCGCAGGTTGATGATGCCCAGCACGTAGCTTGGCGCACCCGGTACCGGAGCGATCTCGGTGTAGCGCAGCACTTCCTGCACGCGCATCACGTTAATGCCGTAGGTTTCGTTGTCCAGTTTGAAGGTAACCCATTGCAGGATCGGATCATCTAAACCTTGTGCGGACGCTGACTTATTCATACCCCTGACCCCTCAAATGCCGATGTATACGGCGTGTGTGCTTCGCTGACCGCACTCGCATGCGGACCTTATTGTTCAATCAACTGCGTTTGTTCTGTGGCATCGCCTTGACCGCGCCACTGGCAATCAACTCGGCCAGTTCGGCGACGTCGAGCAACGCGCACATGTGTTCGATCACGGTACCCGCCAGCCAAGGCCGTTGGCCCCGGTGGCTGCGCCATTTGATTTCGTTCGGGTCCAGGCGCAACGAGCGGCTGACTTGATGCACCGCCAGCCCCCACTCATAGCCTTGCACCGAAATCACATACTGCAAGCCCTGGCGAAAATCATCGCGGTAGCGGTCGGGCATGACCCAACGCGCGGTGTCCAGCACCTTAAGGTTGCCGGCCTGGCTGGGCAGGATGCCGAGGAACCACTCCGGTTGCCCGAACAGCGGCGTCAGCTCCTGGCCTTCCAGGGAATAGATCGAGCCCAGGCAGACCAGTGGCACCGCCAGGGTCAGCCCGGCGACGTCGAACAGCAGGCACTCGAACGGCTCGGCGGCCCACGCCGGGCGGCCATCACCGGTGACCGGTGGCGGTGTGATGCTCGGCGGCAGATGGACTTCGACCACCGGCTCGACCACCACGGGTGCAACCACCACAGGCGCAGCCACGACAGGCGCCACCACCGTGGGCGTGATCGGCACCACAATCTGCGCATCACGCGCTTGTTCTTCCAGCACCGCCAACTGGAATTCATCCAGTGCGGCTTCGGGTTCGACGGCGGGCTCCAGCACCAGGATCGGTTCGGGCAGTTCTTGCGCCGTGGCCTCCTGCAGCAAGGCATCCAGATAGGATTCCAGCGCCAGTTGCGGCCGGGTCTTGGTCTTGAGTTCGACGGGACGGTTCATCACGCCACCTGCGCCACAAGTTGCTGGGACAGCAGGTGCTTGAGCAACGCGCGGTACGCCAGCACGCCACGGCTCTTGCCGTCGAACTGCGACGGCGTCAGGCCGGCGCGGCTGGCGTCACGCAGGCGCGTGTCCACCGGTATGTAGCCATTCCAGATGGTGTCCGGGTAGGCATCGCGCAATACGCGCAACGTGCCGAGGGACGCCTGGGTGCGACGGTCGAACAGGGTCGGCACGATGCTGTAGGGCAACGCCTGCTTACGCGAGCGGTTGATCATCGCGAGGGTGCTGACCATACGCTCCAGGCCTTTGACCGCCAGGTGTTCGGTCTGCACCGGGATCACCAGTTGCTGGCTGGCCGCCAAGGCGTTGACCATCAGCACGCCCAGCAACGGCGGGCTGTCGATAATCGCGTAGTCGAAGTCCTGCCACAGTTGCGCCAGGGTCTTGGCGATCACCAGGCCCAGGCCACTCTGCCCCGGCGACTGGCGCTCAAGGGTTGCCAGCGCGGTGCTGGACGGCAGCAAGGAAATGCTTTCATTGCTGGTCGGCAGCAGCAGTTGCCCCGGCAAGTCGGCAGGCACGCTGCCTTTGTGCAGGAACAGGTCGTAGTTGCTGTGCTCCAGCGCATCCGGGTCGTAGCCGAAATAGCTGGTCATCGAGCCATGGGGATCCAGGTCCACCACGACCACACGCTTGCCCGCCTCCGCCAGCAAGCCGGCTAAAGCGATGGAGGTGGTGGTCTTGCCGACTCCACCTTTTTGATTGGCAACTGCCCAGACTCTCATTCGGTTGGTTCCTCCCGGCAGGCATTGGCGCGACCGAGACATTGCATAGGTTATTGAGCCGGCGACGGAGAATTGACGGCACTCTGACGAACCGGCGGCTTTGCAGGGGCCGGTGCAGTTTGTGTGCCAGCCCGCTTCAAGGCCGCATCCGGTGTTGCATTGGCGGTGCCCGTGCCGGTCAGGCTGCGGCGTACATCCAGGTTGCGGGACACCACCAGCACCACGCGACGGTTGCGCGCGCGGCCTTCCACCGTAGCGTTATTGGCCACCGGCTGGAACTCGCCGTACCCCACCGAGGCCAGCCGTCCGGGGTTCACGCCCTGCATCGCGAGCATGCGAACGATGCTGGCGGCACGCGCCGAAGACAGTTCCCAGTTGGTCGGGTACTGCGCCGTGTTGATCGGAAAGTTGTCGGTAAAGCCTTCAACGTGGATCGGGTTTTCAAACGGCCGCAGGATCGACGCCACTTTGTCGATGATGGTAAACGCCTGGTCGCTGGGCATCGCATCGGCGCTGGCGAACAGCAGGCTGGAATTGAGCTCGATCTCCACCCACAACTCATTGCCACGCACGGTCATCTGGTTGGAGCTGATCAGGTCGCCAAACGCGGCACTGATGTCGTCGGCGATGCTTTTCAGCGGATCGCTGGTGCCGCCCACGCCGGCGGCGGTTTCGTCACTGTCGTTGACCAGCGGCTTGGCCGGGGTCACGGTCTTGGGCCGTTCTTCACCGATAGGAATCGGCTTGAGGGCACGGTCGGCGTCGTTGAACACGCCGATCAGCGCCTGGGAAATGACTTTGTACTTGCCTTCATTGACCGACGAGATGGAGTACATCACCACAAAAAACGCGAACAGCAAGGTGATGAAGTCCGCGTAGGACACCAGCCAGCGTTCGTGGTTGACGTGTTCTTCAGGCTCGCGACGGCGACGGCTCACAGGCAACTAC
Source organism: Pseudomonas sp. QC2 (assembly GCF_002859085.1). Classification (NCBI taxonomy): domain Bacteria; kingdom Pseudomonadati; phylum Pseudomonadota; class Gammaproteobacteria; order Pseudomonadales; family Pseudomonadaceae; genus Pseudomonas; species Pseudomonas sp. QC2. Next base: position 176,624 of record NZ_PKKS01000025.1, read on the forward strand.
CTCCCTGAACACAAGACTCACTGCCAACCGGTTCATTGTGGCGAGCGAGCTTGCTCGCGTTGGGGCGCGAAGCGGCCCTGATAAATCCACCACCGCTCTCTCGCGGAAACCGGGTTGCACGTCTTGGGGCTGCTTCGCAGCCCAGCGCGAGCAAGCTCGCTCGCCACAGTAAGGTCGTGTCGATGTTCATACCCATCAATCCATGAAGCCCTGGAGCTTCAATTCGATCGAACGCGGGTTCTCGCCCTCGGCGATCGACAGGATGCCTTCGAGGAGCATTTCGCGATAACGCGACTGGCGCATGGCGATCGACTTGAGCTTGCTCGCCACCGGCAACAGCACCAGGTTGGCACTCGCCACGCCGTAGATGGTGGCGACAAACGCCACGGCAATCCCGCTGCCCAGTTGCGAAGGGTCGGCCAGGTTGCCCATCACGTGGATCAGGCCCATGACCGCACCAATGATACCGATGGTCGGCGCGTAGCCGCCCATGCTTTCAAAGACTTTGGCGGCATTGATGTCGCGGCTTTCCTGGGTATAGAAATCCACCTCCAGGATGCTGCGGATCGCTTCCGGCTCGGCACCGTCCACCAGCAATTGCAGGCCTTTGCGCGCGTAGCTGTCGGGCTCGGCATCGGCCACGCCTTCCAGGCCCAGCAGGCCTTCCTTGCGGGCGGTGAGGCTCCAGTTGACCACTCGGTCGATGCCGCCCGGCAAGTCGACACGCGGCGGGAAAATAATCCAGATCAGGATCTGCATGGCACGCTTGAACGAACTCATGGGCGACTGCAGCAATGCCGCGCCCACCGTGCCGCCGATCACGATCAACGCTGCCGGACCGTTGGCCAAGGCGCCGAGATGGCCGCCTTCGAGGTAGTTGCCGCCGATGATCGCGACAAACGCCATGATGATGCCGATCAGGCTCAATACATCCATCAGAGGCAAGCCTCCACCAGATGCTTGCCGATATCGTCCAGGCTGTAGACCGCGTCGGCCAGGTCCGCTTTGACGATGGCCATGGGCATGCCATAGATCACGCAGCTGGCTTCGTCCTGCGCCCAGATGGCGCTGCCGCCCTGCTTGAGCAGGCGCGCGCCTTCACGGCCGTCGGCGCCCATGCCGGTGAGCACCACCGCCAGAACTTTGTCGCCGTAGGACTTGGCTGCCGAACCGAAGGTGATATCCACGCACGGCTTGTAGTTCAGGCGCTCATCGCCCGGCAGGATTTTGATCGCGCCACGCCCGTCCACCATCATTTGCTTGCCACCTGGGGCCAGCAACGCCAGGCCAGGGCGCAGGATGTCACCATCCTCCGCTTCCTTGACGGTGATGCGGCACAGCTTGTCCAGGCGTTCGGCGAAGGCTTTGGTGAAGGCGGCGGGCATGTGCTGGATCAGCACAATCGGCGCCGGAAAGTTGGCCGGCAGTTGAGTCAACACGCGCTGCAGGGCGACCGGGCCGCCGGTGGATGTACCGATGGCGACCAGCTTGTAGGCCTTGCGCTTGGGCGCCGGCGAATGAGCGCTGGAGGCCGATGCACGGGCAGGCGCCACGGCAGGCCGAGTAACCGGTGCTGGCGCAGGAGCAGGTCGACCAAACGAAGGCGCCGGCGCAGACGGGGCCGCGACCGGTGCAGGCGTCGGCGTCGGCGCGCTGAACAGGCTGCGTCGGTTACTGCGCGAAATGCTGTGCACCTTCTCGCACAGCATCTGCTTGACCTTCTCGGGGTTGCGCGAGATGTCTTCGAAATTCTTCGGCAGGAAATCCACCGCGCCAGCGTCCAACGCGTCGAGGGTCACTCGAGCGCCTTCGTGGGTCAGCGAGGAGAACATCAACACCGGGGTCGGACAGCGTTGCATGATATGGCGAACTGCCGTGATGCCATCCATCATCGGCATCTCGTAGTCCATGGTGATCACGTCCGGCTTCAACGCAATGGCTTGATCAATCGCTTCTTTGCCGTTGGTGGCCGTGCCGACCACCTGGATCGTTGGATCGGCGGAAAGAATTTCCGAGACGCGACGGCGGAAGAAACCCGAATCGTCCACCACCAGGACCTTGACTGCCATAAACACTCCGTTAGGCGGGGCGGGCATTACCGCCCTGCCCCACCAGAATCAAATACGCCGAGCGGCGTAACGCTTGAGCATGCTCGGAACATCGAGAATCAGCGCGATCCGACCGTCACCGGTGATGGTCGCACCCGACATGCCCGGGGTTCCCTGCAGCATTTTGCCCAAAGGCTTGATGACCACTTCTTCCTGGCCCACCAACTGATCGACGACAAAGCCGATCCGCTGGGTGCCCACGGAGAGGATCACCACATGGCCTTCGCGCTGCTCTTCATGGGCAGCCGATGCCACCAGCCAACGCTTGAGGTAAAACAGCGGCAACGCCTTGTCGCGCACGATCACCACTTCCTGGCCGTCCACCACGTTGGTGCGCGACAGGTCGAGGTGGAAGATTTCGTTGACGTTGACCAGCGGGAAGGCGAACGCCTGGTTGCCCAGCATCACCATCAAGGTCGGCATGATCGCCAGGGTCAACGGCACCTTGATGACGATCTTCGAGCCCTGGCCCTTGGTCGAGTAGATGTTGATCGAGCCGTTGAGCTGACTGATCTTGGTCTTCACGACGTCCATGCCGACGCCACGGCCGGACACGTCGGAGATCTCGGTCTTGGTCGAGAAGCCCGGGGCAAAGATCAGGTTGTAGCACTCGGTGTCGGTCAGGCGGTCGGCGGCGTCCTTGTCCATCACGCCACGCTTGACTGCGATGCTGCGCAAGATGCTCGGGTCCATGCCCTTGCCGTCATCGGTGATCGACAGCAGGATGTGGTCGCCTTCTTGCTCCGCCGCCAGGATCACCTTGCCGCCACGGGACTTGCCCGAGGCTTCGCGTTCTTCCGGGGTTTCCACGCCGTGGTCGACGGCGTTGCGCACCAAGTGGACCAGCGGGTCGGCCAGGGCCTCGACAAGGTTTTTGTCGAGGTCGGTTTCTTCACCCACCAGTTCCAGGTTGATCTCTTTCTTGAGCTGGCGAGCCAGGTCACGAACCAGCCGTGGGAAGCGGCCGAAGACTTTCTTGATCGGCTGCATCCGCGTTTTCATCACGGCGGTCTGCAGGTCGGCGGTCACCACGTCGAGGTTCGACACGGCCTTCTGCATGGCTTCATCGCCGCTGCTCAGGCCCAGGCGGACCAGGCGGTTACGCACCAGCACCAGTTCGCCGACCATGTTCATGATGTCGTCCAGGCGCGCGGTATCAACCCGCACGGTGGTTTCGGCTTCACTGGCGGGCTTCTCGGCAACCGGTGCCGCTGCAGCACGTGCAGGCGCCGGAGCGGCGGCCGGTGCGGGCGCAGGCTTGGCGGCCGGTGCAGGGGCGGCGGCTTTGGCGGCAACCGGTGCAGCCGTGGCCACCGCAGCGGCCGGAGCAACTTCGCTGAACTTGCCCTTGCCGTGCAACTCGTCCAGCAGGGATTCGAATTCGTGATCGGAAATCAACCCATCGCCTGCCGGTGCAGCAGCGGCAGGCGCTGCAGTGCTGGCAGCCGCTGCAGGCGTGGCGGCGACGGCCGGCAAGGCATCGGCCGCGAAAGTGCCCTTGCCATGCAGTTGGTCGAGCAACGCTTCAAATTCGTCGTCGGTGATGTCAGTGCTGACGGGCGCGGCAGGTGCCGCGGCAGCAGCAGCCGGTGGCACGGCGTCGGCCGCGAACTGGCCTTTGCCGTGCAACTGGTCGAGCAGGGATTCGAACTCAGCGTCGGTAATGTCTTCGCTGGTCGGCACCGCTGCCGGAGCAACGGCGGCCGGTGCTTCTGCCTCGGCCTTGACGGCACTGAGGGAGTTGAGCAGCTGTTCAAACTCGCTGTCGGTCACATCCGCTTCGGGCTCTGCCACAGGTTCCGGCGCCGCTTCAGCCACCGGCGCAGCCGACAGGTCGGCAGGCTCGGCATAGCGCGCCAGGGCGGCCAGCAGCTCCGGAGTGGCTGCGGTGATCGGGGCACGTTCGCGCACTTCGCTGAACATGCCGTTGACCGCATCGAGTGCTTCGAGAATCACGTCCATCAACTCCGAATCAACGTGACGCTCACCCTTGCGCAGGATGTCGAACACGTTCTCGGCGATGTGGCAGCACTCCACCAGCTCATGGAGCTGGAGGAAGCCGGCGCCCCCTTTTACAGTATGAAAACCGCGAAAAATTGCATTGAGCAGGTTCGCATCATCCGGGCGGCTTTCCAGCTCGACCAGTTGCTCGGACAGTTGCTCTAAAATTTCGCCGGCCTCTACAAGGAAATCCTGAAGGATCTCTTCATCGGCGCCGAAGCTCATGGGTGTGCTCCTTAGAAGCCTAAACTGGATAACAGGTCATCTACGTCATCCTGACCTGACATAACGTCTTCACGTTTATCGGCATGAATCTGCGGACCTTCACCCTTGGCGAGATGTTTTTGTGGATCTTTTTCCGAGAGGATCGCTTCGCGGTCATGTTCAATGCCGGCGAAACGATCAACTTGGCCTGCCATAAGCACCAATTTGAGCAAGTTGCTTTCCACTTCGGTGACCAATTGGGTCACACGCTTGATCACCTGACCGGTGAGGTCCTGGTAATCCTGGGCCAGCAGAATGTCGTTGAGGTTGCTGGAAACCGTGCGGTTTTCCTGCTCGCTGCGTGACAAGAACCCGTCGACCCGACGCGCCAACTCACGAAACTCTTCAGCCCCGACTTCGCGGCGCATGAAACGGCCCCAGTCGTGGCTCAAGGCCTGGGCCTCGGTGGCCATGCCGTTGACCAGGGGCGTGGCGTTTTCCACCAGGTCCATGGTGCGGTTGGCCGCCGCCTCAGTCAGCCTGACCACATAGGACAGGCGTTCGGTGGCATCGGTGATCTGCGAGATCTCTTCGGCCTGGGGCATATGCGGGTCAATCTGGAAATTGACGATCGCACTGTGCAGCTCGCGCGTGAGCTTGCCCACTTCCTGATACAGGCCGCGGTCACGGGTCTGATTGAGCTCATGGATTAACTGCACCGCATCGCCGAACTGGCCTTTTTCAAGGCTGTCGACCAACTGGTGAGCATGCTTTTTCAGGGTCGACTCAAAGTCTCCCTGTGACGTTTCTTTATGCTCCATAGCTCCCCCGCGATGGCATTAGCCGTGGATGCGTTCGAAGATTTTTTCGATCTTCTCTTTCAAGGCCAATGCAGTGAATGGCTTGACCACGTAACCGTTAACCCCGGCTTGGGCGGCTTCGATGATCTGTTCACGCTTGGCTTCGGCGGTCACCATCAGCACGGGAAGGCTGCGTAGTTTTTCGTCAGCGCGCACGTGGCGCAGCAAGTCGATACCGGTCATGCCCGGCATGTTCCAGTCCGTTACCAGAAAGTCGATGCTCCCGCTGTTGAGGATCGGAATCGCCGTAATGCCGTCATCCGCCTCGACCGTGTTAGTGAACCCAAGGTCACGCAACAGGTTTTTTATGATCCGCCGCATCGTTGAAAAGTCATCAACGATGAGGATTTTCATGTTCTTGTCCAATTCGACCTCCAAGCAGTCTTAAACGCGCCCAGCACCTGGACGCGCCATTTCAATCAACAGGCATTACACAAAAAGGACGCCTCGGGCACCACGGGTCGAAACCGCGAAGGCTTGCTGCCCTCGCGGTATCGTCTGCAGTGTCCCCACACTGCCTGTCAGCGCGCTCGCCACTCTCCCAAACGCCCCCGCAAGCGGGCTGCGCACTGGCTGTGCAACTGGCTGACCCGCGATTCGCTGACCCCCAGGACCTCACCGATTTCCTTGAGGTTCAGCTCTTCGTCGTAGTACAGCGCCAACACCAACCGCTCACGCTCCGGCAAATTGGCAATCGCGTCCGCCAGCGCACCCTGGAAGCGTTCATCTTCCAGGTCACGCGACGGCTCCATATGAGCACTCGCGCCATCCTCGTGCAGCCCTTCGTGCTCGCCGTCCTGCAAGAGGTCGTCGAAACTGAACAGGCGGCTGCCCAAGGTATCGTTCAAAATCCCGTAATAATCGTCGAGACTCAATTGGAGTTCGGCCGCAACTTCGTGATCTTTAGCGTCGCGACCGGTTTTTGCTTCAATTGCGCGAATTGCGTCACTGACCATGCGCGTATTGCGATGCACCGAGCGCGGTGCCCAGTCACCTTTACGCACCTCGTCGAGCATCGCGCCACGGATACGAATCCCCGCATACGTCTCGAAGCTCGCCCCCTTGCTCGCGTCGTATTTGGTCGACACTTCGAGCAAACCGATCATGCCCGCCTGGATCAGGTCTTCGACCTGGACGCTGGCGGGCAGGCGTGCCAGCAAGTGATAGGCGATGCGCTTGACCAGTGGCGCGTAGCGCTCGATCAACTCACCCTGGCTGTCACGGGCCGACTTTTTGTAAGCGTTATAGCCGTTCGCTGTCATAGCACGGGTCCTGCGCTCGTCTGATGCACCAATCGCTCGACGAAAAACTCCAGATGCCCCCGAGGGTTGGCGGGCAACGGCCAGGTATCGACCTTCTGGGCAATAGCCTTGAACGCCAATGCGCATTTGGAACGAGGGAACGCTTCGTAGACTGCACGCTGCTTTTGCACAGCCTTGCGCACACACTCGTCGTAGGGAACTGCGCCGACGTATTGTAAGGCGACATCGAGGAAGCGGTCCGTGACCTTGGTCAACTTGGCGAACAGGTTGCGCCCTTCCTGCGGGCTCTGGGCCATGTTGGCCAGGACGCGGAAGCGGTTCATGCCGTAGTCACGGTTAAGCAGTTTGATCAGGGCGTAGGCGTCGGTGATCGAGGTGGGTTCGTCGCAGACCACCAGCAATACTTCCTGCGCGGCGCGCACGAAGCTGACCACGGACTCGCCGATCCCGGCCGCGGTGTCGATCACCAGCACGTCGAGGTTGTCGCCGATATCACTGAAGGCCTGGATCAGCCCGGCATGCTGTGCCGGGCTCAGGTGCACCATGCTCTGGGTGCCGGAGGCGGCAGGCACGATGCGGATGCCGCCGGGGCCCTGCAGCAGCACATCGCGCAGCTCACAGCGGCCCTCGATCACATCGGCAAGGGTGTGTTTGGGCGTCAGCCCCAGCAGAACGTCGACGTTCGCCAGCCCCAGGTCAGCATCCAGCAGCATGACGCGACGGCCAAGCTCTGCCAGGGCCAGGGACAAATTCACTGACACGTTAGTTTTCCCGACGCCACCTTTGCCGCCGGTCACCGCGATCACCTGTACGGGATGCATGCTGCCCATTTTATTTCTTTACCTTGTCTTGCTTAGACGCAGGCTACATGGCTTGGCCGCGTGAATCGCTTGCAGACCATCGATGTAGGTACATTTCACGGTGTTCATCCTGACTCAACCCACCCGTTTTGCCGGGCTGTGGTAAAGGTCGGCGAACATATCGGCCATCGCTTCCTCGCTAGGCTCTTCTTGCATTTGCACGCTGACTGCGCGGCTGACCAACTGATGACGGCGCGGCAGATGCAGATCATCCGGGATCCGCGGTCCGTCGGTCAGGTAGGCGACCGGCAATTCATGACTGATGGCCAGGCTCAGCACCTCGCCCAGGCTCGCAGTTTCGTCGAGCTTGGTGAGGATGCAACCGGCCAGGCCACAACGCTTGTAACTGTGGTACGCAGCGGTAAGAACCTGTTTCTGGCTGGTGGTTGCAAGCACCAGGTAATTTTTCGACTTGATGCCGCGACCGGCCAGGCTTTCCAGTTGCATGCGCAACGCCGGGTCGCTGGCTTGCAGGCCGGCGGTATCGATCAGCACCACGCGCTTGCGCAGCAGCGGGTCGAGGGCGTTGGCCAGGGACTGGCCCGGGTCGACATGGGTCACCGATACATTGAGGATCCGGCCCAGGGTCTTGAGCTGTTCCTGGGCGCCAATGCGGTAGCTGTCCATGCTCACCAGCGCGATATTCTGCGCGCCGTACTTGAGCACATAGCGTGCGGCCAGCTTGGCCAGGGTGGTGGTCTTGCCCATGCCGGCTGGGCCGACCATGGCAATCACACCGCCCTCTTCCAGGGGTTCGATTTCCGGGGTGGCAATCATGCGCGCCAAGTGGGCCAGCAACATGCGCCAGGCCTGGCGGGGTTCTTCGATTTCAGTGGTCAGCGCCAGCAGGTCGCGGGACAACGGGCCGGACAAGCCGATGCGTTGCAAACGGCGCCACAGGTTGGCCTGTTGCGGCTTGCTGCCTTGCAATTGGGTCCAGGCCAGCGAGCCAAGCTGCACTTCGAGCAGTTCGCGCAAGCCGTTGAGTTCAAAGCGCATCGAGTCGAACACGCGCTGGTCAACAGCCGCAGCCGGGGCAGGCGCGGCCGGACGTGGCGGCTCTTTGAAGGTGGGCTCGACCAGCGGCTCGGCAGCGGTCAACGGCAAGCCGGCGAACAACTGGCGATTGGTGGTGGCATCGCTGTCGCCCCGCATGCTCAGCTCAGCCTGGGCCGAGACAATGCGCGAAGCGGTCTTGCGCAGCTCGTCTTCAAGCTCCATGTTCGGCACGCGTGGCGCCAGGGCCTGGGGGGTGTAATCCAGGGCAGCCGTCAGCTCGACACCGCCGGCAATACGACGGTTTCCGATAATCGCGGCGTCGGCGCCCAGCTCATCACGAACCAGTTTCATGGCCTGACGCATATCGGCGGCGAAAAAACGCTTAACTTGCATAACCCACTACCCTCAGCCGTTGGGCCCTACTGTCGCGACGATAGTCACTTGCTTGTTGTCAGGAATTTCCTGATAAGCCAAAACGTGCAAATTCGGTACTGCCAGGCGCCCAAACCGCGACAACATCGCCCGGACGGGGCCTGCCACCAGCAGGATCACCGGTTGGCCCTGCATTTCCTGGCGCTGTGCGGCGTCGATCAACGAACGCTGCAGCTTCTCAGCCATGCTTGGCTCCAGCAGAACGCCCTCTTCCTGGCCTTGTCCTGCCTTCTGAATACTATTGAGCAATATTTGTTCCAACCTTGGTTCCAAGGTGATCACAGGCAGCTCGGAGTCAAGCCCTACAATGCTTTGCACGATTGCACGCGACAATCCGACGCGCACCGCAGCCACCAAGGCGGCAGTATCTTGACTCTTGGCGGCGTTGTTGGCGATGGCCTCGGCGATGCTGCGAATGTCGCGTACCGGCACTTGTTCGGCCAGCAGCGCCTGCAGCACTTTGAGCAATTGCGACAACGACAGCACGCCCGGCACCAGCTCTTCGGCGAGTTTTGGTGAGGCTTTGCCGAGCAAACCCATCAATTGCTGGACTTCCTCGTGGCCGATCAGCTCATGGGAGTGCTTGTACAGAATCTGGTTAAGGTGAGTGGCAACCACGGTGCTGGCGTCCACCACGGTATAGCCGAGCGACTGGGCCTGGCTGCGCTGGCTGATTTCGATCCATACCGCTTCCAGGCCAAAAGCCGGATCTTTGGCGGTGATGCCATTGAGGCTGCCGAACACCTGCCCAGGGTTGATCGCCAGCTCGCGGTCCGGGTAGATCTCGGCTTCGGCCAGGATCACGCCCATCAGCGTCAAGCGGTAGGCACTGGGCGCCAGGTCGAGGTTGTCGCGGATATGCACAGTGGGCATCAAAAAGCCCAGGTCCTGGGACAGCTTCTTGCGCACACCCTTGATCCGCGCGAGCAATTGCCCGCCTTGGTTGCGGTCCACCAGCGGAATCAGGCGATAGCCGACTTCCAGGCCGATCATGTCGATCGGGGTCACGTCATCCCAGCCAAGCTCCTTGGTTTCCTGGGCGCGGGCCGGGGATGGCAGCAGCTCCTGCTGGCGCGCGACTTCCTGCAAGGCTTGAACCTTGACGGCGTTCTGCTTCTTCCAGAACAGGTACGCACCGCCACCGGCCAGCGCAGCCATGCTGAGGAACGACACGTGCGGCATGCCCGGCACGATGCCCATGATCGCCATAATGCCCGCCGCCACGGCCAGCGCCTTGGGCGAGGCGAACATCTGGCGGCTGATCTGCTTGCCCATGTCTTCGGAGCCCGAAGCACGGGTCACCATGATCGCCGCTGCTGTGGATAACAACAGTGATGGCAATTGCGCCACTAAACCGTCACCGATGGTCAGCAAGGCGTACACCTTGCCCGCATCGCCGAAAGTCATGCCGTGTTGGAAGATGCCGACTGCCATGCCGCCGATGAGGTTGATGAACAGGATCAGCAGGCCCGCAATGGCGTCACCGCGCACGAATTTACTGGCACCGTCCATGGAGCCGTAGAACTCGGCTTCCTGGGCGACTTCCAAACGGCGGGATTTGGCTTGGTTCTGGTCGATCAGGCCGGCGTTGAGGTCGGCGTCGATGGCCATCTGTTTGCCGGGCATGGCGTCGAGGGTAAAGCGCGCGCTCACCTCGGAGATCCGCCCGGCGCCCTTGGTCACCACCACGAAGTTGATGATCATCAGGATCGCAAACACCACGATACCGACCACGTAGTTACCGCCGATCACCACCTCACCGAAGGCCTGGATCACCTTACCGGCGGCGGCGTGGCCGTCCTGGCCGTGGAGCATGACCACACGGGTCGACGCCACGTTCAGCGCCAGGCGCAACAGGGTCGCGACCAGCAAAATGGTGGGGAATACCGCGAAATCCAGCGGTCGCAAGGCGTAGACGCACACCAGCAGCACCACCACCGACAGGGCGATGTTGAAGGTGAAGAACACGTCCAACAGGAACGGCGGCATCGGCAACATCATCATTGCCAGCATGACCAGCAACAACAACGGCACACCCAGATTGCCCCGCGAGAGGTCAGTCAGGGTGGTACGGGCCGTGCCGAACATTTGAGAGCGATCCACCACCGGTATTCCTCGTTTCCTTGAAGCAAACTTTTGACGCCGGGAGGCGTCCTGCAGGCGGTATTGCAAGAAGCCTTCCAACTTTTGTCTTGAGGGCGTAGATGGCTGCAGACGTCTGATTTTTAAGGGGTGCGACCCCAATCAAATGTGGGAGGAGGCTTGCTCCCGATTGCAGTGTGTCGGGCCAAGAACAGGCCACTGACACACCGCTATCGGGAGCAAGCCCCCTCCCACATTTGGATTGGTGTGCATCCGTAGCCCGCTCTAGCCGTTGCGCAGCTGATGGAGGCAGGGCGATTGTTATCAGATGAACGTTTACAGAACCCGTATGTTTCCGGCCTGCGGGCCCTTCGGTCCGTCCGCAATTTCGTATTCTACTTTTTGGTTCTCTTCCAGGGTTTTGTACCCATCCGATTGGATCGCCGAGTAATGGGCGAAAACATCTGCGCTTCCATCATCCGGAGTAATAAAGCCAAACCCCTTCGTCGCGTTAAACCACTTCACAGTACCCGTTGCCATTGCCGTTCTCCTGACTTGCGGGATAAAGCTCACTGCGGATGCATAGACCGCATCGCGCCCATGGATTCTCTGGACCTCCACCCGCAAGCCCACGGAAAGCTGAATGCATCGCGAAACCATGAAGTCCACTCGCACATCGTCTTCACCGTTTTCCAGGGCAATCAAACCCATCCCGGATTTCTCGTCGTAATATTTGACAGTGCCTCTGACCGCCTTCAAAACCACTCTCCCTGCCTCTCATCTACAGCCTTCGCGCAGTGCTTTAGGCAATAGAACCGCGAGAACGCCCCAGTGACTACTGTCAAAGTTGACAGGTAGACAGGCATTCATGACGAGTGGTCGCCAACAGAAATCAGGAATCGCGGCGCAATTCCGGCGGGATTGGCAGGTCTTTGAGCGGATCCGGGCGTTTGCCCTTGCCCGCGCGGTACTGGCGAATCTGATAGACATAGGCCAATACCTGCGCCACGGCCAGGTACAACCCGGCAGGGATTTCCTGGTCGAGGTCGGTGGAGTAGAAGATCGACCGCGCCAGCTCCGGCGACTCCAGCAGGAGGATGTCGTGGGCCACCGCAATTTCACGGATTTTCAACGCGGTAAAATCGCTGCCCTTGGCCAGCAGCATCGGCGCGCCGCCCTTCTCCGGGTCGTACTTGAGGGCCACGGCGTAGTGGGTCGGGTTGGTGATGATCACGTCGGCGTCGGGCACCGAGGCCATCATCTTGCGCTGGGACATTTCCCGCTGCAGCTGGCGAATGCGCTGCTTGACCTCGGGGCGGCCTTCCTGGTCCTTGTGCTCATCGCGCACTTCCTGCTTGGTCATCAGCAGTTTCTTGTGGCTTTCCCACAGCTGGATCGGCGCATCCACCGCCGCGATGATGATCAGCCCGGCCGCCATCCACAGCGCGCTCCAGCCCACCACCTGCACGCTGTGGATGATCGCCGACTCCAGCGGTTCATGGGCAATGCGCAGCAGGTCGTCGATGTCGGACGACAACACCATCAACGCCACAAACAGGATCAGGATGAACTTGGCCAAGGCCTTGAGCAGCTCCACCAAGGCCTTGGCGGAAAACATGCGCTTGAGCCCGGCACCGGGGTTCATGCGGCTGAATTTGGGCGCCATGCTGCCGGCAGCGAACAGCCAGCCACCGAGGGCGACCGGGCCAATCAGCGCGGCCAGCAGCAAGGTGATCAGGATCGGCTGCACCGCCAGGATCGCGATCTTGCCGGAGTGCAGCAGGTACTGGCCCATGGCGTCGGGGTTGAGCAGCACTTCACGAGGCAAGGCGAAGTTGTGCTTCATCAGCTCCATCAAGTCCAGCGCCAGGCCACCGCCGTAGATCAGCAAGGCGCCGGAGCCGGCCATCATGGTGGCGACGGTATTGAGCTCTTTAGAGCGCGCAATCTCGCCCTTTTCCCTGGAGTCCTTTTTGCGTTTCTCCGTGGGGTCTTCTGTTTTGTCCTGACCACTCTCGCTCTCGGCCATGGCTCAGCGCGCCCGTGCCAGGTCACGTAAGAACTGCAAGGCGTCGGTCGCCAGCGGTTGATACTGATTGAGAATGTCAGCCAGGCCGACCCAGAAAATCCCCATGCCCAATACCAGGGTCAACGGGAAACCGATCGAAAAGATGTTCAGTTGCGGCGCCGCACGGGTCATTACGCCAAACGCAATATTGACCACCAGCAACGCAGTAATGGCCGGCAGCACCAGCAACAGCGAGGCACCCAACACCCAGCCAAGCCGCCCCACCACTTCCCAGAAATGGTTGACCACCAGCCCCGAGCCCACCGGCAAGGTGGTGAAGCTTTCGGTCAGCACCTCGAACGCCACCAGGTGGCCGTTCATCGCCAGGAACAGCAAGGTCACCAGCATGGTCAGGAACTGCCCGATCACCGCCGCCGACACGCCGTTGGTGGGGTCGACCATGGACGCGAAGCCCATGCCCATCTGGATCGAGATGATTTGCCCGGCAATCACAAACGCCTGGAAAAACAGCTGCAGCGAGAAGCCCAGCAGCGTACCGATCAGGACCTGCTCGGCGATGAGCATCAGGGCACTGAGGTCCAGCGCATTGACCGGCGGCATCGGCGGCAGGCCAGGCACGAGCACCACCGTAATAGCCACGGCGAAATACAAGCGGATCCGCCGTGGCACGAGGGTCGTGCCGAACACCGGCATGGCCATCAACATGGCCGTTATCCGGAACAGCGGCAAAATGAAGGACGCCACCCAAGTGCTGATCTGGGTATCGGTCAATGCCAGCAAGGATTGCATCGGGTCAGCCGATCAACTGCGGAATACTGCCGTACAGCTGCAGGATGTATTCCATGAAGGTCTGCACCAGCCACGGGCCGGCGACGATCAGGGTGACCAGCATCACCAGCAGGCGCGGCAGGAAGCTCAAGGTCTGTTCGTTGATCTGGGTCGCGGCCTGGAACATCGCCACCAGCAGGCCCACCAACAGGCTCGGCACCACCAGCACGGCGACCATCACGGTGGTCAGCCACAGCGCTTCACGGAACAGGTCGACGGCGACTTCGGGAGTCATTGCGCTATACCCCGCCGAAACTACTGGCCAGGGTGCCGATAATCAGCGCCCAGCCGTCCACCAGCACAAACAGCATGATCTTGAACGGCAACGAGATGATCAGCGGCGACAGCATCATCATACCCATGGCCATCAGCACGCTCGCCACCACCAGGTCGATGATCAGGAACGGGATAAAGATCATGAAGCCGATTTGGAACGCCGTCTTCAATTCGGAGGTGACGAACGCAGGCACCAGGATGGTCAACGGCGCCTGGTCCGGGGTGGCGATGTCGGTCCGCTTGGACAGGCGCATGAACAGCTCAAGGTCGCTGGAGCGGGTCTGCGACAGCATGAAATCCTTGATCGGGCCCTGGGCCTTGTCGATGGCGTCCTGGGCGGTCATTTTTTCCGCCAGGTAGGGTTGCAGGGCTTGCTGGTTCACCTTGTCGAACACCGGCGCCATGATGAACAGCGTCAAGAACAAGGCCATGCCGGTGAGGATCTGGTTCGACGGCGTCTGCTGCAGGCCCAAGGCCTGGCGCAGGATCGAGAACACGATGATGATCCGCGTGAAGCTGGTCATCAGCATGACAAACGCCGGGATAAAGCTCAGCGCGGTCATGATCAGCAGGATCTGCAGGCTGACCGAATACTCCTGCGCCCCCGCCGCGTTGGTCCCCAGCGTAATGGCCGGGATCGACAACGGGTCGGCGCCGAACGCCAATGGCGTCGCCAGCAACAGCATGAGCGTCAATAAAACGCGCATTACTTCTTATCCTTCTGATCCTTGCCCAGCAACTCCATCAGGCGCTGGGCGAATTCTGGCGTGGCGGGCTTGGACGAGTCCACGTTCACCGGAGTCTTGAGCACGTGCAAAGGGGTGATGCGGCCGGGGGTGATGCCCAGCAGGATCTGTTCCTCACCCACTTGCACCAGCACCAGCCGATCACGCGGGCCGAGGGCGCGCGAGCCGATCAGCTCGATGACCTGGGCGTTGCCCGGGCCGACGCTCTGCACTCGACGCAGCAACCAGGCCAGCACGAAGATCAAGCCGACCACCAGCAACAGCCCGAGCACCAGCTGGGTCAATTGCCCGCCCAGGCCAGTGCCTACCGGCGCAGCGGCCGCGGCCTGAGCCACCGGTTCGGCCGCCCAGGCGTCCAATGGCAGCGCGACTAACAGTCCCACCATCAGCCGTTTCATATCAGCGCAGCTTCTTGATGCGTTCGCTCGGGCTGATCACGTCCGTCAGGCGGATGCCGAACTTTTCGTTGACCACCACCACCTCGCCATGGGCGATCAGGGTGCCGTTGACCAGCACATCCAGCGGCTCGCCGGCCAGGCGGTCAAGCTCGATCACCGACCCCTGGTTGAGTTGCAGCAGGTTGCGGATGTTGATGTCAGTGCTGCCCACTTCCATGGAGATCGACACCGGGATGTCGAGAATCACATCCAGGTTCGGGCCATCAAGGGTCACTGGGTCATTGTTCTTCGGCACGCTGCCGAATTCTTCCATCGGCAGGCGCTTGCCGGCCGGTGCAGTGGCGGCATCAGCGGCCAGCAGTGCATCGATATCGTCCTGGCCAACATCGCCGGTTTCTTCCAATGCCGCTGCCCATTCGTCAGCCAGGGCCTGGTCTTCGGCGGAAGTGATTTCTTGTTCGGTAGCCATTACATGTCCTCGGCGGAGCAAACATTCATAAATAGGGGTGCATCAACAGCGGTGGCTCAGCGACGAGTGATCGACTCCACCACCTGCAGTGCCAGGTTGCCCTTGTGGGAACCCAGCTTGACCTTGAACGACGGCACGCCATTGGCGCGCATGATCATTTCTTCCGGCAATTCGACCGGGATGATGTCCCCCGGCTGCATGTGCAAAATATCGCGCAAGCGCAACTGGCGACGGGCCACCGTGGCGCTCAGCGGCACGTCGACGTCCAACAGGTCTTCGCGCAGGGCCTTGACCCAGCGTTCGTCCTGGTCGTCGAGGTCTGACTGGAAACCGGCATCAAGCATCTCGCGCACCGGCTCGATCATCGAGTACGGCATGGTCACGTGCAGGTCGCCGCCACCGCCATCGAGTTCGATGTGGAAGGTGGACACCACAATGGCTTCGCTGGGGCCGACGATGTTGGCCATGGCCGGGTTCACTTCCGAGTTGATGTACTCGAAATTGACTTCCATGATTGCCTGCCAGGCTTCCTTCAAATCGATGAAGGCTTGCTCCAGCACCATGCGCACTACCCGCAACTCGGTGGGGGTGAATTCACGGCCTTCGATCTTGGCGTGACGGCCGTCACCGCCGAAGAAGTTGTCCACCAGCTTGAACACCAGCTTGGCGTCGAGGATGAACAGCGCGGTACCGCGCAGCGGCTTGATCTTGACCAGGTTGAGACTGGTAGGCACGTACAGCGAGTGCACGTATTCACCGAATTTCATCACCTGCACGCCACCCACCGCCACGTCCGCCGAACGGCGCAGCATGTTGAACATGCTGATACGGGTGTAGCGGGCAAAACGCTCGTTGATCATTTCCAGGGTCGGCATGCGTCCACGGACGATGCGATCCTGGCTGGTCAGGTCATAACTTTTGACACTGCCGGGTTCGGCAGCCATTTCGGTCTGTACCAGACCATCGTCGACGCCATGCAACAGTGCGTCGATTTCATCCTGGGACAGCAGGTCCTGCACGGCCATGTCGTGATCCTACTGCAATACGAAGTTAGTGAAGAGCGCCTGCTCGATCACGACTTTGCCGAGCTCTTTCTGGGCCACTTCCTGCACGCTGGCAGTGACCTTCTGGCGCAGCATTTCCTGGCCCACCGGGGTGGCGAGTGTGTCGAAGCTTTGGCCGGAGAACAGCATCACCAGGTTGTTGCGGATCACCGGCATATGCACCTTGAGGGCATCCAGGTCCGACTGGTTGCGCGCCAGCAAGGTGATGCTCACCTGCAGGTAGCGTTGACGACCGTTCTGATTGAAGTTGGCGACAAAGGCCGGGAGCATCGGCTCGAAGATTGCCGGTTGCTTGACGTTGCTGGCGGTTTCGGCAGCGGGGGCCGGTTTGCTGGCGCTGCTGTGCATGATGTACCAGGTGCCACCCACCGAAGCGCCGATGGCCAGGAGCAGGCCCAGGACTATCAACAGGATAAGCTTGAGCTTACCTTTTCCTGCGGGTGCTTTTGCTGCGTCGTCGCTCTTCGCCATGCCAATAATCCGTCACTATTCGGGGATTCATAGATCTACGGAAAGGCAAGAGCAAGTGTTATGCCAGAGTTGTCTGAAGTGGGGGACGTACGGACGCGGCAAGTCAAATTGTGGGAGGGGGCTTGCCCCCGATAGCGGTGTATCAGTCACCCATGTTTCAGCTGACAACCCCTCATCGGGAGCAAGCCCCCTCCCACATTTCATCCAGCGCAAAAATCAGATCAGGCGTAGTAGTCGACGGCGCTGGAGCCGATCACCGTCGACGTTACCGGCGCTACCGCTTCAGCCACATCAACAGGGCTACCGCTGTCGCCGTTATCGCCACCCCGACCGCCGCTGCTGCTCACGCCACGGGTCTGGGCCTGTTGTTGCTGCTGCTCCTGGCCACGGGACTGGTCGGAGACATTGACGTCCACCTGCCCCATGCCCTGCTGGGCAAACATCTCCCGCAGACGGCCGGACTGGCTTTCCAGCGCTTCACGCACCACCGGGTGGGCGCTCATGAAATTGACTTGGGCCTGCTGGTCGGCGGTCATGTTGACCTTGATATCCAGGCGGCCGAGCTCAGCGGGTTGCAACTGGATCTCCGCCGACTTGAGGTTGGCGCTGGACAGGTACATCACACGGTTGACGATCTCATCGGTCCAACCGCTCTGGTGCATGGCCAACGGCGCATTGGTCACCGGCGGCAAAGCGTTCACCGTTTTCGGCGTGGCCGCTTGCGTCAACGCAGCCAGACGGTTGGCGAAGTCATCGACACGGGTGTCGCTGCTGGCGTTCTTCAAGTCTTTAAGGCCATCTTCGATCAGCCCGCTGAACGCCTTGTCGCCGCCCTGGTCGGTGCTGTCCTTGGTCGCTTGCTGGTCGACCATATTGGCCAGGCCAGCGGCAAAGTTCTGCGCGGCGGTCGGCTGATCCTGAGTCGGTGCCGGTGCGGCCTTCGCCGAGGCCTGGCTGCTGGCCGACACATGCCCACCCTGCTCCATCGCCAGGCGCACGGCCGGCATGGCGTCCAAGGGGTCGGCCTCCGGATCGAAGGCCGGCTTGGCCGCCTCGGTCGCGGCGACCGGCGCTGCAACCACCGGCTGAGCGTTGTCATCCTTGGCTGTGGTGACGGGCGCCGGGGTCTCAACCGGCACCGGCACGGCCACCGGGGTGACGGTGGCAATCAATGCCGGGTCGACCACCGGGTCAACCGGAGGCTGCTGCACCAAGGTCGGATCGGCCGGCGCGTCGTCATCTTTGCTGGCGCTGTCGTCGGTCTTGGCCGGCGGGCTGGCAGGCAAGGTATTGCCGCTATCGGCAACCGCTGGTGTGCTGGCGGCAGGCTTGTCATTGCCTGATGCCGGCTTGGCGCTGGCGTCGGAAGGCTTGTCCCGCGTGGGTTTGGGCGAGTTGTCGTCGGCTTTGGCTGCGGGTTTGGCGCCTTGGCTGGCGAACACTTGAGCGAAGCCAGGGCCCTTGTCCCGTGGGTCCGCAGCCACCGCCGGTTGATTGGCGGCGGGCGCTTGAGGCTTGGCCGCGGGGGCAGCCTGCAGGAGGGAATTCGGGGCGACTGGCATAGGTAAAGGTCTCCACTGCATGGGGATCGGGGATGCAGTATCTAGAGGTAGAGCAAGAGTTGGGCCAGGTTTTGATTTTACGGGTACCTATCCGTTGTGTGGGTAACGGCTGATCGGGGTCCGCCCCAGCACTCGGCACCTCGCCTGGGCTCGATGTGCCCCAGATCACGATCATAAGCAGGCTGATATCTACCTGATGGATGGAGATCAAACGGTGGGAGGGGGCTTGCCCCCGATTGCAGTGTGTCAGCTAATACACCTGCAACTGCCCTACTGCTATCGGGAGCAAGCCCCCTCCCACATTTAACCGAGATCGACAGTAAGAACCCGGCAGGACGACGGGTTAGCCGCTGTAAGCGCGGCCCCCTAAGTAGCCGTTACCGCAGCAACGGATATGTACACAACCTCAACTCAAATCTGAAAGCGCTGCCGCTCCGTCTCATACAACGGCTTCACCAACGCAAACTCCCGATCAATCTGGTCCACCAACTCCCCCAAATCACCAGCCCCAGCCCCAACCGACTCAACCTCCAGCCGCTGGCACAACTGCGCCAACCGCACCGCGCCAAGGTTCCCACTGCTCCCCTTGAAACTATGCGCAATCCGCCCCAACGCCTTGGCATCATCCCTGGCCTTACGCAACGCTTCGACGCGTTTCTGGGAGTCATCAAGAAAGGTATCGAGCAACTTGGGATACTCACCCTCCATGACTTCCTGCAAACCCGACAACACATCAGGGTCCAGATGTAGATCAACCACTTGCTCGCTCCTTGATCAAGAATCGACGGATTATGCCAGAGCCTCCCAGGAAAACTCCACGCAGACACTGCGCCCGCCATCGGACCAGCGTACAGCGCTGCTCAACTGACGCACCAGGCTCAAGCCCCGGCCAGACAGACGGTCGATATCCAGCGGCCGCGCCAGCACCTGTTCCACGTCGAAACCAAGCCCGCTGTCTTCGACACGCAGGGTCATCGTGCCGCCCGTCTCGGTCGGCACCACCTGCACATGCACGCGTATATGGCCGCTATCAAGCTGCGCCAGGCGGTCATTGCGCTGGCGGTAATACTCGGCAAACCCATCGGCATCGCGCTTGAGCCGCGAATCCAGGCCCAGTACGCCATGCTCCAGGGCATTGGAGTACAACTCGGCCATCACGCTGTAGAGCGCCCCGCTCTGCTCGCGCAGGCCGTGGATCTCCAGCAGCAGTTGCAGCAGATACGGCAATGGGTTGTAACGCTTTAAGGTCTCGGCGCGGAATTCAAAACTCACCGACCAATCCAGCGGGCACGACTGCCCGCTGTCGGCATACAACGGCCCGCTGGCACGCAGTGGCGGCCCGGCTTGCAGGGTGATTTCCACCATGCTCACGTCATCCCGCGCCTCACCTCGAAACGCCGCCAGGGCCTGTTCGATCGCTTCAAATAAACGATCAGGCTCGCGATTGGCGGCGAACACCTGCTGCAAGCGTTCGGCGCCGAACAGTTGGTCATTGGCGTCGGCGGTATCCAGTACCCCATCGGACAACAGGAACACCCGGTCGCCCAGGGCCATGGGCCAGACTTCGGTGCGGTCATCAAAGGTTTCGGCCGACAGCACCCCCAACGGCAGATGCCGCGACGCCAGCGGCGTACGCTTGCCGGTCGCGACTTCATGCACATACCCGTCAGGCATGCCGCCGTTCCACACCTCCACCACCCGCCGCTGCGTGCTCAGGCACAACAGGGTGGCGCAGCAGAACATGTCCACCGGCAGGATGCGCTTGAGCTTGGCGTTCATCTCGCGCAGGGTCTGCGCCAGGCCGTAGCCCTTGGCGGTCATGCCATAGAACACTTCCGCCAGGGGCATGGCGCCCACCGCCGCCGGCAAGCCGTGGCCGGTGAAGTCGCCGAGCAGCACGTGCATATCGCCGGACGGCGTGTAGGCGGCCAGCAGCAGGTCGCCGTTGAACAGCGCGTAGGGCGACTGCAGGTAGCGGATATTCGGTGCGGCATTGATACAGCCGGAATGTGCGACCTTATCGAACACCGCCTTGGCCACCCGCTGCTCATGCAGCAGGTAGTCGTGATGCTTGGCGATCAGGTCGCGCTGCTGCAAGACCGTGGCCTGCAGGCGGCGCAAACGGTCCATGGCGTTGATCTTCGCTGCCAGGATCAGCGGGTTGTAAGGCTTGGGCAGGAAGTCATCACCCCCCGCATCCAGGCACTGCGCCAGCGCCTCGCTCTGGCGCAGTGACGTGAGGAAAATGATCGGCACCAGCGCCTCCCCCGCCAGCTGCTTGATCTGCCGCGCAGCTTCAAAGCCGTCCATCACCGGCATCAGCGCATCCATCAACACCAACTGCGGGCGCTCACGGGTAAACACCTCGACCGCTTGCGCTCCGTTGGTGGCGGTGAGCACCTGGTGGCCCTGGCGCCGGATAATGGTCGACAGCAACAGCAAATCGGCGGCGCTGTCTTCAGCGATCAATACACTCAGCGCTTGCGCAACCGGGGCCAGGACGCTCAAGTGAGGTCGAACAATTTGTCGAAGTTGGAAATGGCGAGGATTTTGCGCACGTCGGAGTTGCTGTTGACGACCTGAACCTCGGCCTCATCGCCGCCGGCATGGTCACGTAACAGCAGGAGCATGCCCAGCGCAGAGCTGTCCATATACGTGGTCTCCTTCAAGTCCACCACGTAGATCTCGGGCACCTTGTAAAACCGCTCGTAGGCGTCACGAAAGGCTTGATGGCTACCGAAATCAAACCGCCCTTTGACTGAAATCGTCAACTTCTTCCCATCCAGGGATACATCTGACTCGACTGACATGCGACTGCTTCCTTGTCATTGGCAATGACACAAGGTTTAGCAGGTGAACCGGCTATGGGCAACACAACACATCAAATGTGTGTGGGCTATGCACTATTTGTAGTGAGCGGGCTTGCCCCGCGCTGGGGGCGAAGCCTCCCCCAAAAAGGCCATAGGGTTATTCAGGTAAAACGCGGTGTCAGGTTTTAGGGCCGCTTCGCAGCCCAGCGCGGGGCAAGCCCGCTCACTACACGCGTGTGTCATCGCAGGTAAGCCCGCGCCTTAATACTGTTCTTGGCGTGGAAGGCGCTGAGAGAGTTCGTCGAGCAGCTTTTGCTCGCGCTTGTCTTCAAGTGCCCGCGCTTCATCGATATAGCGTTGCACCAGCTTGCGCAGGCCTTCGACCCGGGCAAACGCCGCTTGCCAGCTCTCGCGCGCTTTATCGAGGTTGTTCTGGTGCCACGCCAGGCTCTGGCGCTGCTGGCCGACGGCCGTTTCCAATTGGTTGAGAAAGCCCTGGTAACCCATCAACCACTGGCCCGACACGCCTTTGGCGCCGCGTTCGATCCATTGTTGCTGGTATTCACCGCGAAAACGCTCCAGGTCGCCGAGTTTACTTTCCGCCAGGCGCACCTGGCCCTGGAAATAACCCAGGCGCTGAACGGCGGTTTTCTCGGCCTTTTCGGCCATGTCCACCACCGGAGCCAGGCGTGCGGCGCGGCTGTTGGCCATGGCTTAGCCGCCCGGCGCGGGGGCGAAGATCGACTGCAGGTGCGCTTCGCTTTCGCCCATGCTGATCTTGTCGTTGAGGCCTTGGCGCAAGTAGGTCACCAGTTGCGGTTGCAGGGCGATGGCCAGGTCGGTGTCGCGATCACCGCCGGCCACGTAGGCGCCGACACTGATCAAGTCGCGGCTTTGTTGGTAGCGCGACCACAGTTGCTTGAAGTGTTGCGCGCGGGCCATGTGTTCCGGGGTGACCACCGCCGGCATCACCCGGCTGATGGACGCTTCGATATCGATGGCCGGGTAGTGCCCTTCTTCGGCCAGACGCCGCGACAGCACAATGTGGCCGTCGAGCACGCCCCGCGCCGAGTCGGCAATCGGGTCCTGCTGGTCATCGCCTTCGGACAGCACCGTATAGAACGCGGTGATCGAGCCACCGCCCGCCTCGGCATTACCGGCGCGTTCCACCAGTTTGGGCAACTTGGCGAACACCGACGGCGGGTAACCCTTGGTCGCAGGCGGTTCGCCAATGGCCAGGGCGATTTCCCGCTGGGCCTGGGCAAAACGCGTGAGCGAGTCCATCAGCAACAGGACGTTCTTGCCCTTGTCGCGAAAATACTCAGCGATGCGCGTGCAGTACATCGCGGCGCGCAAACGCATCAGCGGCGCATCGTCCGCCGGCGAGGCGACCACGACGGAGCGCTTGAGGCCTTCTTCGCCGAGGCTGTGCTCGATGAATTCCTTCACCTCACGGCCCCGCTCACCGATCAGGCCCACCACAATGATGTCGGCCTCGGTAAAGCGCGTCATCATGCCCAGCAACACCGACTTACCCACGCCGGTACCGGCGAACAGGCCCAGACGCTGGCCGCGACCGACCGTCAATAATCCGTTGATGCTGCGAATGCCCACGTCCAGCGGCACGCTGATGGGGTTACGGTTGAGCGGGTTGATGGTGGGGCCGTCCATCGGCACCCAATCTTCGGCCTTCATGCCGCCCTTGCCATCCAGCGCGCGACCGGCGCCGTCCAGTACGCGGCCGAGCATGCTCATGCCCATCGGCAGGCGGCCGGTGTCGGCCAAGGGCACCACGCGGGCGCCGGGGGCAATGCCCGCCAGGCTGCCGACAGGCATCAGGAAAATCTTGTTGCCGGAAAAACCCATCACTTCGGCTTCGACTTGCACCGGGTGGTAGCTGTCGTCGTTGATGACCATGCAGCGGCTGCCCATGGCGGCGCGCAGGCCTTCGGCTTCGAGGGTCAGGCCGACCATGCGCAACAGGCGCCCTTCGAGGATAGGCTGGCCGGGCAACGCTGTGGCTTCGGCGTAACCGCTCAAGCGCTTGGCGAAGCTGGTGCGATCAAGGCGCATCGGGGGCGTCCAGGTCCACGCTCAGGTCAGGCCCGGCGGGGTTCAGAACCTGCTCATGCACCTGGTCCAGCAGCTTGGCCATGATCTGGCTGATGCGGGTTTCCACCGTCGCATCGATGCGACTGTGTTCGGTCTCGACGCGGCAACCGCCGGGCTGCAACGCGGCGTCTTCGACGATGCGCCAGGTTTCTTCGTGGCGCTCGCGCAGGGCTTTGACCTGTTCGAAATCCTGCGGGTTGATGTACAACCGCACATTGCCGACGCCCAGAGGCAGCAGCTTGAGGGCTTCGCGCATCACGCTTTCGATATGGCTGGAGTCCAGCACCAGCTCGCGCTGGATCACTTGGCGAGCGATGTGCTCGACCAGGCCGACCATGGCTTTTTCGATCTGCGAATCCTGCTCGGCAATGGGGTCGAACAGCACCCCCATCAAGCGCTCCAGGCTGGCCAGCTTGACGCTCAGCGCCGCCTCGGCTTCCTGGCGCACTTTGAGGGTGGTGCTGCGAAAACCATCTTTTTCACCGGCGGCGAAGCCTTCGTTGTAGGCCTCCTGGCGGATGCTTTCCAACTCTTCCAGGGTCAGCGGCTGGACTTCATCCAGCGGCACTTCTTCCATTTCCACCGGCAGCTCTTCAACCGGTTCCGGCTCGGGCTCGGGCACATGCGGATCGAAGCTGGGCAACGACCAGATGTCGAACCCGCCGACATCCCGCGCGCGAATCAGATCGCTGGGAGCCTCATCTTTGTTCGACATGGAAAGCGCCTTAAATCATTTCTTCGCCGCCCTTCCCGCCGAGAACGATTTCTCCGGCTTCGGCCATACGGCGGGCAATGGTGAGGATCTCTTTCTGCGCGGTTTCGACGTCGCTGACGCGCACCGGCCCTTTGGCTTCCAGGTCGTCGCGCAACAGTTCCGAGGCACGCTTGGACATGTTCTTGAAGATCTTTTCCTTGACGCCTTCGTCGGAGCCCTTGAGGGCCAGCACCAGCACGTCGGAGGACACTTCGCGCAGCAACGCCTGGATGCCACGGTCGTCGACATCGGAGAGGTTGTTGAACACGAACATGAGGTCTTCGATCTGGCCGGACAGGGTGTCGTCGATCTCGCGGATCGAGTCCATCAGTTGGCCTTCGACCGAGCTGTCGAGGAAATTCATGATATCGGCCGCGCGCTTGATGCCACCCAAGGTGGTACGCGAGGCATTCGAGTTGCCGGAGAACTGCTTCTCCAGAATCGTGTTGAGTTCTTTGAGGGCCGCCGGCTGCACAGTGTTCAGCGACGACACGCGCAGGATGATGTCCAGGCGCACTTTATGGTCGAAGTGGCCCAGCACTTCACCGGCCTGGTCCGGGTCGAGGTAGGCCACCACGATCGCCTGGATCTGCGGGTGCTCGTAGCGGATCACGTCGGCAACGGCGCGCGGCTCCATCCATTTCAGGCTGTCGAGGCCGCTGGTGTTGCCACCGAGCAGGATGCGGTCGATCAGGCCGTTGGCTTTGTCTTCGCCCAGGGCCGAGGTGAGCATCTTGCGGATGTAGCTGTCGGAGCCGACGCCCAGGCTGGTCTGGTCGCCGACGATCTCGACGAACTCGCTCATCACCTGTTCGACTTGCTCACGGTGCACATTGCGCATTTGCGCCATGGCCACGCCCACCCGCTGAACTTCTTTGGGGCCCATGTGGCGCAGCACTTGGGCGGCGTCGGTTTCACCGAGGGACAGCAGCAGGACTGCGGCTTTGTCGACCTTGGTAAGTTTGGCAACAGCGGCTCGATCACTCATCTGCGTTAATCCACTCTTTCACGACCTGGGCCACACGACCCGGGTCTTCTGCCACCAGACTTTTGATTGCGTTCAACTGAGCGTCGTAGCCTTCGCTCGGGCTCGGCAACAGGATGCTTTGCGGACCGCCAAGGCTGACGCGGTCGTTGGCCAGTTCGCCATCCAGGCCGCCCATGCCACCCAACTCGACATCGCTGCCACCGAAGGCCGCCAGTTGTTTCTTGCCGTTGCCGGTGATGTTGTTGAGCACTGGGCGCAGCACGCCGAACACCAGAACCAGGATGAACAACACACCCAACACTTGCTTGACGATGTCCCAGAACCATGGCTGCGAGTAGAACGCCGGCTCAGCGATCACTTCGCCACGCTCGGCGGAGAACGGCATGTTGATCACGCTGACACTGTCGCCACGGCTGGCATCGAAACCGACGGCGTCCTGCACCAATCGAGTGAAGCGCGCCAATTCATCGGCGCTCCACGGGGCACGGGTAACGGCGCCATCTGCCGCATTGACCTTGACTTGGTCATCGACCACCACCGACACCGACAGGCGATTGACGCGGCCTTGTTGCTGCTTGGTGTGGCTGATGGAGCGGTCCAGCTCAAAGTTTTTGGTGGACTGGTTACGTTTGTCCGCCGGGTACGGTGCGAGCATCGGCTGGCCAGTGGCCGGGTCCATGATCTGCTGGCCGTTGGCGTCCAACAGCGGTTGGCCTGGCTGGATCGCGCCAGCGGTAGCGGCAGCGCCACCGGTGGTTTGCGGGGCCGAGGCCGGCGCTGGTGGCTGGTTGCTCAGGGCACCCGGTACGCCTTGCGGCGGGCCGTTGGCGGCGGTGCGTTGTTCGCTGGTGGATTGCTCGCTGCGCAGCGCCGGCTGGTCCGGGTTGAATTGCTCGGAGGTCGACTCGACGGCGCTGAAGTCCACGTCGGCGGACACTTCAGCCTTGTAGCGGTCGTTGCCCAGCACCGGTTGCAGGATGTTATGCACACGCTGGGTGAGCATGCTTTCTACACGGCGGCTGTAGTCGAACTGCTTACCGGCCTGGGTCAGCGCGGAGTTTTCACCCTGGTCGGACAGGAGGTTGCCCTTCTGGTCGACGACGGTGATCTGCGACTTGCTCAACTCAGGAACGCTGGTAGCCACCAGATTGACGATCGCCAGTACCTGGCCCGGCTCCAGGGAGCGGCCGGAGAACAGTTCGACCAATACCGAGGCGCTCGGCTTGCGCTCATCGCGCACAAACACTGAGCTTTTCGGAATGGCCAGGTGCACGCGGGCACCCTTGACGTTGTTCAGGCTGGAGATGGTGCGCGCCAGTTCGCCTTCCAGGCCACGACGGTAGCGAGTGGCTTCCATGAACTGGCTGGTCCCCAGGCCCTGGTCCTTGTCGAGGATTTCAAACCCGATGTTGCTGTCGGACGGGGTCACGCCGGCTGCCGCAAGCTTCATGCGTGCACGGGCTACATCGTCGGCCTTGACCAGCAGGGCCCCGGAGTTGGGCTCCACGGTGTAGGCGATATCGGCGGCGGCCAGGGTTTCCATGATCTGCTTGGAATCCATGCCCGCCAGGCTGCCATACAGCGGCCGGTAATCGGGTTGCTGCGACCACAACACCACGGCAAAACCAATCGCCACGCTGGCAGCCAGGCCGACCATCAGGCCCACCTGACGCAACATGGTCATTTCGGAGAGGTTTTCCAGGAACGACAGGCCAAACAGCGGCGGCTTGCCGTCTGCCTTGGCGGGTGCGTTGTCCACGACTGCTTCTGCCATGACTTAAATCTCGTCCTTAAACCGGCATCTGCATGATGTCTTGATAGGCCTGAACCAGCTTGTTACGCACCTGGGTCAACGCCTGGAACGAAACACTGGCCTTTTGCGAGGCAACCATCACATCGGTAAGGTCCACGCCGCTTTTGCCGATCTCGAAGGCATTGGCCAACTGGCTGGAGGCTTGCTGGGTGTCACTGACTTTGTTGATGGCCTGGCCGAGCATGTCGGCGAAGCTGCTTTGGCCCAATTCCGGCGCTGGCGCGACAGATTTCGGTTGAGCCATGGCATCCATTTGCATGGAGCGCATATCCAACATCAACCGATTGAACTCAATACCCTGGCTCATGAACTTCTCTCTCCGACAACCCGCATGTTTTTTGACGCTACGCCGCAATTACTAGGGAAGTAGCAACAAGGGTGCCAGCTCTGGATCAACTCGTAAGAAAAGGCGACAAAGGTTGTCGACCTTGTTACCAGTTATGTGGCGAAAAGATACGCCTCCACATCCATTCCGGCGTCGCGCATCTGTGCCAGCTTGTAGCGCAAAGTCCTTGGGCTGATGCCCAGGCGCTCGGCGGCCTCTTTGCGGCGACCGCGCTCGGATCGCAGGGTGTCGATGATCATCTGGAATTCGCGCCGACGCAGGTCGTCACCCAGTGCACCCGCGGTTTCGGTTTCCGCGACGATTGGCGCGGGCGCCAGGGTGGGCAGCGGCGCGGCGCCGCTGCCCATGGCCAGGCAGAAATCCTGGGGCTGGATCAGGCCGCCCTGTTGCAGGATCAGCGCGCGCTGGATGGCGTTGTCCAACTCCCGCACGTTGCCCGGCCACGGATAACTGATCAGGCAAGCCTGGGCCTCAGCCGACAGGCGTGCCTGGGCATGCTTCATTTTTTTGACGTGGTTGTTCAGCAGGCGCTCGGCCAGCGGAATGATATCCGCCGGGCGCTCGCGCAACGGGCGCCAGGCCAGCGGGAACACCGACAGGCGGTAGAACAAATCCTCACGGAAGCGCCCTGCCGCCACTTCACCCGCCAGGTCGCGGTTGGTGGTGGCAACCACGCGGATATCCAACTGGATCGGCTTGCGCGCGCCGACGCGCTCCACTTCACGCTCCTGCAGCACCCGCAGCAACTTGGCTTGCAGGCCCAGGGGCATTTCCGAGATTTCATCGAGCAGAATGGTGCCACCGTCCGCCTGTTCAAACTTGCCCGCCTGGGCCGCGATGGCGCCGGTGAACGAGCCTTTTTCGTGGCCGAACAGCGTGGCTTCGAGCATGTTGTCGGGGATCGCCGCGCAGTTGATGGCGATAAACGGCTGCTTGGCGCGGGTCGACTGCTGATGGATGTAACGCGCCAGCACTTCCTTGCCGGTGCCGGACTCGCCGGAAATCAACACGGTGGAATCACTGCGCGCCACGCGGGCCGCCAGTTCCAGCAATTGTGCACTGGCGGGTTCGAAGGCAATCGGACCTTCGCCGTCACTGGCCGGGATCACGCCCAAGGCATGCCGTGCGACCAGCTCAATCAACGCTTTAGGTTCGAATGGCTTGACCAGGTAATCCGCCGCGCCCTGACGCATTGCATCCACCGCGCGCTCGACAGCGCCGTGGGCGGTCATCAGCAACACCGGCAGCTGCGGTTGACGCGCGCGCAGCAGGCTGAGCAGTTGATGGCCGTCCATGCCGGGCATGTTTACATCGCTGACCACCAGGCTGAAGGACTCCTGCTCCACCGCCTCCAAGGCGTCCTCGGCAGAACCGACCGCCCGGTAATCGTGGCCCGCCAACAGCAGCGTGTCAGCCAATGCTTCACGCAGGGCGCGATCGTCTTCCACCAATAGAACCTTGATAGCCATAACCTTTTTACTCCGCGCTTGCCGCGCATGAAAACAGCGGCAAGGTCATCAATGCACAAGTGCCACGCCCAACCCGGGAATGCAGCTGCAATTCTCCCTGATGCGCACGTGCCACGGCCTTGACCACGGTCAGGCCGAGGCCGGTACCGTTGGTCTTGGTGGTGAAAAAAGGTTCGCCCAAACGCTGCAGCACGGCGGGCTCGATACCGCTGCCGCTGTCGCTGATGCACAGGCGCAGGTTTTGCTCGCGGTTGTACAGGTGCACCTTGAGCCGCGCGCCGGGGCCGCTGGCCTGGGTGGCGTTCTCGATGAGGTTGAGCAGCGAACCGACCAGCGTGTCGCGGTTGCACAGCAGCTCGCCGAGGTGGCTGTCGCACTGCCAACGCACGTGCACGTCCTGGATATGGGTAGCGGCCGCCGCTTGCAGGGCCTGCATCAACTCGGCCGGCGTGATGCGGTCGGTCAGCGGCAATTCGCCGCGGGCAAACACCAGCATGTCGCGCACTTGGTGCTCCAACTCATGCAGGCGCTCCTTGAGGCGACCGGCAAAACGTTGGTGGGTGGCGACGGGCAATTGTTCATCAGTCAAATGACTGGCGTAGATCAACGCGGCCGACAGCGGTGTGCGGATCTGATGCGCCAGAGAAGCGACCATGCGTCCCAACGACGACAACCGCTCGTGGCGCGCCAGTTGGTCTTGCAGGTGCCGGGTTTCGGTCAGGTCGTTGAGCAGCACCAATTGGCCCGGCTCCGCGTCCAGGGAACGCGTGGCGATGGACAGGCGGCGCCCGTCCTTGAGGGAGATTTCGTGGCCGTCGTCTTCACGCGGCGCAAAGCAGCGGGTGATGACGTGGCGCCACAGCTCACCTTCGAGCGGCAGCCCGAGCATGTCGCAGGCGGCCGGGTTGGCTTCGCGTACGCGGCCTTCTTCGTCGATGACGATCACGCCACCGGGCAACAGCGACAGCAGGTTTTGCAGACGGTTGGCCAAGCGCTCTTTCTCGGCCAGCTCTTCCATGCGCTGGGCACTGACCACCGCCAACTCGCCCTTGAGCTCGGAAACCCGGGCTTCGAGCAGGCTGTAGGAATCGGTCAGTTGGCTCGACATCTGGTTGAACTGCGAGAACGCCTGTTCAAGACCCTGCCGGGTCGGCGGCTCTACAGGCGGGACCAGCCCCTGGATGGCAGGGGCCGTAGATAGTTGGGCGGCGTGGGGCATCATGCTCTCTCGCTTGGCTGACCGTCAGTTAAACGGAACGTTGCGAGGGCTGTAGCAATACTTGTGCCGAAAAAAAACCAAGGTGCCCGGCCTCGCCAATACAGTTTCGTTTTGACGAGTGGCTGTTGCCGTCAGACAAGGCGCAGCGACGACTCATAGCTGGCTATGGGGAGGAGCTGCAACGCAGTATGACGGCAACAGACGCCGTCAAAAACGGAACAGTATTGGCGAGGCCGGACACCCAAAATCAGCGGCTTGAAAAACAGGCGTCAATCATCCGCCTGTTCATCACCTTCTTTGCGGCTCATACCGTACTTGCGCATCTTTTCCACCAGCGTGGTTCGACGGATACGCAGGCGCTCGGCGGCGCGGGCGACGATGCCGTTGGCGTCGTCCAGGGCCTGTTGGATCAGGCCTTGTTCCAGGTTGCCGAGGTAGTCCTTCAGGTCCAGGCCTTCGGGCGGCAGCATGGCAGTGGAGCCGAAATCCGGGGTATGACCGTTGATCGCCACCCGCTCTTCCATGTCGCTGCGCAGGCTGTCGACCAGTTGCTCGTCTTCGTCGTCGACGTAGCGGAATTTCTTCGGCAACTCGACCACGCCGATCACACCGTAGGGGTGCATGATCGCCATGCGCTCCACCAGGTTCGCCAGCTCGCGCACGTTACCTGGCCAGCCGTGACGGCACAGGGACATGATCGCGGCGGAGTTGAAACGGATCGAGCCGCGCTTTTCGTGTTCCATGCGCGAGATCAGTTCGTTCATCAGCAGCGGGATGTCTTCCACGCGCTCACGCAACGGGGCCATCTCGATAGGGAATACGTTGAGGCGGTAGTACAGGTCTTCGCGGAAGCTGCCGACCTCGATCATGCTTTCGAGGTTCTTGTGGGTCGCCGCGATGATGCGTACATCGACGCTCTGGGTCTTGTTGCTGCCCACGCGTTCGAAGGTGCGCTCCTGCAACACGCGCAGCAGTTTGACTTGCATCGGCAGTGGCATGTCGCCGATTTCGTCAAGGAACAAGGTGCCGCCGTTGGCCAGCTCGAAACGCCCGGCACGGCTGGTGATCGCCCCGGTAAAGGCGCCCTTCTCATGGCCGAACAATTCGCTTTCGAGCAGCTCTGCCGGGATCGCCCCGCAGTTGACCGGCACAAAAGGCCCGTCGCGGCGCTTGGAGTGATAGTGCAGGTTGCGTGCGACCACTTCCTTGCCCGTGCCGGACTCGCCGAGGATCAGCACGCTGGCGTCGGTGTCGGCCACTTGCTGCATCATCTGGCGTACGTGCTGGATGGCGCGGCTGGTGCCGACCAGGCTGCGGAACAGGTTGGGTTCGCGATGACGACCGCGCTCGCGGGCCTGGTCGTACATCTCGCGATAGACCTGGGCGCGGTGCAGGGAGTCGAGCAATTTGCTGTAGCTGGGGGGCATTTCCAGGGTGGAAAGCACGCGGCGGCGCTGGTCTTCCGGCAGCTCGACAGAAGAAATATCGCCCATTAGCAACACGGGAAGGAACTCATCCCAGGTAGACAGTGTCTTTAACAAGCCCAAAACAGCGCCAGGAGCGTTTACCGTCCCGATCAGCACGCATATGACTTCACGGCTCGACGACAATGAGCTGACCACCTGCTGCCAATCATGGCTGCCGCAGGGCAAATTTTCTTCACCCAGAAAATTTAAAATCACCGCCAAGTCGCGGCGGCGGACGCTATCGTCATCGATCAGCAGAATTTTGGTTTCACGCCACATGCAATAGCAACTTCCCTAGTAAAACTTCCTGCCCCGAGATTGAGGGCAATCGAGGCGCCTGTAAGACTTCTTACCTTACTAGACGTCTGAAATCTGAAAACAGCACTAGTTAAGTCAAAAAAGCTGGCACGGTCAAATTTATGACGCACCGGTAGGATTAACTGCGACTGTTCAGCCGAACAGATGGTAAACCTTTGACGCGTTTTTCGCTTGGTTGATCTGCGACATCTCTTCGAAAATCGCCTGGCGCTCGCCAGTCGTCACCTCAAGCAGTTGCTGGTATACCGCCAGCAAGCTTTCAAGCTTCTCCCGCAACGCATCCTCATCTACCGGTGCTTCGCTGAGTACTTCGTCGATCACGTGACGGCAGCCCAGGTCCAGTTCGCCGATGGCGTCCCAGTTGCGGTCCGCCAGCGCGCCCATCAGCGCCTCACGGGTTTCATCAATGCGTTGCAGTGCTTGGCTCATGATGTGTTCCTCAAGGCCGCTTGGCCTTATTGTGCAGCACCTTGTGGCGTGCCGATGGCATCCCAGCCTTCTTTCACGGTAATCAGCAAACGGGCGACTTCGTCGATCATGTCGACATCGTTGTGCAGATTGGCTTCCATCAAACGGTTGGTCATGTAGACGTACAGACCGTCCAGCTGCTGAACGTAATCCTTGTTGTCGCTCTTTTCCGCGCTCAGGCCATCACGCAGCCCGATCAGGATATCGGTGGCCTTGCCCAGCATCAGGCCCTTCGCCGCGATATCGCCACGCGCCAGCGCGCCCTTGGCTTGCGCCATACGGTCAAGCCCGCCTTCCATCAGCAGTTGCACCAGGCGATGCGGGCTGGCTTCGGAGATTTGAGCGTGGGAATTGACCTTCTGGTATTGGCGAAGGGCTCTCATGGGATTCATGTTTCTACCTCGTGACAGGCAACAGCTAGAAGGGTTGCAGTAACCATTATGTCGACCGGATCGCAAAAAACTTTAACCCGGCGATCTTCTGAAACACAAAGCCCAGGTCAATGGACCTGGGCTTTTTCATGCGCGATCAATCAGCTATCGCTGGTTTGCGATTTACTCAGCGCACTGAGCGTGCCGAGAATACTGCTGCTTTGCTGACGCAATTGCGCGACCAGCGTGTCCATCGCGGTGTATTTGCGGGTAAGGGAATCCTGCATTGTCGTAATACGATCATCCAGGCTGGTCTGATCCTTGATCAAGGTTTTCAGGCTTTCGGACAACGACGCAGTGCGCGTGGCCAGGATCCCGGTGGCGGGCTTGGCATAGGCATCGGTGGCCGCCGTCATACGCGCCAGCAGACCGGTTTTGCCGCTGAAAATACTGGTGATGTCGGCAGCATTGGTCACCACCGCCTTGTCCCACCGCTTGTCATCAATGCTCAGTGCGCCGGTGTCCTGGTCAGTCGTCACACCGAATTGCGCCAGCGACTTCAAGGTGCCATTGCCGGACAGCGCGTTGAACTCGTTGCGAATCGCCGACTGCAGCGTGCGCATGGTCGCATCGCCGGTCAGCGTCGCAGCAATGGAGTTACCCGCAGCATCCTTGGTCACCTTGGTCTCGGCATTCATCGCCTTGAGCAACGCGTTGTAGGTGTCGACAAAGCCTTTGACCCCGGATTTAAGCGCAGTGGTGCTGGTGCTGACGGAAATGGTCATGGCGTTTCGCGCCGTGGACGTCGTATCCGAGGGCGTAGTCAAAGCCGAAAGGCTGAGCAGCTTGATGCTCACACCGCTCACCGCATCAGAGATGCTGTTGGTCTTGGATTCCGCCGCAACGCCATCGATCACGTACTTGGCGTTCTTAGGCACATCGACCACTTTGTAGCCGGTATCGATCCCGGAGTCGCCCGAGAGGGTCAAGTCCGAACCCACACCCCCATTGGTGGACGTCAGAATCAGACGCGAACCATTGGAGTCGGTGAGGATGTTGGCACTCAGGCCCGAGGTGCCGAACGTCGAGTTGACCGAGTCGCGCACCTGCTGCAAGGTGGCGCCGGCCGGCACACTCAGGTCGAACTTCTTGCCCGACTGAGTGATGGTCAGCGTGGTGGCCTTGTCAGTACTGTTGACGACAGTGGACTGGCCACCGGCGAAGCTGGCGGTCGACAACTTTGACGGCTGCGCCAGCTGGTTGACGATCAGCGAAAAGCTGCCGTTGGACGCACCCTGGTTCGCAGTCATGGTGGCCACCTTTTCGTCCGAAGACGTACCGGTCAAGCCACTGAAGCTGCTATCGGTGCCCATGCTGGTCAACGCACCACGGAAGGCGTCCAGAGCTGCCTGGATCTTGCCGATAGACGACAGCTGGGTCGTTGCCTTCTGCGACTGCAGGTTGATCTGCGCTTGTTTCGGCGCTCGCTCGGCATCCACCAGGGACTTCACAATGGCCTGGGTGTCGAAGCCCGACCCCACGCCTGTAATCGTTGTACCCGCCATCATCTTTCTCCTAGTCGGTGGCTGCCGTTATCTTGGCGAATATCGCTTCAAACGGCGACAGCAACAAGTTTCATGCCAGCTCACGCCTTGTCGTCAAACAACACGTGACTGGCACTGGACAAACTCTGCGCCAGCTTCAGGGCTGTTTCCGAAGGGATCTGGCGAATCACTTCACCGGTGTCGGTGGCAATGACTTTAACCACAACCCTGTGAGTGGAATCATCAATCGAAAAATCCAGATTACGCTGGGCCGCTTGTACGAATTCTTTAATATCGGTGACCGCTTTTTCCAGGCTGCCCTTGTCGGACGTGCCTGCGGTTGGCGCGGTCGCTTCAACCTTACTCTTGTCTTTGTCTGCAACCACAGGTGCCACGGCGCCTTGAGGGGCGAGCGGCGGATAAGACAAGTTCAATTTTACATTCATGTCCATGCCCAATCTCCTCTGATTGGAAAAGACGAAAGGGCACGTAAACGCGCCCTTCCGTCAATCACCACGTGCCGTTATTACTGAAGCAGCTTCAGTACAGCGGATGGCAGTTGGTTAGCCTGCGACAGGATCGCGGTGGAAGCCGACTGCAGGGTTTGCTGCTTGGTCAGTTCAGCGGCTTCGGATGCGAAGTCGACGTCCTGAAGAGTACTACGGGCAGCGGTGCTGTTTTTCTGAATGTTGGACAGGTTGTCTACAGTGCTGGTCAGACGGTTCTGTACAGCACCCAGGCCCGAACGGGAGCTGGAGATGGTAGCGATGGCCTGGTCGATCACGGAAACAGCGTTCTGAGCCTTGGTGGCGTCAGTTACGTCGGTCTGCGATACGGAGGTCTTGGCCGAAGCTGCCGAAGTGGCTGCACCGAAGACGTTGGTTACACCAGCGCCTTCCAGGGA
The DNA here is from genome assembly GCF_002859085.1 of Pseudomonas sp. QC2. Classification (NCBI taxonomy): domain Bacteria; kingdom Pseudomonadati; phylum Pseudomonadota; class Gammaproteobacteria; order Pseudomonadales; family Pseudomonadaceae; genus Pseudomonas; species Pseudomonas sp. QC2. The sequence continues at coordinate 211,857 of NZ_PKKS01000025.1, forward strand.
GTAACCCTTGGAGGAGTTCATGTTCACCGCACCAGTGGCGATCAAGCCGTCAGCCAGGGCAACGCCTGTGCCGAAAGCGCCGGCGCCATCTTTGGTGGCGACGGTGATGGTGCCCGCAGCGGTCGAAGCGCTGAATGCCAGGTTTTCACCGGTATCGGATTTAACCGACAGGGTGCCTTTGGATTCGTCGTAGTTAACGCTGATACCCAGTTTGGCAGAGTTCGACTTCAGTTGGTCAGCCAGGCTGGCGGTATCCTTCACGCCAACGAACGTGGTGGCTTGGCCGCCAACGGTCATGGTGAACGAAGCTGGAGCAGTCGCAGCACCCGCGCCGACTACGAACTGAGCTTCGGTGCTGGCGGTAGCGCTCAGGCCACCGACGGCGCCGCTCAGTTGAGCAGCGATGGTTTTAGCCGATGCACCAGCAGCCAAGGTGATGCTGGAAGTCTGGCCGTTACCAGTAACGGCGATTGCGCCGCCAGCTACACCAGTGGTGCTTGGGGCGATACCCAGGCTGTTGATTTGCTGCGAACCAATGTTGTTGGCTGCAACGTTCTCCAGGCTCAGGCCGATGGTTTCGTTAGCGTTGGCGCCAACCTGAATGGACTTGGTACCGTACGAACCGTCCAGCAGCTTCTGGCCACCGAAAGTAGTGGTTTGCGAGATACGGGTCAGTTCCGAAGTCAGAGCCTGGTATTCGTCGTTGTTCGACTTACGGTCGTCGGTGCTCAGGGAGCCAGTAGCCGAAGACAGAGCCAGGGTACGCATTTTTTGCAGAATGTCGGTCGAAGCCTGCATTGCGCCTTCAGCGGTCTGCGCGATGGAGATACCATCGTTGGCGTTCTTGATTGCTTGACCCAGGCCGTTAATCTGGCTGGTCATACGGGTGGCGATACCCAGATCGGCTGCGCCGTCTTTTGCGCTGTTGATACGCAGGCCGGAAGACAGACGCTGCATGGAGGTGGCCAGGGCGCCGCCGGCTTTGTTCAGGTTGCCCTGAGTAGTGATCGAAGCAATGTTGGTGTTTACTGTTAAAGCCATGACGAAATCCTCGTTGGATGGATACTGCGGCTTCCGGCCCTGGCAACCGCCGGGTGTGGCCTGAGAACCTACGTAATAGTTATCGTCGTGGTAGCCGGTTGCTTGAGGATTTTTTTTGATTTTTTTAATGGCGCCGTGCCACCCCTTGCAATTCAAGGGCTTACGTAAGCGAAAAACCTCGATTTCATTGGTTTTTTTGGCGCCAAATAAAAAACGCCGATGATCTTTCGATCATCGGCGTTTTGTTGTGCTACCCACTAAAACGTCATGGGCGATAGAGAATTGCCGAACCCCACGACAGACCCACACCAAAACCGCTGATGGCCACGCGCTTCCAGGTGGCGTCCATCACGTGCTTTTCCAGCAGCAACGGAATGCTCGACGACACGGTGTTGCCGGTCTCGACCATGTCCTTGATGAACTTCTCTACGGGCGCGTCTTCGAAACGGCGGGCCACGGCGTCGACAATCGCCGCACTACCCTGGTGAATGCAGAACGCATCAATGTCATCAGCCTTGAGGTCCGACTCGTTGAGCAGCTCGTGCAAGTGTGCCGGCACCTTGAGCAAGGCGAAGTTGAAGACCTGGCGACCGTTCATGAAGAACACACCGTCGCTGACCTTCAGGTGCGGTGCGCCGGAACCGTCGGTGCCGAACTTGGACTTGCCGAGCAACCACGGCGCGTCTTCGCCCATCCAGGTGGCGGTGGCGGCATCGCCGAAGAGCATGGTGGTGTTGCGGTCTTCCGGGTCGACGATCTTCGAATACGGGTCGGCGGTGACCAGCAGGCCGTTTTTCAGGCCGGCGGCTTCCATGAAGCCCTTCATCGCATAGATGCCGTAGACATAGCCGGAGCAGCCCAGGGAAATATCAAAGGCCGCAACGTGGGTCGGCAGGCCGAGCTTGTCCTGGACGATGGCGGCCGTGTGCGGCAGGCCCTCTTCATCACCGTTCTGGGTAACGACGATCAGCGCATCAATCGACTCGCGCGACAGCGTGGGGTTGTTGGCAAACAAAGCGTTGACCGCCTCGACACACAGATCGGAGGTTTCCTGCGCAGCTTCCTTGCGCGGCAGGAACGCCGAACCGATCTTGCCAATGATGAACTCTTCATCCTTGGCGAATTTGGCACCCTGGGCGTAGTTATCGATCCCGTCTGCCGGCACGTAACTGGCGATGCTTTTTATGCCAATCATTGTGGCTTCCCAATACTAAATAGCTGGAGAACACCCCAGGGCCTGGGCCCGGAGTGCTGACAATAAAGGGGATAACCCCATAAAAATCTCGCTGAAAGCCGCCTCGCAAGGACCCTGTGACGACTTATCCTTTTCACACGATACAGTGAAGATGCGCTTTATGACTCACAGGTCACTCAATTTTGTGTGCTTTGTGCAAAACCTTCAAACAATTAAACCCCATAAACGACAACGGCCCGCCCTGTTTCCAGAGCGGGCCGCTTGACGTAATGCCGCTTACATCTTGTTGAACAGGCTCAACTGCGAGATTTTCACGAAGGCCAATTGCGAGGCCTGGAGCATGGTCTGCTGCAGCGACAAGTTGATCGCCGCCTCGCCCATATCGATGTTGGCCAGGTCGCTCATGGTGCTGGTAGTGGCGATGCTAATACTCGAGTTTTCATCGGCCTGGATATCCAACGCATTCTCCCGCGCCCCGATGGAGCCACGCACGTTGAGGATCTGGGACGTTGAGTTGGCCAGATTGGCGATGGAAGTATCCAGGACATCCTTGAGCTTGACCGTCGCCGCCGGGTTGCCGTCGGCCGGGATTTCCAGGGCCCTGCGCAACTGGCCAAGGGTATCCAAGGCATTCTGGGTCTTCTGGGTGTTGGCACCGACAGAAAATTGATCACCCGCTTGCGGCAGCCCACCACTGATGTCGAACGTCACCCCAGCCGCCGTTACAGTGGCTCCACCGCCGGTATCACCCGTGGCGATCGCCTTGCTGGCACTCGAGTAAGGCTGCGCGTATACCTCATAGGCAGTCGTGCTGGTGAACTTGATGATCGCACCGCTGTTGCTCGGGAAGGTGCTGGTATAGGCCGCCTGGCTGGACACGCGGGCGCCCGTGAGTTGCACGCTCGATGGGTTGCTGGGTGTGCGCGAGACACTGAACGTGTCCGGCTTGGCTGCCAGGCTGAACGAACGATCCTTGACCAGCGCATCGGAGTTGGCGCCCGGCGTCACATCCCCAAGGTTCAGGGAGATATCAAATTTCACGCCGCGCAGTGCAACGCTGGCGCTGCCCTCCTTGGTGGCGTCAAACGTGCCGTTGCCGGGAATCTCGGACGTGACGTCGTTACCATTCTTATCCAACACGGCGTACTGCGTGCTGCTGGTGAAGGTCAGCTTGTAGGGCTCACCGTCGGCGAACTTGTTCGAGTAGTCACTGCTGGAAGTCACCAGGCCAGCCGACAGTGCAACCTTGTTGTCGTTGACCGTAGGCGGCACCGTCTGAGGGTTCGGCGCCAGCCACGTGGCCTGGGTGCGCCCAGCATTGGCCGCGCCTTCCAGAATGGTCTTGCCCGTATCACCCGCGCTGACACTCAGGGTATTGGAAATCTGCAGGCTCAATGGGGTTTCATCCCCCTGATAGCTGTAGGTGCCATCGTTGTTACGGGCATACGGCGGGGTCTGGGTCTTGGACCCGGAGAACAGATAATTGCCGGAAGAATCCTTGCTGTTGAGCAGGCCCAAGACCTGATCTTCAATCGCACCGACCTCGCTGGCAATCGAGCGTCGATCGGCGTCGCTGATCGAACCACCGGCACGCAGGGCCAACTGTGTAGCACGCTGCATGGCGTCGCTGATAGCGTCCAGCACACTTTCTTCGTTGGTCAGGGAATTTTTCAGGCTGGTGATATTGTTACTGGATTGGGCCACCATGTCTTTCTGCTGTTGCAGCATCAACAACCGTGCCGCCGCCACCGGATCATCCGCGGCCGTCTGCACACGCACGCCGGAACTGGCCTGCTCCTGAGCCTTCACCACGCCCGAATAATTGTCCGAATACTTGCTGGAACTGGTTTCGAAATACTGCTGTGTAGAAATGCGCATCGTCCCAGACTCCCTTAAAGACTATTGATCAGCGTGCTGAAGGTTTCTTGCGCAGCCTTGATGATCTGCGACGACGCTGTGTAGTACTGCTGGAACTTGATCATGTCGCCCGCTTCTTCATCCAGGTTGACCTGGGACACCGAGTTACGCGCGTTTTTATTGGCCGTCAGCAGTGCGCCGGTGGCCGTGCTGTCGGTACCGGCCGAAGCGGCCTTGGCACCGACCGTGGACACCAACTTGCTGTTGGCCCCCACCAGGCTGTTGCCGCCGCTGCCATCGGCCGCCGTGCCTACAGTCGCCTTGGTTTGCAGGCCTATCAGTTGCTGGGCGTTGCGATTGTCGGACTTGCCGGAGGCATTGAACGAGAAGGTCGTGCTGTCGCCATCGGTGGGCAAACCGCCCACGGTGGTGTCGAAGCTGAAGCTTTTGGCCGGCACCACCAGGGTGCCGTTAGCATCGCGCATCGGCACATTGACCGTCACCTTATTACCCTGCCCCGGGACGATATTGCCGGTGCCGATAGGGTTGCCTTGGGCATCATTGAGCGTGTACGGCTGGGTGCCATCGGCGGCCGGCTTGCCGAACACCATCTTCACCGGCATCGAGTGTTCAATCCCCACGCGCAGTTGCGCGGTGGTCGCACCGCCCTGGATATCCAGGGGCACAGTGAGGGTGGGCGGCGTGAAGGTGCCGGTACCCTGGTTAGTCTTGCTGGCCTCGCCGAGCAACGGCGCGGCGAAGGCAATCTTGGTCGGGTCGCTGAGGACGGTGCCGATTTCCTTGGCGCCGTTAGCGGTCGGGCTGACCTTGAAGCTGTCACCCGCCTGCACCGCACCGCTGTTGACCGCCAGGGTAAACCCATCGATGACCGGAGGCGGCGTGGCGCTGAGGTCATAGGTGCCCATCGCCTTGCCGTCGGAGCGCAGCACCGTAACCTTGTTGAGGTCGGTACCGTCGTTGAAGCTGACCTTGTAATCGAAGTTGGTCAGCTTGCTGCTGTCCTTGATCGTCACGCCCAGGGCGCCGTCGCCCAGGTTGCCCTGGGCAGCCACGCTACGCAGGGCGACGGAGGTGGCACTGTTGATGTCGTTGAATATCGAGGCACCGAACTCGCCGTTAAGATCCAGGCCCTGGCCCAGCTGACTATTGACGGTATCGGCGGCGACAATGGCGATGCGGCCCAGGTCGTTGATCGCCGGCATCAACGCGTCGCTGCGGTAGCGCAGCAGGCCGCCGATGCTCCCGCCACTGATCACATTGCCCAAATCCAGCGTCGTACCGCCGGCCGCGTTGAGCTGGATCGTGTACTGGCTGGTGTCGCTCTTGCTCGGCACGGCGGAAATGCTATTGGACTGATCGCCCAGCACCAGGGACTGACCGGTACCGGTGCTGACACTGAACACACCGTTCTTCTCGGTGGCGGTCACGCCGATCAACTCATTGAGCGAACGCACGGCTTCGGCGCGGGCGTCCAGCAGGTTGGCCGGGGTGGTGTTCGACGAGCCCTGCACTTGGGTGATTTGTTTGTTGAGGGACGCAATCGACGAGGTCAGCTGGTTGACCTGATCGGTCATCGAGGTCAACTGGCCGTTGATGGTTTCTTTCTGCTCGCTCAACTGGGTCGCGATCGAATTGAAGCGGTTCGTCAAGGTCTGGGCGCTGGTCAACAGCACTTGGCGGGCCGACACATCGCTCGGGTTGGCCGAGGCCGTTTGAACCGCAGCGAAGAACGAACTGAGCACGGCCGACATGCCGGTGGTCTTGTCCGACAGGGTTTTGTCGACGGCACTGACTTGGTCCAGGTAGGCCTTGGCATCGCTGTTCAGCGAGGTGCTGTTCTGGTAGGCCGTATCCAGGTATTCGTTGTACACCCGGCGCACATCGGCCAGGGTGGTGCCGCTGCCGATGAACACGCCGCCATACTGGTTCGACGCATTCGCGCTCTGGGTGGTCTGCTGACGCGAATAGCCTGCGGTATTGGCGTTGGCGATGTTGTTACTCAAGACCGACAACGATCCTTGAGCGGCGTTAAGCCCCGACATCCCGATATTGAGCAAACTCATGGTTCAGACCTTATAAATGAGTGGTTGCGCCAGCGGCAGCGTAGTTCTGGTAACTGTTCATCGTTTTAGCGATCTGCGAAATCTTGCTGGCGTAGGCCGGGTCGGTTGCGTACCCGGCTTTTTGCAACTCGCGTACAAACTGTTCCGGGTTGTCGGCCGACTTCACAACTTCTTTATAGCGATCATTGCTTTGCAGCAAGGTCACCAGGTCGTGGAAGCTGTCCTGGTACGAGTTGTAGGAACGGAACTGCGCCGTCTCCTTGACCATCGCCCCGTCGCGGAACTCGCTGGTGATTGCACGTGCCTGGCCGCCCTGCCAACTCTGGCCGGCCTTGATGCCGAAGAGGTTATGGCTGCTGCTGCCGTCTTCGGCGCGCATCACCGATTTACCCCAACCGGTTTCCAGCGCAGCCTGGGCCACCAAGTACTTCGGATCGATACCAATGCGCGCGGCAGCCGCCTTGGCCATCGGCAACATGGTGGCGACAAATTCATCCTGCGAACTGAAGGCTTTTTTCGCCGGCGCCAGCGGTGGCTGGGCCACGGCGCGACCGTAGACCTGCATGCGCCCGCTCGGCACGGCAAAGGTGCGCGCGGTGCTGTTGACCACGTTGTCGTCGGCAGCACTGTTACGCAGCGGTGCGCTTTTGGCATCGATCGCGACCGGCGCGTTCGGCACGATGCCGGCGAGCAAGCGATCGGTCAGTTTGCTTGGCAAGGCGATACGGCGCTGGTTCATCAGCTCCATGTCATTGCTGTGGGACGCTGCGGCGCCAGCCTGGGGCTCAGCCACGCGATACGCCCACAACGGGCGCTGGCCATTGGAGCGGCCCAACGGCCCCTCAGCCTGGGTGCCTGCGGCAATTTCCGTCGGCACCGCGACTTTTTTCGCCGACTCGACCGCCGCCGGGCCTTGCAGCGTGGCGGCCTGGGCCGCCACCGGTTTGTTCTTCTGCATCTGGCGCATCAGCACGTCGGCCAGGCCGATACCACCGCCTTCACGGGACATCGAGACAGCCAACTGCTGGTCGTACATTTCCTGGTACTGCTTGGCCGCCGGCGTGTTCAGCGGGTTGTCTTTACCCAACGCCTCGGTAGCCGAACGCATGGACTTGAGCATCTCGCTCAAAAACAGCGATTCGAACTCCTGCGCCACTTTGCGCATGTTGCCTTCGCTGTTCTTGTCGTCGCCGACCTTGAGCTGGTTAAGCCGGTTCAAGTCGGAGTAAGACCCCGAGTCCGCCGTACTGCTTATACCGCTCTTGCGCATATCCATGGCCATGGCCTCAGATCACGATCAGGTCGGCTTGCAAGGCGCCGGCCTGTTTCAATGCTTCAAGGATCGCCATCAAGTCGCCGGGCGCTGCGCCCACCTGGTTCACCGCACGGACAATTTCATCCAGGGTGGTGCCGGGGCCGAACTTGAACATCGGCTTGGCTTCTTGCTGGGCGTTGACGCGCGAGCGTGGCACCACCGCCGTCTGGCCGTTGGACAAAGGCCCAGGCTGGCTGACGATAGGGTCTTCGGTGATGGTCACGGTCAGGCTGCCGTGGGTGACCGCAGCGGGCGACACCTTGACGTTCTGGCCGATCACGATGGTACCGGTCCGCGAGTTGATGATGACTTTGGCCACCGCCTGCCCTGGGTCCACTTCGAGGTTTTCCAGGATCGACAGGTAATCCACGCGTTGGCTTGGGTCCAGCGGCGCAGTGACGCGGATCGAGCCGCCGTCGATGGCCTGGGCGACGCCAGGGCCGAGCATGTCGTTGATCTTGTCGACCACGCGCTTGGCGGTGGTGAAGTCGGAGCGGTTGAGGTTCAGGGTCAGGCTATTGCCCTGGTTGAAACCGCTCGGCACGGTGCGTTCAACCGTGGCGCCGCCCGGAATACGACCGGCCGACGGCACGTTGACGGTGATCTTCGAACCATCACGGCCTTCGGCATCGAACCCGCCCACCACCAGGTTGCCCTGTGCGATGGCGTAGACGTTGCCGTCGATACCTTTCAAAGGCGTCATCAGCAAGGTGCCGCCGCGCAGGCTTTTCGAGTTACCGATAGACGACACCGTAATGTCCACCACCTGGCCCGGCTTGGAGAACGCCGGCAAGTCGGCACTGATGGACACGGCCGCGACGTTTTTCAACTGCACGTTGCCCGAGCCCGCCGGTACCTTGATGCCGAACTGCGAGAGCATGTTGTTGAAGGTCTGCAGGGTGAACGGCGTCTGGGTGGTCTGGTCACCCGTACCGCTGAGCCCCACCACCAGGCCGTAGCCGATCAACTGGTTGGAACGCACGCCGGAAATACTGGCGATGTCTTTCAGGCGCTCGGCCTGGGCGACAGCGCTCAAGGAAAGCAGGAGTGCGGCCGCCAACAGCTGTTTGAAGTTCAAAGTGGCCACCTAGAAAGGGAACAGCGGGCTAAGGAAGAAACGGTCGAACCAGCCCGGCTGACTCGCATCAGCAAACGAACCTGTACCCGAGTAGGTAATGCGCGCATCGGCAATTCGCGTCGACGACACGGTGTTGTCGGTGGAAATGTCATCGGCACGCACCATGCCGGCAATACGCACCAGCTCGTCGCCGGTGTTGAGGGTCATCCACTTCTCACCGCGTACGGCGATGATTCCGTTGGGCAGCACATCGGCCACGGTCACCGTGACCGAACCGCTCAAGCTGTTGCCCTGCGCGGCCGCGCTCTTGCCGTTGGTACCACGGTTGCCGCTGTAGCCGGCGTTCAACGTCAGGTCACCATCGCCCAGCGGGTTGTTGACGTTGGGCACTGCGCCAAACAACGAGGTCAGACCCAGGCTGGCCGCCGTGGTCTTGTCGATCTGGGAGTTGGCATTCTTGCTGGCCTGGGTCCGCTCGTTCAGGGTGATGGTGATGATGTCACCCACGCGGAACGCCTTGCGGTCGCTGTACAGGTTCTGTTCGAAACCGGCCTGGTAGATCGAGCCATTGTTGGCCGCCGCCGGCAACGGCGTGCGTGGCAACACCGGCGCGTAGTACGGGTCATTGGGCTTTGGCGTCGGGGCGACACAGCCCGCGAGCACGGCAATCCCACTCAATGCCAGAACAGAAACATAGCGATTCATGACCCTTACCTCACGGTGTTGCAGGCGCCCTCAAGAGCGCCCCAGACTTGATTACAGGTTCTGCGTTACGAACGAAAGCATCTGGTCGGCGGTGGAGATCACCTTGGAGTTCATCTCGTAGGCACGCTGGGTGGTGATCATGTTGACCATCTCCTCAACGGTGCTGACGTTGGAGGTTTCCAGGGTGCTTTGCAGCGTGGTGCCGAAGCCGTTCAGCCCAGGGGTGCCGATTTGCGGCGCGCCGCTGGAGGCGGTTTCCAGGAACAAGTTGTTACCCATGGCTTGCAGGCCGGCTGGGTTGATGAAGTCGGCGGTTTGCAGGTTGCCGATCACTTGCGAGGCCGGGCTGCCGGCGACGGTAATCGACACGGTGCCGTCGTTACCCACGGTAAAGGTCTTGGCATCTGCTGGAACGACCACGGCCGGCTCCAGGGCAAAACCGTTGGCGGTCACGATCTGGCCGTTGGAGTCCAGGTGGAAAGTACCGTCACGGGTGTAGGAAGTAGTGCCATCCGGTTGCAGGATCTGGAAGAAGCCACGGCCGTTGATGGCCATGTCCAGCGGCTGGCCGGTCTGTTGCAGGTTACCGGCGCTGAAGTTCTTCTGGGTGCCGACGATCTGCACACCGGTACCCAGTTGCAGGCCCGACGGCAGCTCGCTGTCCTGGGTCGACTGAGCGCCCGGCTGCTTCTTGATCTGATAGAGCAAGTCCTGGAACTCGGCACGGTCACGTTTGAAACCCGTGGTCGATACGTTGGCCAAGTTGTTGGAAATGGTGGTCAGGTTGGTGTCCTGGGCGGACAGGCCTGTTTTGGCAACCCATAGAGCCGGAAGCATGCTGTTCTCCTCTGTGCGCCTGTTTGTTGGCGCGACATCACAAATTAGTTAATGGGCTGCAATCAGCTCATCTGCATGACGCGCGTCATGGCCTGGTCGTCTTCTTTAGCGCTGTTCATCATCTTGATGTGCAGCTCAAATTGCTTGGAAAGCGCCAGCACTGCGGTCATTTCTTCCACCGCATTGACGTTGCTCGCCTGCAGGAAACCCGAGGTCAGCGTGACCGTCGCGTCAGCCTGGGCCGGCTGGCCATCCTTGGTGTGGATGGTGCCGTCCAAGCCTTTATTCATGTTCTTCAGGTCCGGCTGGACCAGCTTGATGCGGTCCACTTCCGCCATCACGCGCGGGCCTTCACCCATGGCGCGGATGCTGATGGTGCCGTCGGCACCCACTTCGATTTTCTGCTGCGGCGGCACGGCAATCGGCCCACCGTTGCCCATGATCGGCATGCCGTTGCCGGCCCGCAGTACGCCCAATGCGTCGACGTTCATGCTCGCGCTGCGCACGTAGGCTTCGCTGCCATCCGGGGTCTGCACGGCCATCCAGCCATTGCCGCTGACGGCCACGTCCAGGTCACGGCCGGTCTCGATCATCGCGCCAGGAGAGAAGTCAGTGCCCGGGCGTTCGGTCAAGGCAAACGCCCGCGCCGGAAAGCTGTCACCGAACACCGGCATCGAACGCGCCTGCTCCAGGTCACGTTGGAAACCATTGGTGGAAATGTTCGCCAGGTTGTTGGCATGGGCCTTCTGCGCCAGAGCATTCTGGCTGGCGCCGGTCATTGCCACATAAAGGTACTTGTCCACGCTCTTTCCTCTTTCTGACGGACGCTTGCCGCCCACCGCTGTACTGATGAGGCTTAAGCAATTTGCGAACCAACTTTTGAAAAGAGCAGGAAGTGCAGGCGGGGCGGGGGTTTGCGGCAAGGTATGAAAATTTCAGGATTGAGTGAGAGTCGAAAAAACGGCGGACTACTGCCGCCTGCGGCAAGCCCCGTCCTTGAAAGCGACAAAGATCGAATGTGGGAGGGGTTTACTGTGGTGAGCAGACTTACCCTGTGGTGAGCAGGCTTGCCCCGTGGTGAGCAGGCTTGCCCTGCGCCGGGCTGCGAAGCAGCCCCCCTTGAGTCGGCGGCGAACCCGTCGGGGCACAAGCCCCACTCACCACAGCAAGCCCCTTCCCAAAGGATTTATTTATTAGCCTTGAGAATTTCGTAGTCGCGCAGCTTGTTAGCGATGGTGGTGTGGGACACCCCCAGACGCTTGCCCATCTGCCGGCTGCTGGGATGCTCGGCATATAAGGCTTCGAGCACCGCTTTCTCGAACCGCCCGATAATCGCTTCCAGGCCACCCTCCAGCGAAAAATCGCCAAGCGGCTGACGCACCCCATAGTCCGGCAGCCGAATATGTTCGGCCTTGACCGTCCCGCCGTCACACAACGATACCGCCTGGAACAGTACGTTTTCCAACTGCCGCACATTGCCTGGCCAATGGTAATGACTCAGGCGATCCATCGCGGCGGGCGCCAGCCTGGGCAACGGGCAGCCGATCTGACGGCTGGCCTGGTCGAGAAAGTGCTCCACCAACGGCGCCAGGCCGTCGAGGCATTCGCGCAGGGGTGGGATATGCAGGGACAGCACGTTGAGGCGGTGGTAGAGGTCCTGGCGGAAGTCGCCACGGGCGCACAGTTCGGACAAATCCACCTGGGTGGCGCAGATCACCCGCACATCCAGGTAAACCTCCTCATCACTGCCTACGCGGCGAAAGCAACCGTCCTGCAGGAAGCGCAGCAATTTCACCTGCAAGCGCGCGCTCATCTCCCCCACACCGTCAAGAAACAACGTACCGCCCGCCGTCAGTTCCAGCAGCCCCAACTTGCCTTCTGCACGTGCACCTTCGAACGCGCCGGGGCCGTAGCCGAACAACTCGGTCTCCGCCATCGACTCGGGCAGGCCGGCGCAGTTGAGCGCCATCAACGGCGATTGCCCACGCGGGCTGGCCAAGTGACAGGCGCGGGCCAGCAACTCCTTGCCGGTGCCGGTTTCGCCTTCTATTAATAGAGGCGCATCCAGCGGCGCCATGCGCCGGGCTTCGCGCACCACCGCAGCCATGACTTTGGAGCTCTGGAAAATACTGTCAAAGCCGCGCAACTCCTGCTTGCGCACGTTGTAGATGCGCTCACCCACGCGGTCCGCGCGGTGCAGGGTCAACACCGCGCCGGCCATGGCTTCGCTGTCGTCATGTTCGGACGATTGCAGCGGCGCGATGTCCGCCAGGAACACGTCACCCTTGACCTTGACCCGCAGACCATTGATCCGCGATTTGCTCGCACGCACCAGCTCCGGCAAATCAAAGTCTTCGGCATACCGCGACAACGGAATCCCCGGCACCTCGTCCACCCGCACCCCTAGCAACTGCGCCGCTGCACGGTTGGCGGCGACGATGGAGCCGCCCATGTCGATCGACAGCACCGGAAACTCCAGGGCGCCGAGCAGCGCATTCAGCTCCATGTGGCGCCGCTCGCTGGGCATCAGCCCTACCCTTTTCACCCCGAACACCCCGGTAATCGCCTCGAACTGCGGGCGCAGCGCCTGGAACTGCATGTTCACCAGGTTCGGGCAGTACAGGTAAATGGCATTGCCATGCTCACCGCCCACTTCGCCCTTGGCGACGTTGACGCCGTACTCCACCAGCAGGTTGAGAATGTCCCGCAGGATGCCGATGCGGTTCTGGCAGTGCACTTTGATACGCATGAAGAGGCCCGAAATGTAGGTAGGCGCCGCGTGTTTTTGTCGCAGGACGCAGATAGTCGTCAAGATTATGTGACAGCTAGAAGGGTTTTCCCAGCCCAGCGCAACGGCCGAGCGCACAAGCGTAACGAATACTTTACGGAAATCGGTAAATTTTCCTACACGAGGGCGTTTTAAACAGATGGAATCCGGTCACGCACGGGTTATCAATAGGCTCATCGCAGGACATAACAAGAACGAATGCCTAGCAGGAGAGCCGTATGAAGCAGACGCAGTACGTGGCCCGCGAGCCCGACGCGCAAGGTTTTATCCACTACTCGCCGGAAGAACATGCGGTGTGGAACACCCTGATCACTCGCCAATTGAACGTGATCGAGGGTCGCGCCTGCCAGGAATACCTGGACGGCATCGACAAGCTCGGCCTGCCCCATGACCGGATTCCGCAACTGGGCGAAATCAACCAGGTGTTGGCCGAGACAACCGGCTGGCAAGTCGCCCGCGTACCGGCGCTGATCCCCTTCCAGACCTTCTTCGAATTGCTCGCCAACAAACAGTTTCCGGTGGCGACATTTATACGTACCCGCGAAGAACTGGACTACCTGCAAGAGCCGGATATTTTCCACGAGATCTTTGGCCACTGCCCGCTGCTGACCAACCCCTGGTTTGCCGAATTCACCCACACCTACGGCAAGCTCGGTCTGGCGGCCACTAAGGAGCAACGGGTTTACCTGGCGCGCCTGTACTGGATGACCATCGAGTTCGGCCTGGTGGACACCCCCGAAGGCCGGCGTATCTACGGTGGCGGCATTCTGTCGTCGCCCAAGGAAACGGTGTATAGCCTGTCCTCTGAGCCTGAGCACCAGCTGTTCGACCCGCTGGAAGCGATGCGCACGCCCTATCGCATCGACATCCTGCAACCGCTGTACTTCGTGCTGCCCAACCTCAAGCGCCTGTTCGAAGTGGCGCAGGAGGACATCATGGGCATGGTTGAGCGCGGCATGCAGTTGGGTCTTCATGCTCCAAAGTTTCCGCCCAAACCCAAAGCCGCGTGAACCTTACATCTTGAGGCCAGGTGAGTCTGTTCCCTGGCCGCGCGTTGCTTTAGGGTGACGCTACTGACCTTCAACTTTCGAATTCAGGACACCCCCATGACCACCTTGAACCAAGCCCACTGCGAAGCCTGCCGCGCCGATGCCCCGCAAGTCAGCGATGAAGAGTTGCCGGTGCTGCTCAAGCAGATCCCCGACTGGAACATCGAAGTGCGCGACGGCGTGATGCAGTTGGAAAAGGTTTTCCTGTTCAAGAACTTCAAATTCGCCCTGGCTTTCACCAACGCCATGGGTGAAATCTCCGAAGCCGAAGGCCATCACCCCGGCCTGCTCACCGAGTGGGGCAAGGTCACCGTGACTTGGTGGAGCCACTCCATCAAAGGCCTGCACCGCAACGACTTCATCATGGCCGCGCGCACCGACGAAGTGGCCAAGGACGCCGAGGGCCGCAAGTAATGCATTTCGATGCCATTGGCCGCGTGCCCGGCGACCCGATCCTCGGGCTGATGGACCTGTACGCCCAGGACGCCAACCCGAACAAGTTCGACCTGGGCGTCGGCGTTTATAAGGACGACCAGGGCCTGACGCCGATCCCGCACTCGGTGAAACTGGCCGAGCAGCGCCTGGTGGACACCCAGGCCACCAAAACCTACATCGGCGGCCACGGTAACGCTGCGTTCGGCAAGCTGATCAGCGAGCTGGTGCTCGGCGCCGACTCCGCGCTGATCCGCGAACACCGTGCCGGCGCCACCCAGACCCCAGGCGGCACCGGCGCCCTGCGCCTGAGCGCCGACTTTATCGCTCAAAACCTGCCGGGCCGTGGCGTCTGGCTGAGCAACCCGACCTGGCCGATCCACGAATCCATCTTTGCCAAGGCCGGGATCCCGGTCAGCCATTATCCGTACGTGGGCGCCGACAATCGCCTGGATGTGGCCGCGATGCTCGCCACCCTGTCCAGCGTGCCCCAGGGCGATGTCGTGCTGCTGCACGCCTGCTGCCACAACCCGACCGGTTTCGACCTGTCCCAGGACGACTGGCGCCAGGTGCTGCAAATCGTGCGCGAGCGCCAGTTGCTGCCGCTGATCGACTTCGCCTACCAGGGCTTTGGCGACGGCCTGGAGCAGGACGCCTGGGCGGTGCGGCTGTTTGCAGCCGAGCTGCCGGAAGTGCTGGTCACCAGTTCCTGCTCGAAGAACTTCGGCCTGTACAGCGACCGTGTCGGCGCGTTGATCGTGTGCGCGGCGGATGCGGAGAAGCTGACGGATGTGCGCAGCCAGTTGGCGAACACGGCGCGTAACCTGTGGTCGACGCCACCGGACCATGGCGCAGCGGTGGTGGCGACCATCCTCGGCGATGCCGAGCTGAAAAAACGCTGGAGCGACGAAGTAGAAGCCATGCGTTCGCGCATCGCACACCTGCGTTCCGGACTGGTGGAGGCGTTGGCGCCCCATGGCCTGTCGGAGCGGTATGCGCACATCGGCGCGCAGCGCGGCATGTTTTCCTATACCGGCCTGAGTGCCGAGCAGGTTAAACAACTGCGGGAGAAACACAGCGTGTACATGGTGAGTTCTGGCCGGGCGAATGTGGCAGGGATTGATGCCACGCGGTTGACGCTGCTGGCCAAAGCCATCGCCGACGTGTCCAACTGAAGAAACAGCATTAAAACTGTGGGAGGGGGCTTGCCCCCGATGGCGGTATATCAGTCAAGCTTACAGCGACTGACACTCTGCAATCGGGGGCAAGCCCCCTCCCACATTTGTGACCTGAGTAGCCCTTTAGCCTGTGACCATCTCGGCCTTAAGCTGCGCCTCCTTCGCCTGCGCATCCGCCAACCGATACAACTCGATACTCCCATCCCAGTGCTCGATCAACGCCGTGCACGACTCCACCCAATCCCCGCAGTTGAGGTAATCCACCTCGCCCACCTTGCGAATCTCCGCGTGGTGGATATGCCCGCAGACCACGCCGTGCAACTCGCGCTTGGTGACTTCGTGGGCGATGGCTTCTTCGAAATCGCTGATGAAGTTCACCGCCGTCTTGACCTTGTGCTTGAGGTACGCCGACAGCGACCAATAGCCATAGCCGTAGCGCGCACGCCAATGGTTCAGCCAGCGGTTCAGTGTGAGGGTGAACTCATAGGCCGAGTCGCCGAGAAATGCCAGCCAGCGGTGATAGCGAGTGATCACGTCGAACTGGTCGCCGTGGATCACCAGCAGGTGCCGGCCATCGGCAGTCACGTGCACGGCCTCGTCCACCAGTTGGATATTGCCCAGGATCAGCTTGGAGTAGCGGCGCAGGAATTCGTCGTGGTTGCCGGTAACGTAGATCACCTCGGTGCCGCGCTTGGCCATGGTCAACAGGCGGCGGATCACGTTGGTGTGGGCCTGGGGCCAATACATGCCGCCACGCAGTTTCCAACCGTCGATGATGTCCCCTACCAGGTAGACCTTATCGGCGTGGTAGCCCTTGAGGAACTGCGACAAATGTTCGGCCTGGCAATCCCGTGTGCCCAAGTGCACGTCGGAAATCCACAGGGTACGCACCCGTTGCTTGCGGCTGGGCTTGGTCAACTCGGCACTGGTCATGGGCATCCCTCGACGGTGTTTTCGCGAGCTTGCGCCAGTGCGATTAATAGCCCATGACAACTGTGCGTCAGTCTGATGACAGCGCCCACCGACCACGAAGCGTTGTAGACTGCCGACTTGCCGCCCAGGAGACCGCGATGAGCCCCACTCTCACGCTACGCCACTACCTCGAAGCGCCCATCGCCCACAGCCATGACCATGCGCAGTTGGTGTTCGGCCTGTCCGGGCACCTGGACCTGGAAGTCGACGGGCGTGGCAGCCAAGTGCGCGAAAGCAGCGTGATGGTGCTGCCCTTCTCCGCCCACCACGCCTGCGGCAGTCGCGACGGCAGCCGCTGCCTGGTGCTGGACGTGCCCACCGAGCACTGGGTGCTGCAATCCTTGGGCACGCATGCCGATGCCAGTCGCCGCCTGCTCGACCAACCGGCACGGCTGGCCCTGGATTCGCGGCAACACCAGTTGGTGCAATGGCTGGCGCAGAGCCCGGTGGATGACCCGCTGATCGCCCAGCAAGGCGCAGTGCTGTTGCTGGCCAGCCTCAACCATCCGTCTGCCCAACCGCTGCCGGGCCGGCGCCTGCCGTATGCGGCGTTCAACGCGCACATCGAGCGCCACGTAGCGCACCCGCTGCAGGTGGCTGACCTGGCACGCATCGCCGACCTCTCGGTAGCGCGCTTGCACGCACGCTTCATGGCGGAATGCGGGCAAACGCCCATGGACTATATCCGCAGTCGCCGCCTGCACATGGCCTTGGACCTGCTGCGCCAAACGCCTTTGCCGGTTGGTGAAATCGCCGATCGCGTCGGCTATACCTCGCAAAGTGCCTTTGCGGCCGCGATGCTGCGCGAGTTTGGCGCCTCGCCGGGCGCATTGCGACGCAACGCCTAGGAAGAGCCTTGCGATAACAATCGCGAGCCGCACGACAGACGCCTGCACGGCCGAGCCACTAAACTGCGCTTCTGTCACCCGCTTGATTCAAGGACTGCAATGACTCCCCGCTCAGCCCTCGGCGCCCTCCATATCGGTGCATTGATGTTTGGCCTTACCGGCGTATTCGGCAAACTGGCGGCCGCTTCACCGGCCATCATCGTCTTCGGGCGCGCCGTGTTTGCCGTAGTGGCCCTGGCGGCATTCGCACGGTTCGCCAGCAACACCGCCTGGAAAACACTCGAGCGGCGCGACTGGCGTCGACTGCTGGTAAGCGGCGTGTTGCTGGCGGCGCATTGGGTGACCTTCTTTATTGCGGTAAAGGTCGCCGGCGTTGCGGTGGCGACCCTGGGTTTCACTGCGTTTCCGGCCTTTACCGTGATTCTTGAAGGGCTGATTTTCCGCGAGCGTATCCGCGCCAATGAAATAGTGCTGGTGGTACTGGTCAGCGTCGGCCTGGTGCTGGTCACCCCGGACTTCAACCTCGCCAGCGAAGCCACCGGCGGCTTGCTCTGGGGGATCGCCTCGGGGCTGCTGTTTTCCCTGCTGTCGCTGAACAATCGCGCCAGTTCGGGCCGCATTCCGGCGGTGCAGGCCGCGTTGTGCCAGAACGTGGTGGTCGCGGTGTGCCTGTTGCCGGTGGCGGCACCGGGGCTGACCGAGGTGCGGGCGATTGACTGGCTGTGGATCGGCCTGCTCGGCGTGTTCTGCACCGGCCTGGCCCACAGCCTGTTTGTCGCCAGCCTCGCGGTGATCAAGGCGCGCACGGCCTCGGTGGTGTTTGCCATGGAGCCGGTCTACGGCATCACCGCGGCTTGGCTGCTGTTTGCCGAAACCCCGACGCTGCGGATGCTGCTGGGTGGCGTGCTGATCATCGTCGCTATCGTGCTTTCCGGACTGATGGGCAGTGCCAGCCAGGCCAAACAGCCTGCGGCGACGGCGTGATCTACACTTTAAACATCCGCAACAGTTTGTCGTCGTTCAACGGATAACCGACACCTCGACGACAGCCTGGGTATTTTCTGAAGTTGCTGCACGCGAGTGGTCACAACCTCAACGCGATGCGGGAGCTTTACCATGGAAATGCTCATCAGTTTGTTGGTGCAGATAATCAGCGGGACCATCGGCGGCAACATCGCCGGGATGACCAGGCAGAGCCTTGGGACAGGGCTTAACACCGTGATCGGGGGTGTCGGCGGGGCGCTGCTGGGCCAGATCGTCGCGGTACTGACGGGCGCCTCCGGTGGCGAAGCGCTGGATGTGGCGACGGTTGGCAGCAACATTGTCGGCGGTGGCGTCGGCGGGCTGGTGCTGACCTGGGTGATTGGCTTCATCAAGCAAAAAATGGCCGCCAAATAATCCCCCCTGCACGGTCACCGCCTGCCGACGGCGGTGACTTTTACTGCGTACGGTCGTTGTGCCCCAGGTCACGCTGCGGGTCGATCTGGTCGCGCACGCGCTGCTTGAGCACCTTGGCTTCAGGGAAACCACCGTCGGCCTTACGCTCCCAGATCTGCACGCCATCGCACGTGATGCGAAATGCGCCACCGGTTGCCGGCGCCAGCGACACCTGGCCCAAGTCATCGGCGAACGTGCTCAACAATTCCTGCGCCAGCCACGCCGCGCGCAGCAACCACTGGCACTGGGTGCAATAGGTGATAACGATCTCGGGTTTGATCGAGGACATAATTTGAGAGGCTCCTGGCGTAACGGGCTCGGCGGATCGAGTGGCTATAATAGCGGCCTTTATCGCCCAGCCTCGAGATTCATGATGCGCCGCCTGCTGTCCTGCCTGTTCCTGTGCCTACTCCCTCTTGTTGCCGACGCCCTTGAACCGCCACGCCCAAAAATCGGCCTGGTGCTGTCCGGTGGCGCCGCCCGTGGGCTGGCGCATATCGGCGTGCTCAAGGCGCTGGAAGAGCAAGGCATCCAGATCGATGCGATTGCCGGCACCAGCATGGGTGCGGTGATCGGTGGGCTGTACGCCTCCGGCTACAAAATCGACGAGCTGGAAAAGCTCGCGCTGAGCATCGACTGGCAACAGGCCCTGTCCGACGCACCACCCCGCGAGGACGTACCGTTCCGGCGCAAGCAGGATGACCGGGATTTCCTGGTCAAACAGAAACTCAGCTTTCGTGACGACGGTAGCCTGGGCCTGCCACTGGGCGTGATCCAGGGCCAGAACCTGGCGCTGCTGCTGGAAAGCATGTTCGCCCACAGCAGCAACACGCGAAATTTCGACAAGCTGCCGATTCCCTTCCGCGCGGTAGCGACCGATATCACCACCGGCGAGAAGGTGGTGTTCCGCAAGGGCCACCTGCCCCAGGTGATCCGTGCCAGCATGTCGATCCCGGCGGTATTCGCCCCGGTGGAGCTGGACGGTCGGCTGCTGGTGGACGGCGGCATGACTGATAACATCCCGCTGGACGTGGCGCGGGAGATGGGCGTGGATATCGCCATCGTCGTCGACATCGGCACCCCACTGCGCTCGCGCAAGCAACTGGCGACGGTGGTGGACGTGCTCAACCAGTCCATCACGCTGATGACACGGCGCAACTCCGAAGAACAACTCAAGGACTTGCACCCCAAGGATGTGCTGATCCAGCCACCGCTCGCCGCCTATGGCGTGACCGACTTCGGCCGCGCCAAGGACATGATCGACGCCGGCTACCGCGCGACTCGCGCCCTCGACGTGCGCCTGGCCCACCTGCGTCCTGCCGAACCGATCGACCCGCAACTGGTGGCCGCGCGTACCCCCGGCGAGCGCACCCCGGTGATCACCGCGATCACCGTGGAAAACGATTCGAAAGTCAGCGACGACGTGATCCGCTACTACATTCGCCAACCCCTGGGCGAGCCGTTGAACCTGGGCCGCCTGCAGTCGGACATGGGCACCTTGTACGGCCTGGATTACTTCGAGCAGGTGCAATACCGCGTGGTCAAGAAAGGCCAGGACAACACCCTGGTGATCAGCGCGCGCGGCAAACGCAGCGGCACCGATTACCTGCGCCTCGGCCTGAACCTCTCGGATGACATGCGCGGCGACAGCGCCTTCAACCTCGGCGCCAGCTACCGCATGAACGGTATCAACCGCCTCGGCGCCGAGTGGCTGACGCGGGTGCAGATCGGTGATCGGCAAGAGCTGTACAGCGAGTTCTACCAGCCGATGGACACCGGCTCGCGTTACTTTGTCGCGCCTTATATCAGCGCCCAAGCACAGAACGTCGAGCTGATCCTGGACAACGATCCCATCTCCGAATACCGCCTGGAACGCTACGGCTTCGGCTTGAACGTCGGCAGGCAGATTGGCAACAGCGGCGAGATCCGCTTCGGCGTCGGCGAGGCCTGGGGCAAGGCGGATGTACGCATCGGCGACCGGGACCTGCCCAGTGTGAGCTTCAGCGAAGGCTTCTATGAACTGAAGTACTCCTTCGACTCCCTGGACAATGTGTACTTCCCCCATACCGGCGAAGACATCGGCCTGGCCTACCGCGAATTCGAACCGGGGCTGGGCTCGGACCAGCGCTACCGCCAATGGGAATTCAAGTTGGACAAGGCCATGAGCCACGGCCCGGACACCCTGGTGCTGGGGGGACGCTACGGGCGCACGCTGGATGATTCGGACGTGGTGATTTCCAGCTTCCTGCTGGGCGGTGCGAGGCAGCTGTCGGGCTTCCGCCAGGACGCCATCTCAGGCCAGAACATCAGCCTGATGCGAGCGGTGTATTACCGTCGACTGACGCCACGTTCGTACCTGCCGCTGGATTTCCCGCTGTACCTCGGTGCGTCATTGGAACGCGGCCGGGCGTGGAACAACGACAATGAATTCGACAGCGGCTACATCAACGCGGCGAGTATCTTCCTGGGGTTTGATACACCGTTGGGGCCGCTGAATTTCAGTTATGGGTTCAACGATGATAATCAGAAGGCGGTGTATCTGAACCTGGGGCAGACGTTCTGACACACGAGGGGATTGTAGTGAGCGGGCTTGCCCCGCGCTGGGCTGCGAAGCGGCCCCGAAACCAGGCGACTGATTTCTGACTGAAGAAGCGCGGTGACTGCAGTGGGGCTGCTTCGCAGCCCAGCGCGGGGCAAGCCCGCTCACCACAACAGCCCGCTCACCACAGCAAGCCCATTCACCTCAGCGAGCCCATTCACCACAAAAGCCTGCTCACCACAGCAGGCCCGCCCAGCGTCAATCAGCGTTTGTTTGCCTCAGGACTTTTCAAGATTCGCCAGAATGTGCCCATGCACCCGCATACACACTCGCAAATCGGCTTCATCCACCCCCACAAACAACTCATGACGCAAAGCGGTAGCAATCGTCTCGATCTGCTCGATCAACGGCCGGGCGGTATCACACAGCAGAATGCGCTTGGCACGACGGTCTTCCACCACCGCCTGGCGTTGCACCAGGCCTTGGCCTTCCAGGCTGTCCAACAGGCGAGCCAGTGTCGGCCCTTCGACGCCGACGCTTTGCGCCAATTCGCGCTGGGTGGGTGCATCCTCGAAACGGGCCAAGTGCAACAGCACCAGCCAGCGCGCCTGGGACAAGCCCAGCCCCGCCAAGCGGCGGTCGAGCTCGGCGCGCCAACCACGGGACATTTGCGCCAGCTGCATGCCAAATCGGTGTTGATCGGTTAACGGCATAAAAAACTCATGTTTTAGACTGAAAATAAAGTGTGGCTAATTATTAGTCAGCTAAGCATGCGCTCTGCCCGTAGGCAAGAGTTGCTATGTACTGATTCGTTACATTGTCCTAATTGGCGCACTAAATCTCGAATTCAGACTGCAAAGCGGCCCTTACGCAGTACAAGACACCCTCAGGAACACGTCCGGTAAACAGCGGTGCGATCTCCGCAACTGGTGGCAATTCGCCCTCTCCGTCCAGGAACGCGTCCTGGATCTCGCCGAGCAAATCTTCCGGCAAATCAAGCGCCTGCTCCAACGACAGCTGCTGCTTGCCGATGGATTCAGCCAACAAGGTGTAGACGTTTTTTTCCGAGCATTGCAGCTGACCGGCGATCTGGATCGGGGTCATGCCGGCGCGGGCCAGGCTGATCAATTCATGGCGAATATCGGCGATTTCCTTCGGCGCTTCGGCCTGGCCGCCCAGCACTTCGAGGAAAGCCTGGCCGTAGCGCTCGAGCTTGCGCGCACCCACGCCGCTGACCCGCGCCATTTCGGCCATGCTGGTGGGCTGCTCGCGCAGCATCTCCAGCAAGGTGGAGTCGGGAAAGATGACGTACGGCGGCACGCTGTGTTCCTGCGCCAGTTTGCGCCGCAGGGTGCGCAAGGCTTCCCACTGTTCACGCTCTTCGCCACGCACCAGTTGGCTGGCCTGGCTGGTGCTGCTCTTGGCGGTGGTCTGCGGCTTGAGGTCGCGGCGCAGCTCAAGGCTGACTTCGCCCTTGAGCAATGGCCGGCAACTGTCATTCAGGCGCAAACCGCCATACCCTTCGATGTCGATATCCACCAAGCCACGCGCGACCATCTGCCGGAACAGCGAACGCCATTCGCCCTCAGCGCGGGCCTTGCCCACGCCATAGACCGACAGTTTTTCGTGGCCGAAGCTGCGGACCTTCTCGTTATCCTTGCCCAGCAATACATCCACCAGATGACCCACGCCATAACGCTGGCCGGTGCGGTAAATAGCGGACAAACCCTGGCGCGCCGGTTCGGTGGCGTCCCAGGTCTGCACGCCGTCGACGCAGTTGTCGCAATGGCCGCAGGGCTGGGGCATTTCTTCGTCGAAATACGCGAGCAAGGTCTGGCGACGGCAACGGGTCTCTTCACACAGCGAGAGCATCGCGTCGAGCTTGTGCTGCTCCAGGCGCTTGTGACGCTCGTCACCCTCGGAGTTTTGCAACATCTGCTTGAGCATCACCACGTCTTGGAGGCCGTAGACCATCCAGGCATCCGCCGGCAGGCCATCACGGCCGGCACGCCCGGTTTCCTGGTAGTACGCCTCAAGGGATTTGGGCAGGTCCATATGCGCCACGAAGCGCACGTTGGATTTGTCGATGCCCATGCCGAACGCGATGGTGGCCACCATGATCAGGCCTTCCTCGTTGAGGAAGCGCTTCTGGTGGGCGGAGCGCGTTTCGTTAGGCAGGCCCGCGTGGTAAGGCAGCGCCGGGTAACCTTGTTCGCAGAGGAACGCGGCGACTTCATCGACCTTCTTGCGCGACAGGCAATAGACGATGCCGGCATCGCTGCGCCGCTCGGACAGGAAGGCCAGCAACTGCTTGCGCGGCTGCTCCTTGGGCACGATGCGGTAGAAAATATTCGGCCGGTCGAAGCTCGACAGGAAGCGCTCGGCATTCTGCAGGTGCAGGCGCTCGACGATTTCTTCGCGGGTACGCTTGTCGGCGGTGGCGGTCAGGGCAATGCGCGGCACATCGGGAAACAGTTCCGCCAACTGGCCGAGCTGCAGGTATTCGCGACGGAAATCGTGGCCCCATTGCGACACGCAGTGGGCCTCGTCGATCGCGAAGAGGGCGATTTCCAGGCTTTGCAAAAAGGCCAGCATGCGTGGCTGCACCAGGCGCTCGGGAGCGAGGTAGAGCATCTTCACCTCACCGCGCTTGATGCGTGCAGCCAAGTCGCGCTGCTGTTCGGCGCTGAGGGTGGAGTTCAAGGACGCGGCGGCGACACCCAGCTCTTCCAGGGTCGCCACCTGATCGTCCATCAACGCGATCAGCGGCGACACCACCACGGCCAAGCCATTGCGCAACAGCGCCGGCACCTGGAAGCACAGTGACTTGCCACCACCGGTAGGCATCAAGACCAGGGCGTCACCGCCACTGGCCACACGCTCAATGATCGCACCCTGGCGGCCACGAAAACTGTCGTAGCCGAAGATGTCCTTGAGGACGCGTTGAGCCTGCTCGAGCATGTATAACTCCAAAATAGTGCCGAAATCCCTCTGTACAGGCTGGCCGAGAAAACACGTTCTAACGGGAAATAATCCGTAAGCGAAGTTTTCTCGGACTGGCGCTTGGCCTGCAAGGGCATCACAAAACGCGGCAGTATACCCGAGCGATACCCGGCAAAGGGCGCCACTGACGAACAGCGAGCGCTATCTAAAACCTGGCAAATATGCAGTGTGGCTGGCCTGGGCGCTCAAGAAGGCCTAGAATTCAGCATCGTTTATTCCCAAGGTAGTCCTTCAATGTCCTTCGCTGAGCAACTAACCCGCCTGCAAGCCTTCCTCGACGCCGATGAGCTGCATGACGAGGCGCTGGACTACGTGGCCGCCCACGGCTACCTGACCGCCCTGTCGATCTGCTCCGAGGTCGTGCCCGACCGCGAATGGATCGACGCACTGTTCGCCGAAGAGCCGCACTACGCCGACGCCGCCCAGCGCGAAGAAATCGAATCCACCCTGCTGGCCCTCAAGGCCCACATCGGTCGCCAACTGGCCTCCGACGAGGAATTCGAATTGCCATGCGAGCTGGACCTGGGCGAAGAGCCAGATGATTCCGACCTGCGCGGCTGGTGCATCGGCTTCATGGAAGGCGTGTTCCTGCGCGAAGCCGCCTGGTTCGAAACCGCCGAGGAAGAAGTCAGCGAAATGCTGCTGCCGATCATGGTCGGTTCGGGCCTGTTCGACGACCAGCCGGAGTTCTCCGACATCGCCGCCGACGCCAACCTGATGGATGACATGATCGTACAGATCCCGGAAGCCCTGACCGCGCTGTACCTGCTGTGCAACGCCCCTGACGAAAAACCGGCGATCCTCAAGCCACGTCACCACTGAGTCGCTTGCCCGTGACACCCATGGGCAATCGTTCTCTGCTCCTGCGCTACGTGCTGCTGGCCATCGGCTGGTTGAGCGTAGCGCTGGGGGTGATCGGCATTTTCCTACCGGTATTGCCGACAACGCCCTTTCTGTTGCTCGCCGCCGCCTGCTTCGCTCGAAGCTCCCCGCGCTTCTACCACTGGCTGGTGCAACACCCGCGCCTGGGCCCGTGGATCCGTGATTACCTGGACGGCAACGGTATCCCCCTCAAAGGCAAGGTCTACGCCATTGGCTTGATGTGGCTGAGCATCGGTGTTTCCTGCTACCTGGTGCCCCTGCCCTGGGCGCGTGGCTTCATGCTGACCAGCGCCGTGCTGGTGACACTCTACATCCTGCGCCAGAAAACCCTGCCACCTCGCTGAGCGCCCCTGCGACATTCGATCCCACACGACCTTGGTCGACACTGACTAACCCCAGCCATCATGCGAGACTGTCCAACCGGGCCCGGAATGCCTGGGTGTTCCTATGCTCGGAGTTACCATGACGCTGTCCAGCGGGCTGATCGCCGCCGTTGCCCTGGCCTATATGGCCATTATGTTTGCCATCGCCTTCTACGGTGATCGTCGCCGTGCGCCCTTGCCGCCACGTGTACGTGCCTGGGTGTATAGCCTGTCGCTGGCCGTTTACTGCACCAGCTGGACCTTCTTCGGCGCCGTAGGCCAGGCTGCCGAACAACTGTGGGCATTTTTACCGATCTACCTCGGACCGGTTCTATTGCTGGTGTTGGCACCTTGGGTGCTGCAGAAGATGATTCTGATCAGCAAGCAGGAAAACATCACCTCCATCGCCGACTTTATTGCGGCGCGCTACGGCAAATCCCAATCCCTGGCCGTGGTGGTCGCACTGATCTGCCTGGTCGGCGTACTGCCCTATATTGCGCTGCAACTCAAAGGCATCGTGCTGGGAGTCAACCTGCTGATCGGCGCGGGTGCCGACACCACCGGCACGCGCGCGCAGGACACCGCACTGATCGTGTCGCTGGTATTGGCGCTGTTCACTATCGTATTCGGTACCCGCAACCTCGACGCCACGGAACACCACCGTGGCATGGTGCTGGCGATTGCGTTTGAATCCCTGGTCAAGCTGTTCGCGTTTCTGGCAGTCGGCGCGTTTGTGACCTACGGCCTGTACGACGGTTTCGGCGACCTGTTCAGCCAGGCCATGCTGGCGCCACGGCTGGAGGAATACTGGAAGGAGACCGTCAACTGGCCTTCGATGGTGGTGCAGACCGGCGTGGCCATGATGGCGATCATCTGCTTGCCTCGGCAATTTCATGTCACGGTGGTCGAGAACATCGACCCGCAGGACCTGCGCCTGGCCAAGTGGGTGTTTCCCGCGTATTTGATTCTTGCCGCGCTGTTTGTAGTACCGATCGCCTTGGGCGGCAAGATGATGCTGCCTAGCTCGGTGCTTCCGGACTCCTATGTCATCAGCCTGCCGATGGCCGAAGCCCACCCCGCCCTCGCGGTACTGGCATTTATTGGCGGCGCTTCAGCGGCCACCGGCATGGTGATCGTGGCGAGCATCGCGCTGTCGACCATGGTGTCCAACGACATGCTGCTGCCGTGGTTGCTGCGGCGCTCCAGCGCCGAGCGGCCGTTCGAAGTGTTCCGCCACTGGATGCTCTCGGTCCGCCGGGTGAGCATCGTGATCATCCTGTTGCTGGCCTACGTCAGTTACCGCCTGCTGGGTTCGTCCGCCAGCCTGGCGACCATCGGCCAGATCGCCTTTGCCGCCGTGACCCAATTGGCGCCGGCGATGCTCGGCGCGCTGTACTGGAAACAGGCGAACCGACGCGGTGTATTCGCGGGCCTGGCAGCGGGCACCTTCCTGTGGTTCTACACCTTGGTCCTACCGGTGACGGCGAAAAGCCTGGGTTGGTCCCTCAGCCTTTTCCCAGGGCTGACGTGGATGCATTCGCACCCGCTGGGCCTCTCCGTCACTTCGCTGACCCTGGGCACCGTGTTCTCACTGGCGGGTAACTTCACGCTGTTTGTGTGGGTCTCGATGCTCTCGCGCACGCGGGTGTCCGAGCACTGGCAAGCCGGGCGCTTTATCGGCCAGGAAATCAGCCAGCGCGCCAGTGCCCGCTCGATGCTGTCCGTGCAGATCAGCGATCTGCTGAGCCTGGCTGCGCGCTTTGTGGGTGAAGAACGGGCCCAGCAAAGCTTTATCCGTTTCGCCTATCGCCAGGGTAAAGGCTTCAACCCCAACCAGAATGCCGACAACGATTGGATCGCCCACACGGAACGCTTGCTGGCCGGTGTACTCGGTGCATCCTCGACCCGTGCAGTGGTAAAAGCTGCCATCGAAGGGCGGGAAATGCAGTTGGAGGACGTCGTACGCATCGCCGACGAAGCGTCGGAAGTGCTGCAGTTCAACCGCGCGTTGCTGCAAGGCGCCATCGAAAACATCACCCAAGGCATCAGCGTGGTCGACCAGTCCCTCAAGTTGGTGGCCTGGAACCGGCGCTACCTGGAGCTGTTCAATTACCCCGACGGACTGATCAGCGTGGGCCGGCCAATTGCCGACATCATCCGCTACAACGCCGAACGCGGGCTGTGCGGGCCGGGCGAGGCCGAAGTGCACGTGGCGCGACGCCTGCACTGGATGCGCCAGGGCCGCGCGCACACGTCCGAGCGTTTATTCCCCAATGGCCGCGTGATCGAACTGATCGGCAACCCAATGCCCGGCGGCGGTTTCGTCATGAGCTTCACTGACATTACCGCGTTCCGCGAAGCCGAACAGGCACTCACCGAAGCCAACGAAGGCCTGGAGCAACGGGTGACCGAGCGCACCCACGAGCTGTCCCAGCTCAACGTGGCGCTCACTGACGCAAAGGGCGTTGCCGAATCTGCCAGCCAGTCGAAGACGCGCTTCCTGGCGGCCGTCAGCCATGACCTGATGCAGCCGTTGAATGCTGCGCGCCTGTTCTCCGCCGCCCTCTCCCACCAGAACGACGGCCTGTCCAGCGAAGCCCGGCAATTGGTGCAACACCTGGACAGTTCGCTGCGCTCTGCCGAAGACCTGATCAGCGACCTACTGGATATTTCTCGCCTGGAAAACGGCAAGATCAACCCACAGCGCCAGCCCTTTGTGCTCAATGAGCTGTTCGACACCCTCGGCGCGGAATTCAAGGCGCTCGCCCAAGAGCAAGGTCTGCGCTTCCGCCTGCGCGGCAGCCGTTTGCGCGTCGACAGCGACATAAAGTTGTTACGACGGATTCTGCAGAATTTTCTCACCAACGCCTTCCGTTATGCCGACGGCCCGGTGCTGCTGGGCGTACGCCGACGTAAAGGCGAGCTGTGCTTGGAAGTGTGGGACCGTGGCCCGGGTATCCCGCAGGATAAACAGAAGGTGATCTTCGAAGAATTCAAGCGCCTGGACAGCCACCAGACCCGCGCGGAGAAAGGCCTGGGACTTGGCTTGGCGATCGCCGACGGCCTGTGCCGCGTGCTGGACCACCGCTTGAGCGTGCGCTCATGGCCAGGCAAGGGCAGCGTGTTCAGTGTGCGCGTGCCGCTGGCACGCAACCAGGCCACCCCGCTGGTCAAGACGCCGCAGGAAACCGGGCTGCCGTTGAGCGGTGCGCAGGTGCTGTGCGTGGATAACGAAGAGAGCATCCTGATTGGCATGCGCAGCCTGTTGACGCGCTGGGGTTGCGAAGTGTGGACCGCCACCGACCAGGCGCAATGCGCGGCGCTGCTGGCCGAGGGCGTGCGCCCGCAGCTGGCACTGGTGGATTACCACCTGGATCATGGCGAGACCGGTACTGAGTTGATGGGCTGGCTGCGCGCGCAATTGGCAGAGCCGATTCCCGGCGTGGTCATCAGTGCCGACGGCCGCCCGGAAATGGTGGCCGAGGTGCATGCGGCGGGGCTGGATTACCTGGCCAAGCCGGTGAAGCCGGCGGCGTTGCGAGCGTTGCTGAGTCGGCATCTGCCCCTTTAGGTCAGTGCCACATTTTGGTTTGTACCTATTCGGGCAGATGGGCCACGCCGTCGGAATCGGTCATCGCCCGCTCCAGCAGATCGGCCGGCAAGCTTTTACTCGCTCGCGCGCCGAGCAACCTCAATTGCTCGGTCCGGCTGACCAGATTCCCGCGTCCATCTGTCAGCTTGTTACGCGCGGCGCTGTAAGCCTTATCCAACTGTTGTAGACGATTACCCACTTCGTCCAGGTCCTGGATAAACAGCACGAATTTGTCGTAAAGCCAGCCCGCACGCTCGGCGATTTCCCGGGCGTTCTGGCTCTGGCGTTCCTGCTTCCACAGGCTATCGATCACCCGCAGGGTAGCCAGCAACGTGGTGGGGCTGACGATGACGATATGGCGATCGAAGGCTTCCTGGAATAAGTTCGGTTCGGCCTGCAACGCGGCCGAAAAAGCCGCCTCAATCGGTACGAACAGCAACACGAAATCCAGGCTGTGCAGGCCTTCCAGGCGTTTGTAATCCTTGCCGGCCAAGCCTTTGACGTGATTGCGCAGCGACAGCACGTGCTGCTTCAACGCCGCTTGGCCGATCACATCATCCTCCGCTGCCACGTACTGTTGATAAGCGGTGAGGCTGACCTTGGAATCCACCACTACCTGCTTGTCGCCGGGCAACATGATCAGCACGTCCGGCTGGAAACGCTCGCCGTCCGGGCCCTTGAGGCTGACCTGAGTCTGATACTCGCGGCCCTTCTCCAGGCCCGCATGCTCCAACACCCGCTCAAGGATCAGCTCGCCCCAGTTGCCTTGGGTTTTCTGGCCCTTGAGGGCGCGGGTCAGGTTGGTAGCCTCGTCTGACAGACGCAGGTTCAGTTGCTGTAGGCGTTCAAGCTCCTTAGCCAGGGAAAAACGCTCGCGTGCTTCGTTCTGGTAGCTTTCTTCTACGCGTTTTTCGAAGGACTGGATGCGTTCCTTCAACGGATCAAGCAACTGGCCCAGGCGTTCCTGGCTGGTTTCGGCGAAGCGCTGTTCACGCTCGTCGAAGATCTTGCCCGCCAGCTCGGCGAACTGTGCGCGCAACTCATCCCGCGAGCCTTGCAGGTCGTTAAGGCGTTGTTGATGGCTGTCCTGCTGCTCACGCAGTTCGGCGCGCAGGGCGGACGACAATGCATCCAGGCGACGTAGCTCGGCCTCCTTGGCGCTGCGGTCCAAGTTCCACGCATGCGCGGCGTCGCGGGCATTGTCGCGGTCGATCTGCAGCAGTTCGACCTCGCGGCGCACAGCCGCCAAGTCAGCCTGTTTGGCAGCATTGGCCTGGCTCAGGTCGCTGATTTCATCGCGACTGGCATCCAACTGCGCGGCGAGGCCTTCCTGGGCCAGTTGCGCAGTGGCCAGACGCTCTTCGAGCAGTTCCCAGCCGGTCATGCGCGCGGTCAGCCGTCGCTGAAGCTGCCAGCACAGGGCCAATAACGGCACAGCAGCGCCAGCAAGGCCAAGGGCAATACTGGTCCAGTCAAACGCCATAGACATGTCTGCCATCACCGAAAAAAAGCAAGGTTAGCGGAGCACAGGGCCTGAGGACAGCTCAGTCTTCGACCTGGCCCAGTTCACGTTGGGCGCGGCGGTCACCGGCACGGGCCGCGAGGCGCAGCAGGTCGTGGCCGATGCGGCGGTCACGGGCATTCCCGCACTCACGGCACATCAGTTGGCCCAGGCGACTTTGGGCAGCGACCACGCCTTCACGGGCCGGCTGCTTGAGCAAGCGCCCGGCGAAGTGTTTGACGTTGACGTTGTGACCCAGGCGCGGGCTGTCGAGCAACCACAAAGCCACTTTCAAGGAAAAGCGCTTGGGGGCGGTAACAGTGTGAGGGGCGTCGGTAACAGAAGGTGATACTGAGCGAAACTTCATAAAGCACTGTGGGACAGAACGGAAGGCGCGCCACTCTACTCTTTTTTTCGTACAGGTAAAGCTGAAAAAACTCTGCACGCCCGTTCTAGAGCAAGCGCTCGGGACAATCCACAGAAGCTGTGGATAACTCAGTGGACAACCCCCCTTTAACCCGCGCAAACCCCCATGGAATGGGGGCCGCAGTCAAACTGACGATTTTTTCACCAATAAAAAAAAGCCAGATTTTTCATTGACTTAAATTTCCATTGCAGGCAAATGGCGGCGCTGCAGTGCAGTTGACAGCGCGGTTACACCCCGCGCAACCAATGTGCACAAGTACCCATCCGATGGTTATATCGCCGGCTTTTTTTGAAGCAACTTGCTGCAAAAATGTTACCGCCGGGGCAAACCAGGGACTTTTCAAATCTTTCCCGGCTCGCCACACTCCCCGACCTACAGCGCAACGTTGGAAGGGTCGATGAAAGGAATTCTGTTATTCGCTGTGTTGCTACTGGCCATCTGCGCCATTTCCTTGGGGATCAATGCGGCGCTGCCATCCCCGGACGGCGCACTGTTTGCCATCGCTATCTTGCTGTCGGCGGCGTTTACCGCCGTAAGCCTGTGCATTGAACTGGGCGAAGGCCGGATCAACGACATGGCCGATGTGATGAAAGTGGTGGAGACCGGCCAGTCCCTGCGCTTGACCCTCGCAGCTTACGGGCTGGGCTGCTCGTTGGCAGCGGCAACCACGGTGCTGGTCTATCGGGGCCTGCTGGGCGGCTGATTGAAGTTTTTTGGTCAGAGCCCTTCCATTACCAGATTCATTCCGTTACTATCCGCGGCGTTAGTACCAAGCTGAAAGTCAATTCTGGTCGAACAACTCCCCTGAACAACACGGGATCGACCACCTCGATGGTTTCCAGGTATCACTTGCGACGACACGGCCTTTGAACAAACAAAGGGTGTCGCGAAGTTTCAATACTCTGACCGAACCAGCCTGCAAATTGATCAGGATCTCCACCCTGGGCCCAGAACCTTTGCCCCTGTTGTGTTGCCTGCCCTCCTAAGTACCTACCTGCCAGCCCAAGCGCGCCTAACTTATTAGCGCTTCAAACTGGCTGCTTTGTTCCAGTCGGGTTCTTCGTTCGATCAATGGTGATCAACGTCACTGGAACGTTTTAACGTTGCACGGTTCTTAACCGTGTCATTTGTAGGAACACCAATAATATGTCCACTATCCATACTCAGGATGCCATTCGCACCCTCACCAATGCTTTTGCCCCAATGAACTGCCTGATCATGGCCGCTCGTAAAGGCTGCTTCAGCTTCACCCTGGTCAATGAACACGGCATCGCTCGTCACAGCGAACGCCTGTACCCCGATCAATACTCCAGCGCAGAACCGCTGCAGGCTGTGATCGAACGTACTCGTCAGGCACTGGTTGCCTGATCGACCTGAGTCGCTGAAACATAAAAAAACCCTGTTTAAAAAACAGGGTTTTTTATTGCCTGGCTTTTATGCACAGGTGATGACATTAAGTTCAAATAGATATAAACGTTATAACTAAATGAATAAGATGTTTTAAAAACAGTCCTTTACATCACAAATATGACACTACACTTCAACTCAGGCGGCATGATCCGCCTCCGGCGAGCCTGAGATCCGATCCACTGCTGCCAAGCCCCCTCCTCAGGCCTCGCCGACCACTTTCACGGATTGAGGCTCGTATGGGTATCGCCGCCAGCGAATTGTGTCGTTATGTGATCCGGCCGACATTACTGTACCTCGGCCGCCATAACCCGACGGCTGAGTCCCTGCTGCTGGGCATTGCCGCCAGCCAGTCGGAACTCGGTTCCGCTTTGCACGACCGACGCGGGCATGGCCTGTACAGCATCACCGAGCCCCGCCATCGCGATTTATGGGACAAGTACCTGGCGCTGGACCCTGAACGGGCCAGCCTGGTGCGTGGACTGGCCAGCCAACATGCCTTCCTCAGCGCGCCGCAACTGGAGTTGACGGTAAACCTGCGCTACGCCACGGCAATCGCCTGGCTTTTGGTTGAACAACACACCTGCACCCTGCCACCGCCCGGTGATGTCTTGGCAATGGCGCGTATCTGGAAAGAAATATTTCACCCACAAGGAAGGCTGCGCGATTTCACTCAAGCCTGGCAAACCTGTGTTTCACCCATGAATCACGTGGCTTGCTGACCGGGCAATTTGCAAGATTCGCCAAAAACCCCGAATTCTGGTCGGATTGTCCTACAAAACCGCTCTATCTCCAGTATTACAGCCTATAGCGCGATCTTAAATTTATTGTTACTTTCCGCAGCGGTGATCACCACGGAGTTCTAATAATGAAAAAAGTAATGCTCAAGACCACACTTAGCCTCGCCGTTGCCATGGCATCCTCCCAACTGTTTGCAAGCGGTTTCGCACTGAACGAACAGAGCGTCAGCGGGATGGGTACGGGTTTCGCAGGTCGCTCTTCTTCTGCCGATGATGCAAGTACTGTTTACGGTAACCCTGCCGGTATGGCTCGGCTGGAAGGCCAGCAAATCACGGGCGGTGTTGCAGCGATTGATGCTTCAACCGATATCAGCCACGTCAGTGGCAACACCAACACCACCGGTAGCAACAAAGGTGACATGGTGCCCTTCACCGCCGTTCCATTCGGCTTCTACACAAACAAGCTCAATGAACAGTGGGCCATCGGTTTCGGCGTCTATGCTCCGTTCGGTTTGGTGACCGACTACGAAAATGGCTTCCAGGGCCGTGGCTTTGGCAGCAAGAGCGAAGTGAAGGTCATGACCTTCCAGCCGACTGTCAGCTATGCCTTTAACGACAGGGTTTCCATCGGCTTTGGCCCAACCATCAACCGGATCTCCGGCGTGCTGGAGTCGGATGTTTCGTTGCCTCAGGTTCCAGGCAGCGGCCCGAATAACATCAAGATCAAGGGCGACGATACTGCCCTGGGCTTTAACTTTGGCGTTCTGGTTCAAGCCACCGATACCACGCGCGTGGGCCTGACTTATCACTCGAAAGTGAAGTACAAGCTCGAAGGCCATACTGAAGTGACCCCGGGCACGGGCGTTCCAGGCATTGCCCTGCGCGGAAATCGTTACGATGCCTCGCTGAAAATCGACACCCCTGAATCCTGGGATCTGTCGGTCACTCAGGACATGAACGATGCGTGGAAACTCTATGCAGGTGCGACCTGGACCCGTTGGAGCCGCCTGAAAGACATCACCGTCAACAACGAAGGCGTCACCGCTGCCAACGGCGGCGGCGTTGCTCCGGCGCTGGTCGGTACTATCAAAGAAGATCAGAACTGGCATGACACTTGGGCATACGCGGTGGGTACTTCGTACCAACTGACCAAACAAGTTGTACTGCGTACCGGCCTGACCTTCGACCAGTCGCCTACCAACAATACCGATCGTTCACCGCGCATCCCTACTGGCGACCGTACAATCTTCAGTGTGGGCCTGGGCTACGCGGTCATGGATAACATGACCGTCGACCTGGCTTACTCGTACCTCAAGGAAGAAGACGTCAAAGTGCAGCGCACCAATGCCCTGCGTCAGACGTACAACGCCAAGTACGAAAACAGCGCTAACGGTTTCGGCCTGGGCTTGACCTACAAGTTCTAACCCTACGCCGTATAAAAAAGCCCCGCTCTCCTGCAAAGGAGGCGGGGCTTTTTAATGCACGCCGATCACGGTTTGGAGGCGATCGCCTCCTCCACCGCCTTGATCAGCTCCGGGCTGTCAGGCTTGGTCAGGCTGGAGAAATTGGCAATCACCTTGCCCTGCCGATCCACCACATACTTGTAGAAATTCCACTTCGGCGGCGTGTCGGTCTGCTGCGCCAATACCTTGAACAAATGCACCGCGTCCGGCCCCTTGACCCTTTGTGGCTCGGTCATGGTAAAGGTCACGCCATAATTCACGTAACACACCTTGGCGGTCTCTTCACCGGTCTTGGCTTCCTGCTTGAAGTCATCGGACGGCACGCCGATCACTTCCAGCCCTTCGCCCTTGTAGCGTTGATACAACGCTTCGAGCCCTTTGAACTGTGGGGCGAACCCGCAGAAGCTCGCGGTATTGACGATGACCAAGGGTTTGCCGGCAAAACGTTGGCACAGGTCGATGGATTCCTTGGCGCGCAGCTTGGGCAATTGGCCTTCCAGCAGCGGCGGGCAACTGGCAGCAGAGACGACACTGCCGATTGCCATCAGGACGGGTACAGCGAGCCAGCGCATCTGCATGTCGGGTGTCCTTCAAAATATTCAGGCTACGAACTTAACAGATCGACATACCCAGTTGCATCAACGCCAGCCCGACGTGTTGCCAGCCCCACCAGGCCAGCAGCACCAGGACCAACCCTGCGATAAGTATCACACCGCGTACCGCTAAGCTCATGCTGCCTCCATCTGCGCCTGCAATCGTGCCACCGGCCGCTCGCGCACCGGCCAGTTAAGCGCCGCGGCGAGCAGGCTCAACAGAATTGCCACCTGCCAGATCAAATCGTAGTTGCCGGTACGATCATAGACCACCCCGCCCAACCAGCCGCCCAGGAATGAACCAAGCTGGTGGAACAGGAACACGATCCCACCGAGCATGGAGAGGTTTCGCACACCAAACAGTGTCGCGACGGTGCCGTTGGTCAGCGGTACGGTGGACAGCCACAAGAAGCCCATGGCCATGCCAAACAGGTAGGCCGTGACTTCGGTGACCGGTGCCCACAGAAACAGCACAATCACCACCGCACGCAACAGGTACAAACCGGTCAGCAAGCGCGGCTTGGACATGCGCCCACCGAGCCAGCCGGCGGTGTAGGTGCCGAAGATATTGAACAGGCCAATCAGCGCCAACACCGTGGTGCCGACGGTGGCCGGCAGGTGCTGGTCCACCAGGTAGGCCGGCAAATGCACACCGATGAACACCACCTGGAAACCGCAGACAAAAAAGCCGAAGGCCAACAACCAGAAGCCGGAATGGGAACAGGCTTCCTTCAACGCTTCACGCAAGGTTTGCTGACCGGCCATCACCGGCAACGGCCGGTCCTTGAGCATCGCGACCAGCGGCAGAATCAGCGCCACCATGAGGCCCAGCGCCAGCAGTGCTGCAGACCACCCCAACCAACTGATCAAGCCCAAGGTGCCCGGCACCATCGCAAACTGGCCGAACGAACCGGCAGCGCTCGCGATGCCCATGGCCATGCTGCGTTTTTCCGGGGCCACGGCGCGGCCGACCACGCCGAGAATCACCGAGAACGAGGTGCCGGACAGGCCGATACCAATCAGCAGGCCGGCACTCAGGGACAGCGACCACGCCGAATCGGACATGCCCATCAGCACCAGGCCCACCGCGTAAAGAACGCCGCCGACAAACACCGCTCTGGTGGCACCAAACCGATCGGCCAGGGCGCCGGTAAACGGCTGTGCCAGGCCCCAGATAAGGTTCTGCAAGGCGATGGCGAAGGCAAAGGTTTCACGGCCCCAGCCGAACTCGCTGCTCATCGGCGCCAGGAACAGGCCGAACCCGTGTCGCACACCCAACGACAACGCCAGGATCAGCGCACTCCCCACAAGAATCCAGCCACTGGTGCGCCACATCGAGGTCATTTCTTATTCTCCGTTCGCGGGTATATACCCGCTTATAGTCGAACAAACCCGCGATCAGGCGAGTTCGTCCAGCAAGGCCAACAAGGTTTCGCGTTTTTCCGCGCCGAGTTGATCGATCAATTTCTGCTGCGCCGCCTCCCAGGCGGGTAATGCGGCGGCGAGTCGCGCTTCACCGTCGTCGGTCAACTTCACCAGGCGGTTACGCAAGTCATCCCCCTCAACCAACTGCACCAGGCCCTCGCCTTCCAACACCCGCAGGTTGCGCCCCAAGGTGCTGCGATCCAGGCCCATGGCGTCGGCCAGGTTGGAAATGCTCGGCTGATCGAGTCGCTGCAGGTTG
Organism: Pseudomonas sp. QC2; assembly: GCF_002859085.1. Taxonomy (NCBI): domain Bacteria; kingdom Pseudomonadati; phylum Pseudomonadota; class Gammaproteobacteria; order Pseudomonadales; family Pseudomonadaceae; genus Pseudomonas; species Pseudomonas sp. QC2. The sequence goes on from NZ_PKKS01000025.1 coordinate 248,866, forward strand.
CACAGCAAGGAATACTGGGCGACGTTGATCCCGAAGCCATCAAGGGCGCCGTCGTAATGCCTGCTGACGCCACGGGCGGCACGTCGCAGGTTGGTACATAAACATTGGGAGGCAAGCATGGAACGTGTATATACCCGCGATTAAGGAAATGCAAGAAAGTGTTACAGCGCCAAGCCAACCAATACCGCGACTTCCAGCAGCTCCAGCAAGGCGCCCGCGGTGTCGCCCGTGGTGCCGCCCAGGCGATTGACCATCAGTTGGCGCAGCCCGATAAAACAGATCGCCGCGAGCAATACCGCAACTCCACCGCTGAAGCCGCCGATCAGGATGCACGCCAGCCCACTGAGGACCAGCACCTGTTGGCCGACGATCCTCGGTAAATGATCCGACAATGCCTGGCCCAATCCGCCAGCACGCACATAGCACGTGGTGAGAAACAGCGCCAGCATCGATGCGCGGCCGATCAACGGAGCCAGGATCAGTGCGGCGCCGTTCTGCTGTTCGATCAAGGCGACCAAGGCGGTGAATTTGAGCAGCAGCACCAGCCCAAGCGTGACCACGGCAATCGGCCCGCTACGCGGGTCCTTCATGATCGCGAGCGTTCGCTCGCGATCGCCGAAGCCGCCCAGCCAGGCATCGGCGCTGTCCGCCAGACCGTCCAGGTGCAGGCCGCCACTGAGCAGCACCCAGGCCGTCAGCAACAGTGCGGCATGCAGCAACAGTGGCGCGCCCATCAATGCAGTGTTCAGGGCCCACAACAGCACACCGAACAACACACCGACGACGGGATAAAACAGCAACGAGCGGCCCAGCTCCTGAGGCTGCGGCATGCCCGGCAGGCGAATCGGCAGGCTGCTGAGAAATTGCAGGGCGATCCAGAATGGCAGCATGGTCACCCCACTTCCTTCAGCGCGCCGTCGTTGGCGACCTGCAGGCTGAATAGCCCACCGTGGCCAACTTCCACGTTTAGCAATTGCTCCCGAGGCAAGCCACGCGCTTGCGCCAGTAACAGGCGCATCACGCCGCCATGGCTGATCAACAACACACGCTCACCGGCGTAAGCCTGATGCAAACGTGCGACAGCGCCCAGAACCCGACCGGAAAAGTCGCTGACAGGCTCCCCCTCCGGCGGCGTAAAACTGTAGGGATCAGCCCAGAACAAGCCCAGCCCCTCGGCGTCGGTCTCCATCAAGGCGGCGGCACTTTGCCCCTCCCAGGCACCGAAGTGCAGCTCTTGCAGATCCTTTTCCAGCGTGACCGGCAGGTTGAGTTGAGCGCCCAATGCCTCGGCGAACCGCGCACAACGTTGCAGTGGCGAACTGACCAAGCGGTCCCACGGCCCTTGCGCCACAACAGCAGCACGCATCTGCGCCCAGCCCTTGGTGGTGAGTGCGTCATCCAGGCTGCCGCGCAGGCCGCCGCCCATCTCGGTTTCGCCGTGGCGCAGCAGGTCCAGGCGCAAGGTCATGCCGGACGGTCTGCCACGGCGGCTTCGGCGAAGGTCGCCATCTGCCCGTGCAGCGCGCAGGCCAGGCGCAACAACGGCACCGCCAGCGCAGCACCGCTGCCCTCACCCAGGCGCAGACCCAGTTCCAGCAATGGCTGCGCGTCCAGACGCTGCAGCACATGACGATGGCCAGGCTCGGCACCGCGATGGCCAAACACCAGCCATTCACGGCACCCCGGGTTCACGCGTGTCGCCACCAGCGCCGCGACCGTGCAGATGAACCCATCCACCAGCACCACGATGCCTTCCTGGGCGCAGGCCAGATACGCACCCACCAGTGCGGCAATTTCAAAGCCGCCAAGATTGAACAGGCTCTGCAACGCATTACCGCGCTGACCGGCATGCAACGCCAGCGCGCGTTCGATCACGGCCACTTTGTGGCTGACACCCTGGGCATTCAACCCGGTGCCCGGCCCGGTGAGGTCGCTGACCGGGCAATCGAGCAAGGCACACGCCAGCGCACTGGCGGCGGTGGTGTTGCCGATGCCCATCTCGCCGCCGATAAACAGTTGCGCCCCGTTTGCCAACGCACGCCACGCACTGTCGCGACCGGCTTGCAGGGCGAGCTGCCCCTGAGCCTCGGTCATCGCCGGGCCGTTGACGAAGTTGGCCGTGCCCGCGCCGATATTCAAGTGCCGTACACCCGGCAGATCCAGCGACGGCGTCACCGTCCCCAGGTCGACCACTTCCAACTGCGCACCCAACTGCCGCGCCAATACGCTGATGGCCGCGCCACCGGTGACAAAGTTATGCAGCATCTGCCCGGTGACTTCCTGGGGAAACGCCGACACGCCTTCCGCAACCACGCCATGGTCACCGGCGAAAATGGCGATCCACAGAGAATCCACCGACGGCTTGACCTGGCCCTGCAGACCGGCCAATTGCACTGCCAGCGCCTCCAACTGACCGAGGGAACCGGCCGGCTTGGTCAATTGTTGCTGGCGCGCCAGGGCTTGTTCGTACGCTTGAGCGTCGATCGCCTTACAAGGGTTGAGCCACCAGGTGTCAGTCATAACGCAGTACCTTTCAAAGTCAGGGGCAGGCCGGCAACGGTCAGGACAACACGCTGACACCGCTCGGCCAAGGCTTGATGCAGCCAACCGGCTTCATCCACATAGCGGCGAGTCAATTCGCCCAGCGGCACGACACCCAGACCGGTCTCGTTGCTGACAAAAATGATTTCACCCGGCAGCGAGGCCAGGGTTTCCAGCAGTTGTTCGCGTTCGAGCGCCAAGCGTTCGACGTCCTCGAGCATCAGCAGATTGGTCAGCCACAGCGTCAGGCAGTCCACCAGCAGACACTGCCCCACGGCAGCGTTCTCCCGAAGCACCCGCGCCAGCTCAACAGGCTCCTCGATCAAGCCCCAATCATCCGGGCGACGTTGGCGATGCAGCGCGACGCGCGCGTTCATCTCGCCATCCAGCGGTTGGCTGGTGGCAATGTAAATGACGGGCAAGGCACTGTCGCTGGCGAGCCTTTCGGCGAGACGGCTTTTGCCGGAGCGAGCGCCACCGAGGATCAGTTGAAGCATGGGATGGCACCTTGGGTTGGCTGAAGTGGGTCGGCTGTCAGGCCGCCATCGCGGGCAAGCCCGCTCCCACATTTGGGGCGTGGGGCATCAGGTAAAGGGTGGTCGGCCGTCGGGCCGCCATCGCGGGCAAGCCCACTCCCACCTTTGGGGCGTGGGGCATCAGGTAAAGGGTGGTCGGCCGTCGGGCCGCCATCGCGGGCAAGCCCACTCCCACATTTGGAGTGGGGGGCATCAGGTAAATAGGGGTCGGCCGTCGGGCCGCCATCGCGGGCAAGCCCACTCCCACATTTGGAGTGGGGGGCATCAGGTAAATAGGGGTCGGCTGTCAGGCCGCCATCGCGGGCAAGCCCACTCCCACATTTGGAGTGGGGGGCATCAGGTAAATAGGGGTCGGCCGTCGGGCCGCCATCGCGGGCAAGCCCACTCCCACATTTGGAGTGGGGGGCATCAGGTAAATAGGGGGCGGCCGTCGGGCCGCCATCGCGGGCAAGCCCACTCCCACATTTGGAGTGTGGGGCATCAAGTAAATAGGGGTCGGCTGTCAGGCCGCCTTCGCGGGCAAGCCCGCTCCCACAGAAAAGCAGATTCGCGTTTGATCTGGCTTTTGATTTTGATCTCAGGCGCCCCGTAAAACCACGCTGGCCGAACGCAGGCTTTGGAGCGTGGGTAACCCGGCAGGACGCCGGGTTAGCCGCGCTGGGCCAAGGATGGCCCATCGCGGCGGCCCACGCTCCAAAGCCGGAGTGAGGGCACACCGAGCCCAGGCGAGGTGCCGAGTGGTGGGGCGAGGACCTTTTGGTTACTTTTGGGTCCTTCCAAAAGTGACCCGCTGTAAGAGCGGAACCACCAGCAGCCGTTACCACAGGAATGGATATGTACACCGACCCAACGCCTTCGCAGGCAAGCCCGCTCCCACACTGGAATCGCGTGCACACCGTCAAATCCCACATAGCTCACGTAACAGTTCAGTATCCAAATGGTTTTCCACCAAGTCAGCCAGACGCTCGATATCACGCTCGCGCAAAGCGTGATAGTCCACTGCCTGCACATCCTCCAACCCCGCCCAACGCAGCAAAGCACTGCACGCCGCCGCTGTTTCGAACAAGCCGTGCAGGTAAGTGCCAAGGATCTGCCCATCCGCACTCTGGGCGCCATCGCTGCGCCCGTCATCCAACAACACCGCAGCATTCGACAGGCCATCGCCGGTCGTCACGCCCGCATGGATCTCATACCCGCTGACCTGCGCATCCTCGAGCAACAAACGCCCGCGCACGTTGCGCAGCTGCTTCTCTTCTTCCAGCGTGGTGCTGAACGCCAGCAACCCCAGGCCATCGCTGGAACCGGCGGGCCCTTCCAGGCCCAGCGGGTCATGCACCTGCTCGCCGAGCATCTGCAAACCGCCGCAAATACCGAGCACCTTGCCGCCATAGCGCAGGTGCCGTGCCACGGCGGTTTCCCAGCCGTTGGCGCGCAGATAGGCCAGGTCACTGCGCACGCTTTTTGAGCCTGGCAGGATGATCAGGTCGGCGGCAGGAATCGGCTGGCCTGGGCCGACGAACTGCAGATCCACTTGGGGATGCAGGCGCAGCGGATCGAAATCCGTGTGGTTGCTGATACGCGGCAACACCGGCACCACCACCTTGAGCACCTGCGCCGCCTTGTCGATCTGACGCCGGTCGATGCCGTCTTCGGCTTCCAGGTGCAGATCCATCACGTAAGGCAATACGCCCACCACCGGTTTGCCGGTGCGTGCTTCCAGCCAATCCAATCCCGGTTGCAGCAATGCAATGTCGCCGCGAAAACGGTTGATGATGAACCCTTTGACCCGCGCCTGTTCCGTGGGCGACAGCAATTCCAGGGTGCCGACCAGGTGGGCAAAAACACCGCCGCGATTGATGTCGGCGATCAGCAGCACCGGGCAATCCACCGCCTCGGCGAAGCCCATGTTGGCGATGTCATTGGCGCGCAGGTTGATCTCGGCCGGAGAGCCTGCGCCTTCTACCATCACCACCGGGTAGGCCTCGCTCAACCGTGCGTGGGAGGCCAGCACCGCTTGCATCGCGATGGCTTTGTAGTCGTGATAGGCCACCGCGTTCATGCTGGTCACGGCGCGGCCATGGATGATCACTTGGGAGCCGGTGTCGCTGTTGGGCTTGAGCAGCACCGGGTTCATATCGGTGTGCGGCGCCAGGTTGGCGGCCTGGGCCTGCACCGCCTGGGCGCGACCGATCTCGCCGCCTTCGGCCGTCACCGCGCTGTTGAGCGCCATGTTCTGCGGTTTGAACGGCGCGACCGCCACGCCCTGGCGTATCAGCCAGCGGCACAGCGCCGTCACCAAGGTACTTTTGCCGGCGTCGGAGGTGGTGCCTTGCACCATCAGCGTACTCATGCAGCTTCCTTATAGGCGGCCAGGGCCTCGTCGAGGCGCAGCCAGTCGACCTCAGTGCCGGGCAAGCCAAAACGCAGGCTACTGTCGTGAACAAACAGGCGCAGCAGGATGCCGCGCTGGGCCATGAATTCGTACAGGCGTTCGGCGTGGGGCGTGATCAGCCATTGGAATAAGGCGCAGCCGCCCTGGGGTTGAAAGCCGTGGCGCTCAAGCAAGGCGAACAAACGCTGTCCCGCCTCAATGCAACGCACGCGTTGCCGCGCCTGCCCGGCGGTGTCGCGCAGGCACACTTGGCCCAGCACCCGCGTCGGGCCGCTGACGGCCCAAGGCCCGACCTGTTCGGCGAGCAGCTTGAGCAGCTTGCGTTCGGCCAATACAAAGCCCAGTCGCACGCCGGCCAGGCCGAAGAATTTACCGAACGAGCGCAGCACAATCAGGCCGACTTGATGCGCCTGGCCCGCCTGGCCCGCCAGGCTCAGTTGCGGGGTGACGTCCATGAAGGCTTCGTCCACCACCAGCCAGCCGCCGCGCCGGGCCAGCCGCGAATGCCAGTCCAGCAAGCGTTGCGGGGTGAGGCTCAGGCCAGTGGGATTGTTGGGATTGACCACCACCAGCACGTCGAGGCTATCGAGAAAGAAGTCGACCTCCTGCTCCTGCACTTCGCGCACCACGTAACCGGCACGGCGCCAGGCTTCGGCGTGTTCGGCATAGCACGGAGACAACACCCCGACCTTGCCGGCACGGCGCAGGCGTGGCAGCAACTGGATGGCCGCCTGGGAGCCCGGCACCGGCAATAGGTGCGCAGCGCCGTAATACTCGCCGGCAGCCTGCTCCAGGCCGTCGTCGGTTTCCGGCAGGCGCGCCCAGGCGCGCAAGGGGATCTCGGGAATCGGCCAGGGCCAGGGCGCGAGGCCGCTGGACAGGTCAAGCCAATTGGCTTCGGCTATCCCGTACTGAATCGCTGCCTTGCGCAGCCGGCCACCGTGTTCAAGCATAGAATTGCGCCCCCGCACATAGGATCAGCAGCCACAACCATACGCCGCGCTGCACCAGTTGCCAGCCCCGGTCGATGGAATCGGCATCCGCCGCCGGGCCTTCGCCCAATGGCGGGCGCTGGTGCACTTCACCGTGATAGATCGCCGCGCCGCCCAGCTCCACGCCCAGGGCGCCGGCACCGGCAGCCATCACCGGACCGGCGTTGGGGCTGTCCCACGTCGGGCCTTGAGTGCGCCAGCATTGAAGCGCCAGTCGGGTTTTGCCGAGTACGGCGTAGGTCAACGCCACCAGGCGCGCGGGAATGTAGTTCAACACATCGTCGATTTTTGCCGCCGCCCAGCCGAAACGTTCAAAGCGCTCGTTGCGATAGCCCCACATGGCATCCAGGGTGTTGCTCAGGCGGTAAAGCACCACGCCCGGCACGCCAGCGACCACAAACCAGAAAATCGCGGCGAATACCGCATCGCTGCCGTTTTCCAGCACCGACTCGGTGGCGGCGCGGGCGACTTCGGTGCGGTCCAGCTCACTGGTCTGGCGACTGACCAGGTAGCTCACACGCTTGCGCGCTTCCTCCAGGTCATCGCTGCGCAGGGCCTGGGCCACGGGCATCACATGTTCGCCGAGGCTGCGCATGCCGAGTGCGCAGTACAACGCCAGGATCTCCAGGACCCAACCGATATACGGCGCCCACGACAAGGCGGTGGCCAGCAGCGTCAACGGCACCACGGCGATCACCCACGCGGTCACGCCATGGCTGCGCCAGCCGCGACCGCCGCTGTTGAAACGTTGCTCGATGCGCCCGGCGAAATTGCCGAACGCCACCAGCGGATGCCAGCGCCTCGGTTCACCCAGCAGCGCGTCCAGCGCCACGGCAGCGACACACAGCAAGGCCACACTCATTGACTCACTCCCCACACATTCTCATACAACATGTCACTCAATGGCCGAGGTTCGGTCCAGCCTTCGAGCTGCAACATCGGTGCCGGGTAGAACTCGGCTACTGGCCCCAGGCACAGCACGGCCAAGGGTTTCGCGCCGGGCGGCAAACCCAGCAGATCGGCCAGGGCCTGAGGCTCGAACAGCGACACCCAGCCCATGCCCAGGCCTTCGACGCGGGCCGCCAGCCACAGGTTCTGGATTGCACAGGACAACGACGCCATGTCCATTTCCGGCAAGGTACGCCGGCCGAAGATGTGCCGCTCGCGATCGTCCATCAACGCCGCCACCAAGACTTCGGCGCAATCGTGAATACCTTCGACCTTGAGCTTCATGAACGCGTCGGAACGTTCGCCCAGGGCCTCGGCAGTGCGCACGCGCTCTTCCTCCACCAACTGTTGAATCTGGCTACGTAACACGCGGTCGCTGACGCGAATAAAGCGCCAGGGCTGCATCAGGCCAACGCTGGGGGCCTGGTGTGCAGCCTGCAGCAGGCGGTGGAGCAATTCGGGGGCGACAGTGCCGCCGCTGAAGTGGCGCATGTCGCGGCGTTCGGCGATGGCACGGTAGACGGCCTGGCGGTCGGCCTCGGGGAAGGCGTTGTTGGTCATGGCCTCTTCGCGGGCAAGTCGAATCCTCGCACCGCCCCTCCCACAGGTTGATCTGTGAACACTGTCGCGGTGGGAGCTGGCTTGCCTGCGATGGCGGTCTCAAGGTCCGGCGCAAACAAGGCGGCCACCGCGGCCGGATTCGACGGGAAATAAAAATGCACGTAGGAAGCCGTCATCCGTCCCTGCCGATACACCGCCTCGGCCCCGCGCCCACCGTTGGGGCTCAGGCCACGGGCAATCGGTTGCCACTCGGTGCTGGTCAGGGAGTGATGATAGGTATGGCCGCGCAGGGTGCCTTCCGGCAATTCGACACTTTGCAGCGCCAGGGCCGCCAGTTTCTTTTGCATCACGGCATCGCCCTGCAGCAGGCCGAGCAGTTTGGCACGGGTGCCTTCAACGTCAGTCAACGAGTCGAGCAGGTAGAGCATGCCGCCGCACTCGGCGAGCAAGGGTTTGCCGGCCACGTGATGGGCACGGATGGCGTCAAGCATCGAGGTATTTTCCGACAGCGCCTGATGATGCAATTCCGGGTAACCACCCGGCAGATAGAGACTGTCGGCGTCAGGCAATTCGCGATCGTGGATCGGCGAGAAGAAGCTCAACTCGGCCCCCATCGCACGTAGCAGGTCGAGGCTGGCGCCGTAGGTAAAGGCAAAGGCTTCGTCGCGGGCCACAGCGATGCGCACGCCATTGAGCAACGGCTCAGCGGGGATCATTTGCGGCGCGGCAAAGGTCACGGGTGGCGGCAAGGCCACTTCGCAACTGCTGCCCAGCGCTTGCGCAGCGGCGTCCAGGCGCACATCGAGGTCATTCAGTTCACTGGCCTGCACCAGGCCGAGGTGCCGGCTGGGTAATTCGATACCGGTCTCGCGGGACAATGCGCCGTACCAGCGCAAGCCTTCGGTGAGGCTGCCTTCAAGCAATTGCGCATGCCGCAGGGTGCCGACGCGGTTGGCCAGCACGCCCGCGAACGGCAGGTCCGGCTGATAACGCGCCAAGCCCAACGCCAGCGCGCCGAACGTCTGCGCCATCGCGGTGCCGTCGATCACACCCAGCACCGGCACGCCGAAGTGCCGCGCCAGGTCGGCGCTCGAGGGTGTACCGTCGAACAGGCCCATCACGCCTTCGATGAGGATCAGGTCCGCCTCCCCTGCCGCTTCCCACAGCAAACGGCGACTTTCCTGCTCGCCGACCATCCACATGTCCAATTGATACACCGGCGCACCGCTGGCACGTTCGTGGATCATCGGGTCGAGGAAGTCCGGGCCGCATTTGAACACGCGCACCTTGCGCCCCAGGTTGCGGTGCAAACGGGCCAGTGCGGCGGTGACGGTGGTTTTGCCCTGGCCGGACGCCGGTGCGGCGATCAATACGGCCGGGCAATGACGGGGCTGATTCAAAGTTCGACGCCCTTCTGTGCCTTGATACCGGCCTGGAACGCGTGCTTGAGCATGCCCATTTCGGTGACGGTGTCGCCCATTTCGATCAACTCAGGCTTGGCGCCACGGCCGGTGACCACCACGTGTTGCATCGGCGGGCGGGCTTGCAGGTCGCTGAGGACTTGGTCCAGGTCAAGGTAGCCGTGCTTGAGGGCGATGTTCAATTCGTCCAGCACCACCAGGCCGATGGTCGGGTCTTGCAGCAATTCACGGGAAACCGCCCAGGCGGCTTCGGCGGCGGCGATGTCGCGCTGGCGGTCCTGGGTTTCCCAGGTGAAGCCTTCGCCCATCACATGAAAGCGCACTTGCTCGGGGAAGCGGCGGAAGAATAATTCTTCGCCGGTGCTGTTGCGCCCCTTGATGAACTGCACCACACCGCACTGCATGCCGTGACCCATGGCCCGTGCCAGCATGCCGAACGCGGAGCTGCTTTTGCCTTTGCCGTTGCCGGTCAATACCAGCAGCAAACCGCACTCGTTGGGGGAATTGGCGATGCGTTCGTCGATCACGGCTTTTTTGCGCAGCATGCGCGCCAGATGGCGTTCGTCGCGTTCGGGGGAATCGGTCATGGCAGCTCTCCGTTGGGGCTGGACAAAAACGGCGGGCAGGAAAAAGAAACACAGACAGCCAAGCATCGCCCACCGTGATGCTGTTGGATGTTTCAGGCCGGTCTCCGGGCTCATGAGTGGCGCTTGCGTTAATCAAGCAGGCAGGCCGACGGTGCGCCTTCCCATATCGCTGGCGATACAGTGGCAAAAGGCACCGTCTTGACTCATTTACCGTTGCGGGGGCAGCGCCGGAATTGCGGCAGCACTGTGTACAAGTGCGCTCACTCACCGGCTTCCCTGTTTCACTCCGTCGACCCATGGGTCACGGAGCACCTGGAACAAGCCGCGAAGGTTAGTGGGTTGGGGGTGGAGCGTCAATTAAAGCTGGCCTTGGACTTGAACCAACGCCTCGGCTACCTCCTCTACCCTTACAGGTATTAAGGAGAACACCATGCATAAAACCAGACTTGCCCTACTCATCATGGTCGCCGGCACCCTCGCCGCCTGCGGTGAAAGCTCCACCCTCCAGGTCTCCGACGGCACCGGGCCTTCGCCCAAATTGCCGGAACCGAACAAAACCCTGATCCCCACGGTGAATATCGCGCCCGCCATCGGCTGGCCCGAAGGCGTGAAGCCAACCGCCGCTGCCGGCACTCAGGTGGCGGCGTTCGCCGAGGGCCTCGACCACCCGCGCTGGCTGTATGTACTGCCCAACGGCGACGTGCTGGTGGCGGAAACCAACGCGCCACCCAAGCCGGATGACTCCAAAGGTATTCGTGGCTGGGTCATGGAAAAGGTCATAGGCCGCGCCGGTGCCGGGGTACCGAGCCCGAATCGCATCACACTGCTGCGTGATGCCGACCACGACGGCGTCGCGGAAACCCGCACGGTATTCCTGGAGAATCTTAATTCGCCCTTTGGCATGACACTGGTCGGCAACGACCTGTACGTGGCGGACTCGGACAAGCTGTTGCGCTTTCCCTATCAACCGGGCGAAACCGCGATCAAGCAAGCCGGTACTAAGGTGGTCGACCTGCCAGGCGGGCCGTTGAACCACCACTGGACGAAAAACGTGGTGGCCAGCAAGGATGGCAGCAAGCTGTACGTGAGTGTCGGTTCCAACAGCAACGTGGGGGAAAACGGCCTTGAAGCGGAACAGGGCCGTGCGGCGATCTGGGAAGTGGACCGCGCCAGCGGCCAGCACCGCATTTTCGCCTCCGGCCTGCGCAACCCCAACGGCATGGCCTGGGAACCGCAGACCGGCAAGCTGTGGACAGCGGTCAACGAGCGCGATGAGATCGGCAGCGACCTGGTGCCGGACTACATCACCTCGGTCAAGGATGGCGCCTTCTATGGCTGGCCGTTCAGCTACTACGGCCAGCATGTAGACGTGCGCGTCAACCCACAGAATCTCGACCTGGTGGCCAAAGCGATTGCACCGGATTACGCGGTAGGCCCCCATACGGCGTCGTTAGGCCTGACATTCGCAGAGGGCAGCAAGCTTCCAGCGCAATTCAGCCACGGCGCGTTCATCGGCCAGCATGGTTCGTGGAACCGCAAGCCGCACAGTGGCTACAAGGTGATCTTCGTGCCGTTCGAAGGTGGGCAGCCCAAAGGACAGCCGGTGGACGTGCTGACCGGGTTCCTCGACAAGGATGAGAAAGCCATGGGCCGGCCGGTAGGTGTGGTGATTGATCAGCAGGGGGATTTACTGGTGGCGGATGACGTGGGGAATAAAGTGTGGCGCGTGTCGGCGGCCCAATAAACACCGCAAAACCAATGTGGGAGGGGGTTTGCTGTGATTAGGGGAGGCGCGAAGATTCGACTAGTCCCCCGCCGGGTTCACTGAGGATCCGGTGGGGCCGCTTCGCAGCCCAGCGCAGGGCAAGCCTGCTCACCACAGCAAGCCCACCTTTGGGCCTGGGTTTAATTCAGGGATTACGCGCCAGATTCGCCGGCAACACGCGTTTGGCGCTCAGGTAGGCATTCTGCCAATACGCCTTGGACAGGGTATCCAGCTTCACCGTACCGCCGGTTTGCGGCGCGTGCACAAAGCGGCCCTCCCCCACGTAGATCCCGGCATGGCTGACCTGGGAACCGCCACCGGTGGCGAAGAACAAGAGGTCGCCGGTCTGCAAGTTCTGCTCGCTGACATCCTGGGCGCGCATCACGATCAGTTCACGGGTGGTACGCGGCAAGGAGATCCCGGCAGCATCACGGAAGACAAACCCAATCAGGCCGCTGCAATCAAACCCCGAGTCCGGGGTATTCCCCCCCCAACGGTACGGCGTGCCGACCAGGCCAAGCGCACGGAAAAGCACGTCTTCGGCCGCAGGCGAGAAATTCTGGGTGGAGTAGTTGAACACCGGCTTAGGTTTCACCGCGACAGGCGCGGGCGGCGGTGGACGGCTTGCGCAGGCGCTGAGCAGCGCGGCGCAAACAATAAGAATCAGGCGGGCCGAGGTCGACATGTGCAGAACAATCCTGGTCTGGATGCGGCTTTCGCTGCCGAACGCTGAAAACCAGAACGCGCAAGCAAAGCTCGCGCGAACGGATTACAACAATGTCCAGGGATTCTAGCGCTTACACGTCAAACTTCAAGTATCACTTTAAGTTTACTTGCTAGCAGTAACCGTAGTCGGGGCCATGGCGAGTGCGCGCTTGGCTTCGATGAAGGTTTTGCTCCAGTAGCTGTCACCCAGGTTGTCGACTCGAACACCGCCACTGCGACGGCTGCTGGAGTGGATAAACTGGTTATCGCCCAGGTAGATACCGGCATGGCTCACTCGACCACGGCCAGCTGTACTGAAGAAAAGCAGATCACCGGGCTTGAGGTTGTTGCGTGCGACCAACGGTGCATTCACGTTGATCATTTCGCGGGTAGAACGCGGCAGGTTCATGCCAGCTTCTTCGCGAAACAGGTAACCGATGAAGCCGCTGCAGTCGAAACCGGCTTCAGAGGTACCACCGAAACGGTAACGGGTACCGATCAGGGACATGCCGCGTTCGAGGATGCTGTCGGCCAGCACAGGAAGCTGATAAGGCTTGCTGCCGGCGAAGTTGGCCAGCTCTTTTTCGGTTGCCATTTCTTCTTCGTAAACAGAAGCAGACTGTGCAGCAACGAACTTTGCCTGATTTTGAACCTGTGGTTTTTGCTGTTCCGCCACCTGCTGAGGGTGGGAGGCGCAACCAAACAACAGGGTAACGAGTGCGAGAGGCACGAGGGGTGCGAAGCGATTTAGCATGGGCACGACCGTGGCTGATATGTAAAGAAGTCGAGACTATGCCCACTATCACATCGATTTGCAAATTCAATCGTGATCTATGTGACTTCGCGATTGGACTATGACATCTAAGCCGTAATTCCATTTATCGGTTCAAATGCGTAGCCAACGCGGCTCAAACGCAGGTTTCCTGGCGCCTGAAAACTGGCGAAACCCGTAAATTCAACGAGTTACCAGCCCAACGTTTCCTTGAGAAAAGGGATCGTCAATTTTCGTTGAGCTTGCAAAGAAGCCTGGTCGAGCTGTTCGAGCAAGTCGAACAACGCGCTCATGCTGCGCGTGCCACGGGTGAGGATAAAATGCCCGACCTCGTCGGTGAGGTGCAGGCCGCGACGGGAGGCGCGCAGTTGCAAGGCACGCAACTTATCTTCGTCGGACAGCGGGCGCATTTGGAAGATCAGTGCCAAGGTCAGCCGTGACTTGAGGTCGGCCAGCTTGATCGGCAGCTCACGTGGCGAGCTGGACGCCGCAATCAGCAGGCGCCGACCGCTGTCCCGCAAGCGGTTGAATAAGTGAAACAGCGCTTCTTCCCAATCGGCCTTGCCGGCGATCGCTTGCAGATCGTCCAGGCATACCAGCTCGTATTGCTCGAGGTGGTCGAAGATGCCGATGCCACGGTCCATCAACTCAGCCAGAGGCAAGTAAACCGCCGGCTCACCCATCTGCTCGAAACGCAGGCAAGCGGCCTGCAACAGGTGGGTACGCCCTACGCCGTGCTTGCCCCACAGATAGATCAGGCTTTCGGTCCACCCGGCGTCGGCTTCGCAAAGCCGCTCGACATAGCCGAGTGCAGCGGCATTGGCGCCTGGGTAGTAGTTGATAAAGGTGGCGTCATCACGCAGACGCACACCCAAGGGCAGCTGAATCGGTTTCATGCTGACTGAACGGCTCCAAACGAACCGTTAGTGGCCTCTGTGTAAAGTTTGCAAAGTTTATACCCGTGACGCCGGGCGCACAATGCAACAGACCCCAAGCAAAATCAAAGGTTTGCGTTAACTTGTTGGATTTACGCAGATTGTTTGACGCCGCCGCTCCAGAAACAACAAACCCGGCCTGGGCCGGGTTTGCAAAGAAGCGGTTACAGGTCGGGGTCTTCGACCCCTGTATACACCTCCGAATCCTTGTACAGATCATGCACATGGCGCACCAGCACCATGATCACCGCCGCCACCGGCAGCGCCAGCAGGATGCCGGTAAAGCCGAACAGCTCCCCGCCCGCCAGGATCGCAAAGATCACCGCCACCGGGTGCAGGCCAATCCGATCGCCTACCAGCAACGGCGTCAGCACCATGCCTTCCAGGGCCTGGCCGACCATGAACACCGCCACAATGCCCAGCATCGGATACAGGTCACCGCCAAACTGGAACAGCCCGGCCACCAGTGCCGCACCGATACCGATCACAAAGCCCATGTACGGCACGATCGCGGCGAGGCCGGCGATCAGGCCGATCAACAGACCCAGTTCCAGGCCGATGGCCATCAAGCCGGCCGCGTAGATGATCCCCAGGGCCAGCATCACCAGCAACTGCCCACGCACGAATGCACCGAGCACCTCATGGCATTCCTCGGCGAGCGAGACGATTCGCTCCTCACGGTTGCGCGGCAGCAGGCTGCGGATCTTGGCCATCATGATGTCCCAGTCGCGCAGCAGGTAGAACGCGACCACCGGGATCAGCACCAGGTTGGTCAACCAGCCAATCAGCGCCAGGCTGGATGCGGTTGCCTGACTGAGAATGACACCGACGATATCGGTGGTCTGCCCCATGTGTTCGCTGATGGCCGCCTTGACCTTATCGAACTTCCAGAAGCCATCCGCCAGGCCTAACTTAGCCTGGGCCCACGGCATGGCCGTGTGCTGCAGCCAATCGAGCATCTGCGGCGCCAATTCATACAAGCGGAACAGCTGCTTGGCCAACATCGGCACCAGCACCAACACCAACGCCGTGATAATCAAGGTAAACAGCGCGAACACCGCCACCACCCCCCAGGTCCGCGACAGCCCGGCCTTCTCCAAGCGATCCACCACCGGATCGAACAGGTAGGCCAGCAGCAACGCGACCAGGAACGGCGTCAGGATCGAATGCAGCAAGAAGACAAAAACGCACAGCAGGACGATCCCGCCAAGCCACACCCAACGACGCGTATCCGCCATATACCACTCCACCTATATAAAGAAGAAAACTTCTACCAACGAAAACGCAGCTGCGCCTGAGGCTCAGGTGCTACCGCAGGCTGCGTGCCATCTGTCACGGGTTGCTGGGCCGGCGCCTCGCCTGCGGGAATCTCCTGCAACTTGGCCAAGCTCAACTGGGTGCGCAACTGATCGGCACTGCCGTTGACGCGATACACAATGCGATTGCCATCCACTAACTGTGGTTGGCCGCCAAAAGGCTCCAGCAGATGGCCCAGCGCTGCATAGCGCTCCAGGGTCATGCCTTGCACTTCGAGCAGTTGTTCCGTGCTCACACCCGGCTTGACCGCAAAACGTGGCGCCAGCTTCTGGCTGACCGCCAGCATCACCGCATCCGCCACGGCGCCGGTGTCGGCCCCTTGGGCGGTGCCCTGCTCGCTCTTGTCGCCCAACCACAAACGCCATTTGGCTTGCCATTGACTCCCTTCCTGGCGCGCATGCACAGCCAGCAAGGCGTCGGCGCCGTAACGCTCGGAAGCGGCACGCAAAGGTGTGGCGTCAGCACTTTCCAGATTCGGTGCGGTGGCGACCACCTGCTCATCCAAGTCACCCAGCGGCAGGCGCAGCGGCAGGCCACGGTGTTGTGCCGCACGACGCAGCGCCTGGGCCACGGTCTGGCCATCGCCCACCAGGCTGCTACCTTCGGTGGAGTCGTTCAGCCACCAGCCGAGGATCGATGGCCGATTGCTGCCCCAGATCGACAGGCCCGCTTCACGCAGGACGCGATCAGTGCTCACCGGGTCGAAATCCACTTGCAGGCTTTCCGGCGGGCCGGCGTCGTAGCCGTATTGGCTGATGATTTGTTGCGGGTCCTTGCGAACCGCCGCCAGGCCCGGGCCATCGGCGGCCTTGGCGTCGCCGGTCAGGCGGATCACCAGGGTCTGCACGGCACGCTGGGTGGCTTGGTCGCGCTCTTGCGGCGATTGGCTGCTGACGGGTTCGAGTACTTGATAAAGGCCATTGAGGGTTTCGGCATGACTCGCCAGGCTGACCAACGACAAGCAGCCTACAAAGAAGAATTTACACAGACGCATGGAAGATTCCCGAACGACAAATTTAGCGGCTGGAACAGACCGCGTGAACTCGGTTTGGCAAGGCTGTGACCACAGCCACCGGTAAAACATTCACAGGGTCTTGGTAAGTTTTCGTACTGTCATAACGATAGCGGGTTAAAGGCTATACCTTAATACGCGCCGAAGCAGACCCCATCAGCATTTTTTTAACCGGCTTTTTTAACCTATATGGCCCTGCCCGTCGGCCCGAGGATGGCCGCTGCCCCTCAAGCCTGATAAAATCGCGCGCCTTCGCAGACCGTCAACGGCTGGGCCTTTTACCAAAAGCGCCTGCCCGCTCGGTCGTTACCCCTGAATCCCCCCTAAAGGCCTGGATCATGAGCAAGCAACCCTCCCTGAGCTACAAGGACGCCGGTGTAGACATCGACGCCGGTGAAGCATTGGTCGAACGCATCAAGAGCGTCGCCAAGCGCACTGCGCGCCCCGAAGTCATGGGCGGCCTGGGCGGTTTTGGCGCCCTCTGCGAAATCCCGGCCGGCTACAAGCAGCCTGTCCTGGTGTCCGGCACCGACGGCGTGGGCACCAAGCTGCGCCTGGCACTGAACCTGAACAAGCACGACACCATTGGCATCGACCTGGTTGCCATGTGCGTCAACGACCTGGTGGTGTGCGGCGCCGAGCCGTTGTTCTTCCTGGACTACTACGCCACCGGCAAGCTGAACGTGGACACCGCTGCCCAAGTGGTCACCGGCATCGGCGCGGGTTGCGAGCTGTCGGGTTGCTCCCTGGTCGGCGGCGAAACCGCTGAAATGCCAGGCATGTACGAAGGCGAAGACTACGACCTGGCCGGCTTCTGCGTCGGCGTGGTGGAAAAAGCCGAAATCATCGACGGCTCCAAAGTCGCTGCCGGTGACGCCCTGCTGGCCCTGCCCTCTTCCGGCCCACACTCCAACGGTTACTCGCTGATCCGCAAGATCATCGAAGTGTCCGGCGCCGACATCGAGAACACCCAGCTCGACGGCAAGCCGCTGACCGACCTGCTGATGGCCCCGACCCGCATCTACGTCAAGCCACTGCTCAAGCTGATCAAGGACACTGGCGCAGTCAAAGCCATGGCCCACATCACTGGCGGCGGTCTGCTGGACAACATCCCGCGCGTACTGCCAAAAGGCGCCCAGGCGATCGTCGACGTGGCCAGCTGGCAGCGTCCTGCGGTATTCGACTGGCTGCAAGAGAAAGGCAACGTTGACGAAACCGAAATGCACCGCGTGCTGAACTGCGGCGTCGGCATGGTCATCTGCGTGGCGCAAGAACACGTTGAAACCGCGCTGAACGTATTGCGTGAAGCCGGCGAGCAGCCATGGGTCATCGGCCAGATCGCCACTGCCCCGGAAGGCGCAGCTCAGGTCGAACTGAAGAACCTCAAGGCTCACTGATGCCTCAGACCTGTGATGTCGTGGTGCTGCTTTCCGGCACCGGCAGTAACTTGCAGGCCTTGATCGACAGCACGCGCACCGGCGACAGCCCGGTGCGCATTGCTGCGGTGATCTCCAACCGCAGCGACGCCTACGGCTTGCAACGCGCCAGGGACGCGGGTATCGAAACCCGCTCTCTGGATCACAAGACGTTCGATGGCCGCGAGGCCTTCGACAGTGCCTTGATCGAACTCATCGACGCCTTCAACCCCAAACTCGTGGTACTCGCCGGTTTCATGCGCATCCTCAGCGCTGATTTCGTGCGGCATTACGAAGGGCGCCTGCTCAATATCCACCCTTCCCTGCTGCCCAAGTACAAAGGCATGCACACGCACCAGCGTGCGCTCGACGCCGGCGACAGCGAGCATGGCTGCAGCGTGCACTTCGTCACCGAGGAACTCGATGGCGGGCCTCTGGTCGTACAGGCAGTGGTTCCGGTAGAGTCTGACGACTCGGCGCAGAGCCTTGCGCAACGGGTTCACACCCAGGAACACAGGATTTACCCGCTGGCCGTTCGCTGGTTTGCCGAGGGGCGGTTGATTCTCGGTGACCAGGGTGCATTATTGGACGGTCAGTTACTTGCGGCCAGCGGCCACTTGATTCGAACCTAGGAGATTTTATGCGTCGCGCCCTGCTCTTCGCTTTTGCGCTGTTCGCCTTGCCTGCCGTGCAAGCAGCAGACCTACACCCTTTCTCCGTCAGCTACACCGCCGACTGGAAACAGTTGCCCATGAGTGGTTCGGCCGAACGCAGCCTGGCCAAGAATGGCGATGGCACTTGGACCTTGAACTTCAAGGCGTCCATGATGATCGCCAGCCTGACCGAAACCAGCGTGATCCAGTTTGACAAGGACACCCTGCAACCGAAGAGCTACACCTTCGAGCGCGGTGGCCTGGGCAAGGCGAAGAAGATCAACCTGGACTTCGACCAGACCGCCAAGAAAGTCACCGGTTTTGAAAACAAAGACCCGGTCAACGTCGCCCTGCAAAGCGGCATGCTCGACAAGTCGACCTACCAGTTGGCCCTGCAGCGCGATGTGGCTGCCGGCAAGAAGAGCATGAGCTACAACGTGGTCGAAGGCACCGACGTCGACACCTACGACTTCCGCGTGATCGGCCCGGAAAAGGTCCAGACCAAGGTCGGCTCCATCGACGCCATCAAGGTCGAGCGCGTGCGTGACCCGACACAAAGCAAGCGCATCACCCAGATGTGGTTTGCCAAGGACCAAGGCGGCATCCTGGTTGCCCTGCGCCAGGTGGAAACCGACGGCAAGGAATACAACATCATGCTGCAGGACGGCACCGTTGACGGTAAGGCTGTCAAAGGTAGCTGATCGGTAGATGGAACAAGGAGCCTCGCGAATGCGGGGCTTTTTTTCGCCTGTCGATTGAGCTGCCCCTGACGCGAACATGAAACTTTTGTCATAAAACTCAGCACCCTGCGGCGCAATGTCGCGGTTTACGCGGCCTGCAGGACTGTTGCATTTGCTGCAATGAATTGTTGCGCGAAAAGTCGGTTTACTTAGCAAGCTAACAAAACATATAACAAAGGCCTGCGACGACTTGCCGCAGATCCACCAGAGATTGGAGCAAGCAGATGACTGTAAAAGTAACTGAACGCGACGACGAACATATGTCCCACGAAGCACTGGGCCATGGGATTCACATCTGGGATGTACACCAGCAAGACCTGCTGGTCGGCATGTTTCACAATGAGAGCGACGCTCATAATTATAAAAACGAGCTTGAATCGCTTGAGATGAAACGCCAGGCACAAAGCTCCTGAAGTTACCGTGTAGTGAGCGGGCTTGCCCCGCGCTGGGTGGCGAAGCCGCCCCACAAAAAACGCCGCATTCTTTCAGGGAGAATGCGGCGTTTGCGTTTTCGGGGCCGCTTCGCAGCCCAACGCAGGGCAAGCCTGCTCACCCCAGGCAAGCGCGCTCACCAAAGGACAAGCCCGCTCAGCACAATGGGTTGCTACCGCCTTACCACATCAGATCATCCGGGATCTGGTAGGCGGCGTACGGATCATCCTCGTCCGGCACCTGGCTTTCGGTGAGGATGTTGAGCTGCACGATACGCTCAGGTGCGCGCTCCTGGATCTTCAGCGCCGCTTCGCGCGGGATCACCTCATAGCTGCCACCGTGATGCACGATCGCCAGGGAGCCATTGCTCAGCTTGTTGCGCATCAGCGTGTTGACCGACAGGCGCTTGACCTTCTTGTCATCCACGAAGTTGTAGTAGTCCTCGGTGGTCAGCTTGGGCAGGCGCGAGGTCTCGATCAGTTGCTTGACCTGCGCCGTACGGGCCTTGGCCTCGGCTTTTTCCTGCTGCTGGCGGTTCAGTTCCTGGTCGCGCTTGACCTTCTCGGCATGTGCCTCGGCTGCCAGGCGGGCCTGGGTGTCATCGACCTCGGCCTGGCCTTTGTGAACCAGGCGTTGCTGTTTCTGTTTCTCTTTGCCGACCTGCTTGGCCTGCTTTTGGTTGACCAGACCTGCTTTGAGCAACTGGTCGCGAAGGGAAAGGCTCATGGTGCTTACTCACTTAGGCAACTGCTCAACCGCAGCTGGACACGTTCTTTTCCTGACGTTTGGCTTCGCCCCAGAGGGCATCCAACGTTTCGAGGGTGCAATCTTCTATGGGTTGGTGCGTGTCGCGCAATGCCTGTTCGATAAATCGGAAACGTCGTTCGAACTTGGCATTGGCCCCACGCAAAGCGGTTTCCGGGTCGACCTTGAGGTGACGGGCCAGGTTGACCGCGGCAAACAGCAGGTCACCGACCTCATCGGCAATGGCCGACGGATCGTTATCGGCCATGGCCTCGAGCACTTCATCCAACTCTTCGCGCACGTTATCCACCACCGGCAAGGCAGACGGCCAGTCGAAACCGACCTGGCTGGCGCGCTTTTGCAATTTGGCGGCACGGGACAAGGACGGCAACGCGGTAGGCACATCGTCCAGCAGGGATAGTTGCTCCGGTGCGTCGGACTTTTCCGCGCGCTCCTCGGCCTTGATCTGCTCCCAACGCGCCTTGACCTGCTCTTCGCTCAGGTGCGGGATATCCAGCGGCGCATACAGATCGCCGGTGGGGAACACATGGGGATGGCGGCGGATGAGCTTGCGCGTAATGCTGTCGACCACTCCGGCAAATTCGAAGCGCCCTTCCTCCCGTGCCAGCTGGCTGTAATACACCACCTGGAACAACAGGTCGCCCAGCTCGCCTTGCAGGTGATCGAAGTCACCGCGCTCGATGGCGTCGGCGACTTCATAGGCTTCTTCCAACGTGTGCGGGACGATAGTCGCGTAGGTTTGCTTGATGTCCCATGGGCACCCGTATTGCGGGTCGCGCAGGCGGTTCATCAGGTGCAGCAGGTCTTCGAGTGAATACATCGGTCTCTTTCCGCTGAAGATCAAATGTGGGAGGGGGCAAGCCCTCTCCCACATTTATGACCGCATCAAGGGGTGCGGTTGCGCCGGGTTTCAATGATGTTCGGCAACTGGGAAATCCGCCCCAGCAACCGCCCCAATGCGTCCAACCCCGGAATCTCGATGGTCAGGGACATCAACGCGGTGTTGTCCTCTTTATTCGAGCGGGTGTTGACCGCCAGCACGTTGATGCGCTCGTTGAGCAGCACTTGCGACACGTCACGCAGCAAGCCGGAACGGTCGTAGGCGCGGATGATGATGTCCACCGGGTAGGTGAGCACCGGTACCGGCCCCCAGCTGACCTGGATGATCCGCTCCGGCTCACGCCCACCCAGTTGCAGCACCGAGGCGCAGTCCTGGCGGTGAATACTCACGCCACGGCCCTGGGTGATGTAACCGACGATGGCATCGCCCGGCAACGGCTGGCAGCAGCCGGCTATTTGCGTCATCAGGTTGCCCACGCCCTGGATCTGGATATCGCCGCGCTTGCCGGGCTTGTAGCCGGTGGCCTTGCGTGGGATCAGTTCCAGCTGTTCGCTGCCGCGCTCCGGCTCGACCAGCTGCTGGGCCAGGTTGACCAGTTGCGCCAGGCGCAAGTCGCCGGCACCCAGCGCGGCAAACATGTCTTCGGCGATCTTCATGTTGGCTTTTTCGGCCAACTTGTCGAAGTCCACCTGAGGCAGGCCCAGGCGTGCCAGTTCGCGTTCAAGCAAGGTTTTACCCGCCGCGACGTTCTGGTCACGCGCCTGCAACTTGAACCAATGGACGATCTTCGCCCGCGCCCGCGACGTGGTGATGTAGCCGAGGTTGGGGTTCAGCCAGTCACGGCTCGGCGTGCCGTGCTTGCTGGTGATGATCTCGACCTGCTCACCGGTCTGCAGGCTGTAGTTGAGCGGCACGATGCGCCCGTTGATCTTGGCGCCCCGGCAGTTGTGACCGATTTCGGTGTGTACGCGGTAGGCAAAATCCAGCGGCGTGGCGCCCTTGGGCAGGTCGATGGCGTGTCCGTCGGGCGTGAAGATATAGACCCGGTCCGGTTCGATATCCACACGCAACTGTTCGGCCAGGCCGCCGATGTCGCCGAGTTCTTCGTGCCATTCCAGCACTTGGCGCAGCCAGGAGATCTTCTCTTCGTATTGGTTGGACCCGGCCTTGACGTCGGTGCCCTTGTAGCGCCAGTGCGCACAGACACCCAGCTCGGCCTCTTCGTGCATGGCGTGCGTGCGGATCTGCACTTCCAGCACCTTGCCCTCGGGGCCGATCACCGCCGTGTGCAAGGAGCGATAGCCGTTTTCCTTGGGGTTGGCGATGTAGTCGTCAAACTCCTTGGGAATGTGCCGCCACAGGGTATGGACGATACCGAGCGCGGTGTAGCAGTCACGCATTTCCGGCACCAGCACACGCACGGCACGCACGTCGTAGATCTGGCTGAAGGCCAGGCCCTTGCGCTGCATTTTGCGCCAGATGGAATAGATGTGTTTGGCGCGACCGCTGATGTCGGCCTCGACGCCGGTGGCCTGCAACTCGGAGCGCAACTGGTTCATCACGTCGGCGATAAAGCGCTCACGGTCGAGCCGCCGCTCGTGCAGCAAGGTGGCAATCTGTTTGTATTGATCGGGTTCGAGGTAGCGGAAGGACAGGTCCTCCAACTCCCATTTGATATGGCCGATACCCAAGCGGTGCGCCAGGGGTGCATAGATGTCGAAGACTTCGCGGGCAACGCGGTTGCGCTTTTCATCGTCGGCCGTCTTCACCGCCCGGATGGCACAGGTGCGTTCGGCCAGCTTGATCAGGGCGACACGAACGTCGTCGACCATCGCCACCA
The DNA here is from genome assembly GCF_002859085.1 of Pseudomonas sp. QC2. NCBI lineage: Bacteria > Pseudomonadati > Pseudomonadota > Gammaproteobacteria > Pseudomonadales > Pseudomonadaceae > Pseudomonas > Pseudomonas sp. QC2. The sequence goes on from NZ_PKKS01000025.1 coordinate 272,036, forward strand.
GCATCTTGCGCAGGTTCTCGACCTGGCCCTGGGTGCCCAGCACCATGGATTGACGCGGGCTGAGGCTGGCGCTGATCGCGGCCATGCGCAGCACGCCGTCGATCAGCTTGGCCACCACGGTGCCGAAACGCTGGCTGACGATGGGCAACGCGATGTGCCCTTCGCGTACGCCGCGATAGAGTACGGCGGCGATCAGCGAGTCCTGGTCCAGTTTAAGATCGGCGAGGATCTCGGCGATCTCCAAGCCGGTGCGAAAACTTGAAGTGCCTTCGGCCCACAGGTTCTTGGCCGCATTGTCTTGCTGCTCAGACTCACGAGCGAACTCGCAGGCTGCTTTCAAGGCTTCACGGTCCAGTGCCGGGTCGACACTGACGGCATGATCCAGCCATGCCTCGAGATTGATACTGCCGTCGGTGTTGATCGGCTGGTGTGCTCTCACCTGTACCATCTTGCTTACCTTCCCTACGACGCACCTTGGATGCGTCAAAAATCATCGCTGACCTGCTTTACCTTGATAAAGCTTACACACACTCCCTGGCAGGTCGCGGCCTTGGAGAATGCAGGCCAGTCGGATTAAACGGGCATCCTAGCCCGCTTCAAATAACGCCATGGCCTCGACATGCGCGGTTTGCGGAAACATGTCGAGGATCCCGGCACGTTTTAGCCGGTAGCCTTGCTTGACCAACTCAACCGTGTCCCGCGCCAGCGTGGCCGGGTTGCAGGACACATACACCAGACGCTTGGCCTTGAGGGTCGCGAGCTTGCGCACAACCTCCAGGGCACCGTCACGAGGTGGGTCCAAGAGTACCGCAGAAAAGCCCTGTTTGGCCCATTCCGCGTCGGTCAAAGGCTGAGACAAATCGGCCTGAAAAAACTGCGCATTATGCAAATTGTTGCTGACGGCGTTGACGGCCGCCCGGTCCACCATGGTCTGTACGCCTTCCACCGCCACCACTTCCCGCACTTGGCGAGCGAGCGGCAGGGCGAAATTGCCCAGGCCGCAAAACAGGTCCAACACCCGCTCATCGGGTTGGGGCGCCAGCCATTCCAGGGCCTGGGCGACCATCGCCGCGTTGACCCCGGCGTTGACTTGGACGAAGTCTCCAGGCCGGTAAGCCAGCTCCAGATCCCACTGGTCCAATCGAAACCCCAGAACCGCATCGGCGTCGACCGGTTCCGGCTGACCCTCGCCATGCAGCCACAGCTGGGCATCATGGAAGGTGCAGAATTCTTTCAAAATGTGCAGGTCCGCTTCGGACAGCGGCGCCATATGCCGCAGCAACACGGCGATGGAGGTCCCACTGAACACTTCCACATGCCCCAGCGCCTGAGGTTTGCTCAGGCGGCGGAGCATGTTGGGCAGACGCTGCATGATCGGTTGCAAGGCCTGTACCAGTACCGGGCAATCGTCAATGGCGACGATGTCCTGGCTGGCCACGGCGCGGAAACCGACTGCCAGATGTTTCGCCTTGGCGTCCCAACGCACGGCCACACGGGCGCGGCGACGGTAGCCGAATTCCGGCCCACTTAAGGGTGCGGCCCACTCTTGCGGTTCGACACCGGCCACACGGGACAGTTGCTCGGCGAGCATGCGCTGTTTCAGGGCAAGTTGTTCGGCGTGGGGCAAGTGCTGCACGCTGCAACCGCCGCAGCGACCGAAGTGCGCACACGGCGCCGGACGCCGCAGTTCGCTGGCCTTGAACACCCGCTCGGTGCGCGCCTCGACGATCTTGGCGTGGGTGCCCAGCACGCGCGCTTCCACGTCTTCGCCGGCCAGCGCGCCGTTCACAAACCAGGTGCGGCCTTCAAAGAACACGATGCCGCGGCCGTCATTGGCCAGGCGCTCGATGGTCAAGCGTTGTTTCTTGCCTACCGGAATCTGCGGGGCCCGGCTGCCGCCCGTCGGCTGGAAGCGCAGGCCTCTCTCGTGCTTGGCCATCAGTTGGGTTCGTCGAAAATGCCGGTCGACAAGTAACGGTCGCCTCGGTCACAGATGATCGCGACGATCACCGCGTTTTCCACCTCTTTGGACAAGCGCAACATGCCGGCCACGGCACCACCGGAGGACACACCGCAGAAGATGCCTTCTTCACGGGCCAGGCGGCGGGTGGTGTCTTCGGCTTCACGCTGGGCCATGTCGATGATGCGGTCCACGCGGGTCGCGTTGTAGATCTTCGGCAGATACTCTTCGGGCCAGCGGCGGATGCCTGGGATGGCCGCGCCTTCCATGGGTTGCAGCCCAACGATCTGGATCGCCGGGTTCTGCTCCTTGAGGTAGCGCGAGTTGCCCATGATGGTACCGGTGGTGCCCATGGAACTGACGAAATGGGTGATGGTGCCCTGGGTCTGGCGCCAGATTTCCGGACCGGTGGTGGTGTAGTGCGCCTCGGGGTTGTCACCGTTGGCGAACTGGTCCAGCACCTGGCCACGGCCTTCGGCGGCCATGCGCTCGGCGAGGTCGCGGGCACCTTCCATGCCCTCTTCCTGGGTCACCAGCACCAGTTCGGCGCCATAGGCGGTCATCGCCGCCTTGCGCTCGGCGCTGCCGTTGTCGGGCATGATCAGCACCATCTTGTAACCCTTGATCGCCGCGGCCATGGCCAGCGCGATCCCGGTATTACCGGAGGTGGCTTCGATCAGGGTGTCGCCGGGCTTGATCTGCCCGCGTAACTCGGCGCGGGTGATCATCGACAGCGCCGGGCGGTCTTTTACCGAACCGGCCGGGTTGTTCCCTTCAAGCTTGAGCAACAGGGTATTGCTGGTTTCACCCGCCATGCGTTGCAAGCGGACCAGGGGGGTGTTGCCGACGCAATCGGCGATTGTAGGGTACTGCAAGGTCATGGCGTATTCGCAATCCAGACTGCGGGGGCGAACATCATACCGGGAAAGGCCGGCGGGCCATATCACGCAAAGTGCGGTGCTTATGGCTTATAGGAATAAGCGAGCGAGGTGGTGGCTGGGCAGACGCTATCGGGAGCAAGCCCCCTCCCACATTCGCGCGCATTCTCATGCTGGAATTCGGTCAACTGTGAGAGGGGGCTTGCCCCCCGATGGCCGCACCTCGACAACCCGCCTAGCCCAAATGTCGATCGCCATGGTTTTTCTGAAAAACCTCCTCCCCCATCGCCGCAATCTGCCCGTCGATCAGCGCCTCAAAGGGTTTGAGCAGCAGCTCGAACGATGCCGGTGCCTCCAGCACCTGCAACGCCTGCACAATTGCCTCAACCGTTGACAGGGCTCCCGGCCCGGGCGCTTTGCGCAGCCGATAACGCGACACAGCGCCCTCGGCCAGCGTCACCCGTGGCAGCGCTGCCAGCAACGGATTGAGGTGCAGCAATTTGCGCGCCTTGCGCCAGGTGCCGTCGGGAACCACCAGCAACAGCGGTTGATCCCCAGGCACATAGGCTTGCAGCGGCTGGGTGTCGTCAGCCGGAAACAACAGCCGCGCCTGATAGCCAGGCGGGTTCAATAGAGTCGGCAGATCATCAAAGACCTCACCCACTATCAACTGCGCATTGTTCAACCCCAACGCCGCCAACCGCGCGGTATTGAGCGCATGGTTGACCTCGCTCGGGTGCTGCAACAGCAACACGCGGGTGCGGCTGTCGAGGCTCGGGATCAGCGCGCACAGGCAATGGGTGGCGGGTCGCAGGCAGCGCGGGCATTGGGGTCTGGACATGGATTATCAGGCCTGGTTGAGCTGGGCTTTGAGCAGATCGCGGAAGGTCTGGATCAACGGTTCACGGCTGCGCCCGCGGCGCATGATCATCGAAAACGGCGCCTGGTAACCGAAGGTGGCCGGCAGCAATACGCGCAAATCCCCCTTGTCGGCCCAGGCCTGGGCGTAGTGCTCAGGCAGGTAGCCGATATAGGCGCCGGACAGCACCAGGATCAACTGAGCCTCCATACTTTCCACGGTCGCCGCGCTGTGTTTGAAACCATGGCGCGCCAGTTCGGCCTGGCTCCAGTAGCCGCGACCGACCATGCGTTGCTGGGTGATCACTTGCTCCGGGATGCGGCGCTCGTTGAACAGCGGGTGCCGGGTGCTGCAATACAACCAGTGCTGCTCGCGGTACAGCGGCATGTAGATCAGCCCGCTCATGCGGTTGGAGAAAGCGCCGATGGCCAGGTCGAGGCGATTGTCCTGCACACCGAGTTGCAGTTCGTAGGGGCTCATCACCGACAAATGCAGGTGCACCGCCGGGTGCTCCTGGCTGTAGGCGCCGATGACTTCGGCGAACGGCAGCGCCTTGTCGCTGACGGTAGAGTCGAGCACCCCGAGCTTGAGGGTGCCGCGCAACTCGCCTTTCAAGGCTGCGGCGTATTGCTCGAAACCTTCCAGTTCGCCCAGTAACCGCAGGGTTTCCTGATGGAACAGCTCGCCTTTGCTGGTCAGGCTGAAACCGCCCCGGCCGCGATGGCACAGCACCAGGCCCAACGCCGATTCCAGTTGGCTCATGTAAGTGCTGATGGCCGACGTGGACAGGTTGAGTTCGTGCTGGGCATTGGCGAATCCCTGATGCCGCACGACGCTGGCGAAGATCCGCAGGAGTTTCAGGTCGGGCAAGGCGTTGGCCATGGGGTCTCCAAGATGATCGGGCTACTTGTAGTGAGCGGGCTTGTCCCGCGCTGGGGGGCGAAGCCGCCCTAATGAGGACGCCGCAGTGTTTCAGAGAGACCGAGGTGCCTGGGTTTAGGGCGGCTTCGCCCCCCAGCGCGGGGCAAGCCCGCTCACTACAGTCCAGCTGTCGTAGTTTAACCGCTGGTATTAGTTTAGAAAAATCTGAACTAAGTATTTGCCCCTGCCGATTCTTTCGTATCGATGTATTTCGCAGAATCGGCCCCTAATAAACAAAACAACGATGAGGCACTCCCGTGGACAAGATTTTCCACCAACCACTGGGCGGCAACGAAATGCCGCGCTTTGCCGGCATCGCCACCATGATGCGTCTTCCCCACCTGCAAACGGCCAAGGGCCTGGATGCCGCCTTTATCGGCGTGCCGCTGGACATCGGCACCTCGCTGCGCGCCGGTACCCGTTTCGGGCCGCGTGAAATCCGCGCCGAATCCGTCATGATCCGCCCCTACAACATGGCCACCGGCGCCGCACCGTTCGACTCGCTGTCGGTCGCGGACATTGGTGACGTGGCGATCAACACCTTCAACCTGCTGGACGCCGTGCGCATCATCGAAGAGGCCTACGACGAAATCCTCGAGCACAACGTAGTCCCGATGACATTGGGCGGCGACCACACCATCACCCTGCCGATCCTGCGGGCGATCCACAAGAAACACGGCAAGGTCGGGCTGGTGCACATCGATGCCCACGCCGACGTGAACGACCATATGTTCGGCGAGAAAATCGCCCACGGCACCACCTTCCGCCGCGCGGTTGAAGAGGGCTTGCTGGACTGCGACCGTGTGGTGCAGATCGGCCTGCGCGCCCAAGGCTACACCGCCGAAGACTTCAACTGGAGCCGCAAGCAGGGCTTCCGTGTGGTCCAGGCCGAAGAATGCTGGCACCACTCCCTCGCGCCGTTGATGGCCGAAGTGCGTGAGAAAGTCGGCGGCGGCCCGGTGTACCTGAGCTTTGATATCGACGGCATCGACCCGGCTTGGGCGCCGGGCACCGGTACGCCGGAAATCGGCGGGCTGACCACCATCCAAGCGATTGAGATCATCCGCGGCTGCCAGGGCCTCGACCTGATTGGTTGCGACCTGGTCGAAGTTTCGCCGCCCTACGACACCACCGGCAACACTTCGCTGCTGGGCGCCAACCTGCTGTACGAAATGCTCTGCGTACTGCCTGGCGTGGCCCATCGCTGATGAGCACCCACGAAGTGCTGCAAGCCGCCGCCGACCTGGTCGCGGCCTTTGCGCGCAATGACCGCGCCGCCTACTTCGGCGCGTTCACCGCCGATGCGAGCTTTGTGTTCTACACCCTCCCCCAGCCACTGCTGAGTCGCGATGCCTACCAGGCGTTGTGGGACAGCTGGCGCCGGGACGAGGGGTTCGAGGTGCTGTCCTGCACCTCAAGCAACGCCGTGGTCAGCCTGCAGGGTGACGTGGCGATTTTCATGCATGACGTGGCCACCGAGCTGCGCATGAACGGGGAGCAATTTTTTAGCCAGGAACGCGAGACCATTGTCTTCACACGGCAAGGGTCTGGCACACAACAAAAACAAGGCCTGTGGCTGGCCTGTCACGAACATTTGTCCGCTATGCCGGAAGGGCTGCCGCCCCCTTAGCCAATGTGATCGGAGCTGATCATGAATAATAAAAACAACGATAAAAGTATTCGAAAGATAGAAACCAACGGGGTCGAGCAGATCCCGGACCACGAACGTACCGCCGGCCCCAAGGATCTGTTCCGACTGATCTTCGGCGGTGCCAACACCTTTGCCACCGCCGTGCTGGGCTCCTTCCCGGTGTTGTTCGGCTTGTCGTTCCAGGCCGGCGTCTGGGCGATTGTGCTGGGCGTGCTGGTGGGTGCGCTGATCCTGGCGCCCATGGGCCTGTTCGGGCCGATCAACGGCACCAACAACGCGGTGTCTTCCGGTGCGCACTTTGGTGTGCACGGGCGGATTGTCGGCTCGTTTCTCTCACTGCTGACGGCGATTGCCTTCTTCTCACTGTCGGTGTGGAGTTCGGGCGATGCGTTGGTGGGGGGTGCGAAACGTCTGATCGGCCTGCCGGAAACCGACTTGACCCTGGGCCTGGCCTACGGCGTGTTCGCCATTCTCGTACTGACGGTGTGCATCTACGGCTTTCGCTTCATGCTGTGGGTCAACCGCATTGCGGTGTGGGCGGCGAGCCTGTTGTTCCTGTTGGGCATCTTTGCCTTCGCGCCGGCGTTCGACAGCCACTTCGCGGGCACTGTAGCCATGGGCCAGACGGGCTTCTGGGCCGCCTTCATCGGCGCCGCGCTGGTGGCCATGAGCAACCCGATTTCCTTCGGTGCGTTCCTGGGTGACTGGTCGCGCTACATCCCGCGTGAGACGCCGAAAATGCGCATCATGCTGGCAGTGGTGCTGGCGCAAATCGCGACGTTAATCCCTTTCCTGTTTGGCCTGGCCACCGCGACCATCGTCGCGATCAAGGCGCCGGACTACATCGCGGCGAATAACTATGTCGGCGGGTTACTGGCGGTAGCGCCGACCTGGTTCTTCCTGCCGGTGTGCCTGATCGCGGTGATCGGCGGCATGTCCACCGGCACCACGTCGCTGTATGGCACCGGACTGGACATGTCCAGCGTGTTCCCGCGCCTGTTGTCACGGGTGAAAGCCACGCTGCTGATCGGGGTGATGTCGATTGCCTTCATCTTTATCGGACGTTTCGCCGCCAACCTGGTGCAAAGCGTGTCGACGTTCGCGGTACTGATCATCACCTGCACCACGCCGTGGATGGTGATGATGATCATCGGCCTGATCGTGCGTCGCGGCTTCTACTGCCCGGATGACCTGCAGGTGTTTACCCGCGGTGAGACCGGCGGGCGCTACTGGTTCAGCCATGGCTGGAACTGGCGCGGGTTGGGGGCGTGGATTCCGAGTGCATTGGTGGGCCTGTGTTTCGTCAATTTGCCGGGGCAGTTTGTGGGACCGCTGGGCAATTTGGCCGATGGCATTGATATCAGCTTGCCGGTGACGCTGGGGTTAGCGTCGGTGGTGTACCTGACCTTGCTGCGGGTGTTTCCGGAACCGGCGGCTGTCTACGGGCCGACCGTTGTGGCGAGGGAGCTTGCTCCCGTTCGACCGCGAAGCTGGAGCCGGCTTTTTTGGGGCCGCTTCGCAGCCCAGCGGGAGCAAGCTCCCTCGCCACAACACGCGCCTTCACCACAGCAAGCACGCTCACCACAATAAAAAATAATTGGAGAACCGCCGTCATGGCTTTGGATTTATTCGTCGTACTCATCTACGCCGCCGGCATGCTCGTGCTCGGCTATTACGGCATGCGCCGCGCCAAGACCCACGAAGATTACCTGGTGGCCGGACGTAACCTGGGCCCGTCGCTGTACATGGGCACCATGGCCGCCACGGTATTGGGCGGTGCCTCTACCGTCGGCACCGTGCGCCTGGGCTATGTGCATGGCATCTCCGGCTTCTGGCTGTGTGCCGCGCTGGGCATGGGCATCATTGCGCTCAACCTGTTCCTGGCCAAGCCGCTGTTGAAGCTGAAGATCTTCACCGTGACCCAGGTCCTCGAAAAACGCTACAACCCCATGGCCCGCCAGGCCAGTGCGGTGATCATGCTGGCCTACGCGCTGATGATCGGCGTGACCTCGATCCTGGCCATCGGCACCGTGCTGCAAGTGCTGTTCGGCCTGCCGTTCTGGATCTCGGTGCTGCTCGGCGGTGGTGTGGTGGTGGTGTACTCGACCATCGGCGGCATGTGGTCGCTGACCCTCACCGATATCGTGCAGTTTGTGATCAAGACCGTCGGCCTGATGTTTATCCTGCTGCCAATCTGCCTGTACCGCGTCGGCGGCTGGGATGAGCTGGTGGCCAAGCTGCCCGCGTCGAGCTTCAGCTTCACCGCGATCGGCTGGGACACGATCATCACCTACTTCATGATCTACTTCTTCGGCATCCTGATCGGCCAGGATATCTGGCAGCGCGTGTTCACCGCCCGTGACGAAAAGGTCGCCAAGTACGCAGGCACTTTCGCCGGTTTTTACTGCATCCTCTACGGCCTGGCCTGTGCGTTGATCGGCATGGCGGCACACGTGCTGATCCCGGACCTGGACAACGTCAACAACGCGTTTGCCGCTATCGTGAAAGCCTCGCTGCCAGACGGGATTCGTGGCCTGGTGATTGCCGCCGCCCTCGCAGCGATGATGTCCACCGCCAGTGCCGGCCTGCTCGCCGCCTCCACCGTGCTGACTGAAGACCTGTTGCCGCGTTTGCGTGGCGGCAAACAGTCGAGCCTGGCCGTCAACCGCCTGTTTACGATGCTGACCGGCATCGCCGTGCTGGGCATTGCGCTGGTGGTGAGCGATGTGATCAGCGCACTGACACTGGCCTACAACCTGCTGGTGGGCGGTATGTTGATCCCACTGATTGGCGCGATCTTCTGGAAACGCGCGACCACGTCGGGGGCGATCACCTCCATGACCCTGGGATTCGTGACCGCGCTGGTGTTTATGCTCAAGGATGGGCTGGACGCGAACACGCCGATCTACTACAGCCTGGCCATTGGGCTGGTGAGTTTTGTGCTGGTGAGCGTGTTGTCGCGCCGGCCAGAGGGTGTGGCGACCCGCGCCGTTTGATCAGCAACAGGCGTTAAAGCGGTTTCTTCAGCGGGTGCGACGTCGGATGTCGCACCCGTTTTTTTATTCGTCGCTATTGCGCCGCGCCTTCAAACAAATCACCGCAATCCTTGCAGCCAAAATACTGCTCGGTCGCCGGGCACTCAATTTCCCCGGTTGCCCCCGCCCTCACCCGCCAGACGCAGGCCGTTTGCTGATATTTCAGCGTGCCTTCAAGGTAACAAGGGGCCCAGTCAAACTCATCGTGCAGCGTGCGACCATCAATAAGCGCGGCGCGTTTGAAAAAGGACGCTATCTGCCGCTCATCCAGCGCAACGTCACTGGGTCGGCAGCGTTCGGGCTCTTCGGAGTGAAAGCCAGAGATGCGAATGTCGTCGAGATCCAGCTGGGAGGATGAGCATCCGGCGAGTAATGCGCACACGCCAAACAACGCTGACCGTAGACTCATTGCCACTCCGCAGTACTGGCTTCACCTGGGTGTTTGTATGAGATTTGCGGATGCGTGTAGACATCTTTCGGCGTCAGGCGGAAATGGCCATGCAGCTCAGACACCAACCACCGCAGAGACTGCTTCTGCATAGCAGTCACCTCCTCATAACGTGCAGCATCCAGATGTTTGCCGACCAATTCGATGCCCAGGGAGTCCGCATTCATCGGGTATCGCTCAGGATAGTCCTTGGTGCGCTCATACCGGTCCAGCGCCCGAATCTGTAATGTCCACGTGAGCGCCTGAATGCTTTGGACCTGACGGCTATCGCAGGTGGCTTTATCCAGCGCCAGGCACTTGGAACGCAGGTAGCGCCCAACGTGATAACAACGCTTCTTGACGCTGGCTGTCTGGTAGATGGCGCCGTCTTTTTCAATCAAAAAGTGCGCACCATTACCTTTGGAGAGGTAACCGTTAAAGGTGTGCCGGGCCGTCGGTGCGTCGGTCTGGTGGATCACCAAAGCGCGCACACCCAGCAGATCACCATGCTCGATCGTTTGAAACCGACGGAGTTCGACTCGGTAGGAAATCAGCATACCTTCGCTATCAATGCTCGACATTTCAATGCCTCTTCGTCCATGAGAAGGCAAAAATATAGAAGCACGAACAGGGAAAAAGTGAGGATGACGGATTAAGCAGAAGGGTCCGACGATGAAGCGCACCTCTTCACACAGGGTACGCATCAAATCACGGCTGCGCGCGGATTACAGGCGCCTCATCACGCCATGAAAAACGCCCGATAGTACAGCGCCCGCACGGTTCGGCCGCGTGAGCGCTTCAGGGCTTACCTGCGACGTGGGCGACGCTGCTCATCATCGGTGCGAATCGGCACGGGTTGCAACGGCGGCTCGATCAAGCCCAGTGCAACACCCAGATCATGGAGCCAGTTTTGAATTTTCTCTTTCATGGTTGCCCCCTTTGAGGGTAATGCTGGTAGGCGCAAGTTCTTTCGCCTTTTCCTACACTGATAGTAGCCCTAAGTCCTACGTATTGCTTGAACGAAAACACAACGAACTATTACTGAATTGATCCAAATCCTGACGGATCGCTCAAGCAATCGCGCGTGCGTCGTGCAGCGCCTCGGCCCTGTCAGCTTGCTGCAGGTCGATCCATGCGTTGAGGTTAGCGCCGAGCATACCCTTTCGCCACATCAGCCAGGTGGTCGCAGTGGCAAAAGGCCCTGTCAACGGATGAACGGACACACTGTCCTTGCCTGGCAGGCTGTTGAGCATGGACTCGGACATCAACGCCACCCCGGACCCGGCGATCACACAGGCGAGCATGCCTTGATAGGACTCGATCTCAATCGCCCGCCCCATGGCCACGTGCTCGTGGGAAAACCAGGTTTCCAGCCGCGCGCGATAGGCGCAACTGCGGCGGAAGGTGAACACCGACCGGCCCGCCACATCCTGCGGCCCGCGTACCGGCGGGTGATCGGCTTCGCAGATCAGCACCAGACGCTCCTCGCACAGGGGAACACCGTCCAGGGACGCGATGGTGATAGGACCGTCCACAAAGGCAGCATCGAGGCGACCGGTAATCAAGCCTTCGAGCAGCTCGCCGCTCGGCGCCGATTGCACCTGTAGGTTCACCGTCGGGTAAGCCTTGTGGTAACGCGCCAGCAGCTTCGGTAAATGAACGGCGCCCGTGCTGTACATGCTGCCTAATACAAAGTCGCCAGCCGGTTGCCCACCCTGCACGGCGCCGTGAGCTTCGTCGTGCAGGGCCAGCAGTCGGGCGCTGTAGTCCAGCAACACTTTGCCCGCCGGAGAAAGCTGCAGGCGTTGGCGCTCGCGCACGAACAGCTCTACACCGAGCTGTTCCTCCATCTGCTTGAGCCGGGTCGACAGGTTTGACGGCACGCGATGCAGGCGCTCGGCGGCACGGGTAATGGAGCCCTCTTCCGCCACCGCCTGGAAAATGCGCAATTGACTGAACTCCATACCTTTCTCCAAAACTGAACAAGTTGCTCACTATTATTCAATTTTACAGAAAGTCAATGCGCTTTAGCCTGAGGGTATTCGCTTATCCGCAGGAAACCTGACCATGTCCCCCTTGATTCGCTTACTTGCCAGTGGTGTCGCCTTGATGATGGCGATGGGCATCGGCCGTTTCGCCCTCACCCCACAAATGCCGCATCTGCTCAGCGAGGGGCAGATCGACCTGACCGGCGCTGGCCTGATCGCCGCCGCCAACTACTTGGGCTACTTCGTCGGGGCGGTGGATTCGATCTTTGCGCGCAGCCATCAGCATGTGCGTGGGCGCTTGTACGGCGGGTTGTGGCTGTGTGTGCTGCTGACCCTGGCGTCGTACTGGGCTCATGGCTTCTGGCCGCATCTGTTGCTGCGCTTTGGTACCGGTGTCGCGAGTGCCTGGGCATTGGTGATGATCACCAGCCTGAGCCAGCCACTGGCGATTGCCGCCGGGCGTCCGCGCCTGGGCGCATTGGTATTCGCCGGGCCCGGACTGGGGATCCTGCTGACCGGGTTGCTGGCGTTGGGCTCCAACTTGCTGGGGCAAAGCTCGGCAACCTTGTGGTGGGTGTACGGCACGGTGGCACTGGTGATGTTGTTGGCGATTCTGCCGTTCCTACCCAAGCCTCCTGCCGCCAGTGCCGCGGTTGCCAGCCCTACGGACGCGGGCAGCAACGGCAGCATTGCGCATTTGTGCTGGATCTATGTGTTGTTCGGCCTTGGCTACATCATCCCGGCGACGTTCCTGTCGCAGATGGCCAGTGCGCAGTTCAAGGGCGCCTGGCAGGCCGATCTGTTCTGGCCGTGCTTTGGTCTGGCAGCCGCGATGGGCGTCGGCGTGGCGACCCTGCGCCGCAAGGATCCGCACACGACTCGCCGCTGGCTGATGACCACCCTATGGCTGCAAGCGGCCGGCGTGTTTGCCTGCTTGCTGGGCAATGGCTGGGGCCTGGCATTGGGGGTGTTGCTGTGCGGCGGGCCATTCCTGGCGTGCATGCAACTCGTGATGGCACGTTTGCGGGACGTCGCGCCCCACGGCTACCAGCGCAGCACCGGGCTGCTGACCGCAAGCTTTGCCATTGGCCAATTGAGCGGCCCTTTGTTGGCATCGGTGAGCAGCCACCTGAGCGGCGGCCTGCAACCGGCGCTGGTAGTCGCCGGTGCAGGCTTGCTGGTGGCGGGTTCGGTGTTGGTCAGCCGGCAACCAAAGGCGCAGGTGCGCGCACCTGTTCACGCCGTGCCAGCACCAGGAAAAACAGCCCACCCAGGAAGCATCCGGTAAACCAGGCGAAGTTGGCCATGCCCTGCAACGCAGGGGTGAAGGTGATCGCAACGCCCGCCAGCGTTGCGGGCACCAACGCCTTGACCGCCGTCCAGTTCACGCCACCGTCGAAGTAATAGCGCCCGCTGGGGCTGTCATCAAACAGCGCATCCACATCGATCTTCTGCTTTTTGATCAGGTAGAAATCCACCAACAGGATCCCGAACAGCGGTCCGATAAAGGCCGCGAGGATATCCAGGGTGTAGTGGATCATCAGCGGGTTATTGAACAGGTTCCACGGTGTAATGAAGATTGATGCCACGGCAGCGATCATCCCGCCTGCGCGCCAGCTGATTTTGCTGGGGGCGACGTTGGCGAAGTCAAACGCCGGGGAGACGAAGTTGGCAACGATATTGATGCCAATGGTCGCAGTGACAAACGCAAAGGCGCCGAGCAATACCGCCACGTTGTTATCGATGCGCGAAACCGTGGCGATCGGGTCGTGGAGCATTTCACCAAATACCGGCAACGTGCCCGAGACGATCACGACGGTGACCAGGGAAAACGCCAGGAAATTCACCGGCAGCCCCCAGAAATTGCCGCGTCGTACGTCGTTCATACTGCGGCAGTAGCGGCTGAAGTCACCGAAATTCAGGGTCGGCCCGGAGAAATACGACACCACCAGCGCCGTCGCCACGATCACCTGGCCAAACGCCTGCCATCCCGACAGCGACTTCTCCGCCAAGGTAAAGCTGATGTTCGACCAACCGGCCTTCCACACGATCCAGCCGGCCAAGGCAAACATCACCGCATACACCACCGGCCCCGCCCAATCGATAAAACGGCGGATGGACTCCATGCCCGCCCAGAACACCGCCGCTTGCAACAGCCACAGGCTGAGGAAACCAAACCAACCGAGGTAGGAAAGCCCAGCGAAATGCGGCTCTGCGTACACGGCCATCTGTGGGAAGAAACGCAGCACCACGATGATCAAGGCACTCGACGCCAAATACGTCTGAATTCCGTACCAGGCCACCGCGATCAAGCCGCGAATCACCGCAGGAATATTCGCGCCGAACACCCCAAACGCCAACCGACAAATGACGGGGTAAGGCACTGCGGCTTGCTGGCTCGGCTTGGCCAATAGATTAGCGATCAATTGCACAATGCAGATACCGGCGAGCAAGGCGATCAACACCTGCCAACTGGCCAGCCCCAAGGCAAACAGGCTGGCGGCAAACACATAACCGCCGACGCTGTGCACGTCACTCATCCAGAAGGCGAAGATGTTGTACCAGTTCCACTTTTGCGGCAGTGGCCCAAGGTCCTGGTTATACAGGCGCGGGCTGTAGCCTTTGGGCAATTGTTCGGTCATCGCTGGGCTCCTCGAAATACCAGCCTGCACGTGCGTCGCGGTGTGCATACGGAAGGCGGCATGGTTTGTATACGAGAGAGTCAGCAGAATACGTGCCAATTGAACGCAATCCCTCTGGCACGGCGCTCCAAAGGGATTGATATGGGTATAGACATGGGACGATGCTCAGCAACGGTGCACCGAAATCCTGTACACAATCAGCGGTGCACTCGATGTGCACACCAATGACCCACCGTGCAGCACGCGGCAGTCAGGAAGGTGCCCCAGGCCATGTCCATGATCGCTAACTGGGCTGACCAGCCCTGCAGCGTGGCCCAGTTACTCAGGTCGTAGGTGCCATAAGCGACCAGCCCAAGCAACGCCCCCCTGCGCGCAGCGCGCTGCCAACTGGCACTGGGCAGAACCACGAATACCACGCAACCGAACACATAGAGGAGGTAGAAGAGCAGAGCCGGCAATAGGCGGGGCTGGTCCAGCATCAGCGGGCCCAGCAGGGACTTGTAGGTTGGCCCCATGAGCACGCCGAGCCAAAGGCCGTCGAGGACCAGGAAAGCCAGCAACGTGCCGAGGTAGGCGAAAGATGTTTTCTTGGTCATTGATGCACCTCTGTAAGCGCCAACGGGCGCCTACAGAAGAGCAAAGCGTACTCAGCTTAGTTCAATGCGATCCGCGTGAATCACAATCTGGCCCTGCTTATACAGCGCACCAATGGCTTTCTTGAAGTTACCCTTGCTCACGCCGAACAAGTTGCTGATCACCGCCGGGTCGCTCTTGTCGCTGACCGGCAAGGTGCCGTTGTTTTCACGCAACTTGGCAAGGATCTTCGAGTTCAGGCTCGAGGCTGCTTCCTGGCCAACCGGTTGCAGGCTCAGGCTGATATTGCCATCCGCACGGATCTCCTTGATAAAGCCTTTTTCTTCCTTGCCCGGGCGCAGGAACTTGAACACTTCATTCTTGTGGATCAGGCCCCAATGCTTGTTGTTGATGATCGCCTTGAAGCCCATGTCGGTGGCTTCGGCCACCAGCAGGTCGACTTCCTGGCCCACCTGGTAATTGGCAGGCGTCTTGTCCAGGTAGCGGTCCAGGCGTGCGGTGGCCGTGATGCGCTTGGTGTGTTTGTCGAGATAAACGTGCACCACGCAGTATTCGCCAGCGGTCATCTGACGCTTTTCTTCCGAATACGGCAGCAACAGATCCTTGGGCAAGCCCCAGTCGAGAAACACGCCGATGCTGTTGACTTCCACCACTTTCAAACTGGCGAATTCGCCCACTTGGACTTTGGGCTTTTCGGTAGTGGCGATAAGTTTGTCATCGCTGTCCAGATAAATGAAAACGTTTAGCCAGTCTTCATCTTCACTGGGAATATCTTTGGGGATATACCGATTAGGCAAGAGGATTTCGCCATCTTGCGCACCGTCCAGGTACAAACCAAAGTTAGTGTGTTTAACCACTTGCAAGCTGTTGTAGCGCCCGACTAAAGCCATTTCCAAATACCCTCATTGCGTGGGCGGCATTCTACCCGAGTTGCGCTCGTCACGCGCGCGCGCCTGAAAAATCACGGCCTGGCGTGGCCTTGCGATGGCATCGCCCCGCTCGTCCGATCAATCCGGCTGATTTTTCTCAGGCAACCCACCGCAGCCAGCACCAGGGTTTCGAATTAAAACAGTAAGTTAGGGGTTCATTTCAAAGATGAAACTTGGCTGTTTTCAGCCGCCGCACTTATTCTTCGAGGATATTTACCAAGCAATTGTCAAGTATTTCCTGTACGATGCCTGGCCAAGTTAATTTTCTACAGGTTAGTGGCCGCCATGCGTGTAAAAGCATCCAACAGCAAAGCAAAGCCAGCTCCCGCCGTTGAAACCAGCGAATCGATCAACAGCCAGATTGCTGCTTTCCTCAAGTCCGGCGGCGAAATCCAGCAAATTGCCAAGGGCGTCAGCGGCCAGACTTTCGGCCCATCCAAGCAGATCAGCCTGGGTAAAAAGTAATACCGCGCAACACCACTGGTCCCTAAGCGTCTTGCCTTCAAGGCGCTAGGACTAGAGCCCGAAATACCCTCACTGCCTATTTTCCATTAGCGCTAATCGACGAACGGGCCTCACCTCCCGACATTCGCCGGTATCCTTGCACACGTCTAGCACGGGCATCTGCCCGATTCCTTCGTCACTGCTCCTCGCTTTTCATGGAGTGAAGCATGCTCAAATCGTGCATTTTTCTGGTCAGCGCCCTTGTCGCGTGCCCCCTTGCCCAAGCGCAAATATTCCAGCGTGAACTGGGCGACTTCGACCTGAAATTGGGCACCACCCCCAGCCGCAGCATGGCCCAGGGCCTGGTCAAGCCGACGTCTCCCGGCAGCGACTCGTTCCACGGCGGGCTGGACCTGAGTCATGACAGCGGCCTGTATTTCGGCCAGTTCTCACCGAACATGGGCCTGTCCTCGGCCAGCACCCTTGAAGTCGATTCCTACATGGGCTTCAAACACCCTTTCGACCAGACCCTGGGCTATGAAGTCGGCTTGATCCACTACAGCTACCCCAAGCTCAGCCCGCTCGACAGCCAGGAGTTCTACGGCGGCCTGAACCTGCTGGGTAATCGCTTCGGTGCCTCCTTCAGCAACGATCCGGATCGCCAGGACAGCACACTGTTCGCCGACCTGGGTGGCACCCAGCCTTTCGGTATTGGCGTCAGCATGAAATACACCACGCATCAGTTGGGCACGCCGGTCTCAGTGGACGGCGGCTCCATTCGCAGCTTCAGCGACTGGTCGGTGCAATTCTCCCGAGAATGGATGGGCGTTGACCTGAACCTCATCTACAGCGACTCCAGCCTCAGCGGCGGGGACTGCTCGGCCTATTCCGGACACAATTCGCAATGCGATGGTCTGTTGACGCTGAAGGCGGCGCGGTCGTTTTATTAATCGGCTGAACTGTCGCCCCCCGCGCAGGCTCACATGTGATAACCCACATTGCGAAGGACCCGCCCATGCTGCGTCGGCTCAAATTACTCGTCGTACTGCTGACCCTGAGCCTGGTGCTCGCCGGCTGCAATCGCGTAGGCCTGGCCTATCGCAACCTGGACGTGATCATTCCCTGGACCCTCAACGACTACCTGGACATGAACGCCGGGCAGAAGAGCTGGTTCAACGACAAGCTCAAGGAGCACCTGGCCTGGCATTGCACCACACAACTGCCGGGCTACCTGGACTGGCTGGACCGCCTGCAGCAGATGGTCGACGACAACCAGGTTACCGACGCGGCCTTGCAGACGCGCACCGTAGAGGCCAAGCAGGCCATCGCCGAGGTCGCCCGCGAGGTCACACCGTCGGCCATCGAGTTGTTGCAGGGGCTGGACGATCAACAGGTCAAAGAGATGAACGACGCGTTGGCCAAAGACCTGCGCAAGCGCCAGGACGAGTACCTCAAGCCACCGCTGGCCAAGCAGATCCAAGAACGCGCCGAGCGCATGAATAAACGCCTGGATGCGTGGATGGGGCCGCTGAGCGATAGCCAGAAAAACCGCGTCACGGCCTGGTCTATCAGCCTGGGTGAGCAAAACCAGCAATGGATCGGTAACCGCGCGCACTGGCAGGCGCAATTTATCGACGCCGTGAAGCAACGCCAGAGCGCCGACTTCCCGCAGAAAATGCAGCAACTGCTGGTGGACCGGGAAAGCCTGTGGACGCCGGAGTACCGCGTCGCCTACGCCGAGACGGAAGCGGCGGCACGCAGCCTGATCGTCGACCTGATGGCGCAAAGCAGCGTGCAACAGCGCCTGAAACTGACGCAAAAAATCGACGGCGTACGCAGCGACTTCAAGGCACTGAAATGCCTCAAAGGCAGCGCAAGCTAATGTGAGAGGGGCTGGCCCCCGCCCACATTAGATGAGCGCAGCGGCCGATCAGGCAATCTGAGCCTTGGAAGCCACCTCGGCAAAGGTCGCCGGATCCAGCGCGTCCGCCTGCTCATCCAGCACCTGACGCGGGTGATCATTGCCGGGAATCGAACTGTCGATCAGCGCCAACAGTTGTGCGCCCAGCGGAGTGAGGATGAAATTCTCGCCATTTCCGCCCTCTTCCTCAGGGCGCGACTCAATAAAGCCACGTTTGAACAGCAGCGCTTCATAATCTGCCGCCGTCTTCTTGAGCGCATCCAGGTTGCCGGTGGACTCGCCCGCCGTGGCCTTTTCGGCCGCTTCCTGCTCGGCGTATTTGCGCGGGGCGAAGCTGCCCTCGCCGTTCTGCACTTCATGCAGCAGACGTTCGATCAGATCCCAGTTGTAAGTCGTCATCCTGATTCCTCCTGCAGGCTGGTGGAAAGTAGCCCGTCAAGGTTGTGACAGGCCGGGTCACTGGCCGTTCAGCCGAATAGACGGACGTCATTTCTCTGAACTTTCCAGACGTTCGCGCCCTCAACAGCACATAACCGCCAAGGAGGTCTGCCCATGAAAACCCTGATGAACCTGGCCATCGTCGCCACGCTAACCGCCGCCCTGCCCGCTTGGGCCTGCACGCCCGACGAGGCCACGGCCAAGCGCGAGCAACTGGCGCAGGAAGTGGCCAAACTGACCGAACAGAACCCGACCAAGGCCAAGGAGATGAACGACGAGCTGCAGAAGATGGACCTGGATACCGAAAGCGCTGAGTTCCCCGATAAATGCCAGTTGATCGACGCCCGTCTCAAGGAGCTCAAGGAAGCAGCGGCCAAAGCCAAAAGCTGATGGCATAAAAAAACCGGACAAACGTCCGGTTTTTTCATATCACTCAAGCCTTATTCAGCAGCCGGCGCTTCCGGCTTGCGGCGCTTGAGTGGCGCCATGCCGTCCTTGCTGACGAGCGACAGGTTGTCGGTCTTCGGCCGGTTGGCAATCTTGCGTTTGGTCGGCGACTTGGCGCCGGCCTTTTTCTTGTCGCCCTTGGCGTCGGTCTTTTTCTTCTTCACGCCAACGGCCTTGCCCGATGCCTTGACCTTCTTCGGCCCGGTGTAGGTGCCTTTGACTTCCTTGATGGTGCGACGCTCGAACGACTGCTTGAGGTAGCGCTCGATGCTCGACATCAGGTTCCAGTCGCCATGGCAGATCAGCGAGATCGCCAGGCCATCATTGCCGGCACGCCCGGTACGGCCGATGCGGTGCACATATTCGTCGCCACTGCGTGGCATATCGAAGTTGATCACCAGGTCCAGGCCGTCCACGTCCAGGCCGCGCGCGGCAACGTCGGTGGCCACGAGGATCTTCACACCGCCGGCCTTGAGGCGGTCGATGGCCAGCTTGCGGTCCTTCTGGTCTTTCTCGCCGTGCAGCACGAACGCCTTGTATTCCTGGGCAACCAGGCGGCCGTAGATACGGTCGGCGGCAGCGCGGGTATTGGTGAACACGATGGCTTTCTGATAGGTCTCGTTGGCCAACAGCCAGTTGAGGATCTGCTCTTTGTGCACATTGTGGTCAGCGGTGACGATCTGCTGGCGCGTGGTCGCGTTGAGGTCGCTGACGTTGTTGACCTGCAGGTGCTCAGGGTTGTTCAGCACCTTGGCGACCATCTCGCGCAGGGTGGAACCGCCGGTGGTGGCGGAGAACAGCATGGTCTGCTGGCGATTGATGCACTCGGCCACCAGGCGCTGCACGTCATCGGCAAACCCCATGTCGAGCATGCGGTCGGCTTCGTCGAGCACCAGCACTTCGACTTCCTTGAGGTCGAGGTTGCCGGCGTTGAGCTGCTCGATCATGCGGCCTGGGGTGCCGATCAGGATGTCCGGTACCTTGCGCAGCATGGCGGCCTGCACCTTGAAGTCTTCACCGCCGGTGATCAGGCCGGACTTGATGAAGGTGAACTGCGAGAAGCGCTCCACTTCCTTCAAGGTCTGCTGGGCCAGCTCGCGGGTCGGCAGCAGGATCAGGGTCTTGATGCTGACGCGGACTTTGGCCGGGCCGATCAGGCGATTCAAAATCGGCAGGACGAAAGCGGCGGTCTTGCCACTCCCGGTTTGAGCCGTCACCCGCAGGTCACGCCCTTCGAGCGCGAGCGGGATGGCCGCTGCTTGCACCGGCGTAGGCTCGACAAATTTAAGCTCGGCCACGGCTTTGAGCAGGCGTTCGTGCAGGGCGAATTGGGAAAACACGGGTGCTACCTCGAAGAAATACAAAAAATCAGCTGCATAGGGTACCGGTTTCGGCCGTCCAAACCGAGTTTCTTTACGCGAACGGTGTCATTCAGGCGCTTTTTTGTCAGGGCATTTGTCCATGACATCAACTTTGTTGCACTTAAATGCTCTAATCGCCCCGTCTTGTCCCATAGAAGAATCGGTTTCACCCATGGATATCAAACAGCTCTGGCTCAACGTCCAAGATCTCTGGGGCGCCCTCGATGAACACCCGCTGCTGCATGCCAGCCTCGGTTTTGTGGTGTTGTTGGTGGTGGCTCTATTGCTTGGACGGGTGGCACGTTACCTCATCCTCCACGCCGTCAAACTGCTCGGCCGGCAACCGGCCCTGCATTGGCTCAATGACCTGCGGCACAACAAAGTCTTCCATCGCCTGGCACAGATGACGCCCTCGCTGGTGATCCAATTCGGCCTGTACCTGGTGCCGGACCTGAGCAAGACCGCCATCCTGTTTATCGGCAACGTGGCCCTGGCGCTGACCATCCTGTTCCTGGTACTGGCCATGAGCGCCCTGCTCAGCGCCCTGCTGGACATCTACGCCCGCACCGAACACGCCCGCACCCGCTCGATCAAGGGCTATGTGCAGTTGGCGAAGATGGTGCTGTTCGTGTTTGGCGCAATCATCATCGTCGCCACCCTGATCGACCGTTCGCCGCTGTTGCTGCTGTCGGGTCTTGGCGCCATGTCAGCGGTGATCCTGTTGGTGTACAAGGACACGCTGCTGTCGTTCGTCGCCAGCGTGCAGTTGACCAGCAACGACATGCTGCGGGTCGGCGACTGGATCGAGATGCCCCAGGTCGGCGCCGACGGCGATGTCGTGGACATCACCCTGCACACGGTCAAGGTGCAGAATTTCGACAAGACCATCGTCTCCATCCCTACCTGGCGCCTGATGTCCGAGTCGTTCAAGAACTGGCGCGGCATGCAGGCCTCCGGCGGACGGCGCATCAAGCGCAGCCTGTTTATCGACGCCAGCGGCGTGCGCTTCCTGCGCGACGACGAAGAACTGCGCATGACCCAGGTGCACCTGCTCACCGACTACATCGGGCGCAAGCAGGCCGAGCTCAAGGCCTGGAACGAAGCCCAGGGCCACAGCGCACAGCTGTCGGCCAACCGCCGCCGCATGACCAACCTCGGCACCTTTCGCGCCTATGCCCTGGCCTACCTGAAAAGCCATCCGGACATCCAGCCGAACATGACCTGCATGGTGCGCCAGATGCAGACCACCGCCCAGGGCGTGCCGCTGGAAATCTACTGCTTTACCCGCACCACGGCGTGGGCGGATTACGAGCGGATCCAGGGGGACATTTTTGATTACCTGCTCGCGGTGTTGCCGGAATTTGGCTTGAGTTTGTATCAGCAGCCGAGTGGGAATGACTTGCGCGCGGGGGTGTTGCCGGCGGTGTTGGGGGCCAGTCATTTGCCGGCCCCTGAAAGTCGCGCTGGCTAAACCACGGAGCGGTTGGGCGCCTTCACGCCCAACCGGCTGATCCACACCGCCGCCAGAATCACCAACCCACCCAATGCCAGTCGCCCCAACGGCTCGTGCTGGTTCCAGATCAGCAGGTTCAGCAGCAACCCCACCGGCACATGCAGGTTGTTCATCACCGCCAGGGTGCCGCCCTGCACCAGGCAAGCCCCCTTGTTCCACCAGTACATGCCCAGCGCAGTGCTGACCAACCCGAGGAACACCAGCACACCCCATTGCAGCGGCGCTTCAGGCAGGAAGTTGGCTTTGCCGAAAAGCAGGAATGCCGGCAATACCACCAGCAACGCGCCCAGGTAGAAATAACCGAAGCGTCGGTAGTGCGGCAGGTCGCTCGGGTAACGCGCCACCAAGTGTTTGTACATCACTTGCCCGGCGGCATAGGTGAAGTTGGCCAGTTGCAGCAGCAGGAAGCCTCCGAGGAAGTGCGGGGTGATCTGGTCGAAACGGATCACCGCCGCGCCCGCCACCGCGACCAGCGCGGCGATCAGCGCCCAAGGGTTGAAGCGCCGGTTCAGGGCGTCTTCGATCAGGGTCACGTGCAACGGCGTGAGGATGGTGAACAGCAACACCTCCGGCACCGTGAGCACGCGAAAGCTCAGGTACAGGCACACGTAGGTCACGCCAAACTGCAGCGCGCCGATCACCAGCATGCCCCGCATGAACGCCGGTTCTACCGAGCGCCAGCGGGTCAGTGGGATAAACACCAGACCGGCCAGCAACACACGCACCAGCACCGCGAAGTAACTGTCGACGTGACCGGCGAGGTATTCGCCGATCAAGCTGAAGGAAAATGCCTGAATCAGGGTGACAACCAGTAAGTAGCCCATGCGCGCCTCATTTCGAATGGGCGGGACATTAAAGGTTTTCGGCGAGTGAAGAAACTCGGGGTAAAAAAAACCCGACCTCGCTAAAGCGTCAGTCGGGCGGTAGCACTCAGGAGCAAAAGTGCAAAGGGAGGTTCGTTACGCGTACTTGAAGGGTTTGCGTGGAGCGATATAAACACTGCGCGATTATGTGGCGATTAAAGGATCAAGCGACCTGTGCCAGCAGCGCCTTGGCGTGGTTGATGCCCTTCTCCTGGAAGTCCCCGCTCAAGTTCACCCCTTCGGCGTGAATGAACGTGACATCGTGAATCCCGATAAACGCCATGACCTGACGCAGGTAGGGTTCCTGGTGATCAGAGCTGGCACCGGTATGGATGCCGCCGCGAGCGGTGAGCACGACGGCACGCTTGCCGGTGAGCAGACCCTGAGGGCCGGTGGCGGTGTACTTGAAGGTCACGCCGGCTCGCAACACATGGTCCAGCCAGGCCTTGAGGGTGCTGGGGATGGCGAAGTTGTACATCGGCGCGGCCATTACCAGCACGTCGGCGGCCAACAGTTCGTCGGTCAATTCGTTGGAGCGATCCAGGGACGCCTGTTCGTGGCCATTGCGCTGATCCGCCGGCTTCATCCAGCCGCCGAGCAGGTTGGCGTCCAAGTGCGGCACCGGGTTGAGGGCCACGTCACGCACGGTGATCTGATCCGCCGGGTGGGCGGCCTGCCATTGGCTGATGAACTGCTGGGTCAGTTGGCGAGAGATCGAATCCTGCTGGCGGGCACTGCTTTCGATGATCAGAACATTGGACATGGCGTTGTAGGCTCCATCTGTAATTGCTGTAAGTCGATGGAGTGAAGATTAAACAGAGCCAATTCGATTAAAAAGCGCAAAAAACTGCTATAACCCATCTATAAATTTGTTTATAGGCGGAGTGCGCCGTGGGCATGCTCCGCTGCAGCGTTACTTGGGTGCGCAGGTCAGTGCAATGCGCATCTTGATAATGGCGCGGTTGAACTTGACCGTGGTGTTGGTGCTTTTGCCTGCCGGCACCGTGACCGTTCTGCGACGCGGCGCTTCCGGGCCGTTGGTGAAGATTACCGAGCAGACGGCGTCCTGGGTGCCGTAGTTATTGAGTTGGATCGAACTGATATCGCCGTCCACATCGGAGGCGGTGTAATCGATGCTCACGCCGTCGATCTTTTTAGTCACGTCGATGGGGTAGGCAAACGCGCTCATCGGCAGCAGCGCCAGCAACACACAACAGAATTTTCTCATTCGGCAGTCTCCAATAAGGACCGCCAGCTTAGGACAAGAGGAACCCATCTTGAAAGCGCCCCGCGTTACCCTCGATCAATGGCGCACGCTGCAAGCCGTGGTCGACCATGGCGGCTTCGCCCAGGCGGCCGAAGCGCTGCACCGTTCGCAATCCTCGGTGAGCTACACCGTGGCCCGCATGCAAGACCAGCTCGGCGTGCCGCTGCTGCGCATCGATGGGCGCAAGGCGGTCCTCACCGACGCCGGTGAAGTGCTGCTGCGCCGCTCCCGGCAATTGGTAAAAAACGCCAGCCAACTGGAAGACCTCGCCCACCATATGGAGCAGGGCTGGGAAGCCGAAGTACGCTTGGTGGTGGACGCGGCGTATCCGAACGCACGCCTGGTGCGCGCGCTCACCGCGTTCATGCCGCAAAGCCGTGGTTGCCGGGTGCGCCTGCGTGAAGAGGTGTTGTCGGGCGTTGAGGAGTTGTTGATCGAGGGCGTCGCCGACCTGGCGATCTGCGGCTTCAGCATCCCCGGTTACCTGGGCACGGAAATGAGCGACGTAGAGTTTGTCGCCGTGGCCCATCCCGAACATGCCTTGCACCGCATGCACCGCGAACTGAGCTTCCAAGACCTAGAAAGCCAGATGCAGGTGGTGATCCGCGACTCCGGCCGCCAGCAACCGCGCGACGTCGGCTGGCTCGGTGCCGAACAGCGCTGGACCGTCGGCAGCCTGGCCACGGCCGCCGCCTTTGTGGGCAGCGGCCTGGGCTTCGCCTGGTTGCCTCGGCACATGATCGAACGCGAACTCGCCGAGGGCGTGCTCAAGCAGCTACCCTTGGAACAGGGCGGCAGCCGCCACCCCACGTTCTACCTGTATTCCAACAAGGACAAACCCTTGGGGCCGGCGACGCAGATCCTCGTGGAACTGCTGCGCACCTTTGACACCGCCCCGCTGGACGCGCCTTTCGCCGCGCCCCGGCAGGCCTGAAACGGAGTTCACCGATGGCCTGGTTCGACCACGAAGGCTGCAGCCTGCACTACGAGGAATACGGCCACGGCACGCCGCTGATCCTGATCCACGGCCTGGGTTCCAGCAGCCAGGATTGGGAGTTGCAGGTTCCGGTACTGGCCAGGCATTACCGCCTGATCGTGGTGGATGTGCGTGGCCACGGACGCTCGGATAAACCGCGCGAACGCTACAGCATCCAAGGGTTCACCCACGACGTGCTCGCCCTTATCGAGCACCTGCACCTGCCGCCGGCGCATGTGGTGGGCTTGTCGATGGGCGGCATGATCGCCTTCCAATTGGCGGTGGACGAGCCTGCGCTCGTTAGAAGCCTGTGCATCGTCAATAGTGCGCCCGAGGTCAAGGTGCGCAGTGCCGACGACTATTGGCAGTGGGCCAAGCGCTGGACCCTCGCGCGGGTGCTCAGCCTGGCCACCATCGGCAATGCGCTGGGTGAACGGCTATTCCCCAAACCGCACCAAGCCGACCTGCGCCGCAAGATGGCCGAGCGCTGGGCAAAAAACGACAAACGTGCTTATCTCGCCAGCTTCGATGCGATTGTGGGCTGGGGCGTGCAGGAACGACTTTCGAGGATAACCTGTCCAACCCTGGTCATCAGCGCCGACCACGACTACACCCCCGTGGCGCAGAAAGAAAACTATGTAAAACTGCTGCCCGATGCGCGACTGGTGGTGATCGAAGATTCCCGCCATGCCACGCCCTTGGATCAACCCGAAGTCTTTAACGCAACCCTGCTCGATTTTCTAAAGACAGTCGAAACCACTACCCAGGATCACTGACCCATGCTGAAAAAAATCGCCTTCTTTGCCGGTTCTGTTTTGTTCGCTGCTAACCTGATGGCGGCCCAGCCGGCCAAGGCGCCCCACGTATTGATCACCACCACCAACGGCGACATCGAGATCGAACTGGACCCGGTCAAGGCGCCGATCAGCACCAAGAACTTCCTGGCCTATGTCGATAAAGGCTTCTACACCAACACGATTTTCCACCGCGTGATCCCAGGCTTCATGGTCCAGGGCGGCGGCTTCACCCAGGCAATGACACAAAAACCCACTGATGCACCGATCAAGAACGAAGCCAACAACGGCCTGCATAACGTACGTGGCACCCTGTCCATGGCGCGTACCAGTGACCCGGATTCGGCCACCAGCCAGTTCTTCATCAACGTGGCCGACAATGCCTTCCTCGACCCAGGCCGTGATCGCGGTTACGCGGTATTCGCCAAAGTGGTCAAGGGCATGGACGTCGTTGATGTGATCGTCAACTCGCAGACCACCACCAAGCAGGGCATGCAGAACGTGCCAATCGATCCTGTGTACATCAAGTCGGCCAAGCGCATCGACTGAGATAGCAGGTAGTTCCGCGCGCAGCCCACAAGGCCGCGCGCGCATTTGAACAGGAGAGCCCGCGCGGCGGGCGTCAACCCTAATGCTCTATCGTCGTTTTGAACAACTGATCGATATTTTCCGCGATGCCCCTGGCGCCGCTCCTCCCGATAAAGTCCTGCCCTTCTATCTCTTCTACCTGCGCCAAGTGTGGCCGTGCTTCGCCGCGTTGCTGGTGGTGGGCCTGGTCGGCGCCCTGATCGAAGTGGCGCTGTTCAGCTACCTCAGCCGCATCATCGACCTGGCCCAGGGCACGCCACCGGCGAACTTCTTCCAGATCCACAGCACTGAGCTGATCTGGATGGCCGTGGTCGCCCTGCTCCTGCGTCCGATTTTCAACGGCCTGCATGACTTGCTGGTGCACCAGACCATCAACCCTGGCATGACCAGCCTGATCCGCTGGCAGAACCACAGCTACGTGCTCAAGCAGAGCCTGAACTTCTTCCAGAACGATTTCGCCGGGCGTATTGCCCAACGCATCATGCAAACCGGTAACTCGTTGCGTGACTCGGCGGTAGCGACGGCGGAAGCCATCTGGCACGTGTCGATCTACGCGATCACCTCCCTGGTGTTGTTTGCAGAAGCCGACTGGCGGCTGATGATTCCGTTGATCACGTGGATCATTGGTTACTGCCTGGCCTTGCGTTACTTCGTGCCGCGGGTCAAGGAACGTTCGGTGATCTCCTCCGAAGCACGCTCCAAACTCATGGGGCGTATCGTCGACGGCTACACCAACATCACCACCTTGAAACTGTTCGCCCATACGCAGAATGAGCAGGAGTACGCCAAGGAAGCGATCATCGAGCAGACCGAAAAGACCCAATTGGCCGCACGCGTGCTCACCAGCATGGATGCGGTGATCACGGTCCTGAACGGCCTGCTGATCGTCACCACCACCGGCCTTGCGTTGTGGCTGTGGACCCAGTCGCTGATTACCGTGGGCGCCATCGCCCTGGCCACAGGGTTGGTGATTCGCATCGTCAACATGTCCGGTTGGATCATGTGGGTGGTCAACGGCATTTTCGAAAACATCGGCATCGTGCAGGACGGCCTGAAAACCATCGCCCAGCCGCTGGCCGTGATCGACCGCGACAACGCCCCGCGCCTGAGCGTCCCCCGTGGCGAAGTGCGCTTTGAGCAGGTGGATTTCCACTACGGCAAGAAGAGCGGGATCATTGGCGGCCTCAACCTTGAGATCAAGGCCGGTGAAAAAATCGGCCTGATCGGCCCGTCCGGTGCGGGCAAGTCGACCCTGGTCAACCTGCTGCTGCGTCTCTATGACCTGCAAGGCGGGCGCATCCTGATCGACGGCCAGAACATTGCCGAGGTCGCCCAGGAAACCCTGCGCGAGCAAATCGGCATGATCACCCAGGACACCTCGCTGCTGCACCGTTCGATCCGCGACAACTTGCTGTACGGCAAGCCGGATGCAACCGAGGAAGAGCTCTGGGCGGCGGTGCACAAGGCGCGCGCCGATGAGTTCATTCCGCTGCTGTCGGACGCCGAAGGCCGTACCGGGATGGACGCACACGTGGGCGAGCGCGGGGTAAAACTCTCCGGCGGGCAGCGTCAACGCATTGCCATCGCCCGCGTGCTGCTCAAGGACGCGCCGATCCTGATCATGGACGAAGCCACCTCAGCGCTGGACTCAGAAGTGGAAGCCGCGATCCAGGAAAGCCTGGAGACCCTGATGCAGGGTAAGACAGTGATCGCGATTGCGCACCGCTTGTCGACCATTGCACGAATGGACCGCCTGGTGGTGCTGGAGAAAGGCCAGATTGCCGAGAGCGGCAGCCACGCCGAATTGCTGGAACACGGCGGTTTGTATGCGCGGTTATGGCAGCACCAGACCGGGGGTTTTGTCGGCATCGATTGATGCCACGGTTTTCTAAATGGGGGAGCAGGCTTGCTGTGGTGAACAGGCTTACTGTGGTGAGCAGGCTTACTGTGGTGAGCGGGCTTGCCCCGCGCTGGGCTGCGCAGCAGCCCCAAACCCTGGCACCGCGATTTGCCTGAAAGAATGCAGTGCCTTGGTCAGGGCCGCTTCGCAACCCAGCGCGGGGCAAGCCCGCTCACCACAAATACCACCTGCCCTTTCTTCGACGTGTCATCCACGGGTCCCTCACCGACGGACTCTGCTGCCCATCTATGCAGCCGAATCACTCGCGCGCACAGCAGGATATAGCACGCCCTTTACACCTGCCGATAAGGCAGGGCTGCCCTCGCCTCTTCGGCATACGCCACAATCCCCACCCGCTCGCGCTCAAGGAAATCCTCCACGGCGTTCTTCAACCCCGGATGACGCAGGTAGTGCCACGAGCGCGTAATCACCGGTTCAAACCCGCGAATCAATTTGTGCTCGCCCTGTGCCCCCGCGTCGAAGCGTTGCAGGCCGTGGGCGATGGCGTAGTCCATGCCCTGGTAGAAGCAGGTTTCGAAGTGCAGGCGATCGAACTCTGCCAGGCAGCCCCAGTAGCGGCCATAGAAGCTGTCGCCGCCGATCAGGCTGAAGGCCATGGCCACCGGGCGTGTGCCTTGTTTGGCCAGCACCACGCGGATCGATTCGGGCATGCGCTCGGCCAACAGGCTGAAAAACGCGCGAGTCAGGTAAGGCGATTGGCGGCGCACGGCGTAGGTGTTGGCGTAGCAGGCGTAGACGAAATCCCACTGGGCTTCGCTCAGTTCATGGCCTTGCAGCCACTCGAAGTCGATCCCCTGCCCCGCCACTTGTTCACGCTCTTTGCGCATTTGTTTGCGCTTGCGTGAACTCAAGGCGTCGAGGAAGTCCTGGAAGTCGCGGTAGCCGCGGTTCTGCCAGTGAAACTGACACCCCAGGCGCTGCAACCAGCCCGGTTGTTGGGCCAGTGCCTCATCGGCCAGGTCATCGGTGAAGTTGACATGGGCACTGGAGAGCCCTTCGATTTCAAGGTAACCCGGCAGGCTTTTGAGCAGCTCGAAACCGTCCTCGGCACGGGCCGCCAACAGGCGTGGGCCACCCACGGGACTGAACGGCACCGCCGTCAGCAGCTTGGGGTAGTAATCGATACCGGCCCGCTCACAGGCATCGGCCCAACCGTGATCAAACACGTACTCGCCGTAGGAATGCCACTTGCGATAACTGGGTAACGCCGCCACCAGTCGATCGCCCTCCCAATGCAACAGATGCTCCGGTTGCCAGCCCGATTGCGGACCCAGGCTGGCGCTGTCTTCCAACGCGCTCAGGAACGCATGGCGCACGAACGGCTGGCCCTGTGGCACCAGCGAATCCCAGGCTTGCGGGGCGATTTCGGACAGGCTGTCCAGGCGTTGCAACGGCATCGGCATCCTCACTACTTCAGGGCGTGAAAGCTTGGCGAGTATCGCTGATCGCCGGCCTTCGCACACCCCCGATTCGCGCGACAAGGCTCTAAACCAATAGTTCCGAAGATGAATAATTTGTCATGTAGATGACATCACTTAGCCACTGCGGCGTCATAAACGATCGTGATACTGACGCCTGTTTTTAGAGCGCCTGGTTCTATCAGGTGGTTATGTGTTCCGTCCGTCATCGGTCGGTTGTGTCCTGGATGGTTTGCCATCCCTCCTCACTTTCGGAGATTGATATGCGTCTTGCTTCCACTAAAACTGCGGCGGTCCTGTGCGGCGGCCTGTTACTGGCCCTGAGCGTTCCGGCCAGCGCTGCAGTCGACGCTAAATTGCTCGACATGCTCAAGGCCAACGGCCAGATCACCGCTGCGCAGTACACTGAACTGCAAAGCGAATTGGCCAAAGACCAGAAAGAACAGCAGATCGCACGGCAAGCTCAACAAGAGACCAACGAACAGATCGCGGCCACCGCGAAAAAAACCAACGAGCTGAGCAGCTTCGACCAGAAGCTGGCCTGGGCCGCCAAGACTCAGTTCAAGGGTGATGTGCGCATGCGCCACGAGACCATCAAGGTCGAAGGCGAAAATGGCGTCACCCGCGCCGGCGTCACCGGCCGTGACAAAGATCGCGAACGGATCCGTGCACGCCTCGGCGCCTACACCGAGATCAACCCGCAGGTGGACACCGGTATTCGTATCGCCACCGGCGGCGGCAGCGATGCGCGCTCCACCAACCAGGACCTGGACGGCTACTTCGATAAAAAATCGATCTGGCTGGACCTCGGCTACATCGACTACCACCCCGACCAGATCAAGAACCTGCACATCATTGGCGGCAAAATGCTGCAGCCGTGGGTCAACATGGGCGACGTGATCTGGGATAGCGACATCAACCCCGAAGGCCTGGCAGTCACCTACAAGTACCCACTGGGTGGCAGCGCCGAGCTGTTCGGCAGCCTGGGTAACTACAACCTCAAGGACAACGTGGACGGTGACGGCGTGCAGTACCGCCACGACCTGCGCCTGACCACCGGCCAGTTGGGCACCCGTTTCTCGGTGACCGACAACCTGAAAGTGACCCTGGGCGGCAGCATCTACGCCTACCAGAACGACGAAGACAGCCGTGCCTCCGGGACCAGCACCCCGAACGTACTGGCGACCAACGGCAACACGCCAAACGGCGAGTTCCGCCTGTATGAAGGTTTCAGCCAAGTCGATATCGGCGGCCTGGCAGTACCTCTGGCGTTCTACGGCCAGTACGTAAAAAACAACGACGCTATCGACGATGCCGACACTGCCTGGTTGTTGGGTGCCAAGTCCAAGGTGTTCGGCTTCAACCTGGACTACAACTATCGCGACGTAGAGAAAAACGCCGTGGTGGGTGCCTTTACCGACTCGGACTTCGGCGGCGGCTTCACCGGCTCCCGTGGCCACAAGTTCAAAGTCGGCTATGACATCGACAAGAACTTCGCCATCGGCGCCACCTACTTCCTGACCAAGACCGACACCTACAGCCGCACACTCGTGGACCGTAGTGCGAAAGCCAACACCTTCCAGCTGGACGCAGAAGCCAAGTTCTAACTGCACGCGTCATAAGCCTTGGGCCAGGACGGCCCGAGGTGGCTCTACAGCCTTGCGTGGGTGGATCGGTCCCCATCATCCGTCCGATTCAACCACGCGAGCCTGCTTATTCCCCGCCTTTGTGATCCTTGAGCCGCTCGGCAGCCAGCCGCTGCGCCAGGGCATCCACACCCTCTACCGGCTCATCCGGCATGATCTTCAGCGTCGCCTGCAGCAGGCGCATCTGGCGGATAAACCGACGGCAGTTCGGGCAGAACATCAAGTGATGACGCACCAGCAGACGCTCGCGAAAGGTCAATTGCCCATCGAGGTAGTCACTGGAACGTGCCACTTGCTCTTTACAGGTCAACATTCGCCCGTTTCCTCAAAATGCTCCACCGAGGCGAAGACTTTAAGCCGCGCCCGATGCAACAGCACACGGACATTGGAGAGCGACAGCGTCAGAAGATTACAGATCTCTTCCAGCTCCAGGCCCTGGCGCTCACGCAGTACCAGCACGCTGCTTTGCAACTCCGACAGGCTCAGCAACGTATGCTCCAGGCATTTGCGCAGTTCATCTTCGGTCAGCAGTGCTTCCGGGGTGTCTTGATGCCAGGCGTAGGGGGCGACGGCCCAGTGGCCATCGTCCGGGGAAAAGCGCTCGTCACCGATGGTGCCATGGGGCGAAGGCAAATCGTCGAGCAACACCTCACGACGGTTCTGCTTGTAGCGGCCCTTGGCGGCGTTGGCGGTGATGGTCAGCAGCCAGGTCTTGAGGCTGGAGCGCCCTTCGAACTTGGCCAGGTTGCGTACCACCGACAGCCAGGCGTCCTGCACGACTTCGTCGGCGTGGCGATGGCCGACGATGGCATAGGCCACCGCCCGCATGGAGCTCTGGTAGGTGGTGACCAATTCCTTGTAGGCCCGCTGCTCACCCTTGAGCAGGCGTTCAAGCAGGTGCGCGTCGTCCGCTGCTGCCATGTCTACCTCGATTCCACCGTGGAAACCCGATTCCTGTGGGAGCTGGCTTGCCTGCGATGCGGACACCTTGGTGTATCAGTCACACCGCAGTGATGCTATCGCAGGCAAGCCTGCTCCCACATTTGACCGAGTCCGACCGACCAATCAGCGCTTGCGCAGGATCACGCTGCCGATCGAATAGCCCGCACCAAACGAACTGAGCACTGCCACGGAGCCCTTGGGCAAATCATCCTGGTAGGTGTGAAACGCAATCACCGAACCCGCCGAGCTGGTATTGGCGTAGGTATCGAGGATCACCGGCGCTTCTTCCACCGAGGCTTCGCGGCCCAGCAGTTTTTTCACGATCAGGTGGTTCATGCTCAGGTTGGCCTGGTGCAGCCAGAAGCGCTTCACATCGGCCACGTTCAACTGGTTCTCTTCCAAGTGCACGCCGATCAATTCCGCCACCATCGGGCATACGTCACGGAACACCTTGCGGCCTTCCTGCACGAACAGCTTGTCCGGCGCGCCGACGCCCTCTTCCGCGGCGCGGTTGAGAAAGCCGAAGTTGTTGCGGATGTTATTGGAGAACTTGGTCAGCAACTTGGTGCTCACCACGTCGAACTGATGCTCGGAGGTCGCCAGGTCGGCGCGCTCCAGCACCACGGCAGTGGCCGCATCACCAAAGATGAAGTGGCTGTCACGGTCGCGGAAGTTCAGATGCCCGGTGCAGACTTCCGGGTTGACCATCAGGATCGCCCGCGCCTGGCCCAATTGGATGCTATTGGCGGCGTTCTGGATGCCGAAGGTGGCCGAAGAACAGGCCACGTTCATGTCAAAGCCAAACCCTTCGATGCCCAAGGCTTCCTGGACTTCAATGGCGATGGCCGGGTAAGCGCGTTGCAGGTTGGAGCAGGCGACGATTACACCGTCGATGTCGGCGGCAGTCTTACCGGCGCGTTGCAGGGCTTGCTCGGCGGCGCCGACGGCCATCTGGCAGAGCACCGACCATTCGTCGTTGCTGCGCTCGGGCAGGCGCGGGGCCATGCGCTGCGGGTCGAGAATGCCGTCTTTGTCCATCACGAAGCGACTCTTGATGCCCGAGGCTTTCTCGATGAAGGCCGCGCTGGATTCGGTCAGCGGCTGCACGTCACCGCGCTCGATAGCGGCGGCGTTATCGCTGTTGAACTGATGCACGTAAGCATTGAAAGACTGCACCAGCTCTTCGTTGGAGATGCTGTTGGCCGGGGTGTACAGGCCAGTGCCGCTGATGACGACGTTATGCACGGTCGTTCCTCTAAATCTGTCAGGCAGAAGATATTGGTACCGTCGTACCAAACTGTAAGTAGTCCAATGCCGCGCAGCGGACATCAAACTGGCGTCGCTTTATTCCATCGCGCCGCAGCCCTTCACGACGATCCCGGCATTTATAACCGCGAAGTTTGCCACAAACGTCGAAATTTGGCGCTATCTGTGGGAGGGGGCTTGCCCCCGATAGCGGTGGGCCAGTCAACACATCCTTTACTGACAGACCGCAATCGGGGGCAAGCCCCCTCCCACACTGGACCTGTATTGCCCTGGAAACCGTGTAAATATCAGGCCTCTACCAGGCTCCATTGCTTGCTTAGACGCTTATCGGAAATCGGCACCTTGGTGCCCAACTGCTGGCCAAACAACGAGACCCGGTATTCCTCCAACCACCAGCGGTAAAGCTCAAGCTGGGGATCGCGCTTGCCTTCCTGGGCGTGTTTTTTCAGGCGGTTTTCATACTGCGTCCACAGCCCGCCCAGCTCGCTGCTCCATACCCGGTCTTTCTGCACCTGGCTCGGCAGTTTCTCCAGGCGCAATTCGATGGCCTTGAGGTAACGCGGCAACTCCTTGAACCACTGCGCCGGGGTTTCCCGCACAAAACCGGGATACACCAGGTTGCTCAGTTGCTGCTTGATATCGTTCAGGGCCACGGCCTGGGCCAGGTCGATCTTGCCTTTGAAGCGTTTTTGCAGGCCGTGCCAGAGTTTCAGCACCTCCAGGGTCAGGCGCGCCAAACGCTCGGCGTGCTCGGTCCAGCTGCCGCGCTTACGCTCGGCCAAGGCCGCCAAACCGGCGCCATCACGCGGCAGGCTGGCTTCGCCTTCGAGTACGCAGGTGTCGAGGCTGGCCAACAGGATGTCTTCCACCAGCGCATCGATGCGCCCCAGTTCGCGGTACATCAGCCCCAATTCGGTCAGACCCGGTAATTTGCCACGCAGGAACTTCGCCGGTTCCGCCAGTTGCTGCATCAGTAAGCGTTGTAAGGCGCGGCGATGCTGGAATTCAGCCTCGGCGGCGGTGGAGAAGCGCCCTTCCTTGACCGTGCCGTTGTCTTCCACCAGTGCTGGGTACACCGTCATCGACAGCCCGGCGATCTTCTGCTGAGTCTTTTCCGCCACCGCCGCAAACACTTTGGCCTCGACCGGCTGCTGGCTTTTCGCGGTTTGCGGCACGGCCAACGCGGCCTGGCTGGCCTCGGCGAAGCGCGCCGTCAGTTCAGCCAGGTCGCGGCCTTCGCCGAGGAACTTGCCCTCGCCGTCGACCACTTCCAGGTTCATCTTCAAGTGGCTTTCGACCTGCTGCGCGGCTTCGGCCCAGGCTTCATCGCTGACCCGCGCCCCCGTCATGCGCAGCAATTCACGGCCCAGCGCCTGGGGCAACGAGCCCTGGCCGAACTCGATCCGTTGCAGGGCGGCCTTGACGAAGTCCGGCACCGGCACGAAATTCTTGCGCAGCGCCTTGGGCAGGTTGCGCACCAGGGCGATGCATTTGGCTTCGATCACCCCCGGCACCAGCCACTCCAGGCGCTCCGGCGGCAGGGCCGGCAGCAACGGAGCCGGCACGCGCAGGGTCACGCCGTCACGCGGGTGGTTGGGTTCGAAGTGGTAACTCAAGGCCAGTTCCAGGTCGCCCAGGTGCAGGGTGTCCGGGTAATGCGCGGCGGTGACTTCACTGGCTTCGCGCGCCAGCACATCTTCCTCGCGCATGATCAGCAGTTGCGGGTCTTTCTGGCTGTTGACCTTGTACCAACTGTCGAAGGTCGCGGTCTGGTGAATCTCCGCCGGCAAGCGCGCATCGTAGAAGGCGAACAGGGTTTCTTCATCCGCCAGGATGTCGCGACGGCGCGCCTTGGCTTCGAGTTCGTCGAGCTGTTCCAGCAACTGCTGGTTGGCCGTGAGGCATTTGGCTCGCGACTGGATCTCGCCACGCACCAGGCCTTCGCGGATAAACAGCTCGCGGGACACCACCGGGTCAATCGGCCCGTAATGCACCGGCCGGCGGCCGACCACAATCAGGCCGAACAGGGTGATCTGCTCAAAGGCCACGACTTGGCCGCGCTTCTTCTCCCAGTGGGGTTCGAAGTGGTTTTTCTTGATCAGGTGCCCGGCCAGCGGCTCGATCCAGTCCGCGTCGATCTTGGCGACCATGCGCGCATACAGCTTGGTGGTTTCCACCAGTTCGGCAGTCATCAACCATTGCGGGCGCTTCTTGCCGATGCCCGAGGACGGGTGAATCCAGAAACGCCGCTGACGTGCGCCGAGGTAATCGCCGTCTTCGGTCTTCTGGCCGATCTGGCTGAGCAGGCCGGACAGCACGGCCTTGTGCAGTTTCGGAAAGTCCGCCGGCTCTTTATTAACGGTCAGCTGCATGTCGCGGCAAATCAGGCTCAACTGGCGATGGGAGTCGCGCCACTCGCGCAGGCGCAGGTAGTTGAGGAAGTTCTTGCGACACCAGTTACGCAACGGACTGGCGGTCAGTTCCTGGCGTTGCTCTTCAAAGCCGCGCCACAGATTGACCAGACCGGCGAAGTCCGAATCCGGGTCTTTCCACTGTGCGTGGGCCTGGTCGGCGGCCTGTTGACGCTCCGGCGGCCGCTCGCGCGGGTCCTGGATCGACATGGCGCTGGCGACGATCAGCACTTCCTGCAAACTGCCGAGCTTGGCGGCTTCGAGCAACATGCGGCCCATGCGCGGGTCGACCGGCAGGCACGCCAGCTGGCGGCCCAACGGGGTGAGCTGGCTGTTACGGTCCACTGCCGAAAGCTCTTGCAGCAGGTTGAAACCATCACTGATGGCCTTGCCGTCCGGCGGTTCGATAAACGGGAAATCGGTGATTTCGCCGAGGCGCAGGTGCAGCATCTGCAGGATCACGGCAGCGAGGTTGGTGCGCAGGATCTCAGGGTCGGTAAATTCCGGACGGCCGATAAAGTCTTCTTCGCTGTACAAGCGAATGCAGATGCCGGGCTCGACCCGACCGCAACGGCCTTTACGCTGGTTGGCGCTGGCCTGGGAAATCGCTTCGATCGGCAGGCGCTGCACCTTGGCACGGTAGCTGTAGCGGCTGATGCGTGCGGTACCGCTGTCGATCACATAACGAATGCCCGGCACGGTCAGCGAGGTTTCCGCGACGTTGGTCGCCAGCACCACGCGCCGGCCCGGATGAGACTGGAAGATGCGCTGCTGTTCGGCCGGCGACAGGCGCGCATACAACGGCAGGATTTCGGTGTGCTTGAGCTGGGCCTTGCGCAACATGTCGGCAGCGTCGCGAATCTCGCGCTCCCCCGGCAGGAACACCAGCACATCGCCGGGGCTGCGCCGCTCGCTGCGCTCATAAGCGGCGATTTCGTCGAGGGTCGCGAGGATCGCCTGATCGACCGTCAAGTCGTCTTCGACACGGTTGCCCTCCTCGTCCTGTTCCAGGGTCAGCGGGCGATACCAGGTGTCCACCGGGAAGGTGCGGCCCGACACCTCGACAATCGGCGCATCGTCGAAGTGCTTGGAGAAACGCTCCAGGTCGATGGTCGCCGAGGTGATGATGACCTTCAGGTCCGGGCGGCGCGGCAGCAGGGTCTTCAGGTAACCCAGCAGGAAGTCGATGTTCAGGCTGCGTTCGTGGGCTTCGTCGACGATGATCGTGTCGTAGCGTTCGAGGTAACGGTCGTTCTGGGTTTCCGCCAGCAGGATGCCGTCGGTCATCAGCTTGATCAGGGTATTGGAATCACTTTGGTCTTCAAACCGGACTTGATAGCCGACCAGCGCGCCAAGCGGCGTGGCGAGTTCTTCAGCGACGCGGCTGGCGACACTGCGCGCCGCGATCCGGCGCGGCTGGGTGTGGCCGATCAAACCGAACTGGCCACGACCGATCTCCAAGCAGATTTTCGGCAACTGGGTGGTTTTACCCGAACCGGTTTCACCGGCAATGATCAGCACCTGATGCTTGAGCAGCGCGTCCTTGATTTCATCGCGCTTGGCCGCAATCGGCAGGCTGTCGTCATAGCGGATCACCGGCAGGCTGGCGCGCCGCGCCGTGACCTGCGCGCAGGACGCCTGCATGCGCGCCACCCACTGCGCCAGCTTTTCCTCGTCGGGTTTCTTGCGCAGCTCAAGCAACTGCCGGCGCAAGCGGTGGCGGTCGGCGAGCATGGCGTGGTCGAGGGTTTTGAGCAGTTGGTCGATAGTGGGTGCTTGGTCAGTCATCAGGTACGCAAAGGTCTTCTAGTGAGGCAGGTGAGCCTGCGGTGACGTGATCGTGGGTGGCAATTGTCGCAGATTTCAGTCGCTGTGAACGAGGCAAGCCATTTCAAAGCCGCAAAACCACCGATTCATACAAGGGTGGCAGGCTGTTTGAGCCTGACGGGAACGTCCCAACCCACACCCTTACATGACTTTTCGCACGCAACCATCAGGGTTTTCTATATGGCTTGCCCATGACCCGGCGCGCTCTACTGCGGCACGCAAAAAACGCCTCCCTTCATGCCCAACGCTGCCCGCACCGGAAAAACGTCATGCCAAGCCCAACAGATAATTTGCCCCCCCTCTCAACGACATGGACCTCGCATGCGGCCCCCATGTACACGGAGCAGGATCCTGCCTTGGAGCCGCGCGCACGTGCTGCCCAGACCTACGTCGATACGTTGGGCATGTACGCCGAAGATACGCATCCGGATTCGGTCAGGCAGCTCGAATCACGACGGCCATCGTCTCTTGCGCCGACTTACTGGCAAGCCATGGGCAGGGACAGCCCCCTGCCTGAACAGGTTGGAAACACCCCCTCCATCGACGAGGATCCAGTGAGTTTTTCACCCAGCCTATCAGGCAGGGCGCTGGCGCAGGCGGTGAAGCATGTGGACCGCCTCAACCCTGTGCTCGAACAGGCCGAGCAATTAGGCACGCTGTTGCTGGAGCGTGATCAGCAGGGCGGAACGTCCATCGACTTACAAACCGTGGTGACGCTTTGTCGCAAGTTGGATCAGCTCAGGTCTGCCTGGGCCGCTGGCGCATTTGCGGGGTCATCACGGATAGGCACGCAATTGGCCAGTCATTGCGCTCCCGTCCCGCGAACACTGCAGGAGGACGCTTTGAAAGCATTGATAAACAACCTGTGGGATGTTGCAAAAACGGAGTACCGGGATAAGTACCTGACCGACCCACTGAACGCAGACCACATCCTGGTAGACGTCTACAGGTTGGTTGAAGGCCTGAAAAATTCTCGAATCTGAAGCCATCACCCGGAGAAGCCCCTGTGATCAGACCCACACCGTTTTCACCCCCCGAGTCCGGCGCCACCCTGGGCCGACTGGTACAACAAACCCACTTTATCCAGGGCGCCGTGGTTAAAAGCCTGGTCGACCAAGGGCACAGTCATCTGCTCGGGAACACCCGCAGCCTCGAACACGCATTGCTTCGCCCCATCAGTCGAATGCCGGAAAGTGCGCCACAGGAAAAAGGGCATCAACTTCAAGCCTGGATGCACGTTTCAAGGCTCGACGCGGCGCTTGAGGCCTTCGACCAGGAAAGCCGCAAACGCTTTGCCCTGCAACCGGATGCAAACACACGCCTGCAAGCACTTGCGCAACGCAATGAGCAACTGGCAACCCGCGTGGAAGCACGCAACGCCCTGCTGGATCGACGCGCCGCATGGGCGGCCGCCACCCCTCCAGCGTCCAGTGAGTTGGACCCGATCACCCTCCACGTCCTGCTACCTGCACCGCTGAACAGCAGGTTGACCGCGCAAGACCTGAAACAGGCCGTCAAACACGTCAACGCCCTGGATAAGGAGACGGGCCTGCTGGATGCTCACATCAAGCAACAACCGCACCCGTTGTCTCAAGTCGAGGAAGAGATCTTTATCAAGCAACGTAACGCCCTGACCGAATACCGCAACGCCTGGGCAACGGGACGCCTGAAAGGCAGCAGTCAATTCACCACCACCGTTGGCCTCACCCCGGAGCGTAAACGCTTGGAGCAGAATCTTGAGCGCAACCATCAATCTGCACCGGTGGAACTGACACTCCACCGACTGGAGCGCACGCTCGAAACCGCCCACCGCAACGGCGTGGGAGAAAAACTGTCGCCACAAGCGGTGAACGCGGCGCGCAATGCCCTGGCGAATTTACGCGATGCCTGGCGTAACGGCAGGCTTGATGGCAGTTCGGAGGCAGGCATGGACCCCATGCTGATTTTAACCTCGCCGAATAATCAGCGAATCAAACTGGAGCTGGCGGTTATCGAACATGCCTTTGTGCAACTGAACACCGTTCCCCGCACGGAGCAAGCCGGCAGCGCCAAGGATCGCCAGGCGTTCAAAGCGTTGATTCAGTCGGCCAACAACCCCCATGTCAAACATGCCGCCATCCGTCAGCTTAAAGACGACAACAAACAGCGGGCGCTGATTGCTGAACTGAATACCGATTTGCACACCCTC
The DNA here is from genome assembly GCF_002859085.1 of Pseudomonas sp. QC2. Lineage (NCBI taxonomy): Bacteria > Pseudomonadati > Pseudomonadota > Gammaproteobacteria > Pseudomonadales > Pseudomonadaceae > Pseudomonas > Pseudomonas sp. QC2. Next base: position 312,151 of record NZ_PKKS01000025.1, read on the forward strand.
TACACCGACCTCAGAAGCCACCTGGCCATTCACCACATAACCACGTCCCTTCCCTAACGTTGCCGGGATGAACCCAGGTAGGCAAAAGACTTATGGGGCTACTCCACAGAGATTCTGACTACAAAAAATGACCAGTTCATCCGACGGTTGAAAAGCAAAAGTCCGATTTTCCGTAAGCGCTGGCAGGCGCCCAATAAGTCATCCAGAGAGGTCTGGACAACCAGGATATTCCAACCTGATACGGAGGCTTTATGCCCATCGACGCCCCTGTTTCCTCCCCCAACCTGCCGAGCTATTCAGCTGCCATGCAGGCTCAACCGCGCTCGCACGAGTCGCAGCCCCCTCCCAGATACGAGTTCCCTCCGGCCTATACACAGCAGCCATCGTCTTCGCCCGACAACCGGGAGTCGTCGGAACCTGCAACCAACCTGACGGCGACCAGGATCGCGAACTTCCACGCGATAAGCCGCGCCATTCGGGGAACGAACTTCATGGACAGCCCTTAATACAGCGGTTAAGCCCCATTCAACACGTTACTGTGACTTAAGGATTTCGTATGCCATTACCCATCGACCGCTATGCCAACAGCAGCGCCAACAATTACTCAGACCGATACGCCACCAAGCATCAGGACGTTGCGCCTCAAACCCATTCGACACAAAGCTCTTGGATGCAAGGTTCAAGCAACACTGGCGCATCGGCGCCGCTGCTGGATAAACAGCCCTACTCCGCCATGAGCCCCTCCAGGCAAAAAGAACTCGATCAACTGAAAAAGACCAAGGACGCACTGGAAAAACTCCCCGTCGACTTCCCGACACCCGCGCTTCCAAAAACGTCCTACCAACCCCCTATCAATCTGTTGGAACAACGGATCAAAAAGCTTGAGGTCAGCCCCGGAAGCAAAAACCCGATCAACCAATTCAACGATTACCGGGAGAACAAAAAAACCGATAAGGCATTCAATAAAGAGATGGGATCCCTCTACAAGCAAGCCCGGGACGTACAGACCCGTGGCTCCAACCCTACTGACAGAAACCGCGCCTCCAACGTAACAGACACATTGACTACGCTGGGCAAGGGCCAACCCTGGCTCAAAGACATCCGCAAAGAAAATCGCAAAGAAGGCGCCTAGCGTTCATCGCCATTGGCGATCATTGACCGTCAACCCTGGCTGACGGCAGCACACCCGCAGTCAGCCAGTGGGCAATGCCCTCCACGATCACGTCGACAGCCCCCCTTCATCCTGCGGGTCCTTGCGCCGATACGGAAACACATCAATGACCTTCCCCGCCCGAATCGCGGCCTGCAGGCCCTTCCAGTAATCGGCGTTGTACAACTCGCCATGCAGCTCATCGAACAGCTTGCGTTGGCCGGCGTCGGCGAACAGGAACGGCGGGAACTCCTCGGGGAACACATCCAGCGGGCCGATGGAATACCAGGGCTCGGAGGCCATTTCATCCTCGGGGGTGCGCGGTGCGGGGATGTGACGGAAGTTGGCTTCGGTGAGAAAGCAGATTTCATCGTAGTCGTAGAACACCACGCGGCCGTGACGGGTGACGCCGAAGTTCTTCAGCAGCATGTCACCGGGGAAAATATTCGCCGCCGCCAGTTGCTTGATCGCCAAGCCGTAGTCTTCCAGGGCTTCGCGCACTTGGGCGGGGTTGGCGTTGTCGAGGTAGAGGTTGAGCGGGGTCATGCGCCGCTCGGTCCAGCAGTGACGGATAAGCACGGTATCGCCTTCCACTTCGACGGTGCCGGCGGCCACTTCCAACAGCTCGGCCAGGCACTGCGGTTCAAACTTGCTCAGGGGAAAACGGAAGTCGGCGAACTCCTGGGTATCGGCCATGCGCCCAACGCGGTCGACGCTTTTGACCAGGCGGTATTTCTCGATCACCGTGGCGCGGTTGACGTTTTTCGACGGCGAAAAGCGGTCCTTGATGATCTTGAACACCGTGTTGAAGCCCGGCAGGGTGAATACGCTCATGACCATGCCGCGCACACCGGGGGCCATGATGAACTGATCGTCGGTGGTCGCCAGGTGGTTGATCAGCGCGCGGTAGAACTCCGACTTGCCGTGCTTGTAGAAACCAATGGAGGTGTACAGCTCGGCAATATGCTTGCCCGGCAAAATGCGCTTGAGAAAGCCAATGAACTCCGCCGGTACCGGCACGTCGACCATGAAGTAGGAACGGGTGAACGAGAAAATGATCGACACTTCGGCTTCGTCGGTGATCAGCGCATCGATCTGGATGCCCTGGCCTTCACGGTGCAGCAGCGGGATGACCAGTGGCCATTGTTCGTCGCGGGTGTAGATGCGTCCTACAAGGTACGCGCCTTTATTGCGGTAGAGCACCGAGGAAAACAGCTCGACCTTGAGGTCCGGGTCCTTGCACACCCAGTCCGGCAGGTTTTCCCGCAGTTGGACTTCGAGGCGACGCAGGTCGGCTGCCAGGTCCGCGTAGGGTTCGCTGAAGCGGTAGTCGGCAAACACCTGCGCGAGCATCTGCGGGATGTTCCCGGCGGGCGTGTAGGTACGTGTCTGCGCGGCCCGTGCCCGGCGCAGGCTGGGCCGCGTGGTGTGGATAAACATGCAACCGTCGCTGATCAGGTCGTGGCTGAACAGGCCGCAGAAGATCGAGTTGTACCAGGTTTCGGACAGCTCATCGTCGAAGCGCAGGTCGATCAGGCCGATGTAGGCGCTTTTCACCACGGGCCACGCATCAATGTCGAGCAATGTGGCGTCATCGAAGTGCTCATGCAGACGCGCGGTCACTTCATTGACCTTCTCTTCATAGAGGTTGATCCGCGCCGCTGAAGCGGCCTGGGCTAGTTGCCACTGGGCTTTTTCAAAACGCTCGCGAGCGCCATCGGTGATCTGGCGGAAGTGTTCACGGTAATCGTCGAAGCCATCGAGGATCATCTGGGCGATAGCGCGGGCGGAAGGCGACATGCGGGAAACCTCGACGAGCATCTGGAGCCCCTGAGCTTAGCCAGTGTACGGAAACAGGAGAAGGGTCATTTTTTACGCCAGCTTGTACAAGTTCGTTCATTTCGTACATTTATTTGCAATTTTTAAAGTCGACCATCCGGTCAATAAACACACTTGTGAGTTATCGCGAGTTTTACCTGCACGCCTTCAACCCTGGGGCTTGGAAGGTTGAGGCAGGCAAAGGGCCCGCCGCGCTGGTCTTGATGAACCTCTTAGAGCGTTGGATCCAACTAAGGGAAACCCTGATTACCACCTTGATGGCACTTTGATATACAGCGCGCCCTCTCCCACCCTAACAAGGTCAGAAGACCGATCCGGGAACAGGTTCTAATCGCCTAAGGAGCATTGAGATGTCATTGAGGAACATGAAGATCGGTCTGCGTGCCAGTCTGAGTTTTGCGGTTTTGGCCAGCTTGCTGGTAATTGTCGGGATGTTCGGCCTGGGCCAGATGGCCAAGCTGCGGCAAAGTGCGCTGGTCATCGAACAGTCATGGATGCCGAGCATCGAGAACATCCACGACAGCGCGGCCTATGTGGCCAGCATCCGCCTGGAGGCGCTGCGCCTGGCGACCACCGACGAATCACGGGTGCGCGATGCCAGCAAAGCCCTCCTCACCCGCCATCGCGGCGAACTGCAAGGGCTGCTGGACCGTCAGGAAACAATGCTGAGCAGTGATGGCGAGCGCGAGCTGCTGAATAAGTTGAAAGCCAATGTGGCCACCTACCTCAGCATCGTGACCCAGATGGTCGCCCTGGTGGACAAGGATCAACAGCAAGACGCCATCGACCTGCTCACCAGCCGCCTCGCCCCCCAGGGCACGGTGCTCAACCAGAGCCTGGAAGACCTGATCGTGTTCAACCAGAACGGCGTCGAGGCCGCGGCGGATGCAGCGGCGCAGATGTACGCCAGTGCGCAGTGGATTGTCGGCCTGATCATCGTCGTCGCACTGATCGCCACCTTGCTGCTGGCGTGGCTGCTGACCCGCAGCATCACCGCCCCGCTCGGCCAGGCGCTGACCGTGGCACGCACCATTGCCGGCGGCGACCTGAGCCAGCCGATCGCCGTCAGCGGCAAGGACGAACCCGCCCAGTTGCTCACCGCCCTGGCCACCATGCAGGCGCAGCTGCAAGGCACCATCCGCGGCATCAGCGAGTCGGCGCAACAACTGGCGTCGGCTGCCGAAGAGATGAGTTCGGTGATGGAACAAAGCACCCGTGGCCTGCAGGCGCAGAACGATGAGATCGAACAGGCTGCCACGGCCGTCACCGAAATGAGCGCGGCGGTGGACGAAGTCGCCGGCAATGCGGTGTCCAGCGCCGAGGCGTCCCAGGCTTCCGACGAGGACAGCAAGCACGGTCACTACCAGATCAGCGAGACCATCAGCTCGATCCAGAACCTGGTGGACGAAGTGCTCGGTGCGTCGAACAAGGCCGAAGGCCTGGCGGTGCAGGCCCAGGACATCAGCAAGGTGCTGGAAGTGATCCGCGGCATCGCCGGGCAAACCAACCTGCTGGCGCTCAACGCGGCGATTGAAGCCGCCCGCGCGGGTGAGGCCGGGCGTGGTTTTGCGGTGGTGGCGGATGAGGTGCGCTCCCTGGCGCAACGCACCCAGGACTCCACCGAAGAAATCGAGCAGATGATCGTCGGTATCCAGCGCGGCACCCAAGACACCGTCGAAGCCCTCAACAGCAGCGCCGATCACGCCGGCCAAACTCTGCAACGCGCCAACAGCGCCGGCAGCGCGCTGGAAAAAATCACCGCCGCCATCTCGCAGATCAGCCAGCGCAACCTGGTGATCGCCAGCGCCGCCGAGCAGCAGGCGCTGGTGGCGCGCGACGTCGACCGCAGCCTGGTCAACATCCGCGACCTGTCTACCCAGACCGCCGCCGGCGCCACCCAGACTTCGGCAGCCAGTCAGGAGTTGTCGCGCTTGGCGGTGGATTTGAATGGGTTGGTGACGCGGTTTGTCCTGTAATCAATGAAAGCGGCGTGCAACACTCGCCGCCTTATTGATAGGAGAGTTTTCCGTGAGACCTGTGGACACCTTGTACTTGCTGGGGCTCGCCGCCATTTGGGGGGCGAGCTTCCTGTTCATGCGCATCATCGCGCCGGAGATCGGCACGCTACCGACGGCGTTTTTCCGCGTGTCGATTGCCGCCGCCGGGTTGCTGGTGATCCTGGCGGCCATGCGGGTGAAATGGGACTTCCAGGGCAAGTTCAAGACGGTGTTGCTCTTGGGGGTGATCAACTCCGGAATCCCGGCGACGATGTATTCGGTGGCCGCCCAAGTGCTGCCGGCGGGTTACTCGGCGATTTTCAACGCCACCACGCCATTGATGGGCGTATTGATCGGCGGGCTGTTTTTCAGCGAACGCCTGACCCCGTCGAAAGTCGCCGGCGTCTGCCTGGGCCTGTTGGGCGTGGGCGTGCTGACCCGCGCGGGGCCCGTGGCGTTTGACCTGGAATTGCTGATGGGCGCGCTCGCGTGTTTGCTGGCGACCACCTGTTACGGCTTTGCCGGGTTCCTCGCACGGCGCTGGTTGGATCAGCGCGGAGGGTTGGACAGCCGCCTCTCTGCCCTGGGCAGCATGCTCGGCGCCACCTTGTTCCTGTTACCGCTCTTCGCTTACAGCGCCGTCAGCCAGCCGCCCGCCAGCTGGGGTGGGTGGCAGGTGTGGTTGTCGCTGCTGGGGTTGGGCTTGGTGTGCACGGCGTTTGCCTACATCCTGTACTTCCGCCTGCTGACCTCCATCGGGCCGGTGAAGTCGATGACCGTGACCTTCATGATCCCGCCGTTCGGCGTGCTGTGGGGCGCGTTGCTGTTGGATGAGCCGTTGTCGATGGCGCACCTGTATGGCGGGGTATTGATCGCGGGAGCGTTGTGGTTGGTGTTACGCCCGAAGAGACTGTCAGCGCGCTTGGGGTGAGCGGGCTTGCCGGAGTTTTCATGTGGCCCCCAGGGACGGCTCGCTATAATGCCGCCCAGATTTTTCCAAGGACTCCCCATGATCGCATTGCCCTGGCTGTACCTGGCGCTTCTTTCCATCGGCTATCTGCTGGCCTTGATCTACGGGCAACTGGGGATGCTGGCGGGCGTGTCCATCGCGCTGCTGCTGATCGCCGGCTACGCGGTCCGCCAGCAACGTACGCCTTGGGCGCGCTACCTCGGCCACGGGCTGTTTATCGTACTCGCGCTGAGCCTGGCGATGCATTGGCTGCCGGGTTTCTACAATGGGCGCGGCATTGCCCCGCAGCGTTTCACCGACGATGCCGTGCCCTTCTCGATGTACTTGAACCAAGACAAGCCGCTGATTGGCTTCTGGCTGTTGCTGGCCTGCCCGTGGATCGTGGCGCGGCGCTCGCTGCGCCTGTCGATCTGCGTGGCCGCCCTGGCCCTGACCCTCACCGCCATCGCCGCGCTGGGCGGCGCCACCTTGCTGGGTGTGATCAGTTGGGCGCCGAAATGGCCGGAACAGGCGTGGCTGTGGGTCCTCAATAACCTGCTGTTGGTGACCCTGGTGGAAGAGGCCTTGTTCCGGGGCTATGTACAGGGCGGCTTGAGCCGACGCTTCAAACACCTGCCTTACGGCGAGAACCTCGCCTTGTTGCTGGCATCGCTCGTGTTCGGTCTGGTGCACATCGGGGCGGGCTGGCACTGGGTGCTGCTGGCGAGCATCGCCGGCGTAGGGTATGGCTTGGCTTATCGCTTTGGTGGCCTGGGCGCGGCGGTTGCCACGCACTTTGGTTTGAATCTGCTTCACTTCGGGTTGTTTACCTACCCGATGCTGGCCGGGTGATTGTTGCAAAATTAAGTTAAATAAAAGCGTTTTCCGGCCGACAACCCTTGAAAGCCTTGCGGATTGAACAACCATGCGTAATAACCAACCCGTTACCCAGCGCGAACGTACCTTCCCCGCTCAGCAACGGTTGATCTCCACCACCGATGCCAAAGGCGTGATCACCTACTGCAACGACGCCTTTGTCGAGATCAGTGGGTTCTCCCGCGACGAACTGGTGCGTGCCCCGCACAACCTGGTGCGTCACCCGGATGTGCCGGGCGCGGTCTTCGCGCATATGTGGTCGACGCTCAAACAAGGCTTGCCATGGATGGGCATTGTCAAGAATCGCTGCAAGACCGGTGATCACTATTGGGTTAACGCCTACGTGACGCCGGTTTTCGAAGGCAACCAGGTGGTCGGCTACGAATCGGTGCGCATCAAGCCCACCGCCGAGCAGATCCGCCGCGCCGAAGCGCTCTACCAACGCATCAATCAAGGCAAGTCGGCGATTCCCCAACGCGATAAGTGGCTGCCGGTGTTGCAGGACTGGCTGCCGTTTATCCTGGTGAGCCAGTTGAGCTTCATGATCGGTGCGTCACTCAACTCCCACTGGGGCTTTGCCCTGGCGGCAGGGTTGTCGGTGCCGCTGGGCCTGCTCGGCCTGAGCTGGCAACAGCGCGGTCTCAAGCGTTTGCTGCGCCTGGCCGAGCAGACCACCTCCGACCCGTTGATCGCGCAGATGTACACCGACAGCCGTGGCGCCCAGGCGCGCCTGGAGATGTCGATCCTCAGCCAAGAGGCGCGTCTTAAGACCTGTCTCACGCGCTTGCAGGACACCGCCGAACACCTCAACGACCAGGCCGCGCAATCCAACACCCTGGCGCATAACAGCTCCAGCGGCCTGGAACGCCAGCGCGTGGAAACCGAACAGGTGGCCACGGCGGTCAACCAGATGGCGGCCACCACCCAGGAAGTCGCCAGCCACGTGCAGCGCACGGCCGACGCCACCCAGGAAGCCAACCGCCTGACCGGCCGTGGCCGCGACATCGCCGGGGAAACCCGCGAGGCGATCCAGCGCCTGTCTGTCGCGGTGGGCGAGACTGGCGTGACCGTCACGCAACTGGCCAAGGACAGCGATGAAATCGGCGGCGTGGTCGATGTGATCAAAGGCATTGCCGACCAGACCAACCTGCTGGCGCTCAACGCCGCCATTGAAGCGGCGCGTGCCGGCGAGATGGGCCGCGGGTTTGCGGTCGTTGCCGACGAAGTCCGTCAACTGGCACAGCGCACCGCGGAATCGACCGGGCAGATCCACGCCCTGATCGCCAAGCTGCAGCAAACCGCCGCCGCCGCCGTGCAAACCATGGACGCCGGGCATCGCCAGGCCGAAGAAGGCGTGGCGCGGGTAATGGAAGCGGATCAGGCGTTGGTGGGGATCAGTGAGGCGGTAGCGCATATCACCGACATGACCACGCAGATCGCCGCTGCCACCGAAGAGCAAAGCTCGGTGGCCGAAGAGATCAGTCGTAACATCAGCACCATTGCGCTGTTGGCCGACCAGACTTCGGAACAGGCGATGAACTCGGCGCAGTTGAGTGAGGAATTGACGCATACCGCCAATACCCAGTACTCGCTGGTCGAGCGTTTTAACCGGTAAATACACTGTGGCGAGGGAGCTTGCTCCCTCGCCACAGGTTTCACTCAAGCGCTCTAAGAAAGCTAGAAACCCGCACCGCCGCAGCCTCCAGATGCTGCTCATGACTGAACCCCGACGCCTTCAACGGCTTCAAGTCATGATCCCCCGCCACCAGCCACATCATCTCGATGCTCGGCGATAATTCATACCCCTCCACCGCCGCCCGATTGCCCAGCGCATCCCGCTCGCCCTGCACGATCAACGTCGGCGTCTTCAACCCGGCCAAATGCTCGACCCGTGGCTTTTCCGGCTTACCCACCGCATAGAACGGATACCCCAGGCACACCAGTGCATCGGCGCCTAATTCATCGGCCAATAAACTGGCCATGCGCCCGCCCATCGACTTGCCACCAACGGCCAGTTTCCCAGCGACATGACGTCGCACCTCGGCATACACCTCACGCCAGGCTTCCAGCAGTTTGGGCGCCGGGTTCGGCGGACGTTTGCCACCGTCCACACGGCGCTGGGCCATGTAGGGAAACTCGAAGCGCAACACGTTCACGCCATGCCCGGCAAGGCGCGCAGCCATGTCGTTCATGAAGGCTGAGTCCATCGGTGCGCCGGCACCGTGGGCCAGGATCAGCGTCACTGGCGTGCCCTTCGCGGCAGTCGACGCGGCATCCCACAACCCGCCGCGTTCGCGCACACACTGCGCCCATTGATCCCCGTCAATACTGGCCTTGTGCTCTTTGCCCATGCTTGCCTCGCTTTTTAGTCTGCCTATAACTCCAGCCCAAGTGCCGCATCTGCTTGGGTTGAACCGTGGATGGGGAACCATGAACACTACTTTAAGTACCGCCTATAACTACAAGGTGGTCCGCCAATTCGCCATTATGACGGTGGTGTGGGGCATCGTCGGCATGGGGCTCGGGGTTTTTCTCGCGGCCCAATTGGTCTGGCCTGCACTCAACTTCGATTTGCCGTGGACCAGCTTCGGACGCCTGCGCCCGCTGCACACCAACGCGGTGATCTTCGCCTTCGGTGGCTGCGCCTTGTTCGCCAGCTCCTTCTACTCGGTACAACGCACCTGCCAAACCCAGCTGTTCGCGCCGAAGATCGCCGCGTTCTGCTTCTGGGGCTGGCAGTTGGTCATTCTCTTGGCCGCCATCTCCTTGCCGCTGGGCTACACCAGCTCCAAGGAATACGCCGAGCTGGAATGGCCGATCGACATCCTGATCACCATCGTGTGGGTGGCTTACGCCATTGTGTTCTTTGGCACCGTGGCCAAGCGCAACACCAAGCACATCTACGTCGGCAACTGGTTCTTCGGTGCGTTCATCATCACCGTGGCCATCCTGCATATCGTTAACAACCTGGAAATCCCGGTCAGCCTGACCAAGTCCTACTCCCTCTATGGCGGTGCGACGGATGCCATGGTGCAGTGGTGGTACGGGCATAACGCAGTAGGCTTTTTCCTCACAGCCGGCTTCCTGGGGATGATGTACTACTTCGTGCCCAAGCAGGCCGAGCGTCCGGTGTATTCGTATCGCTTGTCCATCGTGCACTTCTGGGCGCTGATTACCCTGTACATCTGGGCCGGCCCGCACCACTTGCACTACACCGCACTGCCGGACTGGGCACAGTCGCTGGGCATGGTGATGTCGCTGGTGCTGCTGGCACCGAGCTGGGGCGGCATGATCAACGGCATGATGACCCTGTCGGGCGCCTGGCATAAATTGCGCAGCGACCCGATCCTGCGCTTCCTGGTGGTGTCGCTGGCGTTCTACGGCATGTCGACCTTCGAAGGCCCGATGATGGCGATCAAGACCGTCAACGCCCTTTCCCACTACACCGACTGGACCATCGGCCATGTCCACGCCGGCGCCCTCGGCTGGGTGGCAATGATCTCCATCGGCGCGCTGTACCACATGATCCCGAAAATCTTCGGTCGCGAGCAGATGTACAGCCTCGGCCTGATCAACGCGCACTTCTGGCTGGCCACCATCGGCACCGTGCTCTACATCGCCTCGATGTGGGTCAACGGCATCGCCCAGGGCCTGATGTGGCGTGCGGTCAACGAAGACGGCACGCTGACCTACTCCTTCGTCGAAACCCTGGTGGCCAGCCACCCAGGCTTCATCGTGCGGCTGGTGGGCGGCGCCATCTTCCTGAGCGGCATGTTCCTGATGGCTTACAACACGTGGCGCACCGTGCGTTCCGCGCAGCCCGTCGAAGCCGCCACTACTGCGCAGTTGGCCTGAGGAGTCGATGATGAAACACGAAACGATTGAAAAGAACGTCGGCCTGCTGATGCTGCTCATGGTGCTCGCCGTGAGCATCGGCGGCCTGACCCAGATCGTCCCGCTGTTCTTCCAGGACGTGACCAACAAGCCGGTCGAAGGCATGAAGCCCTACACCGCGCTGCAACTGGAAGGCCGTGACATCTACATCCGCGAAGGCTGCGTACAGTGCCACTCGCAGATGATCCGCCCGTTCCGCGCCGAGACCGAACGCTACGGCCACTACTCGGTCGCCGGCGAGAGCGTCTGGGACCACCCGTTCCTGTGGGGCTCCAAGCGCACCGGTCCGGACCTGGCGCGCGTCGGCGCTCGCTACTCGGACGACTGGCACCGCGCGCACTTGTACAACCCGCGCAACGTCGTGCCCGAGTCGAAAATGCCGGCCTACCCATGGCTGGTCACCGCCGCCGTCGACAGCAGCCACACCGAGACCAAGTTGAAAGTGATGCGCACCCTCGGCGTGCCGTACACAGACGACGACATCAGTGGCGCCGTCGCCAGCCTCAAGGGCAAGACCGAGATGGACGCGCTGGTTTCGTACCTGCAAGTGCTCGGTACTGCCATCAAGAGCAAGAGGTGAGCCATGGGATTTGAATTCGATGCGGGCACCATCCGCGGCCTCGGCACGCTGGTGGTCGCCATCGCCTTTATCGGCCTGTCGCTGTGGGTGTTCAACAACCGGCGCAATGCGGAATTCGAGCAGGCGCGCCTGCTGCCCTTCGCCGATGAACCTTCTCCATCCGACGCTCAAGAAGAGCCTGCAATAAGGAGCACACGGCCATGACCCTATTCTGGAGTACATGGATCTGCGTACTGACCCTCGGCAGCCTGATCGGCCTGACTTGGCTCTTGATCGGCACCCGCAAGGGCGAGACCAAGGGCAGCGTCGACCAGACCATGGGCCACGCCTTCGACGGTATCGAGGAATACGACAACCCGCTGCCCCAGTGGTGGTTCATGCTGTTCGCCGGCACCTTGGTGTTTGCGGTCGGCTACCTGATCCTCTACCCGGGCCTGGGCAACTGGAAAGGCGTGTTACCGGGCTATGAAGACGGCTGGACCCAGACCAAGGAATGGGACAAGGAAATGGCCAAGGCCGACGCCAAGTTCGGGCCGATCTTCGCCAAATTCTCGGCCATGCCCGTGGAAGAAGTCGCCAAAGACCCGCAAGCGTTGAAGATGGGCGGTCGCCTGTTTGCCTCCAACTGTGCGGTGTGCCACGGCTCGGACGCCAAGGGCGCGTTTGGTTTCCCCAACCTGGCGGATAACATCTGGCGCTGGGGCGGTTCGGCCGAGGCGATCAAGACCACCATTCTCAACGGCCGTCATGCAGCAATGCCGGCCTGGGGTGACATGCTCGGCGATGAAGGGGTGAAAAACGTCGCCGCCTATGTACGTCACGACGTGGCCAAACTGCCGTTGCCGGCTGACAGCAGCGCTGACTTGGCAGCAGGCCAAACTGCGTTCAACACCACCTGTGTCGCTTGCCACGGTCCGCAAGGCCACGGCATGGAAGCCATGGGCGCGCCCGACCTGACCAAACCGGCCGGTTACATCTACGGCACCAGCCTTGCGCAGTTGCAGCAAACCATCCGCCACGGCCGCCAGGGCCAGATGCCGGCGCAGGAAGTGCTACAGGGTAATGACAAGGTGCACTTGTTGGCCGCCTACGTGTATAGCTTGTCCCATAACGCTGATGGCGCAACGCCAGAAAGCCAGCCCCAGTAACCTCTGAATGCCGCCCCACCTTGGGGCGGCAACTCTACCTGTGGCGAGGGAGCTTGCTCCCGTTGGGCTGCGAAGCGGCCCCAAAATCTTGGCAGCGCTTCGCACTGGAGCGCCAGCCCGGTCCAACGACAGCAAACTCCCTCGCCACAGCAGTACCTTCTTGTGCGACCCAGTGTCACACCCTTCCAAAGCACACCTTTCCCCTCCTGCCATTCGGGTCTACGCTTCCCTGCACAGCGGACCGATTCTGGCGTACGTAACGATAACCGTTGCGACCCCATAAATATCCTGTCCACTTGATCAGCTTTCTATTTCGAATTTTATCCTTACACGAAACATGGAAAGGGCGCAGAATCTGGCGTGGAACGCATTGATACAGGTCAGCCATTGCGTTGCAATGGCCCCTCGCTTTCTCCATACTTGCGGCCGATTTTACCTATAAAAAAACCTAAACCGTGGAACCTTAGAATGAGCACAGCAATCAGTCCGACTGCTTATAACTATAAGGTAGTCCGCCAGTTCGCCATCATGACGGTGGTCTGGGGGATCCTTGGCATGGGGCTCGGGGTGTTCATCGCCTCGCAACTGGTTTGGCCGGAATTGAATTTCGGTTTGCCATGGACGACCTTTGGCCGCCTGCGCCCGCTGCACACCAACCTGGTGATTTTCGCCTTCGGTGGATGTGCACTGTTTGCCACCTCCTACTATGTCGTGCAGCGAACCTGCCAGACGCGACTGATCTCCGACAGCCTCGCGGCCTTCACCTTCTGGGGTTGGCAAGCGGTCATCCTGGGCGCCATCGTCACCCTGCCGCTGGGTTACACCACCACCAAGGAATACGCCGAGCTGGAATGGCCGATCGCCATTTTGCTCGCCATCGTGTGGGTGACCTATGCCGTGGTGTTCTTCGGTACCATCGTCAAGCGCAAGACCAAGCACATCTACGTGGGCAACTGGTTCTACGGTGCCTTTATCCTGGTGACGGCGATGCTGCACATCGTCAACCACGCTTCGTTGCCGGTGAGCCTGTTCAAGTCCTACTCGGCCTACGCCGGGGCCACGGACGCCATGATCCAGTGGTGGTACGGCCACAACGCCGTGGGTTTCTTCCTGACCACCGGTTTCCTGGGGATGATGTATTACTTCGTGCCGAAACAGGCCGAACGTCCTATTTACTCGTACCGCCTGTCCATCGTGCACTTCTGGGCGCTGATCACCCTGTACATCTGGGCCGGTCCTCACCACTTGCACTACACCGCGCTGCCGGATTGGGCACAGTCCCTGGGCATGGCGATGTCGATCATCCTGCTGGCCCCGAGCTGGGGCGGCATGATCAACGGCATGATGACCCTGTCGGGCGCCTGGCATAAATTGCGCACCGACCCGATCCTGCGCTTCCTCGTGGTATCCCTGGCGTTCTACGGCATGTCGACCTTCGAAGGGCCGATGATGGCGATCAAGACCGTCAACTCGCTGTCCCACTACACCGACTGGACCATCGGCCACGTTCACGCCGGCGCGCTCGGTTGGGTCGCGATGATCTCCATCGGCGCGATCTACCACATGATCCCCAGACTGTTCGGCCGCGTGCAGATGCACAGCGTCGGGCTGATCAACACGCACTTCTGGCTGGCGACCATCGGTACCGTGCTCTACATCGCGTCGATGTGGGTCAACGGCATCACCCAGGGCCTGATGTGGCGTGCGATCAACGATGACGGCACCCTCACCTACTCCTTCGTCGAAGCGCTGCAAGCCAGCCACCCGGGCTATATCGTCCGCGCCCTGGGCGGTGCGTTCTTTGCCACCGGCATGCTGTTCATGGCCTACAACGTCTGGCGCACCGTGCGTGCCTCGGACCCTGCAGAAGCCGAAGCCGCCGCCAAGATCGCCGTTGTGGGAGCCCACTGATGAAGCATGAAGTAGTCGAGAAGAATATCGGCCTGCTGGCCTTCTTCATGGTCATCGCCGTGAGTATCGGCGGCTTGACCCAGATCGTTCCGCTGTTTTTCCAGGACGTCACCAACAAACCGGTCGAAGGCATGAAGCCGCGCACCGCGCTTGAACTGGAAGGCCGCGACGTCTACATCGCCAACGGTTGTGTCGGCTGCCACTCGCAGATGATCCGCCCGTTCCGTGCCGAAACCGAACGCTACGGCCACTACTCGGTCGCCGGTGAAAGCGTGTGGGACCACCCGTTCCTGTGGGGTTCCAAGCGCACCGGCCCGGACCTGGCCCGTGTGGGCGGGCGTTACTCCGATGACTGGCAACGTGCGCACCTGTACAACCCGCGCAACGTGGTGCCTGAGTCGAAAATGCCGGCGTACCCGTTCCTCGTGGAAAACAAGCTCGACGGCAAGGACACCGCGAAGAAGATGGAAGTCTTGCGCACCCTGGGCGTGCCCTACACCGACGAAGACATCGCCGGTGCAGCCGCAGCCGTGAAGGGCAAGACCGAAATGGACGCATTGGTGGCCTACCTGCAAGGCCTTGGCACCATCATCAAAAGCAAACGGTGATTCTTCATGGATATCGGGATGATTCGTGGCTTGGGCACCGTTGTGGTGATGGTGGCCTTTATCGGCCTGGCGTTGTGGGTGTTCAGCCCCAAGCGCAAGTCGGAGTTTGAAGACGCGACCTTGCTGCCTTTTGCGGATGATCCCGAAGCCATCAAGCACGTCGAGCAAGCTTCTAGGAGTAACAAAGAATGACTACGTTCTGGAGTCTGTACGTCACAGTCCTCAGCCTGGGTACCATCTTCGCCCTGACCTGGCTGCTGCTGTCGACCCGAAAGGGCCAGCGCGCCGAGCAAACCGACGAGACCGTCGGCCACTCGTTCGACGGCATCGAGGAGTACGACAACCCGCTGCCCAAATGGTGGTTCATGCTGTTCGTCGGCACCATCATCTTCGCCCTCGGCTACCTCGCGCTGTACCCCGGCCTGGGCAACTGGAAGGGCCTGTTGCCGGGCTACAACTACCTCGACAACGACAAGCAAACCCCCTTCGCCAACGGCCAGACCGGCTGGACCGGCGTGCACGAATGGGAAAAGGAAATGGCCAGGTCGGACGCCAAGTTCGGCCCGATCTTCGCCAAATTCGCCTCGATGCCCATTGAAGAAGTGGCCAAGGACCCGCAAGCCTTGAAGATGGGTGGCCGCCTGTTCGCCTCCAACTGCTCGGTGTGCCACGGTTCCGACGCCAAGGGCGCCTACGGCTTTCCCAACCTGACCGATGCCGACTGGCGTTGGGGCGGCGACCCGGCCACCATCAAGGAAACCATCATGAAGGGCCGCCATGCGGTGATGCCCGCCTGGCTGGATATCCTCAAGGAACAAGGCGTCAGCGATGTGGCCGCGTTCGTCGTCACCAACCTCGACGGGCGCAAACTGCCGGAAGGGGTGAAAGCCGACGTGGCCAACGGCGAAAAACTCTTCGCCGCCAACTGCGTGGCCTGCCACGGCCCGGCCGGTAAAGGCACGCCCGCCATGGGTGCGCCCGACCTGACCCACCCTGGCGCGTTCATCTAC
This sequence comes from Pseudomonas sp. QC2, assembly GCF_002859085.1. Taxonomy (NCBI): domain Bacteria; kingdom Pseudomonadati; phylum Pseudomonadota; class Gammaproteobacteria; order Pseudomonadales; family Pseudomonadaceae; genus Pseudomonas; species Pseudomonas sp. QC2. Next base: position 328,113 of record NZ_PKKS01000025.1, read on the forward strand.
GGCTCAAGCTTCGCCCAACTGCAACAGACCATCCGTTGGGGCCGCCAGGGCCAGATGCCTGCGCAGGAGCAACTGCAGGGGAACGACAAGGTGCACTTGCTGGCAGCCTATGTTTACAGCTTGTCCCATGGGGATAAGAAGGCTGAAGAGCAATAAAAGCCGCTGCAATAGCAATGTGGGAGGGGGCTTGCCCCCGATTGCAGTGTGTCAGTCAGTGCATCTGTCGCTGATCCACCGCTATCGGGGGCAAGCCCCCTCCCACATTGGATCCGCAGTGTTTCAGAGGACCGGGCCAGCCAAAACCAACCATACTTGCCAGATCAATTGATCCAGATCACTTAGGTCGCCTCCTTTCAGCACCACCGGGGGCGTATCATTACACCACTGCAACACCCTTCATTTGACCCCGGTTGGCACGTACTGGCCGAGGCAAATCTCCACCGCCGTGGGATGCAATGATGAGCAACCAGATACCGGTACATGACGTTACCCCGCCTGCCAAACACACAAACGGTTCCGACAGTAAAACCGTCGACCTCTACGCCTCGCGAGAGAAAATCTACACCCGCGCCTTCACTGGCCTGTTCCGTAATTTGCGCATGCTCGGCGGTGCCGGCCTGTTCCTGCTCTACTTCGGCACCGTGTGGCTGAACTGGGGCGGCCACCAGGCCGTGTGGTGGAATCTGCCCGAACGTAAGTTCTTTATTTTTGGCGCGACCTTCTGGCCCCAGGACTTCATCCTGCTCTCAGGTATTTTGATTGTTGCGGCGTTTGGCCTGTTCTTTATCACCGTGTATGCCGGTCGCGTGTGGTGCGGTTATACCTGCCCGCAAAGCGTATGGACATGGATCTTCATGTGGTGCGAAAAGGTCACCGAAGGCGACCGCAACCAGCGCATCAAGCTGGATAAAGCGCCGATGGGCGCCAACAAATTCCTGCGCAAATTCAGCAAGCACACCCTGTGGTTGCTGATCGGTTTTGTCACCGGCATGACTTTCGTCGGCTACTTCTCCCCCATCCGCGAACTGGTGTTCGAGTTCTTCACCGGCCAGGCCGATGGCTGGTCGTATTTCTGGGTCGGCTTCTTCACCCTCGCCACCTATGGCAACGCCGGTTGGCTGCGCGAACAAGTGTGCATCTACATGTGTCCGTACGCGCGCTTCCAGAGTGTGATGTTCGACAAGGACACCCTGATCGTTTCCTACGACCCACGCCGTGGCGAGGTGCGTGGCCCGCGCAAAAAAGGCATCGACTACAAGGCTCAGGGCCTGGGGGATTGCATCGATTGCACGATGTGCGTGCAGGTGTGCCCGACCGGTATCGACATCCGCGACGGCCTGCAGATCGAGTGCATCGGCTGCGCCGCCTGTATCGACGCCTGCGACAACATCATGGACAAAATGGACTACCCGCGCGGCCTGATCAGCTACACCACCGAGCACAACCTGTCGGGGCAGAAGACCCACAAGCTGCGCCCGCGCCTGATCGGTTACGCCCTGGTATTGCTGGCGATGATGGGCCTGCTGGCGGCGGCATTCTTCATGCGCTCGCTGGTGGGTTTCGACGTGAGCAAGGACCGTGTGCTGTACCGCGAGAACGCCGAAGGCCGTATCGAAAACGTCTACAGCCTGAAGATCATGAACAAGGACCAGCGCGACCACACCTACGTGCTCGATGCCGCGGGCTTGCCGGACCTCAAGCTGCAAGGCCGTCGCGAAATCAAGGTGGCTGCCGGCGATATCGTCAGCATGCCGGTTGAGCTGTCGAGTGCGCCGGAACAGTTGCCGTCGAGCACCAACGAGGTGACATTCATCCTCACCGATGCCGATAACGCCAGTGTCCACATTGAAGCCAAGAGCCGATTCATCGGCCCCCAAGTCCGCTAATCGCTAACAGAGAACCGAACAATGTCCGTAGCAACTGCCGCAAGCCCTTGGTACAAGCACCTCTGGCCCTGGATCATCATTGGGATCCTGGCCTGCTCGGTGACCTTGACCTTGTCCATGGTGACCATCGCGGTGAATAACCCGGACAACCTGGTCAACGACAACTACTACGAGGCCGGCAAAGGCATCAACCGTTCCCTGGACCGCGAGCTGCTGGCCCAGACCCTGCAACTGCGCGCCAAGGTGCACCTGGATGAGCTGACCGGTGAAGTCGAGGTGAACCTCACCGGCAACAGCAACCCGACCACCCTGGAATTGAACCTGATTTCCCCGACCCAGCCAGAGAAGGATCGCAAGATCAACCTGGCCCGCAGCGACAGCGAACCCGGCCGCTACATCGGCCAGGTCACCGATAAGGTCGAAGGCCGGCGCTTCGTCGAGTTGCTCGGTGTGGAAGGCGATCGCACCTGGCGCATGTTTGAGGAAGAACAGGTCAGCCACGACAAGGACTTGCTGCTGGGTGATGAACCGTTGCAGGGTGCCGAAGACCTGAAAAAATAAACACTTGCGCTTCGTGCATCGCGGCCAAGCCCGCTCCCCCTGGATCGCGGTCCCCTGTGGGAGTGGGCTTGCCCACGATGAGGCCCTCCCAGCCCCTATAGATTCCAGATCATGACCACCCCCTGCTACCACTGCGCCCTCCCCGTCCCCTCCGGCAGCCGGTTTACCAGCGTGATCCTCGGCGCGCGCCGCGAGCTGTGCTGCCCCGGCTGCCAGGCCGTGGCCGAAGCGATTGTGGCCGGGGGCCTGGAAAGTTATTACCAGCACCGCAGTGAAGCCTCGGCCAACCCCGAAACGCTGCCGGTGCAGTTGCTGGACGAGCTGGCGCTGTATGACCGCGCCGACGTGCAAAAACCCTTTGTGCGCCACGAAGGCGACCTCGCCGAAGCCACCCTGCTGATGGAAGGCATCAGCTGCGCCGCCTGCGGCTGGCTGATCGAAAAACACCTGCGCAGCCTGCCCGCCGTGGCCGAGGCGCGGCTGAACCTGTCCAACCACCGCTTGCAGGTGCGCTGGGCGGATGGGCAACTGCCGCTGAGCCAGCTGCTCAGTGAGCTGCGCCATATCGGCTACGCCGCCCACCCCTATCAAGCCGACCGCGCCGCCGAGCAACTGGCCGGCGAAAACCGCCTGGCCCTGCGCCAACTGGGTGTGGCCGGGCTGTTGTGGTTCCAGGCGATGATGGCAACCATGGCCACCTGGCCGGAATTCAATATCGACCTGAGCCCGGAGCTGCATGTAATCCTGCGCTGGGTGGCGATGTTTCTCACCACGCCCATCGTGTTCTACAGCTGCGCACCGTTTTTCAAGGGTGCGATGCGCGACCTGCGCACGCGCCACCTGACCATGGATGTCTCGGTGTCATTGGCCATCGGCGGTGCGTACCTGGCGGGGATCTGGACCGCGATCACCGGCGTGGGTGAGTTGTACTTCGATGCGGTGGGCATGTTTGCGCTGTTCCTGCTGGCCGGTCGCTACCTGGAGCGTCGTGCCCGCGAGCGTACGGCCGCCGCCACCGCGCAGCTGGTCAACCTGCTGCCCGCCTCCTGCCTGCGACTCAAGGCCGATGGCCAGAGTGAACGCATCCTGCTCCCCGAACTGGCGCTGGGCGACCGTGTACTGGTGCATCCTGGCGCGGTGCTGCCGGCAGACGGCGTGATCCTCGACGGCCACTCGAGCATTGATGAATCCCTGCTCACCGGGGAGTACCTGCCGCAACCGCGCCAGACCGGGGATGCGGTCACGGCGGGCACCCTTAACGTCGAAGGTGCCTTGACCGTCGAAGTCCGCGCATTGGGCCATGACACGCGCCTGTCCGCCATCGTGCGCCTGCTGGAACGGGCCCAGGCCGAGAAACCGCGCCTGGCGCAGATCGCCGACCGCGCCGCGCAGTGGTTCCTGTTGTGCTCGCTGATCGCGGCCGCGCTGATCGGTCTGCTGTGGTGGGAGCTGGACGCGTCACGGGCGTTCTGGATTGTGCTGGCGATGCTGGTAGCGACCTGCCCCTGTGCATTGTCCCTGGCCACGCCCACTGCCCTCACCGCCGCCACCGGCACTTTGCACAAACTGGGGCTGCTGCTGACCCGGGGCCATGTGCTGGAAGGGCTGAACCAGATCGATACAGTGATTTTCGACAAGACCGGCACCCTCACCGAAGGGCGCCTGGCATTGAGAGCGATCCGGCCCTTGGGCAGCTTGAGCACCGACCTGTGCCTGAGCCTCGCCGCCGCCCTCGAAAACCGCTCCGAACACCCGATTGCGCGTGCCTTTGGGCGTGCACCGCTGGCCGCCGACGAGGTGCTCAGTTCGCCAGGACTGGGCCTTGAAGGCCGCGTGGGCGAGCGCCTACTGCGCATTGGTCAACCGGGCTTTGTCTGCGAACTCAGTGGCTGCGCGATTCCCGCTGCGCCGGAGCTTTCCGGCCAATGGCTGCTGCTTGGCGACCGCGAAGGCGCCCTGGCCTGGTTTGTGCTCGATGACCGCCTGCGCAGCGACGCCCCTGCGTTGCTGGCCGCGTGCAAGGCGCGCGGTTGGCGCACGCTGCTGCTGTCCGGGGACAGTTCGCCGATGGTCGCCAGCGTCGCCGCCGAGCTGGGTATCGATGAAGCCCACGGCGGCCTGCGCCCGGATGACAAGCTGCGCGTGCTGCAACACCTGCACAAGGAAGGCCGCAAGGTGCTGATGCTCGGCGATGGGGTCAACGATGTGCCGGTACTCGCCGCCGCCGACATCAGCGTGGCCATGGGCACGGCCACGGACCTGGCCAAGACCAGCGCCGATGCCGTGCTGCTGTCCAATCGACTGGACGCGCTGGTACACGCCTTTACCCTGGCACGACGCACCCGCCGGGTGATCATTGAAAACCTGCTCTGGGCCGGGCTGTACAATGGCCTTATGCTGCCGTTTGCCGCCCTGGGCTGGATCACCCCCATCTGGGCCGCGATCGGCATGTCCCTCAGTTCATTGACCGTGGTGCTCAACGCCCTGCGCCTGACTCGCCTGCCGAACGCGCCGACGGCCCGAGCCCCCTCAGTAACCCGCCCGCTGCCGGTGTGAACCGCGCGAGCATGGAGTGCAGATGCCAGCTTTATACGTGATGATTCCGGCGGCGCTGCTATTAGTGGGTGTGGCCATCTACATCTTCTTCTGGGCCGTGGACAGCGGCCAGTACGACGACCTCGACGGCCCGGCCCATAGCGTGTTGTTCGACGACCAGGACCCGAACCACCTGGCTGCCATCGACGAAGCCAACGATGCCGAACACCCGTCCAAGCCCAAAGACCCGCCCCATGCTTGAGCTGGCGCCGCTGTTGGTCTCCGCGCTGATCCTCGGCCTGCTGGGGGGCGGCCATTGCCTGGGCATGTGCGGCGGGCTGATGGGCGCGCTGACCCTGGCGATTCCCAAGGAACAGCGTGGCCGCAGGTTTCAACTGCTGCTGGCGTACAACCTGGGCCGAGTGCTCAGCTACGCCGCGGCCGGGGTGTTGATCGGCCTGGCCGGCTGGGCGGTGGCGAACAGCCCGGCGGCGATGTTCATGCGCGTACTGGCCGGGCTGTTGTTGATCAGCATGGGCCTGTACCTGGCCGGCTGGTGGAGCGGCCTCACCCGCATCGAACGCCTCGGGCGCGGCCTGTGGCGGCATATCCAGCCCATGGCCAGCCGTTTGTTGCCGGTCTCCAGCCTGCCGCGCGCATTGCTGCTGGGCGCGTTGTGGGGCTGGTTGCCGTGCGGGTTGGTCTACAGCACGTTGCTGTGGGCAGCCAGCCAGGGCAATGCGCTGGACAGCGGCCTGTTGATGCTGGCGTTCGGGCTGGGGACCTGGCCGGTGCTGTTGGCGACCGGCCTGGCGGCTGAGCGCGTCACGGCGCTATTGCGCAAACGCAGCGTGCGCATGGCCGGAGGGCTGCTGGTGATGCTGTTCGGCATATGGACATTGCCCGGTCCGCATCAGCACTGGTTGATGGGCCACTAACGCGCTGTGGCATAGCGCCGCTCCCTGTTGATGCAAATCAAGGTGCGCCCCCCGGCCAGCCCCTAGACTCGGCCCACTAGCCTATCCGGGGGAACGCCCGCATGCTCGACGCCATTCGTTGGGACACCAATCTGATTCACCGTTACGACCTAGCGGGACCGCGCTACACGTCCTACCCCACCGCCGTACAATTCGACAGCCAGGTCGGCACCTTTGACCTGCTCCACGCCCTGCGTGAGAGCCGCAAGGCCGCGCGGCCGCTGTCGCTGTATGTGCATGTGCCGTTCTGCGCCAACATTTGCTATTACTGTGCCTGCAACAAGGTGATCACCAAGGACCGCGGCCGCGCCCTGCCCTACCTGCAACGGCTGGAGCAGGAAATACAGCTGGTGGCCTGCCACCTCGACCCGAAACAACCGGTGGAACAGCTGCACTTCGGCGGCGGCACGCCGACCTTTCTCAGCCACGACGAATTGCGCCAGGTCATGAACTGCCTGCGCCAGCACTTCAACCTGCTGGATGATGACTCCGGCGACTACGGCATCGAGATCGACCCGCGTGAAGCCGACTGGGCCACCATGGGCCTGCTGCGTGAGCTGGGTTTCAACCGCGTAAGCATCGGCCTGCAAGACCTCGACCCCGAGGTGCAACGGGCCGTCAATCGCCTGCAAAGCCTGGAGGAAACCCGCGCGGTGATCGATGCGGCACGTACGCTGCAATTTCGCTCGATCAATGTCGACCTGATTTACGGCCTGCCCAAGCAAACGCCCATCAACTTCGCGCGCACGGTAGAGGAAGTGATCAAGTTGCAACCGGACCGCCTGTCGGTGTTCAACTACGCCCACCTGCCGGAACGCTTCATGCCCCAGCGGCGCATCAACACCGACGACCTGCCCTCCCCGGCGGAAAAGCTGCTGATGCTGCAAACCACCATCGAGCAACTGACCCAGGCCGGTTACCGCTACATCGGCATGGACCACTTCGCCCTGCCGGACGACGAACTGGCCATCGCCCAGGAAGAAGGCACCCTGCAACGCAACTTTCAGGGCTACACCACCCACGGCCATTGCGACTTGATCGGGCTCGGGGTGTCGGCGATCAGCCAGATCGGTGATCTTTACTGCCAGAACAGCAGTGACCTCACCGGCTACCAGAACACCTTGGCGGGCGCGCAACTGGCCACCAGCCGCGGGCTGGTCTGCACCACGGACGATCGCTTGCGACGGGAAGTGATTCAGCAGTTGATCTGCAATTTCAGCCTGGCATTCGCGAACATCGAGCAGGCATTCAACATTGATTTTCGTGGGTATTTCGAGGAGATCTGGCCGCAACTCCAGGCAATGGCCGAAGATGGCCTGATCGAACTCGACGCCCAGGGCATTCGTGTATTGCCCGCCGGGCGACTGCTGGTACGTTCGGTGTGCATGGTGTTCGATGCCTACCTGGAGCACCAGAACAGGCAACGATTTTCACGGGTGATCTAGTTATACCGATAACGAAGCGGCCTTGAGCGCATCTTGGCTGCTAAGACCTTTCATCGTCTTGGCCAGGGAGGTCTGCGCGGTCACAAGGCTGGCTTGCAAGCTGCTGAGCGCGCCTTGCAGGTTACTGATCTTGATCCGCGCTTCTTCCGGGGTGAGGCGCTTGTCCGCCATCACCGCCTGCAGCTCGGCCTGCTTTTCGGCGATCTGCGCCTTGATCTGGCGAATCATCTTGAGGACCTGTTGGACGTTGTCCGGCAGACCACTCTCTTCGATATCGTTGTTGGATTGCTTAACATCGCTGAGGGCTTTTAACGCCGCACCGGAAATGGTCACCTTCACGCCCTCCTCCTCTTTGGGCGCGCGCAGCGGAGCGGTAGTGCTGTCCTTGAGATCTTTGGCGGCCTTGGCAGCCTTGGCTTCCGCCACCAGATCTTTAGGCTCCGAAAAGGACTGAACACCAGTACTGGCCGGATTGGTTGCACCAATGGAAATCATGATTCGAGCCTCCCAGGCTCACGAGGTAGTAACCGTGTATCGGCATCGATACAAAAAGCTTTATACGGCTGTCGTTTTTTTGTACAGGCTGGCCTCACTGCCACCCAGTGCGTTACCCTTACGTCTTATGTGTGTTTTCCCACAAGGATTTAAGAAATGTCCGAGCCAGTTAAACTGCGCGCTCACAGCCAGGCCCATTGCAAGGATTGCAGCCTGGCCCCCCTCTGCTTGCCACTTTCGCTGAATTTGGAAGACATGGATGCGCTGGACGAGATCGTTAAACGCGGTCGCCCGCTGAAAAAAGGCGAGTTTCTGTTTCGCCAGGGTGACAAGTTCGATTCCGTTTATGCAGTACGTTCGGGTGCGTTGAAGACCTTCAGCCTGAGCGATGGCGGCGAAGAGCAGATCACTGGTTTCCACCTGCCCAGCGAACTGGTGGGGTTGTCGGGCATGGACACCGAGATTCACCCGGTGTCGGCCCAGGCCCTGGAGACCACATCGGTGTGCGAAATCCCCTTCGAACGCCTGGACGAACTGGCCCTGCAATTGCCGCAACTGCGCCGCCAGCTGATGCGGGTGATGAGCCGCGAGATTCGCGACGACCAGCAAATGATGCTGCTGTTGTCGAAGAAAACCGCCGACGAGCGCATCGCCACGTTCCTGGTCAACCTGTCCGCACGGTTCCGTGCCCGTGGTTTCTCGGCCAACCAGTTTCGCCTGAGCATGTCGCGCAATGAAATCGGCAACTACCTGGGCCTCGCGGTGGAAACCGTGTCCCGCGTATTCACCCGCTTCCAGCAGAACACACTGCTTGCCGCCGAAGGCAAGGAAGTGCATATCCTCGACCCGATCCAGCTGTGTGCACTGGCCGGTGGTTCGCTCGAAGGTTAAGGCACTCGAAGGTTAAGAGAAGGATTGATCCAGACACCTGCGGCGCGCCAATCGGCGAGGTCGCAGGTATACTTCGAGTCCGTTTCCAGCCCAGGACTCTTCGACGATGACCTTCGATTCGTTCGACATCAAATCCCTGATCCGCCCCGTCATCGACTTCCCCAAGCCTGGGGTGATCTTTCGTGACATCACTCCCCTGTTCCAATCGCCCCGCGCCCTGCGCCTGGTAGCGGACAGCTTTGCCCAGCGTTATGTCGAAGCCGACTTCACCCATATCGGCGCGATGGATGCACGGGGCTTCCTGATCGGCTCGATCATCGCCTACCAACTGAACAAGCCGCTGATCCTGTTCCGCAAGCAGGGCAAGCTGCCCGCCGACGTGCTGGCCGAGGGTTATCAGACCGAGTACTGCGAGGCCTTCCTGGAAGTGCACGCGGACAGCCTGTGCGAGGGCGACTCGGTGTTGATGTTCGATGACTTGATCGCCACCGGCGGCACCCTGATCGCCGCGGCGAACCTGGTGCGGCGCATGGGGGCCAAGATCTTCGAAGCGGCGGCGATTATTGATCTGCCGGAGCTGGGTGGCTCGCAGCGGTTGGAAGAGATGGGGATTCCGACGTTTTGCTTGACGCAGTTTGCGTTGACTGAACGTTAAGGTTTACCTGGGCCGGCCTCTTCGCGAGCAAGCCCGCTCCCACATTTGATCGTATTCACAGATATGAATCTGTGAACCCAATTAAATGTGGGAGGGGGCTTGCCCCCGATGAGGCCATCCGCAGCACAGCACATCACAACCCCATCTGCTTGCTGATGATCTCATTCATCACTTCACGCGTACCGCCACCGATGGACAGGATACGGTTGTCACGGTACAGCCGCTCCACCAGGCTGCCGCGCATATACCCCTGGCCACCGAGGATCTGCACCGCGTCGTAGGTGACGCGGTCGGCGGTGTCGGTGGCCAGGTTCTTGGCCATCGAAATCTCCTTGATCACGCTGATACCTGCGGCCATTTTTGCCGCCTGGCGGTAGGTGAATTCGCGGGAGACTTCCACGGCAGTGGCCATCTCTGCCAGGCGATGCTTGAGCACTTGGAATTTACCGATAGGCTTGCCGAACGCTTCGCGCTGGGCCGCCCATTTGAGGCTTTCCTCCAAGGCCATCTGCGCGGTCATGTTGGCCATCAGGGCCAAGGCCAGGCGTTCGCTCTGGAAGTTGCCCATGATGCAGGCAAAGCCCATGTTCTCGGCGCCGATCAGGTTGCCTACGGGCACGCGGCAATCGTCGAAGAATAATTCAGCCGTGTCCGACGCCCACCAGCCCATTTTCTTCAGCGGCTGGCCGACGCTGAAACCGGGGGTGTCTTTTTCGATCAGCAGCAGACTGATACCGGCAAAGCCCGGCCCGCCGGTGCGCACGGCCACGGTGTAGAAATCGGCGCGGATGCCGCTGGTGATGAAGGTCTTGCTGCCGCTGACGCGGTAATGGTCACCGTCGCGAATGGCGCGGGTCTGCAGGCTGGCCACATCGGAACCGCCGCCCGGTTCGGTGACCGCCAGGGCGATGATCTTTTCACCCGACAGCACCTGCGGCGCCACCCGTTCGCGCACCTCGGGCCGGGCCCATTTGACGACGGGCGGCAGGCCGATATCCAACGACCCCAGCCCCGCCACGACACCGCCAGAGCCGCAGCGCATCAACTCCTCGCTGGCGGCCACCTTGGCGAACAGATCGCCTTCATGGCTACCCCCCAGGGCTTCGGGATAACCGATGCCGAGAATCCCCGCCGCGCCGGCCTTGAGGTACAGCTCGCGGGGAAAGCTTTCCGCCTCCTCCCACTGCTCGATGCCTGGCAACAGCTCACGCTCGACAAAGCGACGCACGCTGTCGCGGACCAATTGGTGGTTGGGGTCGAAGTAGTCCAGGTAGGCAGACATCGGCAAACTCCACGGAGGGGGTGGAGGGAAATTACCAAGCGCTTGCTTGGTTATCAAGCCGTACTCAGCTATTGCTAATGGCACAAACCCAATATGGAAAGGGGCTTGCTGTGGTGAAGGAGCCAGTCTCCCAGCAAATCTAATGGGGCTGCTTCGCCGCCCAGCGCAGGGCAAGCCCGCTCACCACAGCAAGCCAGCTCCCACATTCGTAGTGCGGTGGTCTTTAGAGGGCGATGGGTTTACGCCCGGCGAAGGAATGCGCCAGCGTCCCACCATCCACCAACTCCAACTCGCCACCCAGCGGCACGCCGTGGGCGATGCGCGAGGTGATCAGGCCTTTGTTGGTCAGCAATTGGGCGATGTAATGCGCGGTCGCCTCACCTTCCACCGTCGGGTTGGTGGCCAGGATCACTTCGGTAAAGGTGCCCTGCTCTTCGATGCGCGCCACCAGTTGCGGAATGCCGATGGCTTCCGGGCCAAGGCCGTCCAGCGGCGACAGGTGGCCCTTGAGCACAAAGTAGCGCCCACGATAGCCGGTCTGCTCTACCGCGTAGACATCCATCGGCCCTTCCACGACGCACAGCAGTGTGTCGTCGCGGCGCGGGTCGGCGCATTGCGGGCAGAGCTCTTCCTCGGTGAGGGTGCGGCACTGGCGGCAGTGGCCCACGCCGGTCATGGCCTGGCTCAGGGCCTGGGCCAACCGGGTGCCGCCGCTGCGATCACGCTCGAGCAATTGCAGCGCCATACGCTGGGCGGTTTTCTGGCCGACACCCGGCAATGTGCGCAGGGCGTCGATCAGTTGGCGAATCAGGGGGCTGAAGCTCATGGGCAATGGTCCGACAAAACAACGAGACGCGGTTTATACCCGCGCCCCGGATTAGCGTCAAATCCTCAATCCTGCGCGACGCGCACCACCAACTTGCCGAAGTTGCGCCCTTCCAGCAAACCGATAAAGGCCTCGGGTGCCTGCTCCAGGCCGTCGACCACATCCTCGCGGAATTTAATCTTGCCATCGCGCACCCAAGGCGCCATGGCGCTGAGGAACTCCGGCTGGCGATCACCGTAGTCATCGAACACGATAAAGCCCTGGATGCGCACACGCTTGGTCAGCAACGTACGCTGCAGTGCCGGCAACCGGTCAGGACCGCTGGGCGCCTCGTGGGCGTTGTAGCCGGCGATCAGGCCGCACAACGGAATGCGCGCCTTGGGGTTAAGCAGCGGCATCACGGCATCAAAGACCTTGCCGCCGACGTTTTCAAAATAGATGTCCACACCGTTGAAACACGCTTGGGCCAAGTCATCGGCAAAATTCGCACTCTTGTGGTCGACGCAGGCATCAAAGCCCAATTCGTCCACCACGTAGCGGCATTTGTCGGCGCCCCCCGCGATGCCCACGACACGCAAGCCTTTGAGCTTGGCCACCTGCCCCACCACCGAGCCCACCGCGCCGGACGCTGCGGCCACCACCAGGGTTTCGCCCGCCTTGGGCTGCCCGATGTCCATCAGGCCCATGTAGGCGGTCATACCCGGCATGCCCAGCACACCCAAGGCCATGGACGGGCTCGCCAGGCCGCTAGGCACCGGGATCAGGTTGCGACCATCGGAAATGCTATGGCTCTGCCAGCCGGTAGCGCCAACGACCAGGTCGCCCACTTCGAATTTCGGGTTACGCGACTGTTCGATACGGCTGACAGCCCCACCGGTCATCACTTCGTCGATTTCCACCGGAGCTGCGTAGGACGGTGCATCGCTCATACGTCCGCGCATGTAGGGGTCGAGGGACAGGTACAGGGTTTTCAGCAGGACTTGGCCGTCAGCCAAGTCAGGCAGATTCACACGCTCCAGGCGGAAATTTTCCGGGGTCGGTGCGCCTTGAGGGCGTGAGACCAGGACAATGCGCTGGTTCAGGATCGGTTCTTGAGGCATGAAGGGGCTCCTTTATCGAATGTATCGGTATAGGGTGCAGACCCTGCGTGGCGTACCAGGGTTCGATCCAATTGGCACACAAAAAAATGCCAGGCACGTGGCCTGGCAGTGGAGTGTAGCTAAAACACATCGATCAGAACGGCAGCTTCATGCCCGGTGGCAGTTGCATGCCGGCGGTCACGCCGCCCATTTTTTCCTGGCTGTTGGCTTCGATCTTGCGCACGGCGTCGTTAACGGCCGCGGCGAACAGCGCCTCAAGCATTTCCAGGTCATCTTCGCCAACGCCCGGCAGGACGCTTGGGTCGATGCTCACGCGCTTGATGTCGTGACGACCGGTCATCACCACACTGACCATATCGCCACCGGCTTTACCGGTGACTTCGGCGTTGGCCAGTTCTTCCTGCATCTTGGCCATCTTTTCCTGCATCTGCTGCGCCTGCTTCATCAGGCCGGCCATGCCACCTTTCATCATGGGAATCACCTCAAAGTACGTGGATCAATTAGTAGCCCGGTGTTATGACGCCTGAGGCACCGGGGCTTCGACGGGTTCAATAGTATCGTGACGGACGACCGCACCGAACTGTTGCATCATTTGCTGGATGAGTGGATCACCCTGGATCGAATCCTCGGCCTCGCGCTGGCGGTTGATACGCCGGCGGGTCGCGGCCTGGGCCGGGGTTTCCTGCTCGGGCTTGATCAGCTCGATGGTGATGGTCAGCGGGCGCTCATGATACTGGTTCAGTGCATCGTTGAGGCGGCGTTGCTGGGTCGCGTTGAACAGGGCGCTGTGGGCCGGGTCCAGGTGCAACAGCCAGTGGTCGCCCTCAATGGAGATCAGTGTGCAGTTGGCGGCAATGCTGCCGGTCATACCGGAAATCGGCAGTTTCGGGAACAGCTCCAGCCATTGCAGGGCCAGGCCGGTGGCCGGGGCCGCAGCGGGTTCCGCCTCGGGCTCGGGGGCCGGCTCGGCGGTGTGTTCGCTGGCCAGGTCGTCCAGGTAGCTGTAGGCCGAATCCATGTCCGGCTCGATGTAGTCCTCGTCCAGCGGCGGTTCGTCGTCGAGGTCGATGCCCGGCGTGGCAGCTTCCACCTGGGCCACGGTAGGCTCGGGGACCGGCGCGGACACCCACTCGGGGGCATCCGGCACCACGCTGTCCGGGGTCGGCGTGGGCATCGGCGTCAGCTCGGGCTGCTCGCCGATGGTTTCCAGCACGGGCTCTACGGCAGGCACCCGCTCGACGTCGGCGTCAGCCTCCACCGGGTCATTCCAAGGCAGGTCGACGACCGGCTCAGGCGCGCTGACCGGTTCCGGCTCAACCGCCGGCGCAGCAGACACTGGTTCAGGTTCAGGTTCAGGCACCGAAGCAACCGGCGCGGGTGCAACAACCACTGGCGCAACCACCGCCGCGCCAGCCACTGGTTTGGCGGAATCAACTGTGGCCTGGCTGATCCCCACTGGCTTTAGCGGCTGTCTCGGCGCGTCTGCCGAGTCGGCGGGCCGGAAGGCCAGCATCCGCAGCAGCACCATTTCAAAGCCGCCCCTCGGATCGGGGGCCAGGGGCAGGTCGCGGCGACCGATCAGGCCCATCTGGTAGTAGAACTGCACGTCTTCGGCCGGCAACGCCTGGGCCAGGGCCAACACGCGGTCGCGGTCGCCATGGCCGTTGTCGACACCCTCAGGCAGCGCCTGGGCGATGGCAACGCGGTGCAGCACATTCAGGATTTCCGAGAGCACGCCATTCCAGTCGGGGCCTTGCTCCGACAAGTGGCGCACGGCCTCGAGCAAGGCCTTGGCGTCGCCTTCGATCAGCGCGTGCAGCACGTCGAATACCTGGCCGTGGTCCAGGGTACCGAGCATGGCGCGCACGTCGGCGGCCATGACCTTGCCCTCGCCAAAGGCAATGGCCTGGTCGGTGAGGCTCATGGCGTCACGCATCGAACCATCGGCGGCGCGGCCGAGCAGCCACAGGGCATCGTCTTCGAACGGTACGTTCTCGACGCCCAGCACGTGGGTCAAATGCTCGACCACCCGCTCGGGGGTCATGTTTTTCAGGGAGAACTGCAGGCACCGCGACAGAATCGTTGCAGGAAGTTTCTGCGGGTCGGTGGTGGCCAGGATGAATTTGACGTAGGGCGGCGGCTCTTCCAGGGTTTTCAACAAGGCGTTGAAGGAGTGGCTGGAGAGCATGTGCACTTCGTCGATCAGGTAGACCTTGAAGCGGCCGCGGCTTGGCGCGTACTGCACGTTGTCGAGCAGTTCGCGGGTGTCTTCGACCTTGGTGCGGCTCGCGGCGTCGATCTCGATCAGGTCGACGAAACGCCCTTCGTCGATTTCCTTGCACACCGAGCACGTGCCGCAGGGCGTCGAAGTGATACCGGTTTCACAGTTCAGGCATTTGGCGATGATGCGCGCAATGGTGGTCTTGCCCACCCCCCGAGTACCGGTGAACAGGTAGGCGTGGTGCAGCCGCTGGCTGTCCAAGGCATTGATCAGAGCCTTGAGCACATGGGTCTGGCCGACCATTTCGCGGAACGAGCGCGGACGCCATTTACGTGCAAGAACCTGATAACTCATCGAAAACCGTCGCAACTGGGAAGCGGAAGCCGGTAATGCTAGCGGAGCAAGGGGGAAATTGCATCCGGCACGCTCGCCTAATCTGACTAAGCTTGCCTGATTGGCCCCAAAAAGGCCTGAACCCGGAGAGTGTATGCGCGGAGTCCTGGGCGCTTTATGGATGATCACCTCGGCTTGCCTTGCAGCCCCCGCCCCCTTGCGCTTCTCGGTCTCCGACAGCTGGGCCATGCCCGTAGTGCAGTTGGAGGACGGCCGGCCGACCCAGGGTATTTTGTATGACCTGATGTTGAGCCTGGCCACCCAAGTTGGCCGACCGGCCGAATTCCACGTGCTGGCGCGGGCGCGCATCTCCGGCGCCATGGAGCATGGCGACATTGATGTGCGCTGTTATGTCACCCAGGCCTGGGTCGACAACCTGTCCGGCGACTACAGCTGGAGCGTCCCGCTGATGGTGCAGCGCAACCTGCTGGTCAGCACCCACATCCCCGCGCAGCCCGTACACGTCAGCACACTCGCGCCGCAAGCCATCGGCACGGTGCTCAATTACCGCTACGCCACCCTCGACCCGCTGTTTGCCAGTGGCCAGCTCAGCCGCGACGATGCGCGCAGCGAGGAGCAAGTGCTGCACAAACTGGTGGCCGGGCGCTTCAAGTTCGCCGTGGCCAATGAATGGATACTCGACCGTTTCAACCAGCGGATGCCGGTCGGCAAACGGCTGCACAAGGTGGCGGTGATGGATGAACAGCACCTGGGCTGCGCCGTACGCAACGACCCGGATGTGCCGGTGCAGCAGATCCTGCGCACCTTATTGCGGATGAAGCTGTCGGGCGAGATCGATCAACTCATCCAGCTCTACACCGGTGAGACTCCTGACAGGAACTGACAGCACCGCCTTATAGACTCGGCTCCCCAAACACGCATGTCCAAGGAGCCCGCATGAACACCATCGCTCACTATTTCCTGCTGTACGTCGACAGCCCGGCCACCAGCGCCAACTTCTATAGCCGTCTGCTGGACAAGCCACCGGTGGAGCTCAACCCGACCTTCGCCCTGTTCATTCTCGACAATGGGGTAAAACTGGGGCTGTGGTCGCGCCATACCGTACAGCCGGCGGCCCAGCTCACGGGCGGTGGCGGTGAAGTGGGCGTGTCCCTGGCCGACAAGGCCGCCGTGGATGCCTTGCACGCCCTGTGGGTCGAGCGCGGTGCGACGATCATCCAGTCACCGACCGCCCTGGACTTCGGCTACACCTTCGTCGCCCAGGACCTCGATGGTCACCGGCTGCGCGCGTTCTGCCTGAACGATTGACCGCCAACGCCCTTCCAGGCTGATGGCGGCCACGCTGGCCAACACGATCACGCCGC
Source organism: Pseudomonas sp. QC2 (assembly GCF_002859085.1). Classification (NCBI taxonomy): domain Bacteria; kingdom Pseudomonadati; phylum Pseudomonadota; class Gammaproteobacteria; order Pseudomonadales; family Pseudomonadaceae; genus Pseudomonas; species Pseudomonas sp. QC2. The sequence goes on from NZ_PKKS01000025.1 coordinate 344,705, forward strand.
CCAGCACCACTTGCAGGGCAATGTGCTCGCCCAGCAGCGTTGCCGCCATCGTCATCGCCACCGGCGGGATCAGGTACATCGCCACTGAGGCGCGGCTGACCTCGACATGTTTCAACACATACCCCCAGGCCAGGTACGCCAAGGCGCTGGGAAAAATCCCGAGGACCAGTACCGCGAGATTTTCCGGCAACGGCGCCTTCATCACCGCCGAGGGCAGACCTGGCAGATTCACGCAGAGCATCAAGGTGCCCGCCCACACCATGTAGCACGCCATCGTCAGCGGGCTGTAGCGGTGCGCATAGTGTTTCTGGATGGCGAAGTACAAGCTCCACGACACGGCCGCGAGCAGGATCAGCAAGCCGCGCGGGTCGATATCGCCCACACCGTGATCGCCCCAGATCACCACCAGCACGCCGAGCAAGCCCAGCAACACGCAGCTCCAGCGCCAGAGGCTGACCCGTTCCTTCAAGCAGAAAAACGCGAGCAATACACTGAACAGCGGCGCCGATTGCGCCAGCACGCTCGACGCCGCAGCGGTCACGAATTGCTGCCCGTAATTGAGGCTGGTGTGGTGCAGGAACACGCCGAAAAAACTCAACACCAGCAGCCACGGCAGATCCCGCACGCGGGGTCGACCGATGCCCAGCACCAGCGCCACGCCCGCCATGAACACTGACGCAATCAAGAACCGCAGCAGCGCGAGCTGGCCAGGGCTGTAGCTGTGCAGGCCCATATGCACGCCAATCGGTGAATAGGCCCAACAGAGGATGACGCTGGCGATGACTAGCGTAAGCTTCAGGGGTGACGGGGTATTCATTGACGGCCATCCGAAAACTGAGAAGGAATGCCGTCAGTCTTGGCCCAGGCAAGGCGTAGGACAATTAACCGTTTCTGACTTCTGAAATCACGGGAACTGAGCAATGGAACTGGCCCAACTGAACATGGTGCGAGCCGTGGCGCGAACCGGCAGCGTGGCCCAGGCCGCCGTGCAATTGCATTGCGTGCCGTCCAACATCACCACCCGCATCAAGCAGCTGGAAAGCGAGTTGGGCACGCCACTGTTTATTCGCGCCGGGCGTGGGCTGGTGATCAGTGCTGCCGGTGAGATCTTCCTGGAGTATTGCGAACGCATCCTGGCCTTGGTGGACGAGTCCAAACGCGCCGTGGACGCAAACGCCATTCCCCGTGGCACCCTGCGTATCGGCGCCGTGGAGTCCAGCGCCAGCGGGCGTCTGCCGCCCCTGCTGGCCGAGTATCACCGGCGCTACCCGGACGTCAGCCTGGAACTGGTGACCGGTGCCTGGGGCGAGCTGCTCGACGACCTGCAACACCACCGCCTGGATGTGGCGCTGGTGGCCGCTGGCAACAAACGCGCGAAGCTTGAACACAGCGTGGTCTACAGCGAACGCCTGGTGCTGATCGCCAGCGCCTCCAGCGACCCGATCCACAGCGCCGAAGACCTGGCTGGCCGCACCTTGCTGGTGTGGCCACCGGGCTGCCCTTATCGGGCGGCGCTGGAGAACTGGGTCAAGCCCCACGCCTTCAAACCAGCGATTGCCAACTATGCCAGCTGGGGCACGATCATCGGTTGCGTGAGTGCCGGGATTGGCGTGGCGCTGGCGCCGGAAGGCATCCTGGCCCGCTATGAGCAGGCCAATCAGCTGGCGTCGTACCGCTTTGAGGAATGGCAGGCAGTGGACAACCTGCTGTTCTGGCACAAGGACACCCAGCGGCACGTGGCGCGGGATGCGTTTGCCGACTTGTTGCGTGAAACCTTTGGCGGATGAAGATCCAAAATGTGGGTGTGGGTTTGTTGTGGTAAATGGGGCTCTTTGTGATGTACGGTTTTTTGTAGTGAGCGGGCTTGCCCCGCGCCGGGCTGCGAAGCAGCCCCATCAGTTCGACAGTGAACCCGCAGGGGGTCAAGCCCCGCTCACCCCAAAAAGCCCCATCCCCCACAACACGCCCGCGTCCAGATTTAGACGCTTATCGTTGTCGAGATCAGCCTTTGGGGGCCGCCAACCGTGCGTACTGATCCTGGCTGATCCACCCCGTAAACGAGCGATCATCCGCATTGATGAACTCGACCTGGGCCCAGCCATCCTTGAAAGCCAGCACACCGACCACGTCATTCTTGACGATGTACGGCCGTTTCGCCGCCTTGGCACTTGGGTTTTTCAGCAGGTAAGCCTTGTCGGCGGACACCTTCACCAGGCCGATCCATTTTTTGCTGGCGGTCTGGGTCAGGTCCAGGCCAGTGGCAATCTCCGGCATCAGCACATTGAGGCAACCCGGATGCTGGCGGCCTTCTGCCACGGTCAGGGTCACGCCGTCTGACGACGCTGCCACGCTGCCGGGGTAAGACTCGTCGAGCCAAGTGGTCAGCGCGGCGGGCTGGCCTTGCAGGTAAAACGTGCAGCCGCGCGTCACGCCTTCGCCCATCTGTTCCGAGTAGTAGCCTTCGACCTGGTGCTCAGGCGTCACCGCGAGCATCAGCCCTTCGTATTTGCCTGAATGCAACGCGGGCGAACCGGCAAAGGCAGGGGCTACAGCGCACAACGACAACACACCCAGTGCTAGAAAACGGATCATCTTATTTTTTCCCCTCAAGTTTCTCGTAGGCTTTTTGCATCAGGACGTCGTAGTTGCCGTAGTCCTCGCCGTTATAGTTACGCGCCATGCCGGTAAAATCTTTAGTCTTCATGGCCTTCATCAACGCCGGGCTCTTACTGCAAAACCCGAGAAACGCCTTTAGTTGGTTGCCCGCATTCACTTTTAATGCCGCAGAAAACTCAAACACGGTCTTGTAACCACAGGATGCAAAGTTGAACCCCATGATCTGAAACATGCCCCACGACGCCGACATCAAGGCCGCTTCCTGATCCAGAGCAAAGGCGGTGGCCATGGTTTCCCAGGCCTTGGTCTGGTCCTTGTTGTTAATCTGCCACTGGGGCCCGGCCTTTTTCTTATAGGTGTAGGACAGCAGCGGGTGCGCCTGGTCGTAGATGTGCTTGGTGTACCGCTGAAACAGGTGCCCTTCAAACGCGATCACCGGCAACTTGGCCGGCCCGAACCCCGAACGCCCGCCGGACTCCACCGTGGCGAAAGCCTTGATGATATTCACCGAAATGCCGCTGCCCAACTGCGTGGCTGCGTTCTGAAAGTCGCTCTCGCTCAGCGTCATGCCCCCGTCGCACGTGGCCTGGAGCATCAATTGGCGGTTACGCCGCTCGGCCTCGATCACCGCGCGCATGCGGTCCAGGTACACATTGACCGTGGCTTGCACCGCATCCCCCTGGTTATTGCCGAACGTATTCAGAAAGCTCGGAATACGCAGGGTCGGGAAGGCCTTCACCGGCACCTTGACCGCCTCTTCGATCAAACTGTTGAAGGTTTTACCGGTAGGGTCGATCACACCATCGGGGTGGGCATATTTGAGGTGGCGAAACTGGTACTGGCTGATGCACTGCACCAACTGGCCGTCGCACTTGCCGTTTTCGGCCAGCGGAAACCCCAGCTTGGGAATGATCAAATTGAATAGATACTGGATGCACTGCACATCGGCGGGCAAGTTACGGGCTTTACCGGGGGCGCCCACCGAAGCACTGATAAGACGGGGCAACCCTTGCAGGCTTTTCATCACAGACATCCTTGTTAGTTAAAGAAGTAGTGGCACTTCAATATCAACTCCACCACCTTGTCATACTCTGAAACAAGTGGCTGGCGGAAACTAACAAGGAGGTTTGGGGTTGTCCAGAGCGACCGGTAAAAGTTGTGAAACAGCCGAATATATTTGATCAGTAACCGTGAAACTCTCGGGTTTTCTGGTACGTGTGGAAATCAATCCACTCAACCACGTCGTAAGGCAGGTACAGCTGCACACGAGCCCTGGAAATGGCGATGTACACCGCGCACAGTCGCTGATCGAACGCGTAGGCATCCTTGAACTTAACGTTGGTGAGCAGCTCCGGCGTGAGCAATACACGGTCGAACTCCATGCCGCCCGCCTCTTCCGCGAGCATCAGCAGGCAGCGCTTGCCGGGGACGCCGCTCAACCGGTTCAAACGGGTAATGTCGGCGACGTTGAAGCCTTTTTCCAATTCACTCTCGACCCACAGGAACGATTCATCGAACTGGCCGGCATCGCGCACCTGCTGCCAGTCGTCCATGTCGCTGAAATACGCATGCGGGCCGTTGTCGTTGTGCTCGTTGCTGTAGAACTCCGGCTTGAACAAGGCGACGGCGCTGATCATGAAGCGCTCAAGGTCCTGCTGCGCGGCGTTGTCGAGGAGACCGAAGGGGCAGTTGGCCTGCTGCAACTGAATCGCCCATTTCATGGTGTCCCAATGGGAGGCGGTCAGCACCACGCAGCCTTCCGGCGGCACGAAGCCTTGGGGGTAATGCTCGATGCCGACATCGGCATCCCGGGCGCCTTCGAAGGGCGTCTTGCCCTTCTGCGAGTGCACGCTGATCAACGGATTGACCAGACGCTCGACGTTGCGGCCTGAGCGGACGGAGTAACTGATGTCAGTGTGCCGGACCTCACGCTTTCTCCGGACCATCACACCGCTGGCCAATTGGTATTCATCGCCGAGGGTGATCAGCACCTGGCGGCCGCGCTCGATAATCTGCAGCAACGACGGCGGGATGTCTTGGCTTTCGTCGATCAGTACATGGGTGTACCGGGGCGGCACCACGCACCCCTCGAGGCTCGCACGCTTGATCAGCCACAGCGCCGCGAAGCCGGTCTGGTTGGCCCATTGCGGGTTGGCTTCCAGGTACGTCCACACGCGGCTGGCATACTCCAGCAACGCTTGGGCGTCGACGCTGGACAGCGGTTGCTTGAAATGCGGCAAGTGCCTCGCCGACAGGCTGTGATGGTTGGAGTGGCAGTAGCTTTCGAGCACCTTCAGACAGATATCGAGTGTCGCCGCACCATCGTGCCCCCGCCAGCCATGGATATTGAGGGCCTGGGACACATCGTGCTTGCCGGGCAACCTCACCTGCGAAATCTGCGCGGAGGGCCGTGGCCCCTGCAACAGGGCCTTGGCGAAGGCGGCAAACGTCGAGCCGGCCTTGCTGTCACGCGCCAACCCCATACGTTCGCGAAGCGTCGCCAACTTTGCCCCCGTACGCGCCAGTACGAGGGTCTGGGCGGGCCGCAGGCACTCCATCAACGCGCCGAGCAAGTGGCTCTTGCCGATGCCCGCATAGCCTTGCACATGCAGGTCTTCGTTCAGGTTGGCGCGAAAGGTGCGCACCAGCTTGTCCTGGGCCGGGCTGAGCCAGCGTTCGCGGTGCCGGGGCGTGATCATCTGCTGGCTGAACGGGTCATTGCTGCGCAGGTGGCGGACCTTGTAGCCGATATCCCATTTGCCCGAAGGCAGCAGGTAATCCCGCGCCGCGACTTCCTCAGCCGACAGCAGCCGCAGGTTGACCGTTTTGAGCGCATTGAAGCCAAAGTACAGTTTGCGCGGATCGAACAGCCGCTGGGCTTCGGACAGTAATCTCGCGGTGCCTTCTGCCTGCGTGTCCACCGCCCAGTCGATCAGCTTGGTCAGGATGCGCTCGGCGCCCATGCAGGTCAGGTCTTTTTCTGCGGTCTGGGCCAGGTTCTGGATGACCAGCACGGCGGCCAACTCCGGGTCCGTCAGGCCGGCAAGGGCCGTGGCACCGTCCGTGCCCAGCAGCGCCGTGCAGGTCTCATCCGTAACAGGCAGGAAGACGGGGCTGGATAAATCAAAGTGTTCCGGTTGCATAGTTCCTCGCAGCCAGGCAATCAGGCATTGCCCTGACCGCCCAGCTCAAACCGATATTCCCCAAGAGACCCCGACATGCCGCCGCTATGAGGATGCACGTGCGGCGTAGAGGCCATCGCATTGATCTGCTGTTGGAGTTCGAACACCGCCATATCCAGCAGCCTGCGCAAGTCCTCGGCACTCTGTGCGGCCACATTCAACTGCAGCGTGCAGGCACCCGCGAGTGGCGGCGACGCGGACTCGGCGGACGGCGCGGGTTCATCGGCCACCTGCGCAACCTGGATCATTTGCGCCTGGCTGAGGATCTCCGCGTGCTCGTCATCCATCAGGTCCAGCACCCTCGCTAATTCCAGGGTCTGTTCAGGGTGCGATTGAATACGGTCCTTGATCTCCAGGCGCCGCATCTGCCACTCCCGCAGTTTTTCGCGAGTGAGGTCGTCGACTTTTTCCACGTGTATTGTCTCCGGATGCCAGGCACTGGAGTATGCGCCATGAACCGCCCGATGGCAGATGGCGTGAAAGCATTTTTGAATTGAAATTTAAGAGGTCATGCAAGGAAGAGCGTTATGGAGGCAACCCCACCAGCCACACCCCGGCACACAATGTTCCCGCTGTGGCTGCTGCCTTCCGGCTCTGACCAGGTTCACGGGTAATCGTTGCGGGGGGACCGATGGGGTCACCATAACGA
>NZ_PKKS01000026.1:0-120061 GCF_002859085.1 Pseudomonas sp. QC2
TGGAGGCAACCCCACCAGCCACACCCCGGCACACAATGTTCCCGCTGTGGCTGCTGCCTTCCGGCTCTGACCAGGTTCACGGGTAATCGTTGCGGGGGGACCGATGGGGTCACCATAACGACGCTGGCCTCTCGGCAAGCGGGGCCATTCAAATCAAAGACGAAAGCTCTCTCAAATTCGGTTCTTCACGTCACGCTGGCGGATGTGAATTTGGCGGCATTGTACGGCGGAGACGGGCAGGTCTGGCAAGGTATTTGTACCACCAGCTTGCCCCCCTTTTGTACCACCCGTGCAGTACAGATTAAGAATGCACGGGAGGCATCAGCCTGAGTCGAGATTTTCTCTGAGCAGTCAACACATGGAGCTCAAACACTCGAAGGAATATCCCTCTACTCTTTATGAAAAAATAACTTCCAGATTTTCTCTCGACCAAATTCTTTTCGCCAAGGCCTCATAAAACTCGTTTCGTGCGGCCAATGAGGCTGCATCAGCATGCATCATCGCATTGTAAATTATACCTGACTCAGCAGAAAACTTAGTCCAGTTAGGCTGATTTAGAAAGAAGCTTTCAGTTAAGGTCTGCGCCAATACGTTCTCCCCTGCATACCGTTGAAGTTTCGCGCTGTAAGCCATATCCCTCATAGAACGGTTCCTACTTCTAGGAAGTAAAATCAACCCAGCAATATTATTTCTACTCGCTACAAAATCATTGTTATTAGAATACGCAACGCCACCCGAATTAAGAACATCAGTGTTCGTTGCTGCGAAATCATGAGAAATCAAGTGTTCAATATCAAACGTTCTAGAATCTCTAGTCCGGCTTGCATAGTCTGCAAAGCCTACTCGGTTCGTCATATCGAGAGAGACCTCAAGGTGATCTGACATCCTCCCTAAAATATGCAGCAAATCTTGACGCTTCATATTCGTATAAGAGCAATTCTTGATATTCTCAATCTTGTCTCGATCCGCATCAATCCGACCTAACAACTTAGCCTTTAGACTGGCAAGATCTAAATCCCTCAACTCCTTCGTGAGATCAAAGATAATATCTCTAATATTATCATAAGTATTTTCCTTACCATTTATCGCACGAGCCGTCGCCAAATGATCTAGATAATAAGAAATCGACTTAATCTTTTTTGTGGCTTCTGATGTTGTATCTGTAGCCTTAACCGCACTAAGAATAACCATCGACTGCAACGTAAGGTCTCGAGCACCATTAAAAAAAGCATGAGGAAAATTAGCTTGAAAGCTCTGCTCGCTTTTTTTGATTTTGCAATACAAATCAACATAGTAAGGCAACGCGCCTGTCAACAGGTTAGAGAAGTCGTCACTTGTCTTCAACCCTACTGAATCTTTGTTGTCCATAACCCAGCGGTGGTAACTGTCGCCAACCACCTCGAAGTCTCCAGGCGCATCACCCCGCTTCTTTCCTCGACTTGTATTAGCGTATTTTGACCTTATCCAAGTCTTGAAAAAATTAGAGTCCTCGTCACTCCCCAAAGACTTTAACTTATTTATACATTCATTCCAGGACGCATGCGCAGTTTTATTCTCGCTATCGGTCGAGATACTGGAAAGCAAAAACCCTTTCAACAAATCTATGGGTCCTAGCTTCAACCCCCTATCGTTCATTGTAACAAAAACCTTGTGACCATCCTGCTCACGAGGCACGCCAATCTCGAACATGCACACACACTCAGTGATGAAGTCAAAAAGATGCGGCACTAGATTTTCAGACGTAACATCAGCGGCCAACGCACCTTCGATTTGCTGATAAAGTTCCCAAATCCTGATTGTCCCCGAATCTTTATTAGGAATACTTTCAACAACTGAAATTAGATCAGCCTCGTCGTCGGGGCCATCAATTAGCGCATCAAATAATGCGTGCCGAGAAGGATCCATATCAAGATTATATTCACTTTGCCCAGCCACTTGACGCCTTATGGCTTGCTCCACGGGAGATATATTGAGCGCAGGATGCTTTTTCCTTAGTCTATGAATGTAAGCAAAGAGCAATGTCAGAGTCGTCACGCGTTGCTGGCCGTCTACAATAGCCTTTCCGCCCTGACCTACCTGCGTCGTTATTATCGTACCCAGAAAATAGGAGTCGTAGCCTAAAACATCTTTCCTGCCATGCGCTGGCTTCCAACAAGCCAAAAATGCTTCTTGAATGTCGGATAGCAATTCATGAAGATGCTTTGACTCCCACTTATAATCGCGCTGATACGTCGGCAGCACAAACTTTTGCTGCAAGCATGTATTTACAGTTTTTCTATCAAACGTTATTTGCATATAAAATTCAAGTCCTTGTGAAAGCATGCGAAGAAATGAAAACCCAGCCTTACGCCCCCGTGAAACCCGCAGACCGAAACGCCTAAGCTCATACCCATTACGCTACCAACGTTAGAGGCAAAATGCCATCCATCCTTTGAAGATGCGACCACCTGACCATTGCTGTAGGGCTAATCACTAGACAAAAAGAGCATGGCCGAGAATCGTGAGCTGCTTACTGCTTTATTCCGATAAAGTATATGAAACACACCGATTAGGTAGAACACATGCGCGCGACTTAGGTTAACTCAGCCTTACTCACTGCATGATGTAGAGTATTTTCTACCGAAAAATCTGTCCGCCTTTTAGCAATATAGGCACCGGAGTTTTCCCCCCTCCCCCCCTTTCCTCACATCTTCGAACTAAGGGGCGGAGACGGCGCAACGCGACGTCATAGCCTGTGACTAGATCAGTCGCTTTGGTAACAGGGATACATCCAAGATAGACGCCATCAAAATCTGGGCTGCTAGTAAGTCGTCGTGCCGCTCGCCATGAATCAATGCTCGTGTCCGCCCCCCCCCCGTTTTCTAGCCAATGCATAGCTCAGTAAGTACACCTTATGAGCTAAGCCGGGAGGCGTTTGACGATGATGAAGATTCGGTGTCTCCACGTTGGCTCAGATGTGTTGATTTTATGCGAGCCATGCCGTAGATTTATGAACTAACGTTCTGAGCCAGGTAAAGCCGTCCATGTCCGCCACCATTGCCTATGCCCGCGTCAGCTCCGATGGTCAGTCCGTCGAGGCACAGCGCCACTCTATCAACCAGCGCTACAACGTCTCGGATGACGGCTGGTTCACCGACGAAGCCACAAGCGGCACAACGAAGGCTTTGCATCGGAAAGGCTTCTCAGCGCTGTTCAGCTACGCAAGAAAAGGCGACATCGTTGTGGTCTCCGCAATTGACCGACTGGGGCGGAGCACAATCGACGTTTTGGAGACGGTCGAAGCACTGAAGTCTAAGGGAATCACGGTTATATCCATGCGGGAAGGCTTCGATCTATCCAGCCCTACGGGGAAATTAATGCTGACACTCCTGGCCGGCGTTGCCGAATTGGAGAGGGAGAACATCCGGGCCCGACAAATGGCCGGCATTGAGAAAGCCAAGGCTGACGGCCGAAAGCTGGGTGCTCCCAAGAAACACGACGACCTGGCTATTGCCGCATGGAGGAAGGAGACAGGCTCAAGCATTGCAGCTACTGCTGAGCACTGGAAAGTTTCGATAGCCACTGTTAAACGGGCTTGCAGAACTTCCCAAAGTGTCGCTTGAGTGCGCTCATAAGTTCCGCTCAGAGGGACGTCACCTATCACGAGCAACGACGCTTCAGGTTTCACCGGATCAGTCATGGAAGCGGTCTTGAGCATGTTGTAATGCTGACTAGCTTCGCCGCTGACTACCTAGACGGTCTCCAGTCCTGTAGGAATAGACAATCCCGGTTCCGGGATCGTTGATGTCGACGCATAACTGAGGCCCGTAGCTACAGGGGTTACAGGTCACAGACTGAACGTTATCACACTTCCTAAACAGACTGTTTCGGAACCTTCAAGGCTGCTAAAAATGGCTCTCCCAAAACCTGGGCGGGGCCCAAATGTCGAAGAAAACCGCCCAGCCAAATCCAATGGCGCAACGCTCAAGAACGTGAGGCGGGTTGTCAGCCGACGTAAAAATCTAGAGTGTGAAGGCCGAAGCTGGAGGTTTAGATGTGCATCCATTTCAACTGGTAATTGATGAGCTCAAAACTGCTGGGGTTAAAATCAGCGGTGGTGAAAGTGCTTACAAGCTTCTTCACAAGCTTTGCATCTATAAGGCTCTTCAAATGAATGGTTCTGCGCTCAGAGCAGCAAAGAACGGTGGACTGCCAAGAAAGAAGGTCATAACCCAGTCCAAGCACCTGCTCGAGGAATATCTCAAAACGGGCCTTATAGTTCTCCCGGCGCACATGAAGGCCCGTGGTTCAGAACACAAGTACAAGCACGACGGTGACGCTACTGCTAACCGTAATCTCTGGCGCGCCGGCTGGAGGGCGCCAGCCCCCCAGGACAACACTCATCACGGGCTCAACACCGTCAAAGGCTAGGCAGGCTACCAGGAGCTGCCGGTCCGTCCATTTTTCGGTTTGTTAAGGTTGGCAGCTTTCCGGTCGGTATTTCGCCCCTCCTTGTACTGGTGACATCCGTCACCGCACCCAGCTCTGGCGCAATCGTCCTTAGTGCAATCCATTACTCACGCCGGCATGGCACCTGCATTTGCTATCACTGGATAAGGCTCCTGTCGCGCATCAACTTTTCCTTTCAAGCAAATGCGTGAAAAGGGCCAAATGCGCTCAGACAATTGGCAGAATCTCGACCTTCGCACAACACCCCGCCGATTCCTCTGTAACCCTTGGCCCTGCTGGGCTTCAGCCAATAAAGCGGCAATTAACGCCAGTCCTTGTAGAAAGCACCCGTCGCCCCCCTTAAACGATCTAGGGGGAATTAGGGCCCTTCCTTGTGTAACCCGCACCGGCGTCCCGTCCGGCTGCACCTCAAACCCAACTTCTGCAAACCATTGACCCTGCCTGGAACCCCATGGCGGGGCTTTGGCGTTCGCTATCACTGGACCTCTATCCCATGAAACAACCCGTGCGCCTTGTGCGCCTCAATCTACACCTACGTGCGGACCACCTTGCCCGCCTGACCTGTCTTGCCACTGCTATCAGTAGGCGTAAAGGGCGCGACACACGGCTTGCTGAAGCCCTGGAGCTGGCTCTGGTCACTGGCCTTACGTGGAGCGACGCAGACATGCTCGAGCTCCTCAAGTCCGACCTGGAGGCGCCTTACTGGCGCACCCTGGGCTCAGTTGTGCGGAGTCGCTGAATGGACGCAATTAACATGAATGTTGACCTTGCTCCGCAACGCAGCGACCAAGACACTAACACTCGATTCAAACCAACAGCAGGCAGACCGTCCATCGCTGTCACCGTCGGGAACCACATGTACTTTGTGGACCCAAATACCGGTCTAATCCTCCACTCCACTCGCAAGCTTCCTAGGCACAGAGTCGTAAGTAGGATCGAAGTTTACGTAGGTCTCGACACCAAGCTCCCGACACAAGCAAGGGACAGTGAGGAACTTATTGAAGCTCTGATTCCATTTGACGCCTGGCTAAACAAAAAGTACTTCAGCGCAAAAAAAGCACTTGACCTGCTTCGTACCTGCGCCACAAAAAATGCTGTTTGCACGCTGAGCCACCTTGCTCAGAACCTGTCTGGAAGAAACTACTGGTTCGGCCGCATTGAAGATCTGGCAAAGGCTTTGGACACACCACAAAGGTCGGTTGAGCGCGCGCTCAAGGACTTGGAAAGCATGAACATAGTGAAGCGCAAGGCCCAAGGACGCCAATGGCCAACACGTATCACGGTTCATCCCTGGTACGCCTGGAGAGGCGACCTCCAAGGCCGTGACGCTGCGTACTCGGATTGGCTTGGCATTAGCCCCGCCGAATTTGGCGGTCGAACTGGCCTGTAGCCCTTGTATTACGGGACCTCAATTTCCTGCTAGATATTATATAAGCAGACAACTGAGGGCAGGCGTGAACCGGGCAGTAGCGCAGCTGCTGTTTGGGTCCATCGAGCCTGACCAACAATCCCGACCAGCTAAGGGGACAAGGTCGTTAGTTTCCAACCAAAGTAAAAACTCAGTCTTTCTTTCTATGAGATTGACTACGAACACCACCCTCTAAGCCTTCCTTACTTGTTGGTCGTCCTCGCTGGGCAGCCGACAGCAGCTTCGCTACTGCCGTCTACCACGGCCGCCCCTGAACTTCCCCCAACGATAACTTGGTCTTTCACCGTAGCGGTCCACCTGTACCTATGTCGGGAATTGGTCCGGTGCGCTTTACCCCTCAACGTAAAACTCCTCACGTCTAGCAGCCGACTTCTTCGGTAGCTACCAAAACACCATTATCAAAGGACATCAATCCATGACCACGTACATTGCTTACGTCGACGGCGCCTGCCCGAACAACGGTAAACCGAATGCCAAAGCAGGCTGGGGCGCCTACATCACCAACGCCGAAGGAAAGACATTGAAGCTTGCCGCTCCGGTCCCCCGTGGCCAGCCTCAGACCAACAATAGAGCCGAACTGCTGGCAGCTCTGGAGGCACTGAAGCGTTGCAATAAGCCAATGCCTATCACCCTGTACACCGACTCCCAGCTTGTGGTCAAAGGGGCAAACGAATGGCTGCCCAACTGGAAGGCCAAGGGCTGGAAGAACAGTAGCAAGAAGTCTGTTGCGCACCGCGACCTATGGGAGCAAATCGACCAGCTCATAGAGCAACGGGAGGTGACTTTCGTATGGGTCGAGGGGCACACCGGCAACCGGGGCAACGAGGAAGCGGACACGCTGGCCTGTCGTGGAGCCAACGGCGAGTACGTCCATGAACTGACCGTGGCGGGCGAGGCAGCGTAAACACTGACGGGGTGGATGGGGCTTCTGTGCCCATCCCCCTGTCGTTTTCGCTTGGGCTTCAGTGCAGGGCAGCGTCAGTGCCCTTCAGGTTGCGCTCCATGTAGGCCTGCATAACGTTAGACTTTTCAGCCACGACCAGCTCCAACTGGGCGGCTAATGCAGAATCCCTCGCCGCCTTCGCCATGTCATAGGTCTTCAGGGCTTCGCCGTACTCACGACACAGCCGCTCCATTACTTCACGGTGGGCGTCGGCCTGTTTCTCATGTTCGGTTGTTCCCATGGCAGCCTCCATTGCGCTTGCGTGCGGCCCGACTTACACAGGAAGGTGGGCCATACTGCTAAAGCTTAGCTGCTGATAGCGACTCAAGAAACTGGGCAATGTTTGCCTGCACCGAACGATTGAGCGACTCCTTTACGCGCACCAGACCGGAGAAGGCGTAGCCCGGTGGAACAGTGCCCTCGGTGTAGACCTCCTTTTCAAACAAAGTCTTCCCTGTGCGGCGGCTGACAACGCTGTAACGCGCCCGTGCCGGTGTGACCATAGTAATGCCGCCCGCAGGGGGATCTAGCTCCAGCACCTTGACGAAGATATTGACCTTTTCCGGGGCGTCGTCGCTGAACACCCCAGCCTTGTCTATCGCTTCTACCAGCGACTTCTCCCACAGGATGGGGAAACCTTCGCCGTAGGTTGGAATGTCGCCCTTGACTTCGCTGGGTAGGCCATAGGAAACCGAAACGGCCTTGAGTTCTACTGCTTGCTGGGTAGTGGCCCGCTGGACGCCTGGAACTGAGAAGTTCGTCGGTGGCGCTGTGACGCAACCAGTTAGTGTCGCTCCCAGTAAAGCGAGTAGTGTGATTCTCTTGAGCATGTCGAAGTCCCTTTCATAGTTGCCCGGATGATACCGATACATTTTGGGCGCGTCCTACAACATCAACGGACATGACGCTGACGAGATAGAGCGGGCTCACAAAAGCATTGCCCCGAACCAACCCGCTTAGGGTTCCTGAAGCACACTGGAACACCCGGACAGTATTTCGTCCAGCCACCGCCTAGAAAGACTCAAGGGTCACCAGCTCCATTACGGGTGCCAGTACGTCCGGCCTGAAGTCCTTACCATAGCGACCAAACGTGATGCCTCCAGCCTGATGCCCCAGCAGCCCACCGACAAGTGACTCAGCGACCCCCTTTTGTTTCAGATGGTCAGCCAAGGTGTGACGGAAGCTGTGGAAGTCCTTCTTGGCAGCGTCATCGCGGAAGCCCAACTGTTCACGCACCCGAGTAAACCACTTCGACGGCGCAGCACTGTATCCGTGCTTCTTATGGCAGGTCAGCTCCGGGAAAACACGTTCGTTCCCCGCCTCTTTCATCTTCGTCACGTACTCCAGGAAACCCAATGCTAAAAGTTTGGAATGCACCGGAACAAGTCGCTCGGATGACGCCGTCTTGAGCTTCTGGTCCGGCCTTGTAGCTCGTATGTGGATGCAGGCGATACCGTCGATGGTCACCACGTCGTCAGTGTAAAGCTGGCACAGTTCGTTAAGCCTGGCCCCCGTGTAGAGCCCCAGGAGGGGGAGCCAGTATTGATTTGGCTTAGGGCCACGGGCGGGTGCATACGTCGCAACATTAAACAACGCCTTCAGGTCATCAGTACTGAAAGCGCTTCGCTCCTCGCTGACCTTGCGCCGTATACGCACACGGAGACCATCGAACGGATTGCGACTGCAATAGCCTTCCCTGACCGCATACGAAAAGAAGGTCGTCAGGTTCTTCACGTAGTTGTTGAAGGTCGTCACGCTGATGGTCGTAGTCGCCTCCGCGATGGACTGCTCTAGTGGTTGGTCCGGCAACTGATGCAGGCGCGGGGGGAGCTTCAGCGCCGTCTCCCGGAACAAATGAGCGTCCTTCCGAGTTATCTGGTCGATAGGCATGTCGCCAATGATTCGGGTTAGCAGCACGGCGACCGCACGCTTGTCATCCAGCGACTTCACCGCAACTCCCTCCCGGCGCTGGTGGGCTAGTTGTTCGTCGACCACCGCAAGAAAGCCAGGCGATTGCTGCACAGACCCATCTGCTATCACTGAGGGCGGTGCTGTGGGGGCCTGTAGGGCGATTGGGGGCGCTTCCCGCAAGACTTCAGGCGAAGACATAGGAACGCCAAGCAACTGCTGCTGACGCAGCCACGACGCCCAACAGGCGAGACGCTTGCCGCCTGCCTCCCATGCACCGCGCAGGCGCTCAACACAGGGTCTACTCCCCTGGAACGCTTGCGTGAACAGACCTTGGACTTGGGCCAGAATGTCACGCCCACGAATCAGCGCCTCCCGCTTGCAACGGGTTTGCAGGGAGCGACGAATTTCTCTTTGGGGGAATAACGGACGAATGACATCCGGCACCACGATTCGGAAGTAGTAGACCGAGTGGCGGGACAGCAATAGGTAGGACGGGATGGTCGACACGGATGTATCACTCCTTGTACCACCGCGTGGTAAAGGGTGAAAAACCGTTAAGAATCAATCACTTAGATGATTGGAGGCAACCCCACCAGCCACACCCCGGCACACAATGTTCCCGCTGTGGCTGCTGCCTTCCGGCTCTGACCAGGTTCACGGGTAATCGTTGCGGGGGGACCGATGGGGTCACCATAACGACGCTGGCCTCTCGGCAAGCGGGGCCATTGTACCGATCTCATCGGAAGTTACAACCGTTGGGGCCGGATTAAAAAATGAGGGGGTTCAAGTACTTGTCATAGCTCTGGAGATTGGCGTGTTCTCCTGTGGGAGGGAGCAAGCCCCCTCCCACCTTGGCTCATCACTGTGCGTGCACGACCTCATCTGCCCTTCCGCCCTCTTCCTGGATCACCAAGTGAATAAAGTGCAGCTTGGCGATCACCGCCGGTGGTAGCACGAAGGGATAGAAATCTGGCTGGCCCATGCTGCGCGACAGTTCGTTGAGCATTCCGGCCAGTTCGATCCAGGCGTTGACGAACGATAGGAACGCCGCGCCGCCAGGGTGCTCGGGGTCGTAGAGCGTGCTGAGGGGGAATGGCTGGTAATCCAGGTCCATCTCGCGACCGCTCATGCCAAAGCCGAGGGCGGTGTCGACGGCGTCCATCATGTGCAGGTAGTGGGCCCAGGTTTCGGCCCAGTCTTCCCAAGGGTGCATGGTGGCGTAGGCACTGACGCAGGTTTGCTGCCAGTCGGGGCGCGGGCCGTTCTGGTAGTGCTGGTCGAGCGCCTCGGCGTAACTGGCGCGTTCATCGCCGAACAGGGCGCGAAAGGCTTCAAGCCAGTGGGTATCGGCGATCAGGCGGTCCCAGTAGTAATGGCCGACCTCATGGCGAAAATGGCCGAGCAGGGTGCGATAGGGTTCGCGCATTTGTACGCGGACTTTTTCACGGTGGGCGTCGTCGGCTTCCTTGATGTCGAGGGTGATCAAGCCATTCGCATGACCCGTCATCGGCGCATTGCCTTCCAAGTCGATACCGACGAAGTCGAAAGCCAGGCCGTTGTCTTCGTCGGCGGTTTTGGGCACGACTTGCAGGCCGAGGCTGATCAATTGCGCGACCAGGCGGCGCTTGGCGGTTTCTACTTTGCGCCAGCGTTCATGGTTTTCCGGAATCGACAGGTCGGGGATGGTGCGGTTGAGGCTGCACGCCACGCACAGCGGCGCGGTGCTGTGGGCCGGGATCAGCCAGTTGCAGGCAGCCGGCGTGTCGAGGTTGGCGCAGCGGCGGAAGGCGCCGGCGTCGAGATTGTCATCTTGCAGCCACGTGCCTTCCACGGGGCCGGGCTGCAGGGACGCGAGTCGACTTTGTTGCGGTTGATAACCCAGCAGTGCCTGACAAGCCAGGCACTGGCTGTTGCGAAAGAACAGGGATTGGCCGCAGCGGCACTGCCATACCTTGCTGTCGCGAGACGGGCCGGCCGCGAAGGGCGCAGCAATACGCGAACTGAGTTGCTCGAAGTAGCGGAACATGGCGATCTCTCCCAGGGTGACTGAGACTAGATCATTTCGCCGCCGAAATCGTTCCACATTATTGTAGTGAGCGGGCTTGCCCCGCGCTGGGTGGTGAAGCTGCCCCAGATCCAGGCACTTCGGTCTATCTGAAACACCTCAGCGTCTGTGTGGGGGCTGCTTCGCAGCCCGGCGCGGGGCAAGCCCGCTCACTACAACAAGCCCGATCACCACAGCAATCGGGCTCACCACAAAGGTCCCGAATCAGACGGGGATGTTGTGTTTGGCGAGGAAGGCGACGAAAGCTTCTTCATCCAACACCTTCAGGCCCAATTCACTGGCCTTGGCCAGCTTGGAACCCGCACCCGGCCCCGCCACCACGCAGTGGGTTTTCGCCGAGACCGAACCCGCCACCTTGGCGCCCAGGCTTTCAAGTTTATCCTTGGCCACGTCACGGCTCATCAGCTCCAGCGAGCCGGTGAGCACCCAGGTATGCCCGGCCTCGGGCAAGCCTTCGACTACCTTCTTCTCGCTGTCCCAATGCATGCCAAAATCCTTGAGCTGCTGCTCGATGGCCAGGGCGTGGTTGGCGTTGTCTGCGTTATCGAAGAATTCGCGCACAGCCTTGGCCTGCTTCTCGGGCAGTGCCTGACGCATATCCAGCCAGTCGGCCTTGATCACGCCTTCCAGGGTAACGAACTTGTCCGCCAGCTTCTGCGCAGCGCCAGGGCCGACGCTGGGCACGTGGAGCTTGTCGAGCAAACCACCCAAGGTGGTGCTGGCGGCGAATTCGGCGCTCAGTTCGCCCTGATCTTGCAATTGCAGGCCGCATGCCTGCGGCGACAGCAGCGCGCCGATCACGTCCTGGTTGTGGCTGTCTTCGAAGAAGCTGTGAATCTCGTGCGCCACTTCCAGGCCCACGTCCGGCAGGTACGTCAGCACTTCCGGCAAGGCTTTTTGCACGCGCTCCAGAGACGCCAGGGAGCGCGCCAGCACCTTGGCGGTTTCCTCGCCTACGTCGGGAATGCCCAAGGCGTAGATAAACCGCGCCAGGGTCGGGGTCTTGCTGTTTTCGATGGCGGTGATCAGCTTTTTGCTGGAAATATCGGCAAAGCCTTCCAGGTCGATGATCTGCTCGTACTTGAGCGTGTAGAGGTCGGCCGGCGAGCCGATAAGCTTTTCATCCACCAGTTGCTCGATGGTCTTGTCGCCCAGGCCGTCGATGTCCATGGCGCGGCGCGAAACGAAATGGATAATCGCCTGCTTAAGCTGGGCGCCACAGGCCAGACGGCCGACGCAACGGTACACCGCGCCTTCGCTGACGGTTTCCTTGCCCTTGCTGCGCTTGACCAGTTGCGTGCGCTCCACATGGGAGCCACACACCGGGCAGCTTTCGGGGATCTGCACCGCGCGGGCATTTTCCGGGCGGCGCTCGGGGACGACCGACACGACCTGCGGAATCACATCACCGGCGCGGCGGATGATCACGGTGTCGCCGATCATCAGCCCCAGGCGCGCAACTTCATCCATATTGTGCAACGTGGCGTTGGACACGGTCACACCCGCGACCTTGACCGGTTTAAGTCGCGCGACCGGCGTGACGGCACCGGTACGGCCGACCTGGAATTCCACGTCGAGCAGTTCGGTCAGTTCTTCCATGGCCGGGAACTTATGCGCGATGGCCCAGCGCGGTTCGCGGGCGCGGAACCCCAACTCGCGCTGGGAGGCGATGCTGTTGACCTTGAATACGACACCGTCGATTTCATACGGCAGGCTGTTACGCCGCTCGCCGATGTCGCGGTAGTAATCCAGACAATCCTGGATACCCTTGGCCAGTTTCAGCTCGTGGCTGATCGGCATGCCCCACTTCTTCAGTTGTTGCAGGTTGCCGATATGGGTATCACTGATGTCGGTGGTCACACCGTAGCAGCAGAACTCCAACGGGCGGCTGGCAGTGATCTTCGAGTCCAGCTGGCGCAGGCTACCGGCAGCGGCGTTACGCGGGTTGGCGAAGGTCTTGCCGCCGACGTCCAGTTGCGAGGCATTGAGCCGTTCGAAACCGGCCTTGGACATGAACACTTCACCCCGCACTTCCAGGGTCGCCGGCCAGCCGCTGCCGTGCAGCTTCAACGGAATATTGCGCACGGTGCGTATGTTGACGCTGATGTCTTCGCCGGTGGTGCCGTCGCCACGGGTGGCACCGCGCACCAGCTCGCCGTCCTGATACAGCAGGCTGACCGCCAGGCCATCGAGCTTCGGTTCGCAGCTGTACTCCACCGCTGCCCCGCCGCCAAACAGATCGCCCACCGGCAGGTCGAGCCCTTCGGTCACCCGGCGATCAAATTCGAGCATAGTGGTTTCATCGAAGGCATTGCCGAGGCTGAGCATCGGAATGTCGTGCTTGACCTGGGTGAACGCCGACAACGCCGCACTGCCGACCCGCTGCGTCGGTGAATCACGCGTGACCAGGTCCGGGTGCTCGGCCTCCAGGGCCTTGAGCTCGTGGAACAGCCGGTCGTACTCGGCGTCCGGAATGCTCGGCTCGTCAAGGACGTGGTAACGGTAGTTGTGCTGATCCAGTTCAGCGCGCAGTTCGAGGATGCGGGTGTGGGCGGCGGTCATGGGTGTTCTCTCATAAAGCAAAAGAGCAGCCGAAGCTGCTCAATATGTTAGTGCACGGATTCTACAGACAACGCTTAAGATCGAACCTCAACGTTTCTGTGTCAGGGCGCGACGCTCGAACTCGACGATGCGCTGACGGTAGTGTTCGATGGTTTGCGCGGTCAAGACGCTGCGCTGGTCATCCTTGAGCTCGCCGTTCAGTTCCTGGGACAGCTTGCGGGCTGCCGCCACCATCACGTCGAACGCCTGTTTCGGGTGACGCGGGCCTGGCAGGCCGAGGAAGAAGCTCACGGCCGGGGTGCTGAACAGGTCGATATCGTCCAGGTCGAACGTACCCGGCTTGACCGCATTGGCCATGGAGAACAGCACTTCGCCGTTACCCGCCATGCTTTCGTGACGGTGGAAGATATCCATCTCGCCAAACCGCAGGCCGCTTTCCAGGATGTTCTGCAACAGGGCCGGGCCTTTGAAACCGGCGGCGTCGCGGCAGATCACGCTGATCACCAGCACTTCTTCGGCGGGCGGCTGATCGTTCACGGACTGGCGCGGCGCGTTCTTGCCCGCGTTTTCATCCGGGAAATCATCATCGCGGCTGCTGAAGCTCGGGCCTTCATCGACGTCGAGGTTCAGGTCACCCTGATGCGGCTCGGCCACGCCGGCGTTGGCGCGTTTGCCACGCTTGGAAGATGGCTCGCGGGCTTCACGCACTGGCGCGCTCATCGACGGCAAGTCGTGCTCGTCCAGTTGGGGTTCTTTATGGGTATCCAGCACGCGGGGCGGCCCCAGCAGCTCGGCGCTGCCGTCGTCGTCGGGCAAGTTGGACAGGTTGCGGTCCAGACGGAATTTGAGCTTGCCCTTGCCACCGCGCATTCGGCGCCAGCCATCAAAAAGAATACCGGCAATGACAATAATGCCGATGACGATCAGCCACTCGCGCAGACCGATTTCCATGTAATCCCGTGCCTCTAATAAAAAATGCTGAAAAATAAGGGGTTTAGCACCGTGCAAACCGCTTTAAAACGTGGCGCCAACTCTATGTTCTGACTGACGTTTTGCCCACGCATACGAAAAATTGACATTAAACTAGCACGACCAAAGATAACTTTACACCGTCTGTCAAAATGCCTTGAACAAATATGTCCATTTGCCACTTTCGCCAGACCGGTAAACCGTCTTACGGTGCGCTAAAAAAATTCTCTCGCGACAGGGTTCAAGACTCCACCATCGCCATCGCCTCTTCCACATCCACGGCCACCAAACGCGAACAGCCCGGCTCATGCATCGTTACCCCCATCAACTGATCAGCCATTTCCATGGCGATCTTGTTGTGGGTGATATAGATGAACTGCACGGTCTGGGACATCTCTTTGACCAACCGCGCGTACCGTCCAACGTTAGCGTCATCCAGCGGAGCGTCAACTTCATCGAGCATGCAGAACGGCGCCGGGTTCAACTTGAAGATGGCAAATACCAGGGCCAATGCGGTCAGGGCTTTCTCGCCGCCGGACAACAAATGGATGGTGCTGTTCTTTTTGCCCGGAGGCCGCGCCATGATCGTTACCCCTGTATCGAGTAGATCTTCGCCCGTCAGTTCCAAGTAAGCGCTGCCACCGCCGAAAACTTTTGGGAATAAGGCCTGTAAACCGCCATTAATCTGATCAAAGGTATCTTTGAAGCGGTTACGGGTTTCCTTGTCGATCTTGCGGATCACGTTTTCCAAGGTGTCCAGGGCTTCCACCAGGTCGGCGTCCTGGGCGTCCAGATAACGTTTACGCTCGGATTGCTGCTGGTATTCGTCGATGGCGGCGAGGTTGATCGCGCCGAGTCGTTGGATACGTGCAGCAATGCGCTCAAGTTCTTCTTCGGCGTCTTTCTCGTTGGCCTGGGCGGTCAGGGTGTTAAGCACGCCGTGCAGGTCATAGCCGTCTTCCAGCAATTGGTCCTGGAGGGTCTTGCGGCGCACGGTCAGGGCTTGCCATTCCATGCGCTGTTGTTCGAGCTGGCCGCGGATCAGCTGGGATTGCTGCTCGGCCTGGGTCCGGCGTTTTTCGGCGTCGCGCAGTTCGCGGTCGGCGTCTTCCAGGGCGATCTGTGCGGTCTTGAGTTCTTCGTCGACGGTCATGCGTTTGTCGAGCAACTCTTCGAGCTTGAGGCGCAACTCTTCCAGCGGCGCCTCGCCTTCTTCCAGGTTGAGGCTCAGTTGCTCGCGCTTTTCGGTCAGGCGCTCGGACTGCATCTCCAGGCGCTCAAGGGCCTGGGCCGTGGACGCGTGCTGGGCCTTGAGCGACCCTAAGCGTACCGCCAACTGGTGAGCGTGGTCCTTGTGCTGCCGCGCTTCCTGGCGCACGCGGTCAAGGCGCTCGCGCAGGCTGTCGCGCTGGGCCAGCAGCAATTCGCGCTGCTCGGTGTCCAGCGCCATGCTGTCGAGGGCTTCCTGCAACTGCAGGCGGGCTTCGCCGATCTGTTCGTGTTCGAGGGCGCGTTGCTCGCCCATCTCGGCAACTTCTTCGTCCAGACGGGTGCGGCGCAGGGTCAGTTGCTCGACCTTGGCTTTGCTCGCGGAGAGCTGGGCTTTCAATTCGCCTTGCTGGCGCGCTTCGTCCTGCAACAGGCGGCGCAGGTGTTCACGACCGGTCTCTTGCTGGCGCTGGGTGGCCCGCAGGGTTTGCAGTTCGGTTTCCAGGCTCTCCAACGTGGCTTCGCGCTCTTCACGCTCGGCGATCAGGTTGACGATTTCCTGGCCACGGGCCAGAACACCGCTTTCCGCTTCACTGGCGCGCCGTACACGCAGGAAATGGCGCCCCACCCAATAGCCGTCGCGGCTGATCAGGCTTTCGCCGGCCGCCAGCTGGCCGCGCTGGGCCAGGGCCTGCTCAAGAGATTCGACCGGCTTGACTTGGCCGAGCCACGGCGACAGATCAATCGCCGCCTCAACTTTATCCAGCAAACTGCCCGGCACCCGCGCGCCGTCAGCGGCCGGGCTGAGCAAACGCAAATCGCCCTGGGCAAAACCGGCCAGGTCAAAACCGCCAAAATCGTCCACCAGTACGGCTTGCAGGTCGGCGCCTAAAACGGTCTCTACCGCCAGCTCCCAACCGGCTTCAACTTTTAATCCTTCAGCCAGGCGCGGGCGTTCGGCCAGGTGCTGGTCGCGCAGCCATTCGGCGGTACCGGTGCCTGGGTCCAAAGCGGCTTGCTGCAACGCCTCAAGGGATGCCAGGCGGCCATTGAGCCGCTGCAAATCCCCCTGGGCCTGTTGCTGAGCCTGGGTCGCCTGTTGCAGTTGCTGACGCAATTGCTCCAGGCGCTCCACTTGTTGTTCTTCGCTGGCTTCCAGTTCCTCCAGCGTCATTTCGCTTTCGGCCAGTTGTTCGCTCAGCTCCATGATCGCCGCGTCTTCCGGGTCGGCGGCGAGCAACACGCGCTCTTCCTGCAGACGCCGCTGGCGCTCGGCCAGGCGCTCCATGCTGGTTTCCAGCTGTTGGATGCGTGACTGCTGCACCTCGGCCTGGCGGCGTGGCTCGGCGGACTTCAGGTTGAAGGTGTCCCACTGTTCCTGCCAGCCGTGCATGGTGGTTTCGGCTTCTTCCAGGGCGGCGGCGGCTTCTTCGGCGGCGGCGCTGGTGAGTTCCTGCTCGGGCGTGAGCATGTCCAGCTCTTCGCCGAGGGTCAGCAGCAACGTGCGATCGTGGCCCAGGTGCGATTCGGTTTCCAGGCGCGCGCGTTCGGCTTCCTTCAGGTCATCCTGCAATTGGCGCAGGCGCTGCTGACCGTGCTGGATGCTCTGCTCCACGCGAGCAATGTCGCCACCCACTGAATAGAAACGGCCTTGCACCAGATTGAAGCGCTCGGACAGGTCATGGTGGCCGTCACGCAGGCGCTCGATGCTGGCGTCGGCATTGCGCTGCTCGGCCACCAAGGCTTCGAAGCTGATTTCCTGGGTACCAATGATCGCTTCGCGCTGCCCCACCTGGTCATTCAGCGCCTGCCAGCGCAGGGCCGAGAGTTGTGCCTTGAGCTGGCGCTCCTCGCCTTTGTATTCCTGGTACTTCTCGGCGGCCTGGGCCTGGCGGTGCAGGCGCTCCAATTGGCGCTCCAGCTCTTCACGCAGGTCGGTCAGGCGGGCGAGGTTCTCGTGGGTGCGGCGGATACGGTTTTCGGTCTCGCGGCGGCGCTCCTTGTACTTGGAGATACCGGCCGCTTCCTCGATAAAGTTACGCAGGTCTTCGGGCTTGGCTTCGATCAGCTTGGAGATCATGCCCTGCTCGATGATCGAGTAGCTGCGCGGGCCCAGGCCTGTGCCGAGAAAGATATCGGTGATGTCCCGACGGCGACACTTGGTGCCGTTGAGGAAGTAGCTGTTCTGGCTGTCGCGGGTCACTTTGCGGCGGATCGAAATTTCCGCGTAGGCCGCGTACTCGCCGATCAACGTGCCGTCGGAGTTATCGAACACCAGTTCGATGCTCGCCTGGCTCACCGGCTTGCGGCTGGTGGAGCCGTTGAAGATGACGTCGGTCATCGACTCGCCACGCAGGTTTTTAGCCGAGCTCTCGCCCATCACCCAGCGTACGGCGTCGATGATGTTCGACTTGCCGCAACCATTGGGCCCGACCACCGCTGCCATGTTACTGGGGAAGTTGACCGTGGTCGGGTCGACGAAGGATTTAAACCCCGCCAGTTTGATGCACTTGAGCCGCACGCTTAGGCGTCCGCCAACGCAGCGATGACCAGCGAGGAACTGCGCTGGCAGTAAGCCGACAGCACGAGACGAATCTGCGGCAGGTCACGGGCGAGTACGGCGGCGAGCAATTGCTCGAACAGCGCCAGGTACTCGCTCATGGACGCCTTGCGTTGATCCAGGGCCAGGTAATAAGCGCGGTTCATCGCCGGCTGCAGGTTCTCGACCGTCTCTTGCAGATACGGGTTGTTGGCGAAGGGGTACGCGGCGCGCATCACATTGAAGCACTCTTCGACGAAGGCGCGGATGTCCTGGCGCTCGAAATTGGTCACCAGGCGCTGTTGGATCTGCACAAAGGGCGCCATGTCCACCTGGGTCTGCCAGCCTTGGGCAACCGCATTGCCCAGGAGGATGTACAACTCGCTCATCAAGGTGCACAGGCTCTGCACTTTGTGCGCGGTGAGTTCGGTGACGTGGGCGCCACGGCGCGGCAGGATCGCGATCAGGTGACGGCGCTCGAGGATCAGCAAGGCTTCGCGCACGGAACCACGGCTGACATTGAGTGCCAGCGTGACCTTTTGCTCCTGGATCCGCTCCCCAGGCTTGAGATCGCCGCGAATGATGCGTTCGGCGAGGTGGTGAGCAATTTGCTCGGCGAGACTGTCCGGCGCCTTGAACGTCATGTTTTCCCTTCAAAATCTTCTATCGGTACAAGCGCGGCAGTGTAGCGCATTGGCCCGCTGATGGCGCTACGCCCACGACGGCGAATTTGGCATGAAATAAGCAACGTTGAACACCCAAAAGCCTTTAAAAACACCGGTTCCAGAAGACTGAACCATAATTGAAAGTGTTGTGACTGCATTTTCTTGACCCTTAAGTCAGAAAACCATTGACCGAAAAGTCAGACATGACTAGATTCGGCGCAAAGCGGTTAACAACAATAATGAGTCTGCGAGGCCTTCCGTGATCCAGTTTTTACTTAACCAGGAACTCCGTAGCGAGCACGCCCTGGACCCCAACCTGACCGTGCTCAACTATTTGCGTGAGCACCTGGGCAAATCCGGTACCAAGGAAGGCTGCGCGAGCGGCGATTGCGGTGCGTGCACTGTGGTGGTCGGCGAACTGCACACGGATGACCAAGGCACCGAGCAGATTCGTTATCGCAGCCTCAATTCCTGCCTGACCTTTGTGTCATCGCTGCACGGCAAACAACTGATCAGCGTCGAAGACCTCAAGCACCAGGGCCAACTGCACAGCGTGCAACAGGCCATGGTCGAGTGCCACGGGTCGCAATGTGGCTTTTGCACCCCCGGTTTTGTGATGTCGTTGTTTGCCCTACAAAAGAACAGTGACGCCCCCGACAGCCAGAAAGCCCATGAAGCCCTGGCCGGCAACCTGTGCCGCTGCACCGGTTATCGCCCAATTCTCGCCGCCGCCGAGCAGGCCTGCTGCAACAAGCCCCAGGACCAGTTCGACAGCCGGCAAGCTGAGACCATCGCCCGCCTTAAAGCCATTGCGCCGACGCAAACCGGTGAACTCAACAGCGGCGATAAACGCTGCCTGGTGCCGCTCACCGTCGCTGACCTGGCCGACCTCTACGACGCCTACCCGCAAGCCCGCCTGCTGGCCGGTGGCACCGACCTGGCGCTGGAAGTCACCCAGTTCCACCGCACGCTGCCGGTGATGATCTACGTCGGCAACATCGAAGAAATGAAGCGCATCGAACACTTCGACGACCGCCTGGAAATCGGCGCCGCCGCCGCCCTCTCCGACTGCTACACCGCGTTGCACCACGCCTACCCGGACTTCGGCGAACTGCTGCACCGCTTCGCCTCCCTGCAGATCCGCAACCAGGGCACCCTCGGTGGCAACATCGGCAACGCTTCGCCGATTGGTGATTCGCCGCCGCTGCTGATCGCTCTCGGCGCGCAGATTGTGCTGTGCAAGGGCGAGACACGCCGCACCCTGGCGCTCGAAGACTACTTCATCGACTACCGCGTCACCGCCCGCCAGGACAGCGAGTTCATCGAGAAGATCATCGTGCCGAAGGGCCACGCGTTGTTCCGTGCCTACAAGGTATCCAAGCGCCTGGACGATGATATTTCCGCCGTCTGCGCCGCGTTCAACCTGAAGATCGACAACGGCGTGATCCGCGAGGCCCGCGTTGCGTTCGGCGGCATGGCCGCCACGCCCAAACGCGCCAAAAGCTGCGAAGCCGCGTTGGTCGGCGCCACGTGGAACAGCGCCACCGTGGAGAAAGCCTGCGCCGCCCTGGCCGAGGATTTCACCCCGCTGTCGGACTTCCGCGCCAGCAAGGAATACCGCCTGCTCAGCGCGCAGAACCTGCTGCGCAAATACTTCATCGAACTGCAAACGCCGCACATCGAGACTCGGGTGACCGCTTATGTCTAACCATCACGCCGTCGTTAAAACCCAGGCCGAGCTTGCCGAGCTGTTCGCCCAAGACCTTACCTCCGGGGTCGGCCGCAGCGTCAAGCATGACAGCGCTGCCAAACACGTGTCCGGTGAAGCGCAGTACATCGATGACCGCCTGGAATTCCCCAATCAGTTGCACCTGTATGCGCGCATGTCCGACCGCGCCCACGCGAAAATCATCAGCATCGACACCGCGCCCTGCTACGCCTTCGATGGCGTGCGCATTGTCATCACCCATGAAGACGTGCCGGGCCTGAAAGACATTGGCCCGTTGATGCCCGGCGATCCGTTGCTGGCCATCGACACCGTGCAGTTTGTTGGCCAAGTGGTGCTGGCGGTGGCCGCCCGCGACCTGGAAACCGCACGCAAGGCAGCGATGGCCGCGGTGATCGAATACGAAGACCTGGAACCGGTGCTGGACGTGGTCGAGGCCTTTCGCAACAAACATTTCGTGCTGGACAGCCACACCCATCAGCGCGGAGATTCGGCCGGCGCACTGGCGACCGCGAAACATCGTCTCCAGGGCACGCTGCACATCGGCGGCCAGGAACACTTCTACCTGGAAACCCAGATTTCTTCGGTGATGCCCACCGAAGACGGCGGCATGATCGTCTACTGCTCCACGCAGAACCCCACCGAAGTGCAGAAGCTGGTGGCCGAAGTGCTGGACGTGTCGATGAACAAGATTGTGGTCGACATGCGCCGCATGGGCGGCGGTTTCGGCGGCAAGGAAACCCAGGCCGCCAGCCCGGCATGCCTGTGCGCGGTGGTGGCGCGCCTGACCGGCCAGCCGACCAAAATGCGCCTGCCGCGCGTCGAAGACATGTTGATGACCGGCAAGCGCCACCCCTTCTACATCGAATACGACGTGGGCTTCGACGATAGCGGGCGCCTGCACGGAATCAACCTGGAACTGGCGGGTAACTGCGGCTGTTCGCCGGACTTGTCCAACTCGATTGTCGACCGCGCGATGTTCCACGCCGACAACTCGTATTACCTGGGTGATGCCACCGTCAACGGTCATCGCTGCAAGACCAACACCGCCTCCAACACCGCCTATCGCGGCTTCGGGGGCCCGCAAGGCATGGTTGCCATCGAGGAAGTGATGGACGCCATCGCCCGTCACCTGGCGCTCGACCCGCTGGCGGTGCGCAAGGCCAACTATTACGGCAAGACCGAGCGCAACGTCACTCACTACTACCAGACCGTCGAGCACAACATGCTCGAAGAGATGACCGCCGAGCTGGAAGCCAGCAGCCAATACGCCGAGCGCCGCGAAGCCATCCGCCGGTACAACGCCCACAGCCCGATCCTGAAAAAAGGCCTGGCGTTGACCCCGGTGAAATTCGGTATTTCGTTTACCGCCAGCTTCCTCAACCAGGCCGGCGCGTTGATCCATATCTACACCGACGGCAGCATCCACTTGAACCACGGCGGCACCGAGATGGGCCAGGGCTTGAACACCAAGGTCGCGCAGGTGGTGGCCGAGGTGTTCCAGGTCGAGATCGACCGCGTGCAGATCACCGCCACCAACACCGACAAGGTGCCCAACACCTCGCCGACCGCGGCGTCCAGCGGTGCCGACTTGAACGGCAAGGCCGCGCAGAACGCCGCCGAAACCATCAAGCAACGCCTGGTGGAGTTCGCCGCCCGCAAATACGACGTGAGCGAAGCCGATGTGGAGTTCCGCAACGGTCATGTGCGAGTGCGTGAGCAGATCCTGTCCTTCGAGGCGCTGATCCAGCAGGCGTATTTCGCCCAGGTCTCGCTGTCGAGCACCGGGTTCTACAAGACCCCGAAAATCTTCTACGACCGCAGCCAGTCAAGGGGTCGGCCGTTCTATTACTACGCGTTCGGCGCGGCGTGCTGCGAAGTGATCGTCGACACCCTCACCGGCGAATACAAGATGCTGCGCACCGACATCCTCCACGATGTGGGCGCTTCGCTGAACCCGGCCATCGACATCGGCCAGGTCGAAGGCGGCTTTATCCAGGGCATGGGCTGGCTGACCATGGAAGAGCTGGTGTGGAACAACAAGGGCAAGCTGATGACCAACGGCCCGGCCAGCTACAAGATCCCGGCAGTGGCAGACATGCCGCTGGACCTGCGGGTGAAGCTGGTGGAAAACCGCAAGAACCCCGAAGACACGGTGTTCCATTCCAAGGCCGTGGGCGAGCCGCCGTTCATGCTCGGGATTGCATCGTGGTGCGCGATCAAGGATGCGGTGGCGAGCCTGGGTGAGTATCGCCATCAGCCCAAGATTGATGCGCCGGCGACGCCGGAGCGGGTGTTGTGGGGTTGCGAACAAATGCGCCAATTGACTGTGGCGAAGGTGGTTGAGGCTGATACCGAGATGGCTTCGCTTTAGATCGAGGCGCTGCCATCGGGGGCAAGCCCCCTCCCACACTGGAATGTATTCGCAGCTCTAAATGTGGGAGGGGGCTTGCTCCCGATGACGGCCGAACTGACAACAGAAATGTTGAGGTAAACATGAACAATTGGATCAGCGCCCTCGCCGACCTGCAAAACAGCGGCGAACCCTGCGTCCTGGTGACCATCATCGAAGAGCTCGGCTCCACACCGCGCAATGCCGGTTCTAAGATGGTGATCAGCGCCACCCAGACCTTCGACACCATCGGCGGCGGGCACCTGGAATACAAGGCAATGCAGATCGCCCGCGACATGCTCGTGCGTGGCCAGCAGAACACCCACCTGGAGCGCTTCAGCCTGGGCGCGAGCCTGGGCCAGTGCTGCGGTGGCGTGACCGTGTTGCTGTTCGAACCCATGGGCCAAGTGCAAGCGCAGATTGCCGTGTTTGGCGCCGGCCACGTGGGGCGTGCGCTGGTGCCGTTGTTGGCAAGCCTGCCGTGCCGGGTGCGCTGGATCGATTCGCGTGACCAGGAATTTCCGGAACAGATCCCGCAAGGCGTGCGTAAAATCGTCAGCGAAGAACCGGTCGACGAAATTGCCGACTTGCCGGTGGGCAGTTACTGCATCGTCATGACCCACAATCACGCGCTGGACCTCGAACTGACCGCCGCCCTGCTCAAGCGCAATGACTTTTCCTACTTCGGCCTGATCGGTTCGAAGACCAAACGCGTCAAGTTCGAACACCGCCTGCGCGACCGTGGCTTCGACGCCGCGCAATTGCAACGCATGCGCTGCCCCATGGGCCTCACCGAGGTGAAGGGCAAGTTGCCGGTGGAGATCGCCATCTCCATCGCCGGCGAAATCATCGCCACTTATAACGCGAATTTCGGCCAGCACACTGCCGGCGCCGAACCCATTGCCAAACTGCTTGTGGCTTCGCGCCGCAGCCAAGCTTTGACTTCTTTTGCCAAGAATTGAGACGACCATGCCTTTGACCCGCAAAGCCTACCGTGCCGCCCTTCTGCACAGCCTCGCCGACCCCGCTGAAGTGGGCATCGAAGCCTCCTACGAGTATTTCGAAGACGGCCTGCTGGTTATCGAAAACGGCCAGATCAGCGCCGTCGGCCACGCCAGCGACTTGCTGCCGACCCTGCCCGCCGATATCGATATCACCCATTACCAGGACGCGCTGATCACCCCCGGCCTGATCGACACCCATATCCACCTGCCGCAAACCGGCATGGTCGGCGCGTATGGCGAGCAGTTGCTGGATTGGCTCAACACCTACACCTTCCCGTGCGAAAGCCAGTTCGCCGACAAGGCGCACGCCGAAGAAGTCGCGGATATTTTCATCAAGGAACTGCTGCGCAACGGCACCACCACCGCGTTGGTATTCGGCAGCGTGCATCCGCAATCGGTGAATGCGTTTTTCGAAGCAGCCGAAAAGCTCGACCTGCGCATGATCGCCGGCAAGGTGATGATGGACCGCAACGCGCCGGACTATCTCACCGACACCGCCGAATCCGGCTACCAGGAAAGCAAAGCACTGATCGAGCGCTGGCACGGCAAGGGCCGCCTGCACTATGCGGTGACGCCACGCTTTGCGCCGACCAGCACGCCGGAGCAACTGGCGCTGGCCGGGCAACTGCTGGGCGAATACCCGGATCTGTACATGCAGACGCACATCAGTGAGAACAAGCAGGAAGTGGAATGGGTGAAGGAACTGTTCCCGGAGCGCACGGGCTACCTGGATGTGTACGACCACTACAAACTGCTGGGCGAGCGCTCGGTGTTTGCCCATGGCGTGCACCTGTGTGATGACGAATGCGCACGGCTGGCGGAAACAGGTTCGGCGATCGCGTTCTGCCCAACCTCGAACTTCTTCCTCGGCAGCGGTTTGTTCAACCTGCCGATGGCTGAGAAACACAAACTGAATGTGGGCCTGGGCACTGACGTGGGCGGCGGTACCAGTTTTTCGCTGCTGCAAACCCTGAACGAAGCGTACAAAGTCATGCAGTTGCAGGGTGCACGGTTGAGCCCGTTCAAATCGCTGTACCTGGCCACCCTGGGCGGTGCGCGGGCGCTGCGGTTGGAAGACAAGATCGGTACGTTGCAACCGGGCACGGATGCGGACTTTCTGGTGCTGGACTACAACGCCACGCCGCTGCTGAGCTACCGCCTGAAGCAGGCGAAGAACATTGCCGAGACGTTGTTTGTGTTGATGACGCTGGGGGATGATCGGACGGTGTTGCAGACGTATGCAGCCGGGCAATTGGTGCACCAGCGCTAATTCCACAAACACCCCCAAAACAAATGTGGGAGGGGGCTTTCCCCCGATAGCAGAGTGTCAGTCTCTGGATTAATTGACTGATGCACCGCTATCGGGGGCAAGCCCCCTCCCACATTGTTGGTCGTATTTACAACTTTATGGACGAACGCCCCGGCTTCTTGGTCTGCAACAAATGCGAGAACACCGCATGCAAATCATCCGACGCACTTTCCTCATCGAGGTTGAGCTTGCTGTCGATATGGTCCATGTGGTGCATCATCAGATTCACCGCCAGCGCCGCATCCCGTGCTTCGATCGCATCGATCAATTGGGTGTGTTCATCGTAAGAACAGTGCGAGCGGTTGCCGCTTTCGTACTGGGCGATGATCAGTGAGGTCTGGGACACCAGGCTGCGCTGGAAGCTGATCAAGGGCGCGTTCTTCGCCGCTTCGGCCAGCTTGAGGTGGAATTCGCCGGAAAGGCGGATACCGGCACCGCGATCGCCACGGGAGAAGCTGTCGCGCTCGTCATTGACCATCTGACGCAGCTCGGCCAGTTGTTCGGCCGTCGCGTGCTGCACCGCCAATTCAGTGATCGCCCGCTCCACCAGACGCCGCGCGAGGAACACTTGGCGCGCTTCCTCGACGCTCGGGCTGGCCACCACCGCACCGCGATTGGGCCGCAGCAACACCACGCCTTCATGGGCCAGGCGCGACAGGGCGCGGCGAATGATGGTGCGACTGACGCCGAAAATTTCGCCCAGAGCCTCTTCACTCAACTTGGTACCGGGTGCCAGGCGTTGTTCGAGGATCGCCTCGAAGATATGCGCGTAGACGATATCGTCCTGGGTTCCGCTGCGACCGGCCTTGCCGGCTCGCGGTTGTTTCTTGAGAGGTTGCAACTGTTCGTTCATGGGCACTCGGGTTTGGAGAACGGCGGCGAATTAACGGTAATACGGCAACGGCGTGTCGCTGGCAAGTATCACCTAAAAACAGGGCACATTGTACACAACCGGATGCGCCAACACACTGTACGGCTGTTTGCGGCGCCGGCTGTATTGCAATGACTTGTCAGGTTTGAGTTTAGGCTTGAATCCGTGCCGCCACCGGCAAACTTCCAGGTAAAAGGAACACCGCTCCATGACCGACGCCACCCAAGCGCCTTTGCGCCCGCTGGCCGACACTTCTACGTCGGCCGTCGTCGCCGGCTTCATCGCCATGATGACCGGCTACACCAGCTCCCTGATCCTGATGTTTCAGGCCGGACAAGCCGCCGGTTTGACCACGGCGCAGATTTCTTCCTGGATCTGGGCGATTTCCATCGGCATGGCGGTGTGCAGCATCGGCCTCTCGCTGCGCTATCGCACGCCCATCACCATCGCCTGGTCGACGCCTGGCGCGGCGCTGCTGATCACCAGCCTGGGCGGTGTGAGCTATGGCGAGGCCATTGGCGCCTACATCACCTGCGCCGTGCTGGTGACGATTTGCGGGTTGACCGGCAGCTTTGAAAAACTGGTCAAGCGCATCCCGGCATCGCTGGCAGCCGCCTTGCTGGCGGGGATTCTGTTCAAGATCGGCAGCGAGATCTTCGTCGCCGCGCAGCATCGCACCGGGCTGGTGCTGGGGATGTTCTTCACCTACCTGGTGATCAAGCGCCTGTCGCCGCGTTATGCGGTGCTGGCCGCGCTGCTGATCGGCACCGCCTTGTCGGGATTGATGGGGCTGTTGGACTTCAGCGCTTTTCACCTGGAAGTGGCGACGCCGGTATGGACCACGCCGCACTTCTCGTTGGCGGCGACCATCAGCATCGGCATCCCGTTGTTTGTGGTGGCGATGACGTCGCAGAACATGCCCGGCGTCGCGGTGCTCAGGGCCGACGGCTATAACGTGCCCGCCTCACCCTTGATCACCGCCACGGGCCTCGCCTCCCTGGTGCTGGCGCCCTTCGGCTCCCACGGCATCAACCTCGCGGCGATCAGCGCGGCGATCTGCACCGGGCCGCATGCCCATGAGGACCGCAACAAGCGCTATACCGCGGCGGTGTGGTGCGGGGTGTTCTACGGGATTGCAGGGGTGTTCGGCGCGACCTTGGCGGCCTTGTTCGCGGCCTTGCCCAAGGAACTGGTGCTGTCGATTGCAGCGTTGGCGTTGTTTGGCTCGATCATCAATGGCTTGAGTATCGCCATGAATGAGCCGAAGGAACGGGAAGCGGCGCTGATCACCTTTATGGTCACGGCGTCTGGCTTGACGCTGTTTTCCATCGGCTCGGCGTTCTGGGGGATTGTGGCGGGGGTGTTGACGCTGCTGATTCTGAATGGGCGCAAGGCATAAAAAAACGGCGACCCTGAGAGGTCGCCGTTTTTTTTAGTATCACTTAACCGCGTTGATCGGCTTTTCCGGATACCAAACGTCCAGCAGCGGGCTGACTTCAGCGCTTTTCAGTTCGCTGCGGCCTTTGAGCCAGCTTTCAACAGCTGCGCGCTGTTCTTCGTTGACCGAGCCACGCTTCTGCAGGCAAACCAGACCGAAGTCATCGCCGCCGACATAGCCCAGACCATTGGCTTCCATGGCTTCTTTGATGAATGCTTCGAGGAAAGCATCGGTAGCTTCTTCACTCAGGCCTTCTTTGAAGTCCAGGTTCAGTTCGAAACCCAGCTCTTGAAATTCATCAACGCACAGTTTTTTGCGCAGACGCTGGGAACGGTTAGTCGCCATTGGAACAATCCTCATAAGTAATAACGGGCGGCACTTTAGCAGTTTAAGGCGGCGATTGCCCGACTCTCTGGGACAGGCGGCCATTTACCGGTAAAAAAAACGCCCATAACCCGCTATCGTTCAGCTACAAGTGGCTACGCCTTGGGGCATAATGCCGACACTTTCATGACCATTGAGGGATTTTCTTATATACCCCTCGCCTTTTTCACCCTCCTCAGCAGTAGGGTTTTACTTCTTATGATTAAATCTTTGCGCTCCGTACTACTCGCCGGTTTCCTCCTTCCACTGGCTTTTTCCACCTCCGCTGCCCCCGTCAATAACACCCTGCCACCGAATGTTCAGCAGGCGCTTGCGAAAGCCAAGCTGCAAAACACCGCGCTGTCCCTGGTGATGATCCCCCTGAACGGCCCCGGCACGCCGACCGTGTTCAATGCCGACGTGTCGGTGAACCCGGCCTCGACCATGAAGCTGGTTACCACCTATGCGGCCCTGGAAATGCTCGGCCCCAACCACCAGTGGAAAACCGAGTTCTACACCGACGGCACCCTCAGCGGTGGCGTGCTGCACGGCAACCTGTACCTCAAGGGCGGCGGCGACCCCAAGCTGAACATGGAAAAACTCTGGCTGCTGATGCGCGACCTGCGCGCCAACGGCGTGCAGCAGGTCACCGGTGACCTGGTGCTGGACCGCAGCTTCTTCAACCAACCGCTGTTGCCCGAATTCAATGACGATGGCAACGACGAGAACAAACCGTTCCTGGTCAAGCCGGACGCGCTGTTGGTCAACCTCAAGGCCCTGCGCTTTGTGACCCGCAATGATTCCGGCCGGGTGCTGGTGTCGGTCGAGCCACCGATCGCGAGCATTCGCATCGACAACCAGGTCAAGGTCTCCAACGCCAAGCAGTGCACAGGCGACGTACGTTACAACCCGGTCACCGCCGCCGATGGCAGCGTGACGGTGACGGTCAGCGGCCAGTTGGCCGATGGCTGCAGTTCGCAGACCTATCTGTCGTTGCTGGATCACGCCACCTACACGGCCGGTGCCGTCCGGGCGATCTGGAAGGAACTGGGCGGTACCATCCAGGGCCGTGATATCCAGGCGCCGGTGCCCAAGGATGCCAAAGTGCTGGCTCGGGCGTTTTCGCCGGACCTCGCGGAAATCATCCGCGACATCAACAAATACAGTAACAACACCATGGCCCAACAGCTGTTCCTGAGCCTGGGTGCGCAGTTTCGCAACGATGCCGACGGCGACGATGCCAAGGCCGCGCAACGCGTAGTGCGCCAGTGGCTGGCGAAAAAAGGCATCACCGCACCGCACCTGGTGATGGAGAACGGCTCCGGCCTGTCCCGTGCCGAACGGGTCAGCGCCCGCGAGATGGCCGCCATGCTGCAAGCGGCGTGGAAAAGCCCTTACGCGGCGGAGTACATCAGCTCGATGCCGATTGCCGGCACTGACGGCACCATGCGCAAACGCCTGAAAACCACCGCCATGCGCGGCGAAGCCCACGTCAAGACCGGCACCTTGAACACCGTGCGCGCCATCGCCGGGTTCAGCCGTGACAACAACGGCAACACTTGGGCCGTGGTGGCGATCCTCAACGATCCGAAGCCATGGGGTGCTTCGTCGGTGCTGGATCAGGTGCTGCTGGATTTATATCGCCAGCCAAAGGCAGTGGCGGCCGCTCCGGTCCTCTGAAACCGAGTGAGCAACTGTGGTGAGCCCGCTTATTGTAGTGAGCGGGCTTGCCCCGCGCTGGGGCGCGAAGCGGCCCCAATAAGAACACTGCGGTGAATCAGGTTTTTCTCAGCGCCTGTTGTGGGGCTGCTGCGCAGCCCAGCGCGGGGCAAGCCCGCTCACCACCACAATCCAGTGCATCACACACAATCCCGAGCACCACAACAATCCCGCGCATCACACAACAGGGCCGGTCAGCAAACCGGGGGCGCTTCGACCCGGTCGCGGCCGCCCTGCTTGGCCACGTAAACCGCCGAGTCGGCGCGCAGCAACAGCCCGTCGATACCTTCATCCACCCGCCAACTGGCCACGCCAAAGCTGGCGGTGACGATGCCGACCGGCTCCATCGGCGCACTGCGCAGCGACGCCCACAACTCCGTCGCCAGGCTGTAGGCCTGCTCGCCGTCCGTGTGAGGGCACAGCACCATGAATTCCTCACCGCCCAGGCGGCAGAACACATCGGTGCGGCGCAGGCGCTGGCTGATGCGTTTGCACAGCTCCTGCAACACCCCATCGCCAACGGCATGCCCGTGCTGATCGTTGATACGCTTGAAGTGATCGATATCAAGCATGATCACCGACAATGCCCCCGAGGTGCGGTTGAGCCTCACCATCTCGGCCTTGAGGCGATCCTGGAAATAGCGGCGGTTGTGGATGCCGGTCAATGAGTCGGTGATGGACAGCGCGCGCAGCTCTTCCTCCACCCGTTTGAGATCGGAAATATCCGACACGTAGCCATGCCACAACGTGCCGCCTGCGGGTAACTCTTCCGGCGTCGCCTCGCCACGAATCCAGCGCAGGCCGCGTTGCGGCAACTGCACCCGGTACTCCTCGCGCCAATGACTCAACTGCAATGCCGACAAGCGAATCGAGGCGCGTACCCGTTCCGCGTCCAGCGGGTGGATACGCTCGAAGACCTTCTTCGCATCCTGCTGCAACACACCGGGCTCGATTTCATAGATGTCGCGCATGCCATCGCTGGCGTAGATGAATTTCCAGTTGTCCTGGGGCTCCAGGGTGAACTGGAAGATTCCGCCGGGGACATGGGCGCTGAGTTTTTTGAGCAGGCGATCCCTGGCAGCCAAGGCCTCGTAAGCGCGCTTTTGTTCGGTGATGTCCAGGTAAATCGCCAGGTGACCGATCCACAAACCATGGTCGTCCAGCAACACCGTGGCCAACATGTTCACCGTCAACGGGCTGCCGTCTTGGCGGATCAGGGTCCATTCACGGGCTTCGTGCAGGTTGTCAGGGCTTTCCACCAGCATGGCCTGGCTCGCCGGAATACGCTTGCCCAAGGCCACACTCAAGCTGGCCGCACGCACTTCCAACTCCGTCGCCAGGTGCAGGCTTTCCAGGGTATATGTCCCCACCACGTGCTCGGCCTGGAACCCCAGCATCTGTTCCGCACCGGCATTGAAGGTGTTGATGATGCCGCGCAGGTCGGTGGCAATAATCGCCACCTGCGTGGCCGCGTTGAGCACGCTGCGCAACTGACCATGGGCACCGCGCAACTCCTGCTCGCGCAGACGCAGTTGTACGGTACGTTGCTCAACCAATTTCAACGCGCGCTGGCGTTGGCTCACCAGCATATAGAGCAAGGCGCTGAGCAGCAGGCTGAGCAGGCCGCCCATGGTCAAGACGGTGGACAGCGAAGAGTGGTTCGCTTGGTCGAACACCTGGCTCGGACGCAGACTCAAGGCGTACACATGATCACCCAAGGTGAG
This sequence comes from Pseudomonas sp. QC2, assembly GCF_002859085.1. Taxonomy (NCBI): domain Bacteria; kingdom Pseudomonadati; phylum Pseudomonadota; class Gammaproteobacteria; order Pseudomonadales; family Pseudomonadaceae; genus Pseudomonas; species Pseudomonas sp. QC2. Next base: position 31,288 of record NZ_PKKS01000026.1, read on the forward strand.
ACGACGCGCGCCGACCAGGTCACTGTCGGACACAACCGTGCCGGACTCGAAGAGCACGCGCTTTTGCAGGTCGGAGGTATCGACTATCTGCATCGTCAGGTTGTCCCGGTCGGGCTTGGGCAAACCGTCGGCCACCAGCTGGCGCATGCTGATCACCGCCATCACGTAGCCATAGGGCTCATTCTGGGACTGTTCGGATGTGGGCAGGCGGCTCACCGGCGCGACCAGTAAAACCCCGGTGGAATAAGCCGGCTCGACCCCCACTAATTGCATCGGCTGAGAGACCGCCAGCTTGCCGGTCTTCTGCGCACGCTCAAGGGCCGAGCGCCGCACCGGCTGGGCCAGCAGATCAAGGCCCAGCGGCGCGCCCAGCAAGCTTTGAGTCTGGCTGTACAGCACCGGCACGTATTCATCGCGCTCGGGCGCAGGCGCCAGTTCACCGGCCGAATTCAATTCACGGATAACAAAGGGTGTGCCGCGCTGGTCGGACACCGTCTGCTCAAATTGCTCGCGCTGCTCGCGATACACGCGGGGCGCCCAGGAGTAAGCACGGGCGCGCAACAACAATGGCAGGGCAAATCCATCAAACTCTTCGCGGGACACCTCGTCGGAATTGACGAAGAAACGCCGCAGGCTGTTGAGGCGTTGCTCCTGGTCTTCGAAGCGTTCCTGCAAGCGGGTATAACGTTCGTTGACCAGCAACTGAAAGCGCTGGCGCACCTGTTGCTGATAAAGGTCGGACGCGGCCCAGGCGACGATTGCCGTCAGGGTGAACCCTGCCAGCAACACCACCAATGCCACCAGCCAAGCCGACGCCTGCTCACTGATAAAGCCTAGGATTTTCGGGCGGACGGCTTGCAACGGCATAGGCAACACTCACAACGCCAGCGTGCGGGGGGTGTCACTTTGGCTAGGCCTTAAGTTATAGCTACCGACCCAGCGTTTGACCAGCGTAAAAAAGCCGCAAGGCCGGAATAATCCAGGCTTGCGGCTTTGGGTGACGGCGATCAGCGCGCGGTGATTTTCCACGCCCGGTGGATCTTCGCGTTACGCGCGAAATCCGGGTCGAGGGTCTTGTCGCTGATTTCCTCGACCGCATAGCGCTCGCTGAGGTTGTCCTCGAGCACAAACTTGCGGAAGTTGTTCGAGAAGTACAGCACGCCACCCGGCGCCAGGCGGGCCATGGCCAAGTCAAGCAACTGCACGTGGTCGCGCTGTACGTCGAAGATGCCTTCCATGCGCTTGGAGTTGGAGAAGGTCGGCGGGTCGATGAAGATCAGGTCGAACTCATCACGGCTGGCCTCCAGCCACGCCATCACGTCACCCTGCTCCAGACGGTTCTTGTCGGAGAAACCGTTGAGGGAGAAGTTGCGACGCGCCCAGTCCAGGTAAGTCTTGGACAAATCGACGCTGGTAGTGCTGCGCGCGCCGCCCTTGGCCGCGTGCACGCTGGCGGTGGCGGTGTAGCAATACAGGTTGAGGAAGCGCTTGCCGGCCGCTTCCTTCTGGATGCGCATGCGCATCGGGCGGTGGTCGAGGAACAGGCCGGTGTCCAGGTAGTCGGTGAGGTTGACCAGCAGCTTCACGCCGCCTTCGCTGACTTCAGTGAACTTGCCCTGGGCGCTCTGGCGCTCGTACTGCTTGGTGCCGCTCTGACGCTCGCGACGCTTGACCACCACACGGCTCTTGTCGATGTTCAGCGCCTGGGGAATCGCCGCCAAGGCATCGAACATACGCGCGGAGGCTTTTTCCGGGTCAATGGACTTCGGTGCGGCGTATTCCTGTACGTGGACCCAATCGTGGTACAGGTCGATGGCCATGGAGTATTCCGGCATGTCGGCGTCGTACACACGGTAGCAATCCACGCCTTCACGCTTGGCCCACTTGCCCAGCAGCTTGAGGTTCTTCTGCAGGCGGTTGGCAAACATCTGCCCGCCTTCGCTCAGGCGCGCCTGCTCGACCACCGGTGCCGGGGCGGGTTTGATCGGGTTGCCGTTCTTGTTGTACTGACGCTCTTGCGGCTCGACCGGGGCTTGATCGTAAGCGGCTTGCTCACGCTCGGCCTGGCGCTGCTCCGGGGTGCGACGCTCGCCGGTGACAAACTGGTCAGGGTTGACCTTGATCAGCAGCAATTTGCACGGCAACGCGCCGTTCCAGAACGAATACTGTTTGTGACTGCGAATGCCCATGCGCTTGCCCAGGTCCGGCGCGCCGGTGAACACCGCCGCCTCCCAGCCCATGCACGCCTGGCGCAAACGCTCGCCGAGGTTCTGGTAGAGGTACAACAGGCTGGCTTCATCACCCAGGCGCTCGCCGTACGGCGGGTTGCAGATGACCAGGCCTTTCTGGTTCTGGTCCGGGCGCGGCTCGAAGGTACCGACTTCGCCCTGGTACACCTTGATCCAGTGGCTCAGGCCGGCGCGCTCAATGTTGTTGCGCGCGGGTTGGATCAGCCGAGGATCAGCTTCATAGCCACGCACCCACAGTGGCGGCTTGTTCATGCCGATGGCCGCGCGCTCAGTCGCCTCAGTGTGCAGCTTCTTCCACAGCGCCGGGACGTGACCGAGCCAAGTGGTGAAGCCCCACAGTTCGCGATTCAGGTTGGGCGCCATGTCGGCAGCGATCATCGCGCCTTCGACCAGGAAGGTACCGACGCCGCACATCGGGTCGGTCAGCGCGCCGCCCTCGGCAGCAATGCGCGGCCAGCCCGAACGAATCAGGATCGCGGCGGCCAGGTTTTCCTTCAACGGTGCCGCGCCCTGCTGCAGGCGGTAGCCACGCTGATGCAGGCTGTGGCCGGACAGGTCGAGGGACAGGATGGCTTCGCCACGGTCCAGGCGCAGGTGGATGCGCAGGTCCGGGTTGATCTTGTCGATGGACGGGCGCTCGCCGGTCGGGGTGCGCAGCTTGTCGACGATCGCATCCTTGACCTTCAGCGCGCCGAAGTGGGTGTTGTCGATGCCAGAACCGTGGCCGCTGAACTCAACCGCCAGGGTGCCATCCGGCACCATGTGGTCGGCCCACTCGATATCCAGTACGCCGTGGTAGAGGTCTTCGGCGTCCTTCATCGGGAAGCGCTTGAGCACCAGCAGCACGCGGTTGGCCAGTCGCGACCAGAGGCACAGGCGGTAGGCGGTTTCCATGTTGGCCATGCCGCGCACGGCCGAGGTGTGCTCGCGGGCTTCCTCAAGGCCAAGCCCGACGGCTTCCTCGATCAGCAGGCCTTCGAGGCCCTTGGGGCAAGTGAGGAAGAGTTCAAAACGGTCCGACATGGGGCAATCCAGGCTTTTCAGCAATAAATGAACGGGCGACGCATCGCCGGCTCGGTTTTCAATCAAGCACTTTTCTTGAAGAGTGCTCGCGTGGCACGAATGTGCCGTCCCACCCCGTCTAACGAGCCCTTGGGCCTTTATCGACGGGGCAGAGAGAGAATTTGCAGCAACAAAAAGAAATATTCCGACCCTTCGTCGAATAATAACCGACCGCAACGGGCGGAAATTCTCACTAAAGGATTAAACCCATCCTCTTTGCAGGGTGCATCATAGCTGGCTTTGCCCAATAAAAGGGGCGAAAAGCCATCCCAGCTTATGGCTATAGCATCGTTATCGTTACGTGCTTATGACAAAACGATCATTGAATCCATGTGACCTATTGGTTAGAACTCAACACAGGTTGGCGCCGTAACGACGCCGACACCTAGGCTCGCCACGCCGGCAGCGAGCCCACCAACGGCAGAAAAACTCTGCCCGGCCTCAGACGAGGCCGAAGGATATCAAGACAGTCAACAAGTGAGGGAAACACCCTATGAGAAGACTTAAGCGTGATCCGTTGGAAAGAGCATTTTTACGCGGATATCAATATGGCGTTCATGGCAAATCCCGTGAGCTTTGCCCATTTACTCTACCGTCGGTACGCCAAGCCTGGATCAACGGCTGGCGAGAAGGACGCGGCGACAACTGGGACGGTATGACTGGCACTGCGGGCATCCACAGACTCAACGAACTTCACGCCGTCGGCTAATCAAGGGCAATAAATTCCGACACCACCACGAATATGTAACGACTTAACCACGCACGCCCTATCCAGGCGGCGGGCTTCGGCCCAGGGGCTCCTTTTGAGGAGCCCTTTTTAATGGGCGCTGTTTAGGGTTTCTCAGGCTTTGGGCAGGGCTGCAATCGCATCCACCGACTGGCGAATCAGTGCCGGCCCCTTGTAGATAAAGCCGGAGTACAACTGCACCAGGCTCGCGCCGGCAGCGATTTTCTCCGCCGCGTGTTTGCCTTCGGTAATACCGCCGACCGCGATGATCGGCAAGCGCCCGGCCAGCTCGGCAGCCAGTACCTTGACGATATGCGTGCTCTTGTCACGCACTGGCGCACCCGACAGGCCGCCCGCTTCGTCGCCATGGGCCAGGCCTTCGACACCGACGCGGCTGAGGGTGGTGTTGGTGGCGATGACTGCATCCATGCCGGAATCGACCAGGGCCTGGGCCACCAGCACGGTTTCTTCGTCGCTCATGTCCGGAGCAATCTTGATTGCCAACGGCACGCGCTTGCCATGGCGCACGGCCAGGTCTTCCTGGCGCTGGCGCAGAGCCTCGAGCAATTGCTTGAGCGAGTCGCCGAACTGCAGGCTGCGCAGGCCCGGGGTATTGGGTGAGCTGACGTTAACGGTGACATAGCTGGCGTGGGCGTAAACCTTGTCCAGGCAAATCAGGTAATCATCCACTGCACGCTCAACCGGGGTATCGAAATTCTTGCCGATATTGATGCCCAGGATGCCCTGGTACTTTGCCGCTTGAACCCGCGACAACAGATGATCAACGCCCAGGTTGTTGAACCCCATGCGGTTGATGATCGCCTCGGCTTCCGGCAGGCGGAAGATACGCGGCTTGGGGTTGCCCGGTTGTGGTCGCGGGGTCACGGTGCCGATCTCGACAAAGCCGAAACCCAACTGTGCAAAACCATCGATGGCCGCACCGTTTTTATCCAAGCCAGCCGCGAGCCCGACCGGGTTGGGGAAATCGAGCCCCATCACCGATACCGGCACCTTTGCCGGTGCCTTGCAAACCAGGCCATTGAGCCCCAGGCGACCACCGGCACCGATCAGGTCCAGGGACAGATCGTGGGAGGTTTCCGGGGAGAGTTTGAACAACAGCTGGCGGGCCAGGGTATACATGGGCGGGCTAGACTCGGATGGCGGCGAAAGGTGGCGGCGATTATAGCCGGGGTGATAGGGAGCGTGCGAGGCGTGAACCTCAATCGTCAGTAGCGATGCGCAACCAGTTGCTCATAATACGCCCAGATTTTCTGTGCATACTGCATGCGCAACGCCTCACGCTCGGGCCCGGCCCCCGTCCCTGCGTTATATGACCCTACCGCTGTCCAGTTGTAGCCAAAGCGCTGGATGAACTCGGCGAGAATCGAAGCCCCCACCTCCACCGACAGGCAGGGCTCATTGAGCAACCGATCCTCGGTAATGCCCTGCTTGAGCAGGCGAGGCAAGTGGATACTGTTGATCTGCATCAGGCCGATGTCTCGGGTGCCATTACGGTTGGCATGATTCATCGCTTGCGCCCGATAACCCGACTCTACGGCGGCGATCGCTTGCAGTAACTCCGGCTCGATATTGTAGTGACTGGCCGCCTCCTCCCAGCAATAGGCCAGCGCCTGGTTGCTGGTCATCATCACACTCAACACCCAGCCCTTGCTCCAGAACCTAGCCACGGGTTACCGAACCACGCTTTAACCCGCCATGGCTGACTTGGCCACATACCGAGCACACATGCGCCCTATGACCCGGCGCATGCCCTTCGACGCTCACCGGGCAGGTAAAACGGTAGCCACGACCGTATATCGTCTTGATAAATCCCTTGTCGGCGCCAAGGTACTTGCGCAGCGAGTATATGCAGCGTGTCAGTGACTCCTCGGCGACCTCCCCCTGGGGCCAGGCCAGCTCCAACAACCGATCCTTGGTCATCAAAACGCCCTCGGACTCCAGCAGCAATCGCAACACCTGCAGTTCCTTGGGCGGTAACTGGTCGTCCGACCCCTCGCCGATCAGGCGACCATCGTCATACAAGGCCCAATGCGAAAAAAACAGGGTAATGGCCGTCCCTCCATTATCCATGACGGCCATTACCACCTCGACCTCCGACGAATGACATTGAAGTCCCCATTTCCATTTCTGGCTCAAGTACCGATGTCACGACTATATAGAGCCTGCCTCGCCGCTCACGTTAGGAAAAGGCTCATACGCGCAGCGCTTTTCAAAGTCATGTTGTAAGACGTTTCGCTATTCACCTGATGCAGGTGCGAGATCACGCTCCGGCCGTACAAATGCACGTTGAACACGGTCGTATTGCGCAGCCGTCAAGGGGGGTGGGCCTGCGCGCTCGACCGCGTCCTTCAACTCGCCGCCCACGGCTCTGGCCTGGACCACAAATAGCCGCACTTGGGCCGGACGCCCTCGCCCTTCTGACTTGCGGTTAAACGCGCCCAGCCATAGGCGCCTGCCTGGAGGTAAACGCACCACACTGTTGACACCCACTCGCCCCACCGCCGTGTTTTTTTCACGCCCCGGCGCCTCACTCATCTGGCGTCCGTCCTGAACCTCAAGGCGCATCTCGATCTGGTTAGCCTCGGCAAAACGCGGCAGTACGCTGACCTGGGTGCCATAACGCACAGGTTTCCAGTCAGTTCGGTCACTTCCGGGAGGTGGCATATAGAACGTGTGGTTATCTTGAAACACCGCGGGTACGTTCTCCTGGGTGAGAATCACCGGCAATGTCGCCACCGTCGCCCGCCGCCGACGCTCCAATGCGCCGATGCTGGCCATCAAGTGACTGTCGTCCACGGGCGCCAGGACACGCGTGGTCGAAGTGTTGGTGTCGTCGCCCCAGTCCATGCCCAGCTTCTTCAGTTCGTCGCGCTCCAGATCCACTAGCCACAGCGAGACTTCAATCGATCGCTTGGGTATGTCGAGTTCCGCCACCAGTTTCTGGATGAAACTCACCTGCGCCGGCTTGCCCTTGATCAGTAGGCTGTTGCTATCCGGGTAGGCAATCACGCCAAGGCTCTTGTCGGCCAGCATCCCCTGGTGCTCAGTGGCCAGCAGGGTTTCGATCATCGACGCCATCCCCGGTAGGGTGACCGGGCTGTCGCTCGTGCCGTACTGTCGGTCGGCCACATCGGTATTGAGCACCTGCACCACGCCAAAAGCCTGCTTGCCCACCCGCAGATCGGCCCTTTGCCGGTCCATCAATTGGGTCAGGCGCAGCACTTGGTCGACATAGTTTGGTGGGCCGGACACATAAAATGTGCGTACTCCACTTTCACGCAAGGGATAGCGTGACTCATCGAGACCCGATCGGCGCATGAGGCTACGCAGCCTGTCGACGGAAATATGCCGCAAGGTCACCGCAGAGCTTTTTGCCTCGTCAGCGTCATAGACATAGAGCGCTTGACCGTCGCTGTACCAGATCAACCCTTGTTGCAGTGCAAGCGCCTCCAGGGCCGGCTGCGGCGTCTCGAAATCAAGCGCTGCGCTGACGCGTTTGCGCGCCACCGCGGCGCTGACAACGATGGGCAACCCCAGCGGCTCCGACAGGGCGGTGAACACGGTATGCAGGCTTTCGTCCTGCGCCTGGTAAAGCTCGCCCCAGACGAGCGCACTTTCCGACACCAGCACGGCAAGCAGCACGGTAAACAACAACCGACGGCACAGCCAGAGACGGGGCATCGTTGCAATGAAGTCGGCGTACACCGGGGGGATTCCTGGGCAGTCTGGCATTGAGAGTGCCGCCATACTGAAAGGCCCCCCGGTTTCAATCTTGATGGAAAGTTGATGGCTGCCCGAGGCGCACCGCCCGTGGCATGTGCCTTGCTATGAACTCGGTATCAGAGCACGCACCAACGGCGGCGCGAGCTGACAGACAAAGGCGTCGTTACTCGCAGTGGCTTACATCGCCATCTGGGGGAACGACGCTTTTTTTTGAATGAAAAGGTAGGTGTAGATGAACGATTCGGTTGGCAACAGCCCGATGAACGACCCGCTGGCCTGGGTCAACGGCAGTGATGCCCCGGAAAAGAGCAGCCTCGACCTCGGCTTCATGGCCCTGAGCGACTGCGCCTCGATGGTGGTGGCAGCCACCCAAGGGTTCGCTCAACCTTACGGCCTGACCCTGAACCTCAAGCGTCAATCGTCCTGGGCCAACCTGCGCGACAAACTGGTCAGCGGCGAACTGGATGCCGCCCACAGCCTGTACGGGTTGATCTATGCCGTGCACCTGGGCATCGGCGGCGTCGCGCCCACCGACATGGCCGTACTGATGGGACTCAACCAGAACGGCCAGAGCATCAACCTGTCCCACGGTTTGCAGCAGCAAGGGGTGATCACTCCTGAGGCGCTGGACCGTCACGTGCACCAAAGCCGAACAAAACTGACCTTCGCCCAGACCTTTCCTACGGGCACCCACGCCATGTGGCTCTATTACTGGCTGGCGAGCCAAGGGATTCATCCATTACAGGATGTGGACAGCGTGGTGGTGCCGCCACCGCAAATGCTGGCGCACCTGCAAGCCGGGCGCATCGATGGGTTTTGCGTCGGCGAACCCTGGTGTGCCAGCGCGGTAAAGCAAAACCAAGGATTTACCTTGGCAACCACCCAGACGATCTGGCCGGATCATCCGGAAAAAGTGCTCGGTTGCACCCAGGCGTTTGTCGAACAGTACCCCAACACCGCGCGTGTACTGGTGATGGCGATCCTGGAAGCCAGTCGGTTTATCGAAGCGAGCAGCGAGAACCGCCGCTCCACCGCGCAATTGCTCAGTGGCCGCGAGTACCTCGACGCCCCGCTCGATTGCATCGAACCGCGCCTGCTCGGCGCCTATGACGACGGCCTGGGCAACCGGTGGCAGGATCCGCACGCCCTGAGATTTTTTGCCGGTGGTGACGTCAACCTGCCCTACCTCTCTGACGGCATGTGGTTCATGACCCAATTCCGACGCTGGGGCCTTTTGCGCGAAGACCCCGACTATCTCGGTGTCGCACGCCAAGTGCAGCAACTAGGGCTTTATCGCCAGGCCGCCGAGGCGCTGGGTATCACCACGAAAGACCAGGACATGCGCAGCAGCCAACTGATCGACGGCAAAATTTGGGACGGTTCCGACCCCGCCGGCTATGCCCGCAGCTTCCGCCTGCATGCCCTGGCCGATCACACCCACCGCCAAGCCTTGCGCTGACAGGAGGACGTCCATGCTGCGAATCCTGTTAATCAACGACACCCCGCGCAAGGTCGGCCGTCTCAGGGCAGCGCTGATCGAAGCCGGTTTTGAGGTGATCGATGAGTCCGGCCTGACCATCGACCTGCCCGCGCGCGTCGAAACGGTGCGCCCGGATGTCATCCTGATCGATACCGAGTCACCGGGCCGCGATGTGATGGAGCAAGTGGTGCTGGTCAGCCGCGATCAACCTCGGCCCATCGTGATGTTTACCGACGAACACGACCCGAACGTGATGCGCCAAGCGATCAAGTCCGGCGTCAGCGCCTACATCGTCGAAGGTATCCAGGCCCAGCGCCTGCAGCCGATCCTCGACGTGGCCATGGCCCGCTTCGAAAGCGACCAGGCCTTGCGCGCCCAACTCCAGGCGCGGGACCAACAGCTCGCCGAGCGCAAGCGCATCGAGCTGGCCAAGGGCATGCTGATGAAAATGAAGGACTGCAACGAGGAAGAGGCGTACACGCTGATGCGCCGCCAGGCCATGAGCCGCCAGCAGAAGCTGATCCAGGTAGCGGAGCAGATTATCGCCATGAGTGAGTTGCTTGGCTGATTTGGCGCAGCTCTTGCTAAGTAAACATCACAGGTAGCCAACGGCGGTTGCCCCTCCACGACAAAGACGTCGCACACCCGGTTTGCCCTCGCGAACCCGGTGGCGGCGTTTTTTTTGTTTTGGCCCCGGAAACGGGGCCGGTGGGGCGGCCTTATCCGGCTGTTCCATCACCAGGCCTTCTTACAAGACTCCCAACCGTTGAGGTGCGTGATGAAATCAAGCTTCTGGAAATCCGGGCACACCCCGACCCTGTTTGCCGCCTTCCTGTATTTCGACCTGAGTTTCATGGTCTGGTACCTGCTTGGCCCACTGGCAATCCAAATTGCCGCCGACCTGCACCTCACCACCCAGCAGCGCGGCCTGATGGTGGCGACGCCGATTCTCGCCGGTGCGGTGCTGCGCTTCTTGATGGGCATGCTCGCGGACAAACTGTCGCCCAAGACCGCCGGCATGATTGGACAGGTGATAGTCATCTGCGCCTTGTTCGGCGCCTGGAAACTGGGCATCCACAGTTACGAGCAAGCCTTGTTGCTGGGCGTGTTCCTGGGCATGGCCGGCGCGTCGTTTGCGGTTGCACTGCCGCTGGCGTCCCAGTGGTACCCGGCCGAGCATCAGGGCAAAGCCATGGGCATCGCCGGTGCAGGTAACTCCGGCACGGTGTTCGCCGCATTGCTGGCGCCGGTATTGGCCGCTGCATTTGGCTGGAGCAACGTCTTCGGCTTTGCCTTGATCCCACTGGTGCTGACCCTGATCGTCTTTGCCTGGCTCGCCCGCAACGCCCCTGAACGGCCCAAAGCCAAGTCCATGGCCGACTACTTCAAGGCGCTGGGCGACCGTGACAGCTGGTGGTTCATGTTTTTCTACAGCGTGACCTTCGGCGGCTTTATCGGCCTGGCGAGCGCTCTGCCCGGCTATTTCAACGACCAGTACGGGCTGAGCCCGGTGACCGCCGGCTACTACACCGCCGCGTGCGTGTTCGGCGGCAGCCTGATGCGCCCACTGGGCGGCGCCCTGGCGGACCGTTTCGGCGGGATCCGGACCCTGTTGGGCATGTACAGCGTAGCGGCGATCTGCATCGCGGCGGTGGGCTTCAACCTGCCGAGTTCCTACGCGGCGCTGGCCCTGTTCGTCTGCACCATGCTCGGCCTGGGGGCAGGTAATGGCGCGGTGTTCCAACTGGTGCCACAGCGTTTTCGGCGTGAGATCGGCGTGATGACCGGCCTGATCGGCATGGCCGGCGGCATCGGCGGCTTCGCCCTGGCAGCGGGCATGGGTGCGATCAAACAAAGCACCGGCAGCTATCAGATGGCGCTGTGGCTGTTTGCCAGCCTGGGCGTGTTAGCCTGGTTTGGCCTGCATGGCGTGAAACGTCGCTGGAGAACCACCTGGGGTTCGGCCGCTGTGACGGCTGCCCGCGTCTGATGAGCCTGCAGCTGAGCGTCGCCCAGGCCAGTGCCATCGGCCCACGCACGGAAAACCAGGACGCGCTGCGGGTGGTGACGCCCGTGGCCGAACTGGCGGCCAGCAAAGGCTACCTGTGCGCCATCGCCGACGGCGTAAGCCAGTGTGCCGATGGTGGCTTGGCCGCGCGCTCGACCTTGCAGGCGCTGGCCTTGGATTACTACGCCACGCCGCAAACCTGGGGCGTGGCCCAGGCCCTGGAACGTTTGCTACTGGCACAGAATCGCTGGTTGCAAGCCAATGGGGGTGGCCAGCCCTTGCTGACCACCCTCAGCGCCCTGGTGTTTCGCGGCCAGCGCTTTACCCTGGCGCATGTCGGGGATTGCCGGACGTATCGCTGGCTGGACGGTGAGTTGCAGCGCATCAGCGAGGATCACGTCTGGGAACAGCCGGGCATGCAACACGTGCTGAAGCGCGCATTGGGCCTGGACCAGCACCTGGTGCTGGACTTCCTGGATGGCCAATTGCGCGAAGGCGAGTGCTTCCTGCTGCTCAGTGACGGCGTGTGGGCAACCCTGGGCGATCACAGCATCAGCGCCATCCTGCGCGAACAAACGGACTTGGATCTGGCGGTCAACACGCTAGTGAACGCCGCGCACCTGGCGGGCAGCCAGGACAACGCCAGCGCCCTGCTGGTGCGCGTGGACACCCTCGGCGCGGCCACGTTGGGCGATGCGCTGGTGCAATTACAGCAATGGCCACTGCCGCCAGCCTTGAGGGCCGGACAACGTTTTGAAGGCTGGCAGGTAGAAACCGTGCTGGCGCAAAGCCGACAGTCGTTGCTGTACCGGGTGCGGGATGCCCAACAGCAACCCTGGCTGCTGAAAACCCTGCCGTTGAGCCGCGACGATGACAGCGACGCCGGCCAAGCGTTGTTGTCGGAGGAGTGGTTTTTACGACGCGTCGCCGGGCGGTCCTTTCCTGAAGTCCATCCCGCCAGCGGGCGTCAGCATTTGTACTACGTCATGCGTGAATACCCAGGGCAAACCCTCGCTGAAGTGTTCAAGCAACAGGGTACGTTGCCCCTGGCGCAGTGGCAGTCCATTGCCGAGCGCTTGCTGCGGGCGGTGGGCATGCTGCATCGACGGCAAATCCTGCACCGCGACATTAAGCCGGAAAACCTGCTGCAAGGGGACGACGGTGAACTGCGGGTGCTGGATTTCGGCCTGGCCTACTGCCCCGGCCTTTCGGAGGACCGCGCTCACGTACTGCCTGGTACGCCGAGCTTTATCGCACCCGAGGCATTCAATGGTGACCCTCCTACCGCTCAACAGGATTTATATAGCGTCGGCGTCACCCTCTATTACCTGCTGACCGGGCATTACCCCTACGGTGAGATCGAGGCCTTCCAACGCCCCAAGTTTACCCAGCCGGTCAGCGCCAGCCGTTATCGCCCCGACTTGCCGGATTGGCTGCCGCTCAGCCTGGAGCGAGCCGTGGCCGCCCAGCCTGAGCATCGATATGAAACCGCCGAGGAATGGTTGCGGGTGCTGGAACAGGCAGACCGCCAGGAACTGAGCATCCGGCCCAGGCCTTTGCTGGAGCGCGAGCCATTGAAAGTCTGGCGGACCCTGGCGCTGGCTTCGCTGCTGATCAATCTGGTGCTGCTGTATTCACTCTTTCACCGCTGACGTCATCTCTACACGAGGGAAAACACATGAACGCAAAAGTCTGGCTGGTAGGCGCAGGTCCCGGTGACCCAGAACTGTTGACCCTCAAGGCCGTACGGGCCATGCACGAAGCCGATGTGGTGCTGATCGATGATCTGGTCAACCCGGCCGTACTGGAGCATTGCGCCGGGGCACGAGTGATCACCGTCGGCAAACGCGGCGGCTGCCGCTCAACGCCGCAAGACTTTATTCACCGCCTGATGCTGCGCTATGCCCGTCAAGGCAAGTGCGTGGTGCGACTGAAGGGCGGCGACCCATGCATTTTCGGGCGCGGTGGCGAAGAAGCTGTTTGGCTGCGTGAACGAGGTGTCGAAGTGGAGTTGGTCAACGGGATTACGGCGGGGCTGGCGGGCGCGACGAATTGCGCGGTTCCGTTGACGTTGCGCGGCGTGAGTCGCGGCGTGACCCTGGTCACAGCGCACACCCAGGACGACAGCAGCCTGAATTGGCGCGCACTGGCAGAGGGCGGGACCACCTTGGTGGTGTACATGGGCGTAGCGAAGCTGGAGGAGATCCGTCAGCAATTGCTCGACGGCGGGATGACGGCGGATATGCCGGTGGCGATGATCGAAAACGCATCGCTGCCCCAACAAAGGGAATGCCGCAGCGAGCTGTCCCGGATGTATGAAGATGCACAGGCATTTGCCCTGAAGAGCCCCGCGATCCTGGTGATCGGCCGTGTTGCCGCCGCCGAACAGGCAACCTACCTCGCAGAAGCCGTACGCGCCTGAGGCAAATCGCAGGCAAAAAAAAGCCCGGCCTAAGCCGGGCTTTTTTCTACCACTCAGTAATTACTGAGCTTGAGCTTCAACCGACGCTTCTACGCGACGGTTAACAGCACGACCAGCTTCAGTTGCGTTGTCAGCAACTGGGCGGGATTCGCCGTAACCTACTGCGGTGATGCGGCTTGGAGCAACGCCATCTTTAACCAGGACTTGCTTAACAGCGTCAGCACGACGCTGGGACAGCTTCTGGTTGTAAGCGTCTGGACCTACGGAGTCAGTGTGACCAGCAACTTCTACGTTGGTAGCTGGGTACTGAGCCATGAAGTCGGCCAGGTTTTTCACGTCGCCGTAGCTGTTAGGCTTAACAACCGACTTGTCGAAGTCGAACTTAACGTCCAGCTCAACACGAACAACCTGAGCAACTGGAGCTTCTGGCTCTGGAGTTGGCTCTGGAGCTGGTGCTGGGGTAGGAGCTGGAGCAGCTGCGCCAGCGTTACCGCCGAAGTTCACGCCCAGGCCGACCAGTGCGGAGTAGTCCCACTTGCCGTTGTCCAGACCGTAGTCAGCTTCAACACCGGCACGAGCGTACAGGTTGTTGGTGAAGTAGTACTTCACGCCAGTACCAACGGTAGCGAAGGTAGTCTGGTCGCGACCGCTGTGGCCGTCAGCCTGAACGTTGGTACGGCTCTGGTGGCCGAAACCGCCTTCTACGTATGGACGCAGGCTGTCTACGCCAGCTTGACCGAAGTGATACTGGGCAACCAGGCTGCCGGTATCGCCTTTGATCTTCTGGTTACCAGTACCGTCGTTCGAACGGGTGTGGTTGGTTTTGTCGTAGGACAGGTTCAAGGACAGGTCGTCGGTCAGGAAGTAACCGATGCGAGCGCCAGGATTGAAGCCGTCTTCGATGTGCTTGACGCTATCGTTGTACTGCTTCTTGTAGAACAGCTCGCCTTCAACTGCGCCTTGGCCTTGTGCCAGAACGCCGAAAGAAGTAGCGGCAATAAGAGAACCAATGGCCAAGCCCAAGGTGTTTTTCAGTTTCATCCGTTAAATCCCCATCTGGTGATTGTAAAGCAGTCCCACAAACCGGGGGACAACTCGGCGACAAGTCTAACAGAACTTGCCTACACGTAAGAGATATTTGCCACGCACTAAGTTTCAGTCTCGCCCGCAAATTTCTCACGTAATTTATCAAGAGCACGTTTGTAACGCATTTTTGTAGCACTCAAACCCATGTGCATGATGTCGGCGATTTCCTGAAATTCCAGCTCTGCGACAAATCGTAGCACCAGAATTTCCCGGTCAATCGGATTCACATACACCAGCCAGCGATCGAGTCCGCCCTTCTCCTCGGGTGCCGGCGCCTTTTCTTCAGACGCCTCCTCAAGGGGGTCCAGACTCAAAGCGTCCATCAAGCGACGCTTTCGCCGTTCCTTCCGATACTGCGTGATGCACTCGTTGTACGTGATGCTGTACAGCCAGGTCTTGAACTTCGATTTGCCCTCGAAGTTCTTCAGGCCGTACAACACCTTGAGCATCACTTCCTGACAGACATCATCCGCATCTCTATCGTTCCCTAAATACCTTGAACAAACGTTGAACAAAGTGCGTTGATATCTGCGCATCAATTCTTCGTACGCGCGAGTTACGTGAAACAGCTCCGTGTGCGCACGCGCGACCAACTCCTCATCAGAGAGCTCACGGGGGTCATAGCGCGTGGACAGCGTTTGGGCTTTATTCAAAACAAGTCGTGCCGACAGTCAGGTCAATGTCCGCCACAGCCCGATCAGCCGGGTTCGCGGCGGCGTACATTAGCAGGGTTTGCCGGGTTAGCGGCTACTGACCTGCTGCTCCAGGAGAATCCGATTGGACAGCGACACCAAGTCGCCGTCATCGGTCAGCACCGTTGTCTTGACCGTGCCGATCTCCTCGATTTGCCCTTCGACCTCGCCCACACGCACCTGTTGCCCAACCTGATACAGCTCACGCACATAGATTCCCGCAAGAATCTGACCGGCAATTTCCCGGCTTCCCAAGCCCATGGCCAGCGCAACTGCCAGACCAACGGTAATCAAAACGATCACAATCACATGGTTGAGCAGGTCAGTCTTGACCTCCAACTGGCTGATCGCGACTGAAATACTGATGATGATCACCAGCCCTTGAGCGATTCGCCCCAGGCCGGCGGCGTAATCCAGTCCCACACCTTCAGCGGCGCCACGCACCAGCCCATTGGCCAATTGCGCCAGCAAAACGCCTACCAGCAGTACCAGCGCGCCGCCAAAAACCTTCGGCAAATACAGCGCCAGCATGTCGAGCGTAGCTGAAACTCGCTCAAGTCCAAGGGATTGAGCCGCAGAAACCAGAAAAATCAGCAAAACAAACCAATAAACGATCTTGCCGATCAATGTTGAAATCGGTACTTGCAGCCCGGCACGGCCCAACAGCTTGGTCAGGCCGGTGCCTGCCATCAGCCGGTCCAGGCCCAGTTTTGCCAGCAATTTGGACAGCAGGGTGTCGAGCAGCTTGGCTACGACAAAACCCAACAGCACCAGCACCAGCGCACCAAACAGGTTGGGAATGAAATTCGCCACCTTGGTCCACAATGCGGTCATCGCGGTGACCAGGCTCTGCGTCCAGAGATCAAGTTCCATATTCAATCAGCCTTATCAGCAGTGCGAGCAAGAGGTTTACGACGGGAAACAGGCGATACGTGGGCCGAACCATTGTTCAGCGCCATCATCAGCGCCGGCATCCAGCGGCCGAGCAGACCGAACAGGTCACCCGCACCCACCTGACGGTTGGCGGTTTTCAACACGCGGCCCAGGCAGGCATCGTCGTCCCGGTTGGACGGCGAGGCATTGAGCATGTCACGCAAAGACTGTTCGAACGGATCGTGCATAAAGACCTCTCGCAAGTGATTTAAAAGACGAGGGTAAAATTCTTGAGGTCACATAGGACCCTTCATACGTTCAGGTCATATTCAGCTCAAACCCAGCGCAACCGTCGAAAAAGCCACCATTGTCCAAGCGCGACCGAGACCATCAACAGGCACGCAATCATGAATCCATAGGGGCTGGCAGAGAACGGAATCCCGCCCACATTTATACCCAGCAGCCCGGTGAGAAAACTCATCGGCAGGAAGATCCCGGTGATGATCCCGAACCGGTACATGGTGCGGTTCATGCGTACGCTCAAGCGCCGGTCTTCGGCCTCAAGCACAAGCCCCACGCGCTCCCGGGTCAATTCGAGCTCTTCCAGGTAGCGGGTCAGGCTGTTGTTCAATTCGTTCCAATAGTCGGCATCGTCGTCACAAAACCACGGCAATTTGATCCGCGTGAGCTGGGCAAAAATATCCCGCTGCGGTGCGAGGAATCGCTTCAGCCCAGCGGCGCGTCGACGGATCTGCAAAACGCTGCCATGTTCCGGCGTATACCGTTCGTCGGTATCGAGTTTTTCTTCCTCGGCATCGACGACTTCAGACAAGTCCGTGACCAGATCCTGCACTTTATTGGTCAGGTACTGCGCCATATAAAGGATAAGTTCCGAGGCCGTTTTCGGGCCCTTGCCGTCCGCCAACTGCACCAGCAGCTCGTCAGTGGCGCGCAACGGGCGCAAACGCAGGGAAATCACACGACTGGCTGCGGCGAAGATACGCACCGACACCATGTCTTCCGGCTCAGCCCCTGGGTTGAGGTTGACCCCACGCAGAAACAACAGCAGTTCCGCGTCCGGCAACGGCAACAGACGCGGACGGGTGTTCTCCTCCAGCAACAGGTCACAGGCGAACTCGCTCAACCCACTGGATTTACGCAGCCAGGTCTGGGTCTGCGGATGGCTGCGATCCCAATGCAACCACAGGCTTTCCTGAGGTTGCAGTTGCAAGTCGTCGAGCTCTGTCCGGGCAATCGAACGCGCACCGCCTTTACCGTCCAGCACCAGGGCATGCACCAGCCCCCATTGCGCGTTTTCTTCCTCGAACATCCTCACCCCGTCGGTTATTGCGGTTTATTCAGGCATTTTCAGCGGGCTGGGCGACACGATCACGCCGTTGTTGTCGGCGTAGATGTACTCACCCGGACGGAACGTCACACCCGCAAACGTGACCACCACGTTCAAGTCACCGATGCCGCGTTTGTCGGTCTTCATCGGGTGACTCGCCAAGGCCTGCACTCCCAGGTCGGTCTGGGCGATCACATCGACGTCACGGATGCAGCCGTAGATCACCAGGCCTTCCCAGCCATTTTTCGCGGCTTTCTCGGCGATCATGTCGCCCAGCAGCGCGCGGCGCAGGGAACCACCCCCATCGACCACCAGCACCTTGCCGGCGCCAGGCTGGTCGGCCTGTTCCTTGACCAAGGAGTTATCTTCGAAGCATTTGAGGGTGACAATTTCACCACCAAAGGAATCTCGGCCGCCGAAATTGCTGAACATCGGCTCAAGCACCTGCACCAGGTCCGGGTAGGCGTCGCACAAGTCAGGGGTCACGTAATGGTTCATTGAAAAATTCCTTTCTGTCAAAGAGGTGTCTTTCGAAAGAAGCGCCAGCCCAAGCAGGGGCGAAACATCCCATCCGCATCGCCGCAACGCAATAGCCACTGCGCGACTGAATATGACCAGAAGCGTTTAACGCGTCATATCTTAGCCGCAACCACACACGAGTGAAACGCCCTTGGCAGAGCGTTGCCTCAAACCGTGGCCAGCACCTCGGCCTGCACACCGAACAAGGGTGTGAGCGGATCTTTCAACCATTGCTCCACCAATGGCCACACTTGAACCTGTGCGGCTTTGCTGACCAGCATTTCCACGTGCCCGAAATCCTCGGTAAACCCTTGCTGGCGGCCCAGGCACAGGTATTGACGGTGCTCGGATCCGACTTGCTCGAACAGTTTGCGACACGCCCAGTCAGGGTCCTGATGGTCGCCGGCGGCGCTGACCGCCAACAACGGCACATCGACACTTGCCAAGCCTTTCCACCAGTCGTTTTTACCCTCGCCAAAGCGGCCGAACAGACCATTCCAACGCATGGCTTCGATCAACACGCCCGCGGGCTCGTCCTCCGGGCCACGCTTGAACCGTGAGCCGGACAGTTCGCCGAAGCGTTTCAGCAGCAAGCGGCCAGTCCACTCCACCGGTGGCAATTTCAACGGCCAGTGGGTGCGGCTGACCTGGCAACCAAACAAGGCCACCGAAGCCACTGCCGGGGCGCCAAGGTGTTGCCCACCCAGCGCTGCAGCCAGGCTTGTGCCGCCCAGGGAGTGGCCGATCCAGTGGGGAATCTGCGCACTTTGCTCACGCACAAACGCGCCAATCGCCGGCAAGTCATAGCGTGCATAGTCAGCGACGCGATTGCGGGCGTAGTCATGATTGCGCTTGGACAAACCATGGCCGCGCATTTCCGGGATCCACACATCAAACCCCTGGCGTGCCAGGTAAGCCCCCAGGCCAATGCCCTTGGGTGAGTACCAGAAGCGCCGGTTGGAAAAACTGCCATGCAACAAAATAACCGGGATGCCCCGGTTTTCCGGGACATCGGCCAAGCCCAAACGAGTAACGGCCAGCTCGACGGTACCGTCGGGGCTGTTACCGGGTTTGAGGCGGTACACATCTTCACTCAGGTCGCCACGACGTTCAGCGCTGATCAGGGCGACGGGAAACAGGTTGCTGCTGCTTTGCATAATGCTCTTGCACAAAAAAGGGCGGCGTCCGGAAGGAATTCCGCCCTGCACAGATAAGAATGCCGGTCACCCTCGAGAGGTGACCGGCACTTTTGACGTAACGACCTTAGACGGACGCTTGGCCTTCCGCCAGGAAGAACCAGGTTTCCAGCACGGAATCGGGGTTCAGCGAGACGCTTTCGATGCCCTGCTCCATCAGCCATTTGGCCAGGTCAGGGTGGTCGGAAGGGCCTTGTCCACAGATACCGATGTACTTGCCGGCCTTGTTACACGCCTGGATGGCATTGGCCAGCAGCTTCTTGACCGCAGGGTTACGCTCATCGAACAGGTGCGCGATGATCCCGGAGTCGCGGTCCAGGCCCAGGGTCAGCTGGGTCAGGTCGTTGGAACCGATGGAGAAACCGTCGAAGAATTCCAGGAACTCTTCGGCCAGGATGGCGTTGGACGGCAGTTCGCACATCATGATCACGCGCAGACCGTTTTCACCACGCGACAGACCGTTTTCAGCCAGCAGGTCGACCACCTGGCTCGCCTCGCCCAGAGTGCGCACGAACGGCACCATGATCTCGACGTTGGTCAGGCCCATCTCGTTGCGCACGCGCTTGAGGGCGCGGCATTCGAGTTCGAAGCAATCACGGAACGCTTCGCTGATGTAACGCGAGGCGCCACGGAAGCCCAGCATCGGGTTTTCTTCTTCCGGCTCGTAGAGCTTGCCGCCGATCAAGTTCGCGTATTCGTTGGACTTGAAGTCCGACAGGCGCACGATGACTTTTTTCGGGTAGAACGCCGCCGCCAAGGTGCTGATGCCTTCCACCAGCTTCTCGACATAGAAGCCGACCGGGTCGTTGTAGCCGGCGATGCGCTTGTCGACGCTTTCCTTGATATCCAGCGGCAGGCCGTCGTAGTTCAACAGGGCCTTGGGGTGCACGCCGATCATGCGGTTGATGATGAACTCCAGGCGGGCCAGGCCCACACCGGCGTTCGGCAACTGCGCGAAGTCAAAGGCGCGGTCCGGGTTGCCGACGTTCATCATGATCTTGAACGGCAGGTCCGGCATGGCGTCGATGGAGTTTTGCTTGATGTCGAAGCCCAACTCGCCTTCGAAGATGAAGCCGGTGTCGCCTTCGGCGCAGGACACGGTCACGCCCTGGCCATCCTTGAGCAGTTGGGTGGCGTTGCCGCAACCCACTACGGCCGGAATCCCCAGCTCACGGGCGATGATCGCCGCGTGGCAGGTACGCCCGCCACGGTTGGTGACGATGGCGCTGGCGCGTTTCATCACCGGCTCCCAATCCGGGTCGGTCATGTCGGAGACCAGAACGTCACCTGGCTGGACTTTGTCCATTTCGGACACGTCCTTGATGATCCGCACCTTGCCCGCGCCGATGCGCTGGCCGATGGCACGACCTTCCACCAGCACGGTGCCGGTCTCTTTCAACAGGTAGCGTTCCATGACGTTGGCCGAAGTACGGCTCTTCACGGTTTCCGGACGGGCCTGCACGATGTACAGCTTGCCGTCGTCACCGTCCTTGGCCCATTCGATGTCCATCGGGCACTTGTAGTGCTTTTCGATGATCATCGCTTGCTTGGCCAACTCGCTGACTTCCGCGTCGCTCAGGCAGAAACGGGCGCGTTCGGCCTTGTCCACCTCAACGGTTTTAACCGAGCGACCGGCTTTGGCCTCGTCACCGTAGATCATCTTGATGGCCTTGCTGCCCAGGTTGCGGCGCAAGATGGCCGGGCGACCGGCCTCAAGGGTATGTTTGTGTACGTAGAATTCGTCCGGGTTGACCGCGCCTTGTACGACGGTTTCGCCCAGGCCGTAGGCGCCGGTGATAAACACCACGTCACGGAAGCCCGATTCGGTATCGAGGGTGAACATGACGCCGGCAGTGCCGGTTTCCGAACGCACCATGCGCTGTACACCGGCAGACAAAGCCACCAGCTTATGGTCGAAACCCTGGTGCACACGGTAGGAAATCGCGCGATCGTTAAACAGCGAGGCGAAGACTTCCTTGGCTGCGCGAATCACGTTTTCGACGCCGCGGATGTTCAGGAAGGTCTCTTGCTGGCCGGCGAAGGAGGCGTCCGGCAAGTCTTCGGCGGTGGCCGAGGAGCGCACGGCAACAGCCATGTCCGGGTTGCCGGCCGACAGGGTGGCGAAGGCGGTGCGGATTTCTTCGTTGAGCTTCTCGGGGAACTCGGCGTCCATGATCCATTGGCGGATCTGGGCACCGGTCTTGGCGAGGGCATTGACGTCATCGACGTCCAGAGCGTCCAGCGCGGCGTGGATCTGAGCATTGAGGCCGCTCAGTTCGAGGAAATCGCGGTAAGCCTGGGCCGTGGTGGCGAAACCACCGGGCACCGATACACCTGCGCCTGCAAGATTACTGATCATCTCGCCGAGGGATGCGTTCTTGCCCCCCACGTGCTCTACATCATGGACGCCGAGCTTATCGAGGGAAACTACGTACTCTACCAAGGTGATCTCTCCACTTTCTGTGTTGGAAAAGCTCAGGACGCCGGCTGCTCAGTAGGAGCGTTCGCCAGCGCTTGTGGCCTGGACCTGGAAAATAAGTGAGAATGCGGCCCACCGCGGGACGGCAAAATCGCGCCTATCATATCCAAGATTCGCCATCAGCTTAAGGCCCAGGGCTCAAATGAAACGATCTGCTTTCTTTATCTCCGACGGCACCGGCATCACAGCCGAAACATTGGGCCAGAGCCTGCTCGCGCAGTTCGAAAACATTACCTTCGCCAAATTCACGCGCCCGTACATCGACAGCGTGGATAAAGCGCGGGCCATGGTACAACAAATCAATCTGGCGGCTGAAAAAGACGGTTTCCGGCCGATCATTTTCGACACCATCGTCAATCAAGACATCCGTGAGATTCTCGCAACGTCGAATGGTTTCATGATCGACATTTTCTCGACCTTCCTGGCGCCGCTGGAGCAGGAGTTGAGTGAACACTCCTCCTATTCGGTCGGAAAGTCCCATTCCATTGGGCATAACTCCAATTATATGGAGCGTATCGAGGCGGTGAACTTTGCCCTCGACAACGACGACGGCGCCCGCACCCATTACTACGACAAGGCCGACCTGATCCTGGTCGGCGTGTCGCGCTGCGGCAAAACGCCCACCTGTCTATACATGGCCATGCAATTTGGTATTCGCGCAGCCAATTACCCGCTGACCGAGGACGACATGGAGCACCTGACGCTGCCGGCCGCCCTGCGCGCGCACTCGCACAAGCTGTTCGGCCTGACCATCGACCCGGATCGCCTCACGGCGATCCGCAATGAGCGCAAGCCCAACAGTCGCTATTCCAGCTATGCGCAGTGTGAGTTCGAAGTGCGCGAAGTAGAAAATCTGTTCCGTCGCGAGAATATTGCGCACATCAATTCCACGCATTTTTCGGTGGAGGAGATTTCGGCGAAGATTCTGGTGGAGAAAGGCGTGGAGCGGCGCTTCAAATAGTCATTACCGCCTGCCGCTTTTGTAGTGAGCGAGCTTGCCCCGCGCTGGGCAAGCCAGCTCACCACAATAATGCGAGCCCGCCGTTACAGGTGGAAGCGCCCGCCTCCCTGCCCCAATGCTGTAGCCAGCGCATCAAACCCCGCCCGTAACAACTGATCATCCCCCGACGTATTACAGATACTCGCCCGAATGAACTGCGGCACCGCCGTCTGCCCCACCGCAAAGGCTTCAGCGGTAGCGATCAGGTAATTATTCTGCTTGAGCTCCGCCTCGATTTCCGACGCACGCCACGGCTCCGGCACCTCAATCCAGAAATGCGGGCTGTTGAGATGGGTGCGGTATTCCAGCCCGGTCAGCAGGTCGCGGACCAGGGCTTTACGTCGGCTGATTTCGTTGATCTGCTGGCGCAGCAGGTATTCCGCCGTGCCGTTTTCGATCCACTGGGTGGCCAGCTCAAGGGTCACGGGCGTGGCCATCCAGCAGGTCGAACGCAGGGCTGCCGAAATACGGCTGACCAATGCCGGCGGCGCATGCACATAGCCCACGCGCAGCCCGGCGGACACCGCTTTGCTCAGGCTGCTGATCAGAATCGTACGCTCAGGGGCGAAATAGCTGAGTGGCGGCGGCCGGTCTTCGACCAACACACCGTGGGCTTCATCCTCAAGAATCAGCAGGTTGTGCTCCCGACACACTTTGACCAGCGCTTCGCGACGCGCGACCGAGAGCACCGCCGTGGTCGGGTTCTGGATCGTCGGCGTGCAGTACAGCGCTGAAATCCGGTGATTACGACAGACTTCGTCCAGCGCGCTCGGCAGCACGCCCTCCTCGTCCATGTCCAGGCCGATCAGGCGGATACCCAGCATGCGCGCGGCCGTAATGAGGCCGGGATACGTCAGCTGTTCGGTGACTACCGTATCGCCCGCCCGCAACAGCGCCATCATTGAGCACAGCAGGCCGTGCTGGCCGCCGTTGACGCAGATGACTTGCTCGGGAATCGGATGAAAATCACGCTGCACCAGCCATTGCGCGCCCGCTTCACGGTAGCGCGGCAGGCCGGCGTCCGGGGTGTAGGCACTGATGTCCTGGAGGAACTTGGCGTTGGTCGACAGGGTTTGGAAGCTCTGGGCCAGGAACACCGTCTCCTGCCCGGGGATGTGCATGTTGCGGCTCATGTCGAAGTACTGGCGCGGCTCTTCGCTGAAGTTGCGAAAACCTTCATCGCGCTGGCGCTCCATCCCACGCTTGCGCACGAACGTGCCGTCGCCGACTCGCGCCACAACCAACCCCAGGCGTTCCAGTTCGCCGTAGGCCCGGCTGATGGTGCCTATCGTCACACCCAGGTTGTCGGAAAGCACCCGATGGGGCGGCAGTTTTCTTCCCGGTTCAATCAAGCCTTCAAGGATGCCCCGTTCCATGACATCGGACAAGCGCTTGTACTTCACGCCCTGCCCGTTGGACAACCCCTCACGCATAATTGACACCATGTCAATATTTGTTTTGACAGCCATCTTTCGCCCTAATAGTGTGCTTTTACGGGTTCAATCGCCGATTTTTACAACTCATTACAAGCTCAATATAGAGTTCAATTCCGGCTCAGGGAAGCAATAAACGATGCCAATGTCCGCCGTTCTCGAAAACACCGCCAAGACCAAAACCCAAAAACAGTGGCTGGCCGGGCTGATCACCAGCGTGATGTTCCTGATCGTTTGCCTGAGTTGGGGCACGACGTGGCTGGGGATCAAGATTGCCGTGGAGAGCGTGCCGCCGCTGACGTCCGCCGGCCTGCGCTTCCTGATCGCTTTCCCGCTGTTCCTGTGTTTTGCCATGGTGCGCCGCGAGCCGATCCTGTTTCCCCGTGAAAGCCGCTGGTTCTTCGTGTTCGTAACCCTGTCCTACTTCAGCGTGCCCTACTACCTGCTCAACTATGGCGAAATGCATGTCTCGTCCGGCCTTACCGCGCTGCTGTTTAGTTGCATGCCGGTGTTCATCCTGATCTTCTCCGCACTGTTCCTGCGCGAGCGCATCTACTTTTCCCAGGTGGTCGGTATCGGTATCGGTTTCGGCAGCCTCTACATGATCATCAAGAGCCAGGGCCTGCACCTGGACCACGCCGAGTTCTTCGGGGTACTGGCGATTCTGACCGCCGCGATCATGCATGCCTTGTGCTACGTCATTACCAAGCAGAAAGGCAGCGCCATCAGCGTGATCACCTACAACACCCTGCCCATCGGCATTGCCGGGCTGATGCTGTTCGTCGCCGGGCTGTGGTTTGAAGCGCCGACCTTCGACGCCATCACCCTGCGCTCCTGGGGCGCCCTGTTCTACCTGGGCCTGGTGGCCTCGGTGGGCGGGTTCATCGTGTACTTCATGCTGCTCAAGCGCTTGAGCCCGATCATCCTGTCATTCGTGTTCATCATTTTCCCAGTGTTCGCGGTGATCATTGGCGCCTGGTACGAAGGCGTGTCGATTTCCCGGGACCTGATGCTGTACTCGGCCATCCTGCTGGCCGGCTTTGCGATCACCAAGTTGCCGGTTGAAAAACTCCTGGCCAAGAAAAAATGACCCCTTCCCTGCCCCATCAACATCAGCAACGCGAGAGCCACATGGACGTCCTCCGCCCCACCGCCCTGGAACAGATCTACGCCCACGCCCGCCGCAGTTACCCCGAAGAATGCTGCGGTTTCATCTTCGCCGACGGCAGCGTGTACCTGGGCAGCAATATCCAGAATGAACTGCACCGCAAGAACCCCGAGATGTACCCGCGCAGCGCAGCCAACGGCTACACGTTCTCGGTGGCCGACACCCTGCTGATGAACAAAGCGTTTCGCAGCGACAACCCAGTGGTGGTGATCTACCACTCCCACCCGGACGTCGGTGCCTATTTCAGTGACGAAGACCAGGACAAGGCGCTGTTCCTGGGCGAGCCGATCTACCCCGTGAGCTACCTGGTGGTCGACGTTCGCCAGGGCCAGGCCCTGAGCTCCAAGCTGTTTGCCTGGGATGGCAAGCATTTCGCCCTTCAACCTTTCAACGACCTGCACACGGAGTTGTCCATGAACGCTGTCTCTTTCCCCGACATTCTGGTTCGCGTGGCCAAGCTGCCGGAATCGACCCTCGAGGGCACCGGATCGACATTGCGCGAAGTCATTGAAAACCTCTGCTGCAGCCACCCACAGTTGCGTTCGCACCTGTTCCACGAGAAGAACAACCAGCTCAAGGAACACTTCCTGTTTACGGCCGAGGAAGCGCTGATTGATGCCGACGAGCCCTTGCCGCAAAAAGCCAAAATCGAAGTCCTGCTCGCGACCTCTGGCGGCATGGATGTCGACGCACTGAGCAATGAAGAAGTACAGCGCTACGTGCGCCATATCACCTTGCCCGGCGTCGGTCGCGAAGGTCAGCTGAACCTCAAGAAAGCCAAGGTGCTGATCATCGGCACCGGCGGCCTCGGCTCACCGATCAGCCTGTACCTGGCCGCCGCCGGCATCGGCACCCTGGGGCTGGTGGACTTTGATGTGGTGGAAAGCAGCAACCTGCAACGCCAGATCGTCCACGGCAACAGCACACTCGGCATGCCCAAGGTCGAGTCCGCCAAGCAACGCCTGCAAGACCTCAACGGCCATATCCAGATCAATGCCCACGACACCGCGTTGAACGCTGACAACGCCCTGGAATTGGTAGGCGCCTACGACCTGGTGATCGACGGCACCGACAATTTCGACACCCGCTACCTCGTCAACGATGCCTGCGTGCAACTGGGCAAACCCTTGGTGTACGGCGCCATCTACCGCTTCGACGGACAGATCAGCGTGCTCAACTATCAAGGCGGGCCTTGCTATCGCTGCCTGTTCCCCAGCCCGCCGCCCGCCGAACTGGCACCCAATTGCAGCGCCGGTGGCGTGATCGGGGTATTACCCGGCGTGGTCGGGATGATCCAGGCCACCGAGGCCATCAAACTGCTGATCGGTATTGGTGAACCCTTGTCGGGCCGCTTGATGCGCTTTGACGCGCTGGCGATGAAGTTCAGCGAGATCCGCTTCAAGCGCCGCGCCGATTGCCCCTGCTGTTCCGAGGCGCGCCACAGTGAAACCCTGGCGCCCGCTGTCTGCGCGGATGCCGTGCCCAATCAACCGTCCCTGGCCGAAGAGCGCTACATCAAGCCCCGGGTACTCAAGCAAGTGCTTGAACACCCCAGCAGCGCCGACGTGCTGCTGGACGTGCGCGACGCCAGCGAATTGGAGGTGTGCAAGTTGCCGGGGGTGGTGCACATCCCCCTCGCCGAACTGGACGGCCACCTCGACAGCCTCAGCCGTGACAACACCCACTACCTGATCTGCTACGCCGGCAGCCGCGCCGAGCAAGCCGCCAGCACCTTGCTGGCCGCCGGTTTCGCCAACACCAAAGTCCTGCAGGGCGGCATGAAACATTGGGTTCGCGACGTCGAACCCGACATGCCTTTGTATTGAACCGAGGGTTGAATGATGTTGCATAACTCCATTCTTGAGGTGATCGGCCAAACGCCGATCGTGCGTTTGGCGCAGTTCTCCGAAGACCTCGGTATCGAGGTCTACGCCAAGCTCGAATCCCTCAACCCCGGCGGCAGCCACAAGGCGCGCATCGCCTTGGGCATGATCCTCGACGCCGAGCGCCGGGGCGTGCTGATCCGTGACTCCGGGCAAACCATCATCGAGCCCAGCGGGGGCAACACCGGTATCGGCCTGGTGATGGCCGGCAATGTGCTGGGCTACAAAGTGGTGCTGGTAATCCCCGACAACTACAGCCCCGAGAAACAGAAGCTGCTGCGTTTATATGGAGCCAAGGTGGTGCTGTCGGACAGTCGTCTGGGTAACAATTCCCACGGCGAAAAGTGCATGGAGCTGCAGCTGGAAAACCCCAGCTACGTGATGCTCAACCAGCAGCGCAATGGTGCCAACCCGCAGACCCACCGCGACACCACCGCACCGGAAATCCTCCGCGCCTTCGGCGAGCGACGCGCAGACTACTTTGTCAGCGGCATCGGCACCGGCGGGCATATCACCGGCATCGGCGAAACCCTGAAAGCCGCCTGGCCTGGCCTGCGCGTCATGGGCGTGGAACCGGAAGAATGCGACCTGCTGAAAAACCAGCACGCGCCGCATCATATCCAGGGCCTGTCGATCGGCCTGATCCCGAGCATCCTCAACCTGGACGTGATCGACGGCATGCTCAAGGTCTCGCGCCAGGACTGCATCGATATGATGAAACGCATCATGCGCACCGACGCCATCAGCCTGGGTCTGTCGTCCGCCGCCAACATGGTGGCTATCGCCAAGCTCGCTCCCGAACTACCGCCCGACACGGTGGTGTTGACCATGGTCTACGACAATGCCGACAGCTACCTGCCCAGTTTTGAATAACGGGTTTTCCAACCACACAGAATGCGGGGGTGCCTCGATGGGCGGCTTTATCGACATGCAACAATTGCACGATGAGTTGCTGACTCACCTCATCAAGACCCTCACACCCGTACAGATGAAACAGCTGGAACCGCACCTCGCGCCGCTGATCCAGAATGCCGCCCAGGCGGTGGCCGAAGACCTGATCGCCTATGCCTACCGTGATCCGGCGTCGCGTGGGCGCGGCGAGTTGATCCTGGAGTCCTACGCTTCGTTCAAGGCGGTGCTGTATTACCGCCTGGCACACGTGGTATGGAATTTCCCCGACCAGCACAATGGCGTGTTCTCGCGCATCGCGCTCAAGCTGAGCAACCAGGGCAAGATCCTGTCCGGCGCCGAAATTCACCCGGCGGCGCGCATCGGGCGACGCTTCGTGCTCGACCACGGCTACGGCACTGTGATCGGCGAAACCTGCGAGATCGGTAACGATTGTTACATCCTCTGCGGCGTGACCCTGGGCGCCCGCGGCATCGCCAACAACCCCGACGGCAAGCGCCATCCACGCCTGGGCAATAACGTTGAGGTCGGCGCCGGCGCACGCGTGCTGGGTTATGTATTGATCGGCGACAACGTATTTATCAGCCCATCCTGCGTGATCACCCAAGACGTGCCCGCCGGCACCAAGGTCAAGGTGGTCAACCAGATTCAGCTGCAAAAAAACGATGAATCGGACAACAGCAACTACCTCGGTGCATTCGCCCTGGACGAGCGGTTGCATGTGGTCGGCGAGATCAACGCCAGCCACAAGGTCACCGTGCTGGACGCCGACTTTCATCCGTTGCAGGGGCTGATGCTGGAGCCCACGGTGAAGGAGCGTCATCACCTGCAATTTCGCCTGCACCGCGTCGAGTCGGGCAACCACTTGCCGCGCCTGCCGCTGAACCTGAAGGTCTGCGGCCCCGAATTTGAAATCACCCTGCTCTCCCCCCCTGGCTTGAGTGCAATGGTGCGCCACCTGCTGCAAGCCAGCCCATTGATCGTCGGAGGTTGAACATGTCCGTGCACACCATGGAAACCCTGGCGCTGTTCGACAGCGCGCCTTATCAGAACGCGTTCAGCGCCCGGGTGATTGCCGTCAGCGAACACGGCATTGCCCTGGAACACACGCTGTTCTATCCCACCGGCGGCGGGCAGCCGGGAGACACCGGCCACCTGACATTGGCGGACGGTACGCGCGTTGAGGTGACCGGCACAGTGCGCGACCCGGTGCAGCGCTCGATTATCTGGCACCAGGTGGAGCACTGGCCCGAGCAGTTGACCGCAGGGGTGCAGGTGGACGCCGGCCTCGATTGGGAACGTCGTTACCAGCACATGAAAATGCACACCTGCCTGCACCTGCTGTGCTCAATCATTGATGCCCCGGTGACCGGTTGCAGCATCAGTGCCGACAAGGGCCGCCTGGATTTCGACCTGCCGGAAATGACCCTCGACAAAGACAGCATCACCCGCGACCTCAACGCCCTGATCGAACAGGCCCACGCGGTGAAAACCCTGTCGATGCCGGCCTCGGAATATTCCACCCTGCTGCAGATCACCCGCACCCAGGCGGTGGCGCCGCCGGTAATCCAGGGCTCGGTGAGGGTCATTGAAATTGCCGGGATCGATATCCAGCCCTGCGGGGGCACCCATGTGCTCAATACCGAGGAAATCGGCCGGGTGTTCTGCGAGAAGATCGAGAAGAAGAGCAAACACAATCGCCGGGTGATTCTGCGATTCGAGTGAACACGGTCAACTGTGGGAGGGGGCTTGCCCCCTCCCACATTCATTGGGTTTACACAGATGAATACGGGGTGCCTGCTAGATCACGAACAAATCCACAAACCGATTGACCGCTGTGGCTTCAAGCGTCGCCTGGTCCTTGCACAGCGCAAAAATCTCGGCGCTGCGCTGCGCGGTAAACCGTGTGGCCAGGTTGGCCTTGAACTTGTCTTCCAGCAACGGAATGCCATCGCCCCGACGGCGGCGATGGCCGATCGGGTACTCCACCGCCACTTGCTCGGTGCAGCTGCCGTCGTTGAAAAACACCTGCACCGCGTTGGCAATGGAGCGCTTGTCGGCCTCCAAGTATTCCCGGCTATAGCGTGGGTCTTCGACGATGACCATCTTGTCGCGGAGCGCATCGATGATCGGGTGGGCAGCATGGAATTCATCTTCGTACTGCTCCGCCACCAAATTGCCGAACGCCAACGGCACGGCGGTCATGTATTGCAGGCAATGGTCGCGGTCGGCGGCGTTGGCCAGTTGGCCCACCTTGGAGATGATGCGAATTGCCGACTCATGGGTGGTGATCACGATACGCTCGATTTCGTGCAGGCGATCTTTCACCAACGGGTGCAAGGTCACCGCCGCTTCGCAGGCGGTTTGCGCGTGGAATTCGGCGGGGAAGCTGATCTTGAACAGCACGTTTTCCATCACATACGTGCCGTAGGGCTGGGAAAGGCTGAACGCGCGCTTGTCCTGCGGCTTGAGTGCCAGGTCCTTGTTGGTGTGGCTGAACAGCACGTCGTAGAACCCCCACTGCGGCGCGCTCAATACCCCGGGAATGCCCATCTCGCCGCGCAACGCGATATCCGCCAAACGCACGCCCCGGCTCGACGCATCCCCCGCCGCCCAGGATTTGCGCGAACCGGCATTCGGTGCATGCCGATACGTACGCAACGCCTGCCCATCGACAAACGCATGGGACAACGCCGCAAGCAACTGCTCACGGTTGGCGCCCATCAGCTTCGCGCTCACCGCCGTAGAGGCGACTTTTACCAGCAGCACGTGGTCGAGGCCGACACGGTTAAAAGAGTTTTCCAGGGCAATCACCCCCTGGATTTCATGGGCCATGATCATTGCTTCCAGTACCGCGCGTACTGTCAGCGGTGCGTCGCCGTTAGCCACGCGCTTTTGCGACAGGTGATCAGCCACGGCGAGGATGCCACCGAGGTTATCCGAGGGATGACCCCATTCGGCGGCGAGCCAGGTGTCGTTGTAGTCGAGCCAACGCACGATGCAGCCGATGTCCCACGCGGCCTTGACCGGGTCCAACCGGAACGACGTGCCCGGCACCCGCGCGCCAAACGGCACCACCGTGCCCTCGACGATCGGCCCCAGGTGCTTGGTGCATTCCGGGAAACGCAAGGCCAGTAGGCCGCAGCCCAACGTATCCATCAGACAGTTGCGGGCGGTGTCCAAGGCGTCCTGCGAGTCGATCCGGTAGTTGAGGACATAATCGGCGATGTCCTGCAGGACCTGGTCATAGTCGGGACGGTTGTTCTGGTCGACGTTGGCGCTCATGGCAGTTACTCCTAAAAGGTTGGGTTAGTCCTCAGGATCACGGTTGACCGCTCCATCGCAGATCTGGCCGCCTGCTTGGGGGTATGGAGATCCAATGTGGGAGGGGGCTTGCCCCGATGGCGGTGGGTCAGTTGATATATGTGTCTACTGACACACCGCTATCGGGGGCAAGCCCCCTCCCACACTGGAGACAGTGTGGGTTGCTAGAAAGCGTCGCCCGGGACGCGGACGAAGCCTTCCATCAGCACTCGGGCGCTGCGGCTCATGATGGCTTTCTTCACCACCCATTCGCCGTTCACCTGAGTGGCTTCAGCACCGACACGCAAGGTGCCGGACGGATGCCCGAAGCGCACCGCATTGCGTTCAATACCGCCCGCCGCCAAGTTGACCAACGTCCCGGAAATCGCAGCAGCCGTGCCAATCGCCACGGCCGCCGTGCCCATCATCGCGTGGTGCAATTTGCCCATGGACAGCGCACGCACCAGCAGGTCCACATCACCGGCCTTGATCGCCTTGCCACTGGACGCCACGTAATCCGCCGGCTTGGCCACAAACGCCACCTTCGGCGTGTGCTGGCGCTGGGCAGCTTCGTCCAGGTGCTTAATCAGGCCCATGCGCAAAGCGCCGTAGGCCCGCACGGTTTCGAACATCGCCAGGGCCTTGGGGTCGCTGTTGATCGCGCCTTGCAGCTCGGTGCCGGTGTAGCCGAGGTCTTCGGCGTTGATGAAAATCGTCGGGATACCGGCGTTGATCAACGTGGCCTTGAAGGTGCCGACACCGGGCACTTCCAGGTCGTCGACCAAGTTGCCGGTGGGGAACATCGAGCCGCCGCCGCCCTCTTCTTCCGCCGCTGGGTCCATGAACTCCAACTGCACCTCGGCGGCCGGGAAGGTCACGCCGTCAAGCTCGAAGTCGCCGGTTTCCTGCACCGCACCGTCGGTGATCGGCACGTGGGCGATGATGGTTTTACCGATATTGGCCTGCCACACCCGTACCACGGCTACGCCGTTGTAGGGTACGCGGGCGGGGTCGAGCAGCCCGGCGCTGATGGCGAAGGCGCCGACCGCCGCCGACAGGTTGCCGCAGTTGCCGCTCCAATCAATAAACGGCTTGTCGATGGAGACCTGGCCAAACAGGTAGTCAACGTCGTGATCGGCGCGGCTGCTTTTCGCCAGGATCACGGTTTTGCTGGTGCTCGATGTGGCGCCGCCCATGCCGTCGATCTGTTTGTCGTAAGGGTCTGGACTGCCGATTACCCGCAACAGCAAGGCGTCACGCGCCGCCCCCGGCACCTGCGCCGACTCGGGCAAGTCCTTGAGGTTGAAAAATACGCCCTTGCTGGTACCGCCACGCATGTAGGTGGCGGGGATCTTGATTTGCGCTACGTGTGCCATGGTTACCCCTCAGGCCGTCGCCGCCGATTCCAGGAAGTCCTGGGCAAAACGTTGCAACACGCCGCCCGCTTCGTAGATCGACACTTCTTCGGCGGTGTCCAGGCGGCAGGTCACCGGCACTTCGACACGCTCGCCATTCTTGCGGTTGATCACCAGGGTCAACCGCGCACGCGGGGTGCGCTCGCCAACCACATCGTAGGTCTCACTGCCGTCGATCTTCAGCGTGTGGCGGTCGGTGCCGGGCAGGAATTCCAGCGGCAATACGCCCATGCCCACCAGGTTGGTGCGGTGAATGCGCTCGAAACCTTCGGCAGCAATTGCCTCCACACCGGCCAGGCGCACGCCCTTGGCTGCCCAGTCGCGGGACGAGCCCTGGCCGTAGTCGGCGCCGGCGATGATGATCAGGGGCTGCTTGCGTTCCATGTAGGTTTCGATGGCTTCCCACATCCGCGTGACCTGGCCTTCGGGCTCGATACGCGCCAGGGAACCCTGCTTGACCTTGCCGTTTTCAACCACCATTTCGTTGAACAATTTTGGGTTGGCGAAGGTCGCGCGCTGCGCGGTCAAATGGTCGCCGCGATGCGTTGCGTAAGAGTTGAAGTCCACTTCAGGCAGGCCCATTTTCGCCAGGTATTCGCCGGCGGCGCTGTCGAGCATGATCGCGTTGGACGGCGACAAGTGGTCGGTGGTGATGTTGTCCGGCAGCACCGCCAGCGGGCGCATGCCCTTGAGCGGGCGTGCCCCGGCCAGCGCGCCTTCCCAGTAGGGTGGGCGGCGGATGTAGGTGCTTTGTGGGCGCCATTCGTACAGCGGCGCGACTTTCGGGCCGGTGTCTTCGTGAATCGCGAACATCGGAATGTACACCGCGCGGAATTGCTCAGGCTTCACCGAAGCCTTGACCACTGCGTCGATCTCTTCGTCGCTCGGCCAGATGTCTTGCAGGCGGATTTCCTTACCGTTGGCGTCGAGGCCGAGCACGTCTTTCTCGATATCGAAACGGATGGTGCCGGCAATCGCATACGCCACCACCAGCGGCGGCGACGCGAGGAAAGCTTGCTTGGCGTACGGATGAATCCGTCCGTCGAAGTTGCGGTTGCCGGACAACACGGCCGTGGCGTACAGGTCGCGGTCGATGATTTCCTGCTGGATCACCGGGTCCAGTGCACCGGACATGCCGTTGCAGGTGGTGCAGGCGAAGGCCACCACGCCGAAACCGAGCTTCTCCAGCTCAAGGCCCAGCCCCGCCTCTTCCAGGTACATGGCCACGGTTTTCGAGCCGGGTGCCAGGGACGACTTGACCCACGGTTTGCGCGTCAGCCCCAGTTTGTTGGCATTGCGCGCCAGCAGGCCTGCCGCGATCACGTTGCGCGGGTTGCTGGTGTTGGTGCAGCTGGTGATGGCCGCGATGATCACCGCACCGTCGGGCATTTGCCCTGGCACGTCATCCCACTGGCCGGAAATGCCTTTGGATGCCAGGTCGCTGGTCGCCACGCGGGCGTGCGGGTTGCTCGGGCCAGCCATGTTGCGCACGACGCTGGACAGGTCGAAGGTGAGGCCACGCTCGTATTGCGCGCCCTTGAGGTCATCGGCCCACAAGCCGGTGTGGCGAGCATATTGCTCCACCAGGGTGACTTGTTCGTCCTCGCGACCGGTGAGTTTCAGGTAGGCGATGGTCTGCTGGTCGATGTAGAACATCGCCGCAGTGGCGCCGTATTCCGGGGCCATGTTGGAGATGGTCGCGCGGTCGCCGAGGGTGAGGTTTGAGGCCCCTTCACCGAAGAACTCCAGCCAGGCACCCACCACTTTCTGCTGACGCAAAAACTCGGTCAGCGCCAGCACCATGTCGGTGGCGGTGATGCCCGGCAACAATTTACCGGTGAGCTCTACGCCGACGCTTTCCGGCAGGCGCATCCACGAGGCGCGGCCAAGCATCACGCTTTCGGCTTCGAGGCCGCCGACGCCGATGGCGATCACGCCCAAGGCGTCTACATGCGGGGTATGGCTGTCGGTGCCGACGCAGGTATCCGGGAAGGCCACGCCGTCGCG
This sequence comes from Pseudomonas sp. QC2, assembly GCF_002859085.1. Lineage (NCBI taxonomy): Bacteria > Pseudomonadati > Pseudomonadota > Gammaproteobacteria > Pseudomonadales > Pseudomonadaceae > Pseudomonas > Pseudomonas sp. QC2. Next base: position 66,291 of record NZ_PKKS01000026.1, read on the forward strand.
CACCTGGATCACCGGGGACATTTTCTCCAGGTTGATCTGGTGCATGATGCCGTTGCCGGGCGGGATGACATCGACGTTCTTGAAGGCCTTTTTAGTCCACTCGATGAAGTGAAAACGGTCTTCGTTGCGACGGTCTTCGATGGCGCGGTTCTTCTCGAACGCATCCGGGTCAAAACCACCGGCTTCGACGGCCAGGGAGTGGTCGACGATCAGTTGAGTCGGCACCACCGGGTTGACCTGCGCCGGGTCGCCGCCTTGCAGGGAGATGGCATCGCGCAGGCCCGCGAGGTCCACCAGCGCGGTCTGGCCGAGGATGTCGTGGCAGACTACGCGTGCCGGGAACCACGGGAAGTCGAGGTCGCGTTTGCGGTCGATCAGTTGGCTCAGGGAAGCATTGAGGGTGGCCGGGTCGCAGCGGCGTACGAGGTTTTCGGCGAGCACGCGGGAGGTGTAGGGCAACGTGGCATAGGCGCCGGGGGTGATTGCCTCGACAGCCGCGCGGGCGTCGAAGTAATCCAGGCGGCTGCCGGGAAGCGGTTTGCGAAATTCAGTGTTCATCGTCAGGACTCGGTCACGGTGGTTGCAAAAGGAGCCGATTGATCCAGCGTTGAAATGCAGTTCAAGTGTGGGAGGGGGCTTGCCCCCGATGGCAGTGTGTCAATCAACCCATCTGTTACTGATACACCGCTATCGGGGGCAAGCCCCCTCCCACATTTGACCCCATTCCAATTCCGGAAGAGCCAGCCTTCAGCGACGTTCGATTGGCACGAACTTGCGCTGCTCAACGCCGGTGTACTCGGCGCTTGGACGGATGATGCGGTTGTTGGCGCGCTGCTCGAACACATGCGCCGCCCAGCCCGTCAGGCGCGAGCACACGAAGATCGGCGTGAACAACTTGGTCGGGATGCCCATGAAGTGGTACGCCGAGGCATGGTAGAAGTCGGCGTTGGGAAACAGCTTCTTCTGCTCCCACATGGTTTTGTCGATGGCTTCGGACACCGGGAACAACACCGTGTCGCCCACTTCGTCGGCGAGCTTTTTCGACCAACCCTTGATCACTTCATTACGTGGGTCGTTGTCTTTGTAGATCGCGTGACCGAAGCCCATGATCTTGTCCTTGCGCGCCAGCATGCCGAGGGTGCCTTCGACGGCTTCTTCAGCCGACGAGAAACGCTCGATCATTTCCATCGCTGCTTCGTTGGCGCCGCCGTGCAGCGGGCCGCGCAGGGAACCGATGGCGGCAGTGACGCAGGAATACAGGTCGGACAGGGTCGACGCACACACCCGGGCGGTGAAGGTCGAGGCGTTGAATTCGTGCTCCGCGTAGAGGATCAGCGACACGTTCATCACCTTGACGTGCAGTTCGCTCGGCGGCTTGCCATGCAGCAGGTGCAGGAAGTGGCCGCCGATGGTCGGCTCGTCGGTCACGCAGTCGATGCGCTTGCCGTCGTGGCTGAAGCGGTACCAGTAGCACATGATCGCCGGGAAGGCGGCGAGCAGGCGGTCGGTGACGTCGCGCTGCACGCTGAAGTCTTTTTCCGGCTCGATATTGCCCAGGAACGAGCAACCGGTGCGCATCACGTCCATTGGGTGGGCGTCGGCGGGGATGAGCTCCAGCACTTCTTTCAACGCCTGCGGCAGGTCGCGCAGCTTGCTCAGCTTGGCGCTGTAGGCCGCCAGCTCGGCCTGGGTCGGCAGTTCGCCGTACAGCAGCAGGTAGGCGACTTCTTCAAATTGCGCATCGGCGGCCAGTTCGCGCACGTCGTAGCCGCGGTAGGTCAGGCCGGCACCGGTCTGGCCCACGGTGGACAGTGCGGTCTGCCCGGCGACCTGGCCACGCAGGCCGGCGCCACTCAGTACTTTTGCTTCAGCCATGGTTTTTCTCCAATTTTGTCTTTATTCAGGGAGGCGTGTTCGTCACTTTTTCGCGGCAAACAACGCGTCAAGCTTCTGCTCGAAGGTGTGGTAGTCGATGCGATCGTAAAGCTCCATACGGGTTTGCATGGTGTCGATCACGTTCTGCTGGGTGCCGTCACGACGGATCGCGGTGTAGACGTTTTCGGCGGCCTTGTTCATGGCGCGGAAGGCCGAAAGCGGGTACAGCACGATGGAAACATCGGCAGATTTCAACTGTTCGGTGGTGTACAGCGGCGTGGCGCCGAACTCGGTGATGTTGGCCAGGATCGGCGCTTTCACACGGGCGGCGAACAGCTTGTACATCTCCAGTTCAGTGATGGCCTCCGGGAACACCATGTCGGCGCCGGCTTCGATGCAGGCGGCGGCGCGTTCCAGGGCCGACTCCAACCCCTCGACGGCCAGGGCATCGGTACGGGCCATGATCACAAAGCTGTCATCGGTGCGCGCATCCACAGCGGCCTTGATGCGGTCGACCATTTCCTGCTGGGACACGATTTCTTTGTTCGGACGATGACCGCAGCGCTTGGCGCCGACCTGGTCTTCGATGTGGATCGCGGCGGCGCCAAACTTGATCATCGACTTGACCGTACGCGCCACGTTGAAGGCCGAGGAGCCGAAACCGGTGTCCACGTCTACCAGCAGCGGCAGGTCGCATACGTCGGTGATGCGGCGTACGTCAGTGAGTACGTCGTCCAGGCCGGTGATGCCCAGGTCCGGTACACCGAGGGAGCCGGCCGCCACCCCGCCACCCGACAGGTAGATCGCCTTGAACCCGGCGCGCTTGGCCAGCAGGGCGTGGTTGGCATTGATCGCGCCAACGACTTGCAACGGCTGTTCACTGGCAACGGCGTCACGGAAACGCTGGCCTGGAGTGCTCTTATTGTTGGAACTCATGACTCACCTCGTGATTGGGCAGCACCGTCCGGGAAGTGACGGGCAATGTTGCGTTTGGAAGCGCCGATATGCCGGCGCATCAACAGTTCGGCCAGTTCACCGTCGCGATCGGCAATCGCGTCAAGAATGCGGTGGTGCTCGGCAAAGGCCTGGCGTGGACGATTGGGGGTAGCGGAAAACTGGATGCGGTACATGCGCACCAATTGGTACAGCTCGCCGCAGAGCATTTGCGTGAGGGTGCGGTTGCCGGCGCCTTGAATGATCCGGTAATGAAAATCGAAGTCGCCTTCCTGCTGGTAGTAGCCGACACCGGCCTGGAACGCGGCATCGCGTTCATGGGTGTGCAGCACCTGGCGCAGCTCTTCAATCTCCGTGTCGGTCATGCGCTCGGCCGCCAGGCGGCAGGCCATGCCTTCGAGGGATTCGCGGATTTCATAGAGTTCGATCAGTTCAGCGTGGCTCAGCGACACCACCCGCGCGCCGACGTGAGGCACGCGCACCAGCAGGCGCTGGCCTTCCAGGCGGTGGATCGCCTCGCGCAGCGGGCCACGGCTGATGCCGTAGGTGCGCGCCAGCTCCGGCTCGGAAATTTTGCTGCCGGGGGCGATCTCGCCTTTGACGATGGCGGCCTGGATACGCCGGAAGACGTTCTCGGACATGGTCTGGGAATCGTCTTGCACCACCATTGGGGTTTCCAGCTGATCCAGCATATTGTCGACACCTTTAAAAGCAATGTGGCAAAAACTAGCCAATCAGCACCCATTAGTCAAAGAATAAATCAACATTGTCGACAATCGTCTAATAACCCTGAGTGCACGCTCCTGGGGCATGGCCGCCTGCCAGCGCTGGCGCCAAAAAAGCATCATGTTAGAATGCCCGCCGCATTTGCCTGACATCACTAGATGAAACGGCGCACGAGGGAGCTTGCGCAGTAATGCCAGTCGCCTTGAATCAAACATCGCACTGCACCGCCTCAGGATTTATGAGACTCAAGCCCTTCCCCCTGTTTTGCCTACTGTTCATTCCAGGCCTTGGCGCTGCCGCCGAGAAAACTGTGTATGGACTCAACGAATACGCCCAATTGGCCGGCATCGACCTGGAAGTCGCCGCCAAACTGGACACCGGCGCCAAGACCGCTTCCCTCAGTGCCCGTGATATCAAGCGCTTCAAGCGCAACGGCGAGTCCTGGGTGCGCTTCTACCTGGCCATCGACACCGCCCATTCCCATCCCATCGAGCGCCCCCTGGCCCGCGTCAGCAAGATCAAGCGCCGCGCCGGTGACTACGACCCCGATGAGGACAAGAACTACACCGCCCGTCCGGTGATCGCTCTGGATATCTGCATGGGCACCGCTTTACGCAGCATCGAAGTGAACTTGACTGACCGCAGCGCCTTCCAATATCCGCTGCTGATCGGCTCCGAAGCGTTGAAACGCTTTGATGCGCTGGTCGACCCCAGTCTTAAATATGCAGCAGGCAAGCCCGCCTGTGCCGCCGACGCTCATACCGCCGAGTAAACCGAATGCGCTCTCTGACCCTGCACCTGAAAATCCTGATCGCCATCCTGGTGGTGCTGGGTATTTCGGTCACCGCCTATCAGATCTTCGTGTTGGGGATCCCCGTCACCGAGGACGCCACCGACGACTTGTGGAACATCGACGCCAAGGTCGAGTTCGTCGCCAACCCGAAAGACCCGGTGAAAATCCAGATGTTCGTGCCGCCCTTGAGCCGCGACTTCGTCAGCCTCAACGAAAGTTTTATCTCGAACAACTACGGGGTGAGCGTCAACCGCACCGACGGCAACCGCAAGGTCACCTGGTCGGCACGCCGCGCCAAGGGCAACCAGACCCTGTATTACCGGCTGGTGCTGACCAAGCGTTACAGCGGCGAAAAGGTCAAGGTCAAGGGCCCCACGTTCCGCGATAGCATCGCCGTGGAAGGTCCGGAGAAAATCGCCGCCGAAGCCTTGCTGGCGCCGATCCGCCAGCACTCGGCCGACGTCGAGACCTTTATTACCGAAGCCATCAAGCGCACCAATAACCTCAACGACGACAATGTGAAGCTGCTGCTGGCGGGCGATCCGTCTATCCCGCACAAGGCCAAGATTGTCGAGTTGCTGCTCTCTATTGCCCACGTGCCGGTGGAAAAGGTGCATACCATCCGCTTGGTGGCCGACCAGCCGCAAACCCCGGAACTGTGGCTGCGCAGCTTCAACGGCAATGACTGGTTGTACTTCAACCCTGAAACCGGCGAACAAGGCCTGCCCGCCGACCGCCTGCTGTGGTGGACCGGTGATGAAAACCTGATCACCGTCGACGGCGGCAAGAAGGCCATGGTGACCTTCAGCCTGAACAACAGCGAGATGAACGCGATTCGCCTGGCCAAGCTGACCGACGAGAACACTGACGCCAACTTCCTCGAATACTCGCTCTACGGCCTGCCGCTGCAGACCCAGCAGACGTTCATGATCATGGTGATGATCCCGATTGGCGTGCTGGTGATCCTGATCCTGCGCAACCTGATCGGCCTGCAGACCCTGGGCACTTTCACCCCGGTGCTGATCGCCCTGGCGTTCCGCGAGACGCAGTTGGGCTTCGGGATTGTGCTGTTCACGATTATCACGGCACTGGGGCTGTCGCTCAGGTCGTACCTGGAACACTTGAAATTGCAGATGCTGCCGCGGTTGTCCGTGGTGTTGACCTTCGTGGTGGTACTGATCGCAGCCATCAGCCTGTTCAGCCATAAATTGGGGCTGGAACGCGGGTTGTCGGTGGCGCTGTTCCCGATGGTGATCCTGACCATGACCATCGAACGCCTGTCGATCACCTGGGAAGAGCGCGGCGCGAACCATGCGCTGAAAGTGGCGATTGGTACGCTGTTCGCCGCCTCCCTGGCGCACCTGATCATGAGCGTGCCGGAGCTGATCTACTTTGTGTTCACCTTCCCGGCGATCCTGCTGATCCTGGTGGGTTTCATGCTGGCCATGGGTCGTTATCGCGGCTACCGCCTGACCGAGTTGGTGCGGTTCAAGGCTTTTCTCAAGGCTGACCAGTAATGTTCGGGTTCTGGAAGACCTGGAAGGCCCTCGAGGCGCGGGGGATCATGGGCATCAATCGGCGTAACGCCGACTACGTGCTTAAGTACAACAAGCGCAGCCTGTACCCGATTGTGGATGACAAGATCATCACCAAGGAGCGCGCGCTCGCGGCGGGCATCCACGTGCCGGAAATGTACGGCGTGATCTCCACCGAGAAGGAAATCGACAAGCTCGACGAGATTATCGGCGGGCGCAGCGACTTTGTGATCAAACCGGCCCAGGGTGCCGGCGGTGACGGCATCCTGGTGGTGGCGGACCGCTTTGAAGGGCGCTATCGCACAGTGTCCGGCAAGATCATCAGCCATGAAGAGATCGAGCATCAGATCTCCAGCATCCTCACCGGCCTCTATTCACTGGGCGGCCACCGTGATCGTGCGCTGATCGAATACCGCGTGGTGCCTGACCAGATCTTCAAGAGCATCAGCTATGAAGGCGTGCCGGACATCCGCATCATCGTGCTGATGGGCTACCCGGTGATGGCCATGCTGCGCTTGCCGACCCGCCAGTCGGGCGGCAAGGCCAACCTGCACCAAGGGGCGATAGGCGTGGGTGTCGACCTCGCCACCGGCCTGACCCTGCGCGGAACCTGGCTGAACAACATCATCACCAAACACCCCGACACCACCAACGCGGTGGATGGCGTGCAACTGCCCAACTGGGACGGTTTCATGAAGCTCGCGGCCGGTTGCTATGAACTGTGCGGGCTGGGTTATATCGGTGTGGACATGGTGCTGGACCAGGAGAAAGGCCCCCTGATCCTGGAGCTGAATGCACGGCCAGGATTGAATATCCAGATTGCCAATGACTGTGGTTTGACCCTGCGCACCCATGCGGTGGAAGCGCGGTTGGAAGAACTGAAAGCCGCCGGCGTGACAGAAACGCCGGAGGAACGCGTGAAGTTCGTGCAGGAAATGTTTGGGCATATTCCGCCTGTGGAAGGCTGAAGACCGCATCGCCGGCAAGCCGGCGCCTACAGTGGAATGCGGTACAATCCCCGCCCCTCTATGCTCATAGCTGATTCGCCTCGCATGTCGACCTGCTCCGTACACTCACTCCCCTACCGGGCCAACCCCGCCGAGTTTTTTGCGGCGATTCGCCATGCGCCTGGTGCCGTGCTATTGGACAGTGGCCGACCCGCGGCCGAACGCGGGCGGTATGACCTGCTGAGCGCCTGGCCGCAGGCGACGTTGACGGTATCGCCTGACGAAAGCGGTAGTGATTTCCTGCAACGCTTGCGGGAAAACCTCACCCAGTTGGGGAAAGCGGACTTGCCGACCGGTTATACGCTGCCGTTTGCCGGCGGCCTGATCGGTTACCTGAGCTACGATTTCGGCCGCCACCTGGAACAAATGCCGCACCTAGCCGCAGACGATCTGCACCTGCCGGATGCGCGCTTCGGGCTGTATGCCTGGGCATTGATCAGTGATCACCAGGCGCAGACCAGCCAGTTGGTCTTTCATCCCGCGCTGGCCGATAGCGAGCGACACCGCTTGATCGCCTTGTTCAGCCAGGATGTTGTTCACACCTCGGCCACCTTCACACTTCAGGGCAGCATGGCGCCGGACCTCACCGCCGAGGCTTACCGGCAAGCCATCGTGCGTATCCAGGACTACATTCAGGCCGGCGATTGCTATCAGGTCAACTTCGCCCAGCGTTTTCGAGCGCCGTGCAGCGGCGATCCGTGGGTGGCTTATTGCGCCCTGCGCGAAGCCTGCCCGACGCCGTTCTCCGGGTTCCAGAGCCTGCCGGACGACGGCGCGGTGCTGAGCCTGTCGCCGGAGCGTTTCGTGCGCATCACCGAACGCCAAGTCGAAACCCGCCCGATCAAAGGCACTCGCCCACGGGGTGAGACGCCCGAAAAAGACGCCGCCAACGCCGCCGAACTGCTGGCCAGCCCCAAGGACCGCGCCGAAAACCTGATGATCGTCGACCTGCTGCGCAACGATCTCGGCCGCACCTGCCGCACCGGCTCTGTGAGCGTGCCGGAGCTGTTCAGCCTGGAGAGCTACCCCAATGTGCATCACTTGGTCAGCAGCGTCATCGGCACACTGGCCGACGACAAAGACGCCCTCGACCTGATCGCCGGCAGCTTTCCCGGCGGCTCCATCACCGGCGCGCCGAAGATTCGCGCGATGCAGATCATCGACGAACTGGAGCCAACCCGGCGCGGCTTGTACTGCGGCTCGCTGCTGTACCTGGACGTGCGCGGCGAAATGGACAGTTCCATCGCCATCCGCAGCTTGCTGGTCAAGGATGGGCAGGTGTGCTGCTGGGGCGGCGGTGGGATTGTGGCGGATTCGCAGTGGGAGTCGGAGTATCAAGAGTCTCTGACGAAGGTACGGGTGTTGTTACACACGTTGGAAAACCTGCCTTAGCCACGCCCCTCCTGGCTCTCGGGTGCAGAGCCGCTCGACTGGAAAGAACCTGAATCAGAACGTCTATGGACGGCGTTTGAGCTGGAAGATAGCGTCCAGCCCGAACGCCCAATGGCCGTCTGTGAGGGATCACATGAAACGACTGCTTACCTGTCAGAAATTATTTCCGAGATTGCATCTCACCCAAACCGCATCTATCATCTCCCAAATTGGGAGGTTGCAGCGATGCGAATAATCGCTCTCTCTACCCTAAGACTGTTTTGGGAAAGCCACTCAGCCTATTCCGACGCCAAAACACCGCTGGTCGAGCTGTACCGCCATATGGAAAAAGCGACTTACCCAACACCACAAGCGCTCAAAGCGGAACTTAGAACGGCAAGCATCCTTAAAAGTGGCAGGGTTGTATTCAACGTCGGCGGCAACAAGTATCGAGTAATCATGGCGATCGACTATCAGCGACAGCTTGGGTTCGTACGTTTCGTAGGGACTCACGCGCAGTACGATCAGATCAACGCGGAGACCGTGTGATGAACATCAAACCTATACATTCCCAGGAAGACCTGACCGCTGCGCTCGCACGGGTGGAGCAGCTCTGGGGAGCGGAAATGGGCTCACCCGAAGGGGACGAGCTGGAAGTTCTTGCAGTGCTCATTGAGAAGTACGAGGCAGAGCATTTTCCGATGCCACCTTCGGATCCAGTGGAGGCCATCAAGTTCAGGATGGAACAACTGGGTATGACCGCCCGCGATCTGGAGCCCTTTATCGGCACCAGTGGGCGGGTGTCGGAGGTGTTGAACCATAAACGCAAGCTGAGCCTGTCGATGATCAAGCGCCTGCATGAAGGCTTGAGCATTCCTTATGAGCGGTTGCTTGCAGGGGTTTAACGGGGAAATATACGCGGGCTGTACTGGCCCCTTCGCGAGCAAGCCCACATTGTTACGCGTACATCCCTTGGAATGCGGTCGAATGTGGGAGCGTGCTTGCTCGCGAAGAGGCCATCAGCAACGCCGAATAACCTACAAGCTCAACGGCCGGTTCGACGCCTTGATAAATTCTTTCTTCAACGCCTCAAACGTATGCACCGCCGGAAACTGCGGGAATTCACGAATCACATTCTCCGGTGCATGGAACAGGATCCCCCGATCGGCTTCGCCCAGCATGGTGGTGTCGTTGTAGGAGTCGCCGGCGGCGATCACGCGGTAGTACAACGTCTTGAAGGCCAGTACCGATTGACGCTTGGGGTCTTTCTGGCGCAACTGGTAGCTCACCACGCGGTCGTTTTCGTCGGTGATGAGGCGGTGGCAGAGCAAGGTCGGGAAGCCCAGCTGGCGCATCAGCGGCTGGGAGAATTCGTAGAAGGTGTCTGACAGGATCACCACCTGGAAGCGCTCGCGCAGCCAGTTGACGAACTCAATGGCGCCGTCCAGCGGCTTGAGGGTGGCGATCACTTCCTGGATGTCGGCGAGCTTGAGGCCGTGTTCATCGAGGATGCGCAGGCGTTGCTTCATCAATACGTCGTAGTCGGGAATGTCCCGGGTGGTAGCCCGCAGGGATTCAATACCGGTTTTTTCGGCGAAGGCGATCCAGATTTCCGGAACCAGCACCCCTTCCAGGTCGAGACAGGCAATTTCCACAAGACACTCCATTTTGATGTTGTTGATTGAGCGAGCAAAAGGACTGCCGAACTCTAGCGATTCAAGCTCGTCGCCGCAACGCAGAGCGTATTTTGATACCATCGCTTCCCTATAGAGCGCTCAGCGCCACTGACCTGTAGGAACCGTCCTGATGAACCAAACCTTCGACGTCGCTGAACTCGCCGCGACTTACGCCAACAAATCCGCCCAGGACATTCTCAAGCTGGCGTTCAGCCAGTTCGGTGATGACCTGTGGATTTCCTTCAGCGGCGCCGAGGACGTGGTGCTGGTCGACATGGCCTGGAAGCTGAACAAGAACGTCAAGGTGTTCAGCCTCGACACCGGCCGCCTGCACCCGGAAACCTACCGGTTTATCGAGCAGGTGCGCGACTTCTACAAGATCGACATCGAGCTGATTTCGCCGGACCAGAGCAAGCTGGAACCCTTTGTCAAAGAGAAAGGCCTGTTCAGCTTCTACAAGGACGGCCATGGCGAATGCTGCGGCGTGCGCAAGATCGAGCCGCTGCGCCGTAAACTCGCAGGCGTGAATGCCTGGGCCACTGGCCAGCGTCGCGATCAGAGCCCCGGCACCCGCAGCCAGGTGGCAGCACTTGAAATCGACACGGCCTTTTCCACGCCGGAACGTACCCTGTACAAATTCAACCCACTGGCGCAGATGACCAGTGAGGAAGTCTGGGGTTACATCCGCATGTTGGAGTTGCCGTACAACAGCCTGCATGAGCGCGGTTTTATCAGCATCGGCTGTGAGCCCTGCACCCGTCCGGTGTTGCCGAACCAGCATGAGCGTGAAGGCCGCTGGTGGTGGGAGGAAGCCACGCAGAAGGAATGCGGGCTGCACGCGGGGAATATCATCAGCAAGGCGTAAGCACTGGCGCGGCAAGAAAATGTGGGAAGGGGCTTGCCCCCGATGGCGGTGGATCAGTCGATGTATCTGGTGACTGGCAGTCCGCTATCGGGGGCAAGCCCCCTCCCACATCTTGTTTGTGTTTGCCACCAAAGATGTACACACAGATGTAACCATCGGTGCCATTTATGTGTGCAATCCATCTAAACCCGCACCGTTATGTAACACCTTCCCCCACGCATTTTTTGCGCTCTTCTATGTTCCTTTTCGACAGAAAAATAAATAGCTGTTCAAACGGTCAATTTATATCGCTTTCAATTCAGTAAGTTATTTTCACTGACTGCAAAAACGAAATGACCCGCAGTTTTCATAGATCGAAAACTGGCACGCATGTGGCTTAAGGTGAAATGCTCTTTGTATACAATAAATACAAAACCTACATACACTTTGCCATCCGCGGCCCGGCTGCCGATGTGCTGGAGCCTGCCGGAATGCGTACAAGCCTCTCAAACACTATCGCACTGGATCTGCCCTCCTCTTCCCTGAACCCCGAAGCCATGGTTCCCGGTCCGTTGGTACTGAGCCCGCGCCTGCACAACAAGGACCTGGCGCCGACCAAGGTCGAAGGCCGGCGATGGGGGCGTTACAGCATCTTCGCGCTGTGGACCAATGATGTGCACAACATCGCCAACTACTCGTTCGCCATCGGCTTGTATGCGTTGGGCCTGGGCGGCTGGCAGATCTTGCTGTCACTGGGGATCGGGGCGGCGCTGGTGTACTTCTTCATGAACCTGTCGGGCTACATGGGGCAGAAGACCGGCGTGCCGTTTCCGGTGATCAGCCGTATCAGCTTCGGCATCCATGGCGCGCAGATACCGGCGCTGATCCGCGCAGTGATTGCGATCGCCTGGTTCGGTATCCAGACCTACCTGGCTTCGGTGGTGTTGCGCGTGTTGCTGAGCGCCATTCACCCGGGCTTCGCCGATTACGACCACAACTCGATCCTGGGCTTATCAACCCTGGGCTGGGTGTGTTTTGTGGCGATCTGGTTTGTGCAATTGGTGATCCTGGCCTACGGCATGGAAATGGTGCGCCGCTACGAAGGCTTCGCCGGGCCGGTGATCCTGCTGACCGTGGCCGCGCTGGCCGGCTGGATGTACTTCCAGGCCGGCGGCCATATTGCCTGGTCGGTCCGCGAGCCGCTGACCGGTGGTGAGATGTGGCGCAATATCTTCGCCGGTGGCGCGCTGTGGCTGGCGATCTACGGCACGTTGATCCTCAACTTCTGCGACTTCGCGCGCTCCTCCCCGTGCCGCAAGACCATCAAAGTCGGCAATTTCTGGGGCCTGCCGGTGAATATCCTGGTGTTCGCCGCAATTACCGTGTTGCTGTGCGGTGGCCAATTCCAACTCAATGGCCGGGTGATCGAAAGCCCCACCGAAATCATCGCCGCCATCCCCAATACGTTCTTCCTTGTGCTGGGCTGCCTGGCCTTCCTGATTGTCACCGTGGCAGTGAACATCATGGCCAACTTCGTCGCGCCGGCCTTCGTGCTGAGCAACCTGGCGCCCAAGTACCTGAACTTCCGGCGTGCCGGGCTGATCAGCGCCACCGTGGCGGTGCTGATCCTGCCGTGGAATCTCTATAACAGCCCGCTGGTGATCGTGTATTTCCTCTCCGGCCTGGGCGCACTGCTGGGGCCGTTGTACGGGGTGATCATGGTCGATTACTGGCTGATCCGTAAAAGCCAGGTCGACGTACCGCAGCTGTATAGCGAAGACCCGAACGGCGTTTATTACTACAGCCGTGGCGTCAATCTGCGGGCGGTGGCGGCGTTCATTCCCGCAGCCGTGATCGCCATTCTCCTGGCCCTGCTGCCCGGTTTCGCCAGCGTCTCACCGTTTTCCTGGATGTTTGGCGCCGGTATTGCAGGGCTGCTGTACTTGCTGATTGCCAAGCGCCAGCCGTTCTACGCCGATGTCAGCGGCGAAAGCATTGCAGTCGATAACGTCAGTCATTAATCAAGGACCTTACATGCGCATCCTCGTGGTCAACGTCAACACCACCGACTCCATTACTGAAACCATCGCCCAGCAGGCACGGGCGGTGGCCGCGCCGGGCACCGAGATTGTCGGGCTCACGCCTTACTTCGGCGCGGAGTCAGTGGAGGGCAATTTTGAAAGCTACCTGGCGGCCATTGCGGTGATGGACCGGGTCATGGCTTACGACCAACCGTTCGACGCGGTGATCCAGGCCGGCTACGGTGAACATGGCCGCGAAGGCCTGCAGGAGTTGTTGAACGTGCCGGTGGTCGACATCACCGAAGCGGCCGCCAGCACGGCAATGTTCCTGGGGCACGCCTATTCGGTGGTGACCACCCTGGACCGCACGGTGCCACTGATCGAAGACCGCTTGAGATTGGCCGGCCTGTACCAACGCTGCGCCTCGGTGCGTGCCAGTGGGATGGCCGTGCTGGCGCTGGAACAAGACCCACTGGCCGCGATGGAAGCCATCGTGCGCCAGGCGGAACTGGCCATCAGCGAAGACAAGGCCGAGGTGATCTGCCTGGGCTGCGGCGGCATGGCCGGGCTGGACGAGCACATTCGCCAGCGCACTGGCGTCCCGGTGGTGGACGGTGTGACCGCAGCGGTGACCATTGCCGAATCGCTGGTGCGGTTGGGGTTGTCGACATCGAAGATCAGGACTTACGCGACGCCAAGGGCAAAGAAAGTGGTTGGCTGGCCGGGCAAGTTCGGTCGCTGAAGGTCAACTGTGGGAAGGGGCTGGCTCCCTCCCACATTTAGATCGCGCTGAACCTTTGGCCCAGCTTCGCTTCGGCAAACTGCTCGATGATGAAATCCACAAACGCCCGGGTCTTGCCGGGCAGCAGTTTGTGTTCGGCGTAATAAATGGAGATATTGCCGTCGTCGACGTACCAGTCGGGCAACACCCGCACCACCGCGCCACTGTCGAGGAACGGCACCGCCATGGGCATGCTCACCAACGCGATGCCCAGGCCCTGGGCGCTGGCACAGCAGGCGGCTTCGGAGTCGCTCATGGTCATGCTCGGTTTGAGCACCAGCGGGCGGTGTTCACGCTCGATACTGGTCAATTGCCAGGAACGTATGCGGCCGGTTTGGGGAGAGCGAATCAGAATACCCGCGCACCGTGCCAGATCTTCGGGGGTCAGTACCGACGCGCGCTGCGCCAGGTAGTCCTTTGAGGCAACCAACACCCGATGCGCCGGCGTCAACTTACGCGCCACCACGCCCTGAGGCAGCTCGAAGCCACCGCCAATGGCCGCGTCAAAGCCCTGGCCGATCAGGTCGACCTGGCGGTTATCGAAATGCCAGTCCGGGCTGATATCCGGAAAGCGCTGCATGAACGCCCCCAACAGTGGCACCACATACCGATTACCGAACACCGTGCCCATACTGACCTTGAGCGTACCCACCGGCCGCCCTTCGGCGCTGGCCAGGTTGGCGACGGCGTTCTGGATGGTGGTAAGGCTGCCGCTGACTTCGTCGAGAAACAGTTTGCCGGCTTCGGTAAGGGCCAGTCGTCGGGTGCTGCGCTGGAACAGGCGCACACCCAGGCGCGCTTCCAGCTTGGCGACACTTTTGCCGACGGCTGCCGGTGTGAGACTCAGGTGCCGGGCGGCCTCGGCAAAGCTGCCACCTTCGGCGCTGCGCACGAAGCATTCGATACTGCCAAAGCTTTCCATGTCACCCACTCTCAACTTTTGGTTTACACAGACTATAGCAATCACGGTCTACCGGTAGGCACTGCCCAGGTCGATACTCGGCTCCATCAGCAAGGCATCCCGCCTTGAACAGTTAGGAGATCGACATGACCACACAGAACCTCAGCGGCAAAGTCGCCTTGATTCAAGGCGGTTCGCGCGGCATCGGTGCCGCCATCGTCAAGCGCCTCGCAGCACAAGGCGCAGCGGTTGCCTTTACCTATGTGAGCTCCGCCGCCAAGGCCGACGCATTGCAGAACAGCGTGATCAGCGAAGGCGGCAAAGCCTTGGCGATTCAGGCCGACAGCGCTGATGCGGCAGCGATTCGCAATGCGGTCAACGCCACCGTTGAAGCCTTTGGACGCATCGATATCTTGGTCAACAACGCAGGGGTGCTGGCCATCGCCCCGCTGGAAGATTTCAAGCTGGAAGACTTTGACCAGACCTTGGCGATCAACGTACGCAGTGTGTTTATCGCGACCCAGGAAGCGGCCAAGCACATGGGTGAAGGTGGCCGCGTGATCAACATCGGCAGCACCAACGCCGAACGCATGCCGTTTGGCGGCGGCGGCCCGTATGCGATGAGCAAGGCAGCGCTGGTCGGGTTGACCAAGGGGTTGGCGCGGGATTTGGGGCCTCGCGGAATCACCATCAATAACGTGCAGCCTGGGCCGGTGGATACCGACATGAACCCGGCGAACAGTGATTTTGCCGAGAGCCTGATCGGGTTGATGGCCGTGGGTCGGTATGGACACGTGGAAGAGATTGCCAGCTTCGTGGCTTACCTGGCTGGGCCGGAAGCCGGTTACATCACCGGTGCAAGCCTGACCATTGATGGTGGCTTCAGCGCCTAGGCTTTCCGCAACACTGCAAAATCAAAGGTGGGAGGGGGCTTGCCCCCTCCCACCTTTTTGAGCGTGTTTTATTCAGGGAAAAGGTGGCAGGCCGTAAGCCGCCAAATCAAAATCCGCGAGCTTGCGGATGATCTGGTCAGCGTGCTGGTACTTGCTGTCGGCCATGGCCTCATCCGGCACGGCGATGGCGGTCATGTGGGCTGCTTTCGCGGCGGTGACCCCAAACGGGGAGTCTTCGAACACCAGGCAATCCTCGGGTGCAACGCCCAGGCGGCGGGCGGCGGTGAGGAAGATGTCCGGCGCAGGTTTGGCAGCACCGACTTCCGGGTCGTCGGCGGTGACGATGGTCCCGAACAGTCCAAACCATTCACGGTGCAACGTGGTCTTGTGGCCAAACGAATTGCGCGACGAACTGGTACCCACGGCGATCGGAATATTGTGCGCCTTCAAGTGCCGCACCAATGCTTCGGCGCCGGGCATGCCCAAGGCCTTGGGGAAGCGCTCGCTCATCAGTGGTTCACGGATCTCCAGGAACTCGGCCGGTGTAATCGGCAGATCCAGCGCCTTCACGACGTAGTCCGCCAGGTCCTGGGCGCCGCGCCCGATGATGTGCTGCTTGATACCCCAGTCATAGGTACGGCCGTAGCGTTCGGCGATGATCTGCGTGACTTCGGTGTAGATGCCTTCGGTATCCAGCAACAACCCGTCCATATCGAAAATCACGGCCTTGATCGGACCGACTGCGGTACGCGGTGCATTCATCGCAACAGAACCTTGGGGGGAGACTAAAAGGATTCAGCACAATAACGGCCACGCTTGCACGCAAGCAACCCTTTAGACTATGGACCTCCCCTTTTGAAGTGTGCGTAATGCTCTACCGTCTAGCTGCCGACAGCCTGGTGCTGTTTCACCTCACGTTCATCCTGTTTGTGCTGTTTGGAGGCCTGCTTGCCCTCAAGTGGCGGCCTGTCCTCTGGCTGCACCTGCCCGCTGTGGCCTGGGGGATTGCCGTTGAAGTGTTCCACCTGCCCTGCCCTCTCACTCGATGGGAAAACCTGTTTCGCCATCTTGCCGGGCAAGACGGCTATGGCGGCGGGTTTATCGAGCACTACCTCCTGACCCTGATCTACCCCGCAGGGCTGACCCCGCAGATCCAGTTGGGCTTGGGCGCATTGGTGCTGGCGATCAACATTCTGGTGTATGGGCGGTTGATCCGGCGTTACGGACAGGCTTGAGACAGCTTCACTGGTGAAGAATCAGAGTCCCTCAGTCCCTTCACAGACGCCCCCATGTCCGAAGCCTTCGAAGTCCCCAGCCCCCACGAAAAACACATCGAACACACCACCGAACATGCCCACGGCCGTGGCGACAATTTCGCCAGCCGCATCGCCGTGATGACCGCCCTGATGGCCACCCTCGGCGCGATGCTCAGCTACCAGGCCGGCTCTACCGAAAGCGAGGCGGCGATGGACAAAAACAACGCCGCCATCATCAAGACCGAAGCCGCCAACCAGTGGAATTACTACCAGGCCAAATCCAGCCGGCAGAATCTTGCGGAACTGGCCACCCATATTCCCGGTGTGGACGCGGCGCATTACAAGGATGAGATCGAGCGCTACAAGAGCCAGAAGGAAGACGTGCGCAAGCAGGCCGAAAAACTTGAAGCCACGTCGAAGGAATGGGATGAGAAGTCGGAGCAGGCGTTGCACCAGCATCATCGCTGGGCCCAGGCGATGACGGCGATCCAGATCGCAATTTCATTGGCGGCGATTACGTTGTTGACCCGGCGGGAATGGTTGAAGCGGATGTCGTATGCGGCGGCGGGTGTGGCGGTGGTGTTGGGTAGTTTGGCCTGGCTGCATATCTGACCCCATCAGTTACGGGTAACCGATGTACCCGTGGCGAGGGAGCAAGCTCCCTCGCCACAGTCTATGCAGTGTGTGGCATCGAATCAGGCCTGATCCACCGCACGGCTGTGGTGGAAGTACAGATAAGCCAGCCCAATAGGCGCAATGAAAACCGCCATGGTCCAGCAGATCGCCATGGTGAACACCTTGACGGTCAGCATCAGAATCGCGTTCACGAAGAACACGTTGTTGCCAAAAATGTAATCCATGATGCTTTCGTAAACGAAACGCGCGTAGGGGTAGAGCACGCTGTTGACCACGCAATAGGCCAACGCGCCGAGTGTGAACACACCGGTCTTCGAATGGGTCAGCGCGGTGTAGATCAGTACGGGGAAAATCAGCCCGAACAGAAAATTGCGAATGTAGTACTGGGCAGAAAGCCCGCCGAATGTCTTGCGAAGTACCGGGTGCATTTAGATCCCTCTGAATGGCGTATTGGAAAGGCGGCGACCTTAGCAAGTCCTGGAATTCACCACCAGCGTTTATGAGCCCTTTGCCATTACTTTCCATTCTGGGATTGCGGGTATTGGAGTGGCTATACCACCAAGATTTCGGGTGATGTGATCAAGCTGAAAACCGCGCAGTAAATCCCACGGGATTTAACCTGAGCAAGCGACGTATCATGGGCTGAACACTCGAGGACGGCCCATGAACCTTAGTATTCTGTATGCCCTCGCGGCCGCCGCCCTGTTCGGCGCCAGCATCCCGCTCGCCAAAAGTTTCGGCCTGGGTCTCTCGCCCGTACTGCTCGCCGGCCTGCTCTATCTGGGCAGCGGCATCGGTCTCGCCGGCGTGCGCCTTATCCGCGATCGCGGCTGGAAACCCACCGGCCTGACCCCATCCGAATGGCCCTGGCTGATCGGTGCCATCACCTTTGGCGGCATCCTCGGGCCCGTGGCCTTGATGTTCGGCCTGACCCGCACCGCCGGCGCAACCGCCTCGCTGATGCTTAACCTTGAATCGGTGTTGACCGCCGTTATCGCCTGGGTGGTGTTTAGAGAAAACGCAGACCGCCGCCTAATCCTCGGGATGATCGCGATAGTCATGGGCGGTTTAGTGTTGTCATGGTCCGACGGCGGCGGCGCCACCCACGACTGGACCGGCCCGTTTGCAGTGGCCGTGGCATGCTTATGCTGGGGGATTGATAACAACCTGACGCGCAAGGTTTCAGCGTCGGACGCGTTGTTTATCGCGGGGGCCAAAGGGCTGATTGCCGGGTTGGTGAATTGCAGCCTGGCGCTTTATCTAGGCGCGCAGATACCGGCTATGGCGCAGTTGGCGCCTATCTTGTTGGTGGGGTTTCTGGGGTATGGCATCAGCCTGGTCATGTTTGTGCTGGCGCTGCGTGGGCTGGGCAGTGCGCGCACCGGTGCCTACTTCTCCACGGCGCCGTTCCTGGGCGCCGTGGTGGCCCTGCTGGCGTTCGGGGAGTCGGTGACCGTCGCGTTCTGGATTGCGTCGGCGCTGATGGCCGTGGGGGTTTGGCTGCACCTGACGGAGCGGCATGCCCATGAACATCTGCATGAGGCGACGGAGCACGGGCACCGACATGTGCATGATGAACACCATCAGCATGAGCATCACTTTGAATGGGATCCGGCGGAGCCGCATAGTCATGTGCATGTGCATAGCGCGATGAGGCATAGCCATGCGCATTTTCCGGATGTGCATCATCGGCATAGGCATTGAGGGCGACAGCGAGTCGCCCGTATTTCATGCAGATTAGGTTTTTATAAGAATCCAACTGATAGTCATCCCCGTAATGGATATGACGGCAACGAGTGTTGGTATGACCATCCAGCACTTGAGATGTCGTGGGATTTTTTCAACGTCTTCAACCCGTACCAAACGCCTCCATTGAAGTACTTTGGGGATAAGAATAATGATAGCCATGGCAAATACGCGTACCTGCCGGCCTTCAAATGGAGCATTACGGAAAATCCGCCTATGGACGATTACATAGTCACTGTGTTCCACATAACGTTCTGCTGCATCGAGCTTTTTGAACATGACAAAAAATGTCAGCGGGATGCTGAGTAACATGAGGGCACATGAGCACAACATCATAAATTCTAGGTACATTTAATCGCTCACAGTTTTATAGAGAAATTTACCCGCAATTTCCCCACCCTCGCTTCCTAACTTGCCCAAGGCCAATCCGCCTGCTGCTCCGCCAACGATGGCACATGCCAAAGCTCCGGCGCCTGCTGTAGGTATGCCAAAAACAATCATGCAGGCGCCTATTCCCACAGAGGCCCCCATACTTCCACCCAGCGATGCCCCCCCAACGCCTAGCACCAATTTGCCTCCCTCAACATACTTCGCCTGCGTACACTCTTGCTCACGCCCAGTGGAACACGCCTCCGTTATCTCCAGCGCTGTGGCACCAACGTCCAGCGCTATACCAATGTAAGTTCCCTTCTTCAAAATCTGCGAAGCTTTGGCTACACGCCTGACCCGTTCCTCATACCCTCGAATCTCTCCATGGTGCCAGTAGCTCCTACTGGAAATGCCGAGCATTTTTTTAATCGACCCTTCGTTTTTCAACCCCGTACCCAAGCGCGCCATACCGGAGACTTGGCTATCCAGCCTCGCAAACAGCGCTCTGCGCTTAACCAGAAACGCGTCCCTAGCCCCCGAGGTTCCCCTCCTCAAGTACTGCTTGTGCAAATCGTCGATGTCCATAAGGGTCTTCTCGACTTGCGCCAAGTGCTTGCTCCAGGCAGTGCTGGCGCTCCCGATGCCGAGGGAGGTATAGGACAAGATGGTTTGTAACTGATCATAGTTTTTGATCAGGAATTGATCAGTTGCTGAGTGCGCCAACAGGGCAAGTTTTATATTCTGCGCCGAGCGCATCAGCCATGCCTCTTCAGCGGTGCAAGAGGCGGTTCGGCTATCCCCGATGATCACCAATTGCCCAGGCAAAACAACGGTGTTGCGGATGTGCTGGTTGAGGGTGTCGAATTTGGTTTGTGTATGGGGATTCAGCGAAAGGCTGAGTTTGAGCAGTGGATAGGGCCGCGGTCGCTCATTGATAAATGCGTAAGGTCCCTGCATGCGTGCACCTCCAAGTGACTGAGGCGCACGACTATAAGAACGAGCTACAAGCGAGGTAAGACGCGTACTGGGGTGTTTTTAGCGTTTGGGAAATGGACTACTTAAATCAGAGATCATGCCTACGATTGCAAGCACTAAAGATCAATTGCCCAAGACTACTGGTCAGAGAGGCGTTCGTATGGCTCAAGCGCCAAACCCTACACGTGCTGACCGAGAGCTCGAGCGCGTTAATCAATAGCCATGTATGTCTCCTGCCTTGGCCTGATTGGATAGTTTCAGCCAATCAATGACTTCCTTGCCGAGGCTCCTCATGTCACTTACTCGCACCGCTCGCATTTTCCTGTATTTCCTGTTGCTCAGCACTGTCTGGCCCAGCCACGCCAGAGACCTGGCCGAGGGACTTACCGAACAGTCACCTTCCGCGGCGCTTGAAAATAAAGACCACCGTTACCCGCAATGGACCGGCATCGGCTCACTGAAAAACGCCTTAGGCCAGACCTGCAATGCCGTTCTGCTCGACACTCGTGATCACCGGGGTAAGGCCGTCGGCCCGGCTTATGTGCTGACCAGCGGGCACTGCGTGTTCTTCAGCTACGGTACAGCGCGCCTGCGTCAGGCGATCACCGCCGATGTCACCTTCAATTACTTTCATGACACGCCCGAACGGCATGTCACCTACGCCGTCAAGACAGCACACTGGAGCAGCATGGCGGGTACCGATTTGGCCGTGCTCGAACTGGATACGTCACTGGCCGTGCTGGTGACCAACGCAATCATGCCACTCAAGCTGGCATCTCAGCGTCAGGCGACAGATCGAGAAGTGATCAACGTGGGAGCGCCGACCGGTTTTCTGAAAAAGGGACTACGCATGAGTGCCTGCGTGGAGTCGACCATCAACAATTTTGCCGAACATCCCGGCGTGTTCCCCAGCGCCTTGCGCAACCGCTGCAATGGTCTGCGCCCAGGCAGCTCCGGCAGTCCAATGCTGGATCGGAACACCAATGAAATCACCAGCATCATCAGCAAGGTCGCGTCTGCCATTCAGAGGGACATTCTCAACAGCTGCCAGAACAACTCGGCGTGCGAAGCCGCGAAATTCAACTACAGCTATCCCGCCAACGACTTGTACTACTGCTTTGTAGACGGTGTTTTCCGTAACGACACCCTGACCTGCCAGCTCAAGGCCGTTGAAATCACGCTGGACGAGCCGTGGAACCTGAAACCCTATGTGCATTTACAACGTGACGCCGCCGACCAAGTTATCCGTCCGACGTGGAACCTGAGGTTCTCGATCCAGGAACCGTTCTACCGATTCAAGGCCGTGAATGACATCAGCGATTGCGCACGCACGCATGGCTACCAGATCGCTGTCGCCTCTGACGAGGCCTACATCAACCTGCCCATCGGCCCAGTGCTGGGGTCGCATGTGCTGTGCATACTCGGCGTGCAAAAGGCCGAGCAACCGCTGACCGTAGCGCTGCTGCGCAATGTATTCACCCATTCGGTATTCCTGACCAACCCAGCCCCGGCACCGCAGCTCAAACACCGCTACCACATCACCTGGGAAAACCAGCACAGCAGTTTCAGCCGGCATTACTACTACAGCGTGAACTCGGCGATCAGCACCCCCTGTGGCGATATTGACGACGAACGCTACACCCTGTCCCTGGACGGCATTTTTCTCGAAATAGCAGAGCTGCCGATCACGTTATGCAGCTATGCACGCAACAACACCGGGCAACCATCGGCCATTCGCACAGACGTGATCGAAGGCGCAACGGTTCGCTCGCAGCGTCATGCCAGGTGAGGCAGCACGCTATTTTCAGCTACTTTTGATGACTCGAGTCCTGTCACGAACGGGGGGACGGACGGGGGTACGCTGCGAAATCGCGGGCAAAAAAAATCCCGCAGAGTGGTTAACTCGCGGGATTTTTTCAAGAATGTGGCGGTGAAGGAGAGATTCGAATTAACCGCACCTAAGAGCGATAGAGAGCAAGTATTGAGCGTGACGCCAGAACATGAACACATCACACAATAACAATTCACCCTATGAACGGCGACGTCAAACCAGAAGCATTACGATTGATTTAGGCCAAAATAAACCATCAATTTTGGAACAATGAAAATAGCCACGCAAATTATTAGTGGCAACATAAACACCTGCAAGTGCTTGCGCTGAATATTACCACCAAATTTCGAATTTATTATTGACGCACCTCCCTTTACTGCGAGTACTAAAAACAAAACGATCAACAGCGAAAGAACGATTGACATATCCCCACCAAACTGCGGAAGCATCATAAAAAACTATAGTACCTGCAAGGTACTACATCATAAAATCGAATGATCAAATTTACTATTTAACACTATTTTGGCTAAGAGCCGTTAGTTAGGCGCCCCGCATTTCCGACAATAACCCCCCCAGTGAAAGCGACACCCGCAGAAGCCAAGGTGCGGCCAATACTGGCGGGCCCCATAATCGCCCCACCCAGTGCTCCCGACCCAACGGCTGCCATGAACTCACCCGCACTGAACGAGCCTCCGCCAAGAAGCCCTCCAACATAAACCGTAGCACCGGCAGCCGCGCCCCCAATTGCCCCCGGGACACCGTAAGCGCCAAAAACGGCTTCCGCTTCCTCCATCGTAACTTCACGCATGGTTTACTCTCCCTGAATATAGATTCATTCACTTAAGCTTTAGCCTGCCCAAAGCAGTACATCGTCGAGTATTTGAGACACTTTAACCCCACCAATCTTCAGGCATGCTAGGTGGGTATAACTAAGCAGCGCAACCACTACACATGTAGGGGGGATACCTGCGCACGCAGCACATGTTCAATTATCCTAAACACATAGACACAAGTTTTTACACTCATCTGGATAAACGCTAACACTTAGTAAAATCACATCTCCGACGACCGCCACGAGGTACTCGAACCCACACTACCGCTCGCAAAAACTAATAGTCACTTGAACAGAAACGCTTTAAGTAGTTGATTTTGAAATTTTCCTCACTGAGTAATCGGAATTTCTCCGCACCCAACTTACCGAACTTACATGCTCTCCATGAAATATATCCCGCAAATATTGACGTGCGTAGATTAAGCCGCCATACGGAAAACAGCAGTCAATTATCCAAGTACGATTTCCTTCATCCCATTCAGACTCATGCAGTAGAAAATTCGGATCTTCTAACAACCTACGTTCACTATCGGGAGCCAAATTCGCCCAGATAACATACCCAACCGGACTGTCATAATCATCAAAGAAAAATACGATTTGCTTATGATCGATGGCAGGAATAACCCATACCCTGAAATCAACTAATCGAAGCATTGAATAACGCCGACATTGCATGACTATCCAGGCAGCAAAACCAATCAACTTAGCTTTTTCCATCAGATTGTTTTTTCGACACTGTGTAAACAACCGAAAATTTTTACTCATGGTAGAAACTCCCTCACACTCTCATAAAACGTCAGCAGGTCATCCTGCCCTTTTACAGATTTTACTAAATCGACAACCTTACTGAATTGTGTTTCACAGCCCCGACTATCGACTGCCGTATAGATGCCGCTCAGCCCATTAAAACTTATAACAACGCCATCAGCCTCCCACAGTATTGTGTCAAACGACTTGGGGCAGCTATAGGCCAACCCTGCATCTCGTAACGTGCACTCCAGTTGAGCAGTATAAGAATAATCCCATCCATTCGCTCTTGAATTAACCCTTAGGTTGATAATTCTTTCACGAACCTCCAATAGCAGTTTTATTCACCCGATTCAATCGAGTAGTGCTAATCGCCATATAAGCAACGAAATAGCGAAAACTGGCCTTGGAAACTTTCACCTTAATGAGCATCAGTTCGACTATCCGATCATAAGCTTCCATTAACTCAGCCATAAGCCTCGCATCCTTACAAAACCAGGTCACGTCCTGTAATGCTCCGGTGAATTTTTGCATCAGTAATTGACGATACAAGCGGGACACATAATGTTCACAGCCCTCCCAACTCAAGGACGCCGTGACAGGCACCAACGAAAACTCATCATAGGCCAATACCTTTTGTAAAACCTTTGAAAACTCAATGAATACTGGTTCACTCAACACTTCTTGAATAACTGAAAACGGAAACCCAAGCTGTACCGCCGTATATAAGTACAGATTCCTTTCGTATTCACGAGCAAACGTCGCAACTGACTTTTCTAATATACTATTTGAATTTGCGGCGCTAACAACTTTGTACTTACTGAGATAAAAGCACATCTCCTGTATACTTTCCATTGCTGGAGCGTACTCAGACATAAACCGATTGATATTAAAGCCGTCCCACCACATTGCATTTGAAAAGACAGTTGCACCTGCCAAATCCATCCACGCGCCGTCCAATGTCACATTGGAAGCACTGATACTCTGATGAAATATCCGTTTAGCCCTAGCAGCAGCGAACTGATTAGCGTAACGATTCGCCAATTCTATCATCCCATTTTCAAGACGATTTTCCTCACTAGTGATTTGATCCTCTCCTTTGCTTGGCAGAAAGCGGACTAATTTCCTTACCGCCAACATCACTCGTTTGGCATCCTCACTCAAATCAGTATGTTTTCTCTCTTTAAAATAAACCGCCCTAATAAAATGTGCGGGGCGTACGGCAGGTACCCTGACCAGTAATCCACGCGGATGCGTCTGATCTGGTTCCTTAAAGTCAACACCCAAATCTATAACGGCCGCGGTCCTTACTGCGCCATGAGGTAACGCAACGTTAATTATTTCAGCCCAAATGGCTTCATAAACAGCTACATCAAGTGATAGGAAGCCGTTCCCATGGGAGTTTCCATAGCCATCATGTGCCCGGGCGCCAACCAACTGATTAGCGCCAATCCCTTTCAAATGGAAGGTACCGTCATAGCCGCAGCGCCCTCCTCCTCCGTTGGTTAAAATGCCGTCGCCACCATAACGTTCGGCATAAAATATTTTCTTTTCTCCAGCAGCGTTCACCTCAGCATCACTATCTATAGTCACATAGTTGTAGCTAGACAACAGTTCCGGCTCGCTCAAATTGCTCTCAAGACTATTGTTATAAAAAACTATTTTTCCTTTTTGAGCCTTGACCGTCTCGAAAGGTACGAAGACCTCTGGCAGGTCAGACAATCGCGACTGTGCCACGCGCAACTCCTTATTTGGAGAAATCATCTAAACGACTTATACGCAACACACTCATCAGTGCGCCGCAGCAGGGCTCCATCGAACGATATAAGACGGTCAGCCGTTGCTTTCCACTCAGCAATATTATGATAGGCATTGATAAACCAACTCAAATTCTCGCAAAGATTGCCGAATGCCGAGTTGATCTGCATAACATCACCAAACTTAATACTCCCAGAGAAAAACCTTGGAACCGCCAACAAGCTACTGAACACCAAAGAAAGCTGACTATAACTTTCTGTGAACAACGACAACCTAACTTTAACTTTAATGGTACGACGCATATTAGCCAGACTCACATCCAGCTTGCTACTAATCTGTTTTTTTTCGGAGTGACGGGTTTTCTCGAGAAGATCAATTTTACTGCTGTCGCGGTATTGCACAAGAGAATACCGGAGATCTGCCTCTGATTTTTGCTGATTGTTATTTAACGAAACCAGCTTGAATCCAATTTTTTGACTTACATACATACCTACAACCGCATAAAAAATAGCCGCCCAAAACATATAGGCAGGCACTGTCACCCCCCATAATGTGCCGCTTCCCGAGAGACCAATTAACACGATACTGAACGACACCACGCTTGCCAACGTGTAAATAAGACCACAAGTCAGGTAGACCGTGGAGAAGGTGAATTTATTTATGTCCTCAGCAATACGCTGATCAGGATTATCTACACAATTTTCTACTTTATCAGGCTGCAAGGACTTTACAATCCATGCTGCTAGGTAATGATTAGTCAACCAACGACGCCATTTGAGTGCAAAAATATCCACTAAAAAAGTGGTTAGCACAGAACGGCCTACCGAGAAACATACGATGCCGAAAAAAACCAGCGTCAACCTATAAAATCTTTGTCCATCGTGGTCTTGAATAGCATTATAAAAATATTTGTACCACTCGTTGAGCGCTAGCGCTGTGGCAACCCCTAAGAGCGACAGCGTCACTAAAGCAATCAGCGCACACCATGCAAACACTTTCTCCTCCGACTTCCAATACAATGAAGTCAACAAGAACGTATTTCGCAAAAAACTGTTTTCGTTAAACTTTACCGCATCCGTACTTGCTGCATCCGCATCCATCATGGCTTCTCGGCTTGTTTACATTTATAATTTTAGTTTTAATTGACACAACTTACTTATCATCATCACTAGCTACAGCGCCCAGAACCCCAAGCGCCCCAAACTTGCCGCTAATCTCAAGCGCGCCATCTGCCAACTTTTGAGGGCGGTAATGTGTTGTTGCTCTGCGGTCGCATATGCAGTCAGCGCATTGAGCAGTTCAATCATGCTGCCGACGCCAGAACGATAGCGGCCTTGCACCACATCCAGCGCCTGATTGGATTGTTCTACCCATTCGGCTGTCTTTTCCAGTGACCGCGTTTCAATGATGAGCGCTTGGTAGTTACTCCACAGGTCTATGGAAATACGCTGCTCAACATTGGCCAGCTCGGCCTCCATCGCCTCCATTTGCGCCTCAGCACCACGTACTTGGTAAGTACGCTCGAAGCCCTCAAACAAAGGAATATTCAGTTGCAGTCCGACACTGTTGTCACGTGTTCGACTATCACCATTGAATGCCATTGATTGGTTGAGCTGCACATCCGACGCGTTGGCAATAAATGACAAGGTCGGGCGGCCCTGCGCTTTATTTTCGTCAATGGCTGCTTTTGCCGCATCCAGCCTGGCCTTTGCGGCAACGAGCGTAGGATGATCCTGCCGGGCTTGCTCAAGTAACTCATCAATACCTCTGACGAATTGGGTATCCGGACGCCGTGTCAGACTTCCGACGAGCTCCAGCGGTGTTTGCGGCGCCAGCCCCATGCGCAGGGCAATCAGGCCCTTGGCATTGACTAAAGCCCCATTGCTGCGGACTTCATTGAGTGCCGCTTGGGAATACGCCGCCTCGGCTTGGAGGCGGTCCGAAAGTGCAGCAGCACCTGCGTCATGCTTGGCACTGGCAGCCTTAAGGTTTTCGGATGCCAGGGCCGCCACCCGAGCAGCAGCAATCTGACTGTTTTGTGCGGCCAGCGTGTCGTAATACAATTGCGCAGCCAGTATGAAGGTTTGCTGCAATTGCTCATCTTGATTAGCGTTCGCCGCAACCAACAATTGGCGAGCGTTACGCAATGCTGCGTCGCGCCGACCGAAATCAAACAACACCCAGCTCAAGGCCAATCGGTGATCTACTTGGCTTTTATGGCCGCGGCCGGAGTACTCCTCACGCTGGTCATAATTCGTATCGTTGCGACCCGTGGTGATACTCGAACTTGCGTTAAGTCTGGGAAGATACGCCGACTGCCGCACTCCGACATACGCGGCCTGAGCCCTGGCATTTGCCCAGTTCAGCCTGGCCTGGGGATCGTGACACAGCACCCGCTCTATCATGTCCTCCAATGTTAAACGCGCAGGTACCAGGCTGCGCTCACACATACGGGGACCACCGTCGATGGGTTGAGTAGCTGTTTGCGCAACCTTACGCTCAGTCGCGAACACATCCTGACCGGCCGCTAGACCCCACTGAGAGAAAGCACAAAGACAAGCCACTACTGTGACGGAGCGTGAAATACTCATCACTAAGTGACCGTGCCAATAGCATGAATACAATGGGTCTCAGCAAACGGAACCGGTACAACCCGCCCATGCTCCAGCACCACAACTCGATCTGCCGAGGCAATCGTCTCAGCGCGATGAGCAATAATGATTCTCGTCACTTTCAGCGCTCGCACAGCCTCATTGACTTGTTGCTCACACGCCATATCCAGGTGGCTGGTGGCCTCATCAAGAATCAGGATGTCGGGTTTCTTGTAGAGCGCCCTGGCTAATAACACACGCTGTTTCTGGCCACCCGACAAGACCGTCCCCATATCGCCCACGAGGGTGTTGTAACCCATTGGCATAGCCAGGATGTCGGCATGAATGCACGCCATGCGCGCGCACTCCATAGCCCAATCCAGATCTGGGTCAGACTCAAAAAACACGATGTTGTCTGAGAGTGAACCGGCGAACAGGCAGTCGTCCTGCATGACTGTCCCGATCTTGCCCCGGAACGTTTCGGTTCCCAGTTGTTGTAGATCACTCCCTGCCATGAGTATCCGGCCTTCGGTAGGCTGGAAGATACCCAGCAGCAAGCTAACGAGCGTACTCTTGCCGCTGCCCGAAGCCCCGGTGACGGCCACCGACTCGCCTTGTGCGATATACATATCAACGCCATTGAGCACGAACGGCTCTTGGTCGGAATATCGGTACTTCACGCCTTTAAGCTCAATATCCACCGGGCAGGCTGGCCACGTTGAATTTGCTGATGTACCGCGGCTTTCTTCCGGTGGGTGCATGACAATGTCAGCCAACCGCTCACCTTGCAGACGCAACATGTAAAGCTCAAAAAGATGATCGATCAAGTTCGCGACGCGGCTGACGAACTGATTTTTGTAAGCCATAAACGCGATCAATACGCCGACAGTGAACTGGTTATTCATCACCAAGGAGGCACCCAACCCGATGGCAACCAGATTCTCCAAACCAAATATCAAACCGTTCAACTGCGTGTAGATCAGGTGCAACTTCTGCGTTCTCAACCCTGCATTGATCTGTTCTACCAGCAAGCCAAGCCAAGCAAGACGCCTTTCGTTCTGACGCTGGAACAGCTTGATAGGCCGCATACCACGCACCGTTTCAAGAAAATGACTTTCCTGGCGGGCGGCGTGAACAATCTGTTCTTCACTAGCCCGACGCAACGGGTAGTACCACGCCCAGCGAACCATGGCGTACAGGGCCATCGCTGTGGCGGCTATGGCCGCAAGTAACGGGCTGTAGATAAACATGAGAATGAAAGTAGCGATGGTCATGAGACCATCGAGCACGGCAGAAAAGAACGCCGCTGTCAGGGTGCCCTGTATGACATCGACGGCACCGAAACGGGAAACGACATCCCCTAGATGCCGCTTTTCAAAATAGTGGATAGGCAGACGCAACAGATGACTGAATACATTGGCGCGCCATTGCACGCTCAATAGCGTGCTCAAATGCATCATGACCCAGGCCCGTATGGCGCTCACCATTTGCTGCATCAGCAACAGCAAGCCAAAGCCGATAATCAAAGTTTTCAACAGGTCACGATCTTGGGTGACCAGCACGTTGTCGAGCGTCCATTGCAGCAGGAAAGGACTGACCAGTGAGAACACTTCCAGCGCCAGCGCCAAGGCAAGCACCTGTCCAAGGGAACGGTACAGACCGCTCACTCTCCCCAGCATGCTCATCAGTTTGACTTGAGGTTTTGGCTGCTGCTTTTCAAAGCTCCCGCCAGGCCAGACTTCAAGCGCCACACCGGTGAAAGACTTGCTAGCTTCGGCCAAGCTTAAATGCCGGATGCCGGAGGCAGGGTCATGCACAATAATTCGTTGGCTCTCTACAGCCTTGAGAACAATGAAGTGGTTGAAGTTCCAATGCAAAACGCAAGGCAACTTTAATTTGCCCAGATCTTCAAGCTCCAGCCTGACAGCTCGCGTCCCAAGATTCAGTTGGTCAGCAGTCTCGATCAATTGCTTGAGCGTACTTCCCTTGAGCGACACGCTGAATTGACGGCGCAAGTCCATCAGCGTTGCATGATGACCGTGAAACCCCGTGATCATTGCCAGGCAAGCTAGGCCACATTCCGTCGCTTCAGTTTGCAGGATCAAGGGCAGGCGTCGCCCCATTCGCAAAGAGATCGCATCGAGATAGTTCATGCGGTATCTCCTAGAATTTACCGGTCAGGCTGTAGAGCGGCTCAAGCACCCACTCATAGAGGCGCCGAGTCTCCTGCAGGATGTCAGCCTCAACCAACATGCCGGTTTGCAGAGATCGTGGCTTGCCATATGCCAGTACGGATTGCGCTTCGATATCGACGCGTATCCGGTAAACCTGCTCACCATTCAATCCAAGTCCAGGGACACTGCCGGTCATCGTTGCCAACTCAGTGGCAGACAGCGTCGCCTTTGAGATAGAGGCGACGCTGCCACTGTGTTGGCCGAACTTCTGATACGGATACGCCTGATAACGCACCCTCACCGGGTCACCGGTATGAATGAAACCGATGGCTTTACTCGGCGCGTACAGTTCGACTTGCAGATGAGAATTGGCAGGTACGATGCTCATCAAGACCCTAGAACTATCAACTGTCTGACCCGGCTCAACGAGAATCGCAGTAGCCACGCCACCCTGGGGAGCCGTAATGGTCAAGGCACGCTTGGCTTCACTTTCAATGAGTTCTTGCTGGATGCCCGATAATGAGCGCTGAATATTTGCCAGTTGGTTTTCATGCAGCGACGAAAGACCTGAAAATTCATGCTGGGTTTCAACCAACTGCTGGTTCAGCACTGTCGTTTCGCGAGCCAGTCCCTGGAGGGTCTGATGCTGGCCTAGGAGTTCGGACTGACGCTGTTGCAGCTGATCCATTGAGATGTAGCCCTTGTCCATCAATCCTTGATATCGATCAGCCGCATTGGTCGCCAGCTTTACAAGCTTCTCTTGACTGGCTGTTTGCTGCGCCAGCGTCCGCAACTGCCGTCGTAAACTTTCGAGCTTGCTTAGCAAGCTTTGTCGTTCCTCTGACTGCAGTTGCTTCTTTTTTACTAACTCGTCATTCAGGGAGTGCTGTCGAATGGTAAGTTGATCGGTTACATCTGCTTGAATTGGCCGCGAATCACCGGCATAGCGCTCACTGGAAATTCGGAACAGTGGCGCTCCTTGCTTGACCGGCTGGCCCTCATCGATAAAGCGCTCTAGGACTAAGCCGTACTGAGGTGCGTGTATTTTCAGTTGCCCCGAGAACGGCACCAACTGACCTGGGACGGTAATGCGCTTTGTGTAACTGCCCCATAGAAAAAAACTCACTACCATGACTGCAAAGAGCCCAGCAATCAGCGTCAGCACGGCGAAGGAAACGGGTCTAACGAGCACGATCTCCCCTAGCCAATTAGCTTGCCTAGCGCTCAGAGCTTCTAGCCGGAACAACGGTGTTTCCGATGGCACAATTCATCCTTTATCAATCTTTTTCCACGGCTCACCCGAAGCAGTACGCGTCCATATGGCGTCACACAACAGTGATCAGCTCCATACCTGATGAAAAATCAGTTTTCCAAGGTAAATTTCTGGCCGCCTCATTCGTTAGCCTTACAGCTATAGAAGGGAGCCATCCTTTCTTCAATACCCTATAAGAGCGAGCGCAGGGAGCAGCGTATTGAACATAACTGATCGAGAGTCCGCGGTACTGAATTTTTTAGTTCAAGGCTTAACCAACAAAGAAATCGGCCGAGAATTAGGAATCAGCGACCACACTGTAAGGGACCACATTTCATCAATGCTAAAAAAAACCAATACATCTAGCCGTGTTGAGTTAGCTGTTAAAAACAGCACAACGAAGGGAACAAGATAGGTCTGCCCACACCTACTTGATTATTTACTATCCCAGATTCCAAACATTTAGTCACCCCCTACAGCCGTAGGGGAGCGTGACTTTCAACCTGATTTAAAATAACCTTGACATCCTCCACCCATATACCTGAGGACCTCAACACCCACCGAAATGGCTGCCAACCAGAATTATCAGTTCCACTGACACTAGTTCAAATACAACTTCCAAAATGCGTAAAAACTTCACCTTCGAGTGAAATCAACATTAGAAACCAGAGGCGTGCACCAACAGCTTCTTGGCACCCCCCTACAAATGAAGGGTATCGACCCGAGCTGTGACGAGCTATAATTTCGCTTTAAACCCTTTCTATATCATTCAGAAATTGTTTAGCTTTCGCCAACCAACACTTAACTTCTAACGAGTGAATAGACACTCAACACTGCCTCATTCAGGGTTAACTCGTGAAAACCTTATTTCCAGTTCTGGTATCAGTTTTGATCGGCATCATTGTCGGCACGATTTCAGACTATCTAGCGCTAAACTCACTTTTAAAATACATACTCATTGGACTGGCCGTAAGCAGCACCTACAAAATAATACTCATTCGATTCATTACTAATAAACAATAAGTATCACATCAGATTAAACTCAACCATCAAAAAATAGGGAAATACCATGAGAAGCTTAACGAATGAAGAGCTAGTGGATGTTTATGGTGCACAGGGAGGTATGACCGTCTCAGCAGAAACAATTGGTGCATCAATTGGCGCAACTGTCGGCAACGTCTACGGTGGAAACTTAGGCGCGATGGCTGGGGGAATTATAGGTGGCGCAGTCGGAAATTATCTCACTGGTACTCGCCAGCCTGGGTCCGTTAGCACTAGTGGCATTCCGTGGGGAGCTTCATTCTCAGCCCCCTCTAACGGCTCCTGACCCCCTAATGCTTGAAGGCATGGGGCTAAAATCAATGTCAAAGAGACATAATTGACTAATGCGCCCCCCACAGTGACTAGAAACCTCATTTAGCACTTTGAAACTTTCGAGCCTATGATTACCTAAAGAGGTGTCCGACTAGTTAGTCGGGCATCTTGTTCGGCCCATAATTTACGTTCCTCCCATAAAAACACCTCAAACGCGCTCGGTAAGCGGCACGGGATCAGCTCAGCTACTGCTTCCCCCAGAATTTTGCTGCACTGCCCGCCGCATTAGACAACTGCATATTCCCCCCTATTGGTTACCGTCTTATCCGCCCCTTCAGCAAATCACCCACGCCATCCGTTACATCGGCGATGTTTTTTTGAAGAAACGAGAGCAGCTCCGGAACATGCTCAACTACTTCACTACTAGACGGATTGCACAGCCTAAGGATCTATAGGTTATGCATCTGGAACGTTTCAGCTATGGCCTTGGCCTATCGCCTTCACAAAACCGGCGTACTGTCAGAATGGATTTACAGAAGCATGTGTATTGAGCTGACCACTATAGGGCTCGGACTCAGGAGCCTGAACCATTTCAGAGGGAAACCTATCAGGTGCTTCAGAAGGTTCTCGGCCTTTCTAGGGATACTGGGCGCTCCCTCACTGGAATCGCAAAAAGAGCTGAGTGTGTCTGTGGATGAATTGATACTAATCCTCCTCAGCATGGCACCTGTTACCATAAGTGGAGACTATGGGCTTCGCCTGCTTCCGTCCCGAAGCGAAAGCCAAATCTCCGCTTAGTCAAAGCTTGATATTCTTCAGCAATCGATGATGATGCAAGCCGCCTTTTCGGGCGGCTTCGTTGTTTTCATGAGAGCTTCAGCCTGGTTCGAATGGTACAAAGCGCACCACCTCTTCGCCCAACCATCCATTTAACTGGGCTAGACGTGCCTGCAGCGGCTCAAGCTCGATCTCCGTCCAGACTTGGGCAGCCTCTTGCAACGATCCAAACCACCCGCATTCTGCGGCACGATGTCCATCAGTTGCGTCGGATTTGCAGTTTGGCTTCTTATCGAGTTGAATCCTTGCTTGGCAAAAAACGCTAAGTGCGATCAATTCTTGATATCCAGACCCTGGTGCATATCAAAGACAGCCCGAGCTGCATAGTGTCGAGAGGGAGTGCAACGTAGAAGGAGATTAGTACAAACGAAAAAGCCCGTGAACTCTAAGTAACTGAATTCACGGGCTTTTCTAAATGTGGCGGTGAAGGAGAGATTCGAACTCTCGATACAATTTCTTGTATACACACTTTCCAGGCGTGCTCCTTAAGCCACTCGGACACTTCACCGTATCTCGTCAAACCAGTTCAGTCTGTCGAGGCGCGCTAATGTAGTCGAAAGCCTTTCTGATGGCAAAGGTTTTTTTCAGAATATTCATGCGGTTAGCAGGTTGTGCCGCTCAATGCCCGGCAAGGGGCGGTGATTGTGCCATTCTCAGGCATGGGCGGTGTGTGTCTGGGACGGCGATTGCGCCCTGCCCCCGGCATTTGGGCGCCCTGTGCAGGGGAAAACCCTGACTGGCCAGTCAGTCACAGCGCTTTACCGGGGCGGGCGTGGTGGGTAACGTCTGCTGCATACTTCTATAACAAGTCCTACAAGGAACCGCGTCATGAGTGAGTTGATTGCCTACCACCTCGAAGACGGTATCGCGACCCTGACCTTGAGCAACGGCAAGGTGAATGCCATTTCTCCGGCGGTGGTCAGTGCGTTTAATGAAGCGCTGGACCAGGCCGAGAAGGACCGGGCGGTGGTGGTGATCACCGGCACGCCGGGGATTCTGTCGGGTGGTTATGATTTGAAGGTGATGACCGCCGGCCCTAAAGAGGCGATCGGCCTGGTGACGTCGGGTTCGACGTTGGCGCGTCGTCTGTTGTCGCACCCTTTCCCGGTGATTGTGGCGTGCCCTGGGCATGCGGTGGCCAAGGGCGCCTTTTTGCTGCTATCGGCGGATTATCGGATTGGGGTGGAAGGCCCGTTCAGCATTGGCCTGAACGAGGTGGCGATCGGCATGACCATGCACCACGCCGGTATCGAGTTGGCGCGGGATCGTCTGCGTAAATCAGCCTTCCACCGCTCGGTGATCAATGCCGAGATGTTTGACCCGCAGGGCGCGTTGCAAGCGGGCTTCCTCGACAAGGTGGTGGCACCAGAGGAGTTGCATGCCGCCGCGCTGGAAGCCGCGCGTCAGTTGAAGAAGCTCAATATGAACGCCCACAAACACACCAAGTTGAAGGTGCGTAAAGAACTGTTGGAAGCCTTGGATGACGCCATTATTCAGGACCAGGGGCATATTCTGAGTTAAGCCCTACGCCTGATACGTCAAAGCCCGACCTAGAGTCGGGCTTTTTCTTACACACACTTTCGCAACACCTTCAGCCCCTCTAGCGTGCCCGTGTCGGCAGATGTTGAAACATGCTCTTAAACATCGCCTATCTCCTACCTCTACCGGGGTAATTGCCGAATACAGTGCACAACCGTACACTGCGCCACCTTTTGTCCCGATGGACCGTGTCGATGCTTTTTCTGTTGCGTATGTTGTTGATGGGCCTGCACTTTATGCTCGCTGGCGTGCTGGGTGTGCTGGTCGGTCTGTGCCGGCCGTTCAACCCGGACAACAGCCGCCTGTGTGCTCGCCTCTACGCGTTGCCGGCCATGTGGATCCTGCGGCTGAAGGTGAAGGTCGATGTGGACTCGCTGCGCAACAAGCCTGGCACCTGCGTGATCATCGCCAACCATCAGTCCAACTATGACCTGTTTGTGTTCGGCAACGTGGTGCCCCACCGCACGGTGTGTATGCCAAGAAAAGCCTGAAATGGGTGCCGCTGTTCGGCCAGTTGTTCTGGCTGGCGGGCAATGTGCTGATCGACCGGGGCAATGCGCACAAGGCACGCCGCGCAATGCTCACCACCACCCGCACCTTGCAGCACGAAGACACGTCGATCTGGGTGTTTCCGGAAGGCACGCGCAACCTGGGCAAAGGTTTGCTGCCGTTCAAGAAGGGCGCGTTCCATATGGCGATTGCGGCCGGGGTGCCCATCGTGCAGGTGTGCGTCAGCAATTACGTCACGCACATGCAGCTCAATCGCTGGAACAGTGGTGATGTGATCATACGTTCGTTGCCGCCAATTCCTACAATTGGCCTGACTTCGGATGACATCCCGGCGTTGATGCAGGCTTGCCATGCGCAGATGGCGGCGTGTATTGAGGCGATGGATCGCGAAGTGCGGGCTGGTTGAAGACTGCCAAAGGCGCTTCGCACCCCAGCGCGAGCAAGCTCGCTCACTACAAAAGCTTGCAGAAACGACGGCTACGACGGAACGCCATTCAGGCTAAGCTGCCCAACACGTGTCCTCCCAATAAGAAGTGATCAGCACCATGGGTAGAGTTGTTGCGGCCGCCGTCTACAGCGCCGGTAAGAAAGTCACTGATATCACCCTTGATGAAGGCGCGGCCTGGGCCGCCAAACCCGGCCACTTTGTGTGGATCGGCCTGGAAGAACCCGACGCGCAGGAACTGGCCAACCTGCAACGCCAGTTCAACCTGCATGAACTGGCCATCGAAGACGCCCTGGAAAAACACAGCCGCCCCAAGCTGGAAACCTTTGGCGATGCGCTGTTTATCGTCACCTATTCACCGGTGCGCGAGAACGGCAAGCTGGAGTTTATCGAGACCCATATCTTTGCCGGCAACGGCTACATCATCACCGCTCGCAACGGTCATTCCGCGTCCTACGGCTTTGTGCGCCAGCGCTGTGAGGCGCGGCCGCTGTTGCTGGAGCATGGGGAAGATTTCGTACTCTATGCGCTGTTGGATTTCGTCACCGAAAACTACCAACCGGTGAGCGAAGCGATCCATGCCGAGATCGATGAGCTGGAGCGCAATGTGCTGTGCAGTTCGCTGAGTGAACGCGACATCCAGAAGATCCATGGCCTGCGCCGCGATGTGCTGCGGCTCAAGCGCTATGTGGCGCCGATGGTGGAAATCAGCCAGGAGCTGCAGAAACTCAACTTCCCGTTTATCGACAAGAACATGCGCCCGTATTTCCGCGATGTGCAGATCCACGTGACGCGGCAGATGGAAGACCTCACCACCCTGCGCGATATTGCCAGCCAGACCATCGAAATCGGCGTGTTACTTGAGGCCTCGCGCCAGAGCGTGGTGCAGCGCAAGTTCGCCGCGTGGGCGGCGATCCTGGCGTTCCCCACCGCAGTGGCGGGGATTTATGGGATGAACTTCCAGAACATGCCCGAGCTGCAATGGCACTATGGCTATTTTGCGGTGCTCGGGTTGATTGCGACCGGTTGCACCGGCTTGTGGGCGAGTTTCAAGCGTTCGGGCTGGCTTTAAACCTGAGCCTCGGGTTTATGCGCCACAAAGCGCATCATCCATTCCGCCACGGTTGCACCGTGGTGGTCACGCTCCAGGCTGGCGACGCCGTTGGTGTAGACCTTTTCGCCCAAGGTTGTCTGAAGAATCTCCAGCAACTCGCGGGAATAGTCTTGGATAAATTCCGGGTGGCCCTGGAAGCACAGCACCTGATCGCCGATGTGATACGCCGCGAACGGGCAAAAAGCGCTCGACGCAATGACCGTGGCATTTTCCGGCAGGGTGGTCACCTGGTCCTGGTGGCTGATCAATAGCGTCAGCTCTTCCACTTCAGGGCTCATCCACGGCGCTTTGGCATCAAGCTTATAGTCGTGGATGCCAATGCCCCAACCCTGGCTCGCGCGTTCAGCCTTGCCGCCCAGCAGCAGCGCCAGCAATTGGTGACCAAAGCAGATACCGAGCAGCTTGTCGCCGCGCTCGTAACGTTCGAGCAGATAGGTCTTGAGGGTCTGGATCCACGGGTCAGTGCCGAAGGAATCGGCCTTGCTGCCGGTCACCAGGTACGCGTCGAACACTTCGTCGTCGGACGGGTATTCACCGTTCACCACGTTATAGACGACAAACTCGGCGGGGATCGGCTGCTTGGAGAACAGGCGCTTGAACATCTGCCCGTACCCTTGGTATTGATCGATCAAGCCTGGACGCAGGATATCGGTTTCCAGGATACAGACGCGTAGCGACATAAAAAATACCTGACACGGTGATGGGAATATTGCACACCCCAGAGCCTGCCTTGAAATACCCCTTCAAGGCAAGCCCCCGCTCGATCACCGGAACACTTCACCGCGTGCCGCTTTATCTAACAACAATGTCGGCGGTGCGAACCGTTCGCCATATTGCTCGGCCAGGTAGCGAGCGCGGGCGACAAAGTCGTTCAACCCATATTGGTTGATGAACTGCAGAGCGCCGCCGCTCCAGGCCGCGAAACCGATGCCGAAAATAGACCCCACGTTCGCATCTGCCGTGGACATCAACACCCCCTCCTCGACACAGCGCACGGTCTCGATGGCCTGGATAAACAGCAGGCGGTCGCGCACATCTTGTGGCGAGATGCGTTGGTCGGGCCGTTCAAAGCGGCTTTTCAACTCTGGCCACAGGTACTTTTGCCCACCGCTGGGGTATTCATAGAAACCGCCCCCCGCCGCCTTGCCTACGCGCTTGTATTCGTTGACCAACAGATCGATCACTGCCGTCGCCGGGTGTGTCGGCACGGCCTTGCCTTCTGCCTGCAGATCCTTGGACGTCTGCTGTCGGATATGGCTCATCAGGCTGAGGGAGACTTCATCCGACACCGCCAACGGCCCCACCGGCATGCCGGCCTTGCGGGCTTCGGTCTCGATCATCGGCGCGGCCACGCCTTCGCCGAGCATGGCGATGCCTTCATTGGTGAAGGTGCCGAACACCCGCGAGGTGAAGAAGCCACGACTGTCGTTGACCACGATCGGAGTTTTCTTGATTTGCAGTACGAAATCGAACCCTCGCGCCAGGGTTTCGTCGCTGGTGTGGGTACCCTTGATGATTTCCACCAAGGGCATCTTGTCCACCGGGCTGAAGAAGTGCAGGCCGATGAACTTGGCCTGATCCGGCACCGCCGTGGCCAAACCGCTGATCGGCAAGGTGGACGTGTTGGAGGCGATCACGGCCTCGGCGCCGACCACGCTTTGCGCAGCAGCCGAGACCTTGGCCTTGAGTTCGCGGTCTTCGAACACCGCCTCGATGATCAGGTCGCAACCCGCCAAGTCGGCATCGGAGGCCGTAGGATGAATACGCGCCAAGGTGGCTTCACGCTGTTGCGCCGTCAACTGACCACGGCTGACCTTCTTGTCCAGCAACGCCACCGAATGTGCCTTGCCCTTCTCGGCGGCGGCCAGGTTGACGTCCTTGAGTACCACGTCGATGCCTGCGCTGGCGCTGACGTAAGCGATCCCCGCCCCCATCATCCCCGCACCCAGCACGCCGACTTTACGTGTGACATAGGGTGCAAACCCTTGCGGCCGTGAACGGCCGGCGTTGATCTCGTTGAGCTGGAACCAGAAAGTGCCGATCATGTTTTTCGCCACCTGCCCGGTCACCAACTCGGTGAAATAACGGGTTTCGATCAGGTGTGCGGTGTCGAAGTCCACTTGGGCGCCTTCGACGGCAGCGCAGAGGATTTTCTCCGGGGCGGGGAAACAGCCCTGGGTTTTACTGCGCAAAATCGATGGCGCGATCGCCAGCATCTGGGCAACTTTCGGGCTCGACGGCGTACCGCCGGGGATCTGGTAGGCTTTGTTGTCCCACGGCTGTTTGGCGTCCGGATTGGCCAGGATCCAGGCGCGTGACTTGGCCAGCAACTGTTCGCGGTCCGCCGCCAGCTCATTGACCAGACCGGCTTGCAGTGCCTGTTGCGGCCGCACTTTCTTGCCTTCGAGCAAATACGGCAAGGCCTTTTCCAGCCCCAGCAAACGCACCATGCGCACCACCCCACCGCCACCCGGCAGCAGGCCCAGGGTGACTTCCGGCAGGCCAAGCTGCACTGATTTGTCGTCCAGCGCGACACGGTAATGGCAGGCCAGGCAAATCTCCCAGCCGCCTCCCAGCGCCGCGCCATTGATGGCGGCCACCACGGGCTTGCCGAGGGTTTCCAGGCGCCGCAGTTGTGCCTTCAACACCAACACGCTGTCGTAAAACTCCTTGGCGTGAGCCGTATCGACTTTGATCAGTTCATTCAGGTCGCCACCCGCAAAAAATGTCTTCTTGGCCGAGGTGATGACCACCCCGGCAAGGCCGTCTTTTTCCGCCTCCAGGCGTTCGACCGTGGCCGCCATGGCCTCGCGGTACACGCTGTTCATGGTGTTGGCGCTCTGGCCGGGCATGTCGAGGGTCAGCACGACAATGCCGTCCTGGCCTTTTTCGTAACGAATGGCTTGGGTCATGACAGATTCCTTGGGCTCAGAGGCGTTCGATAATGGTGGCGATGCCCATGCCACCGCCGACACACAAGGTGGCCAGGCCGTAGCGCTGCTGGCGCACTTCCAGTTCGTCGAGCAGGGTGCCGAGGATCGCGCAGCCGGTGGCGCCCAGCGGATGGCCCATGGCGATAGAGCCGCCGTTCACGTTGACCCGTGCCGCGTCGATGCGCATGTCCTTGATGAACTTGAGCACCACCGAGGCAAACGCTTCGTTGACCTCGAACAGGTCGATGTCTTCAACGCGCAATCCAGCCTTGGCCAGGGCCTTGCGCGTGGCAGGCGCGGGGCCGGTGAGCATGATGGTCGGGTCAGTGCTGGTGACCGCCGTGGCGACAATACGCGCCCGGGGCTGCAGGCCAAGTTCGCGGCCCTTGGCCTCGGAGCCGATCAACATCAACGCGGCGCCATCGACGATGCCGGAGCTGTTGCCCGGCGTGTGTACGTGGTTAATGCGCTCCACATGGCTGTAGACCCGCAGCGCAGTGGCATCGAAGCCCATCTGCCCGATCATTTCGAAGCTGGGCTTGAGCTTGCCAAGGCCTTCAAGGGTGGAGTCGCCGCGAATAAACTCATCATGGTCGAGCAGCACAATGCCGTTCTGGTCCCGCACCGCAATCAGCGACGTGTTGAAGGAACCGTCTGCACGTGCCCTGGCCGCTTTCTGTTGTGAATGCAGGGCAAAGGCGTCGACGTCCTCGCGGGTGAACCCTTCGAGGGTAGCGATCAGGTCCGCGCCGATGCCCTGTGGGGTGAAGTGGCTGTGCAGATTGGTCTGCGGGTCGAGCACCCAGGCGCCTCCGTCACTGCCCATGGGCACGCGGGACATGGACTCGACGCCACCGACCACCACGAGATCTTCGAAGCCGGAGCGCACCTTCATCGCGCCCAGGTTGACCGCTTCCAGGCCAGACGCGCAAAAGCGGTTGATCTGGACGCCTGCGACGCTGATGTCCCAGTCGGCCACCAGGGCGGCGGTCTTGGCGATGTCGGCACCCTGGTCGCCCACCGGGGTCACGCACCCGAGCACGATGTCGTCCACTTGTTGGGTGTCGAGGTCGCTGCGTCGGGCCAGGGCGGTGAGCAAACCGGCTACCAGGTTAACCGGCTTGACGCTGTGCAAGGCGCCGTCCGACTTGCCTTTGCCACGGGGCGTACGTATCGCATCAAAGATCAAAGCTTGGGTCATGACGTCCTCGAACCGCTGTGCAGGTGTGCCTCTACCTTAGGCCCGATTGACACGGTTTCAATGACGGATGCGCTCATTGCTTTTGACCCCCTCGCTCGGACGAACGGTAGCCTCCTAAGGTAATTACCTGATTAATCGTTTTAGCTGTCTAGCCAAGGCATTGGCGCCAAGATGGCGTTATGCCTCATGCCTTTTTAAGCTGAAATGCTGATTAGCTGATATGAAATGGGTCTAAGCCAAGAAGAACGAGGGCTCTAAGGTTGAATCAGTAAGAAGTTGCTGCCGGGTTTTGCTGGAGCAGCTGTAAGAAAAGTGACACGTCATCTCGCCATACTGAAATAAAACCGGCACGTATTTGACGCTCAGGAATAACAACAAAAGGCAGTCAGCCATGTTTAAACATTCGAAAGTACGTCAGGCGGGACTCATTCTGTTCGCCACCACACTGATTTTGATCTTGCCCAACTTAACCAAGGTTATTGGGTGACCCCTCCACGGCCCCATTCCGTGCAACAGCACAGGGTTTGCAGTTTTTGGCAGCGCCTGCCTGGACATTGCGCATAGCGGTCCTGCAGGGGCTGTCTTTTTACGCGCCGATTTCCGGTATCGTGAGCCCAATCGCCACGTTGATTCGAGCCTGCATCTTGAAAGCCATCCTTGCCCTCCTCGCCTTGCTGATCGGCCTTCCCGCTTCAGCCGCGCAATTGACCGTCGAACTCGACCACACCCGCAAGACCTGGCAGACCGCCGACCTGCTCAAGCACCCGCAAGCGCAAACGGTGCAGATCGTTGATGACGTGTCCTACAAGCGCACCATGACCTATCGTGCAGTGCCGCTGGCGGTGCTCTTACCGGGTTTGAAACCTGAGAGCCACCTGCAAGCCGTTGCCCTCGATGGATTCGCCGCCGAACTCACGGCTGCGCCGCTGCTGGAAAACCACGGTGCACGCGCCTGGCTCGCGGTGGAGGACCCCGCCCAGCCATGGCCCGCACTGGCGGATGGCAAACCGAGTGCCGGGCCGTTCTACCTGGTGTGGACCGACCCACAGGCCGGGTCTATCAGCCCGGAGCAGTGGCCGTTCCAGATCTCCGGGATAAAGCAGTTGAAGACCGTGGCGGAGCGTTTTCCGGCGTTGTTGCCCGACCCGACGCTGGCGCCCAATGACCCGATCAACCAGGGCTTTGCGCTGTTCCAGAAAAACTGCCTGGCCTGCCACCGCCTCAATGGCGCCGGTGATGCACAGGTGGGGCCGGACCTGAATGTCCCTTATAACCCCACCGAGTATTTTGGCGGTGATTTCCTCAAGCGCTATATCCGTGACCCGCAGAGCCTGCGGCATTGGCCACAGGCGAAGATGCCGGCATTCGCCGCCAGCGTGTTGCCGGACAATGAGCTGGATTTATTGGTTGAGTATCTGAAGCACATGGCCGCGCGTAAACAACCCTTGTAGTGAGCGGGCTTGCCCCGCGCTGGGCTGCGAAGCAGCCCTGATCAAGCAGAATGCGGTGTATCAGGTACTGCCGCGGCGCCTGGATTAGGGCCGCTTCGCAGCCCAGCGCGGGGCAAGCCCGCTCACTACAAGCCACAAAACCTCTGGCAGACCCGCGATCACGCTATTGCTGCTGGACGGAAATCACCGGCGTCGGCGCCACGAACACCTTCGCGTGCATCTGCTCATGACCGCCGCCGCGACGCATGCCGCGCACCGGGCAGGCATCCAGGTAATCCAACCCTACCGCCAGTTTCAAATGCCGCTCCGGGCGGGCCAGCTGGTTGGTCACGTCAAAGCTGTACCAAGCGTCATCCAGCCAGGCTTCGGCCCAGGCATGGCTGGCCAGGTGCGTGCTGTCCTCGGAATACAAATACCCCGACACATACCGCGCAGGGATCCCCAGGCTGCGTGCGCAGGCCAAAAACGCGTGGGTGTGGTCCTGGCACACGCCCGCACGGCCGGCGAAGGCTTGGGCGGCGCAGGTGTCGACTTCGGTCGCGCCCGGCGTGTAGATCATCGCTTGGTTAAGTGCATGCATCAGGTCGATCAACGCCGTGCGATCGCGACGTTGATGGCAATGCTGGTCGGCAAAGCCGCGCAGCGCTTCATCGGGCTCGGTCAAGCGGGTGCAGCGCAGGAACGGGAATGCCGATTGGCTCTCGTGTTCGGCCTCGCGCAGTTCGTCGATGTCCACTTGGCCACGCGCACCGATGATGATGGCGTCGTGGGGTTCATCCAGGGTCAGCACATGCAGGATGTTGCCGAACGGGTCCACCTGGGCACGCACCGGACGCGGGAGGTCGAGTTGCCAACTGAGCACATGCTGGCGCTCGCTGTCATGGGGGGTCAGGCGCAGGTACTGGATGCTGGCGCGCACTTGGTCTTCATAGTGGTAAGTGGTTTCGTGGCTGATGGAGAGTCTCATGCGGCCTCCAGGTAGGAACTGTAGATGGCGTCGCCCAATTGGCGGACCAAGGGGATAAAGTCGGTCAGCCAGGCGTGCAGGCCTTCCTCAAGGATTTCATCAATGGCGGTAAAGCGCAGGCGCGCATCCATCTCGGCGGCCAGGCGCTGGGCCGGGCGGCCGTTGATGCCGGGCAGGCTGGCCAGGATCTGGTCAATCTCTTCGCTGCAGGCACGCAGTGAGCGCGGCACATCGGCGCGCAGCAGCAGCAACTCAGCGACTTGCCGGGCGCCGGGTGCATCGCGATAAATCTCAGTGTAGGCCTCGAACGACGACAAGGCCCGCAGCAAGGCACTCCATTGATAGTAGGCATGCGCAGTGCCATCGGTGACGGCTTCGGCCTGGTCACCGGCCATTTCATAACGTGCGTCCAGCAAGCGCAGCGTGTTGTCGGCGCGTTCGATAAACGTGCCGAGCCGAATAAAGCGGAAGGCATCGTTGCGCATGATGGTGCCGTAGGTAGCGCCCCGGAACAGATGGGAACGCTCCTTGACCCACTCACAGAACCGACTCATGCCATAACGGCTCAGGCCCTGCTGGGCGATATCACGAATATCCAACCAGGTAGCGTTGATGTTTTCCCACATGTCGGC
Organism: Pseudomonas sp. QC2; assembly: GCF_002859085.1. NCBI lineage: Bacteria > Pseudomonadati > Pseudomonadota > Gammaproteobacteria > Pseudomonadales > Pseudomonadaceae > Pseudomonas > Pseudomonas sp. QC2. The sequence continues at coordinate 110,778 of NZ_PKKS01000026.1, forward strand.
GGTAATTCGCCCACGCACCGCATGGGCGCTGGCCCGCGCGGCGCCGAGACAACTGTAGATACTGGCCGGGTTGGCCGCATCCAGAGCAAAGAAGTGCAGCAGGCGTTCAGCGTGCAATTCACCGTGACGTGCGTGGTAGTCCTCCAGGGTGCCGGTGATCAACAGCGGCATGGCCAGTTCATGCAGGCCATCACCGCGCCCATCCTGGGGCATCAGCGACAGCGAATAGCTGACGTCGAGCATGCGCGCGAGGTTCTCCGCGCGTTCAAGGTAGCGCGACATCCAGTACAAATCCGAGGCAGTTCTACTCAACATGGCATCAGTCCTCGACCACCCACGTGTCTTTGGTGCCGCCACCCTGGGACGAGTTGACCACCAGCGAGCCTTCGCGCAATGCAACGCGGGTCAAGCCGCCGGGGACCACACGGGTTTCCTTGCCGGACAACACGAACGGGCGCAGGTCGATATGGCGGGGCGCAATGCCATTTTCGACAAACGTCGGGCAGGTGGATAAACACAGGGTCGGCTGGGCGATATAGGCGTGGGGCTTGGCCTTGATACGGGCACGGAAGGCTTCGATTTCCGCTGCGGTGGACGCCGGGCCCACCAGCATGCCGTAGCCGCCGGAGCCTTGGGTTTCCTTCACGACCAGGTCGGGCAGGTTGGCCAATACGTGGGAAAGTTCGTCGGGCTTACGGCACTGGAAGGTCGGAACATTCTTCAGGATCGGTTCTTCATCCAGGTAAAAACGGATCATCTCGGTGACGAAGGGGTACACCGACTTGTCATCCGCCACCCCGGTGCCGATGGCATTGGCCAGCACCACATTGCCGGAGCGGTAGGCCGCGAGCAGGCCGGGCACGCCGAGCATGGAGTCCGGGTTGAAGGCCAAGGGGTCGAGGAAGGCGTCATCAAGGCGACGGTAGATCACGTCCACGGCCTTGGGGCCATCGGTGGTACGCATGAAGACGCGGTCATCGCGCACGAACAGGTCGGCGCCTTCCACCAGTTCCACGCCCATTTCACGGGCCAGAAAGGCATGTTCAAAGAACGCGCTGTTGAAGCGGCCCGGGGTCAATACCACCACGCTGGGGTTGTCCAGGGGGCTGGAGCTTTTCAGGGTATCCAGCAACAGGTTGGGGTAGTGATCGATGGGCGCGATGCGTTGGGCGGCGAACAGTTCAGGGAACAGGCGCATCATCATCTTGCGGTCTTCGAGCATGTAGCTGACGCCGCTCGGTGTACGCAGGTTGTCTTCCAGCACGTAGTACGTGCCGTCGCCATCGCGTACGAGGTCGACCCCGGAGATGTGGGAATACAGGTCGCGGTGCAGGTCCAGGCCTTGCATGGCCAGTTGGTATTGCTCGTTGGCCAGGACCTGTTCGGCGGGGATGATCCCGGCCTTGATGATGCGTTGTTCGTGATACAGGTCGGCGAGAAACATATTAAGCGCCTTGACCCGCTGGATGCAGCCGCGCTCGACAATCCGCCATTCGCTGGCGGGGATGCTGCGTGGGATGGTGTCAAAGGGGATCAGGCGCTCGGTGCCCTGCTCGTCCCCGTAGAGCGTGAAGGTGATCCCGGCGCGGTGGAACAGCAAATCGGCTTCGCGCCGGCGTTGCGCCAGCAGTTCAGCAGGCGTGTCGGCCAACCAGCGGGCGAACTCGCGGTAATGAGGCCGGACCTGCCCTGCCCCATCGTACATCTCATCGTAATAAGTGCGGATCATGCCGAACTCCTTGTCACCCGGACGCGAGAACCATCGCAAGGCCCGTGCCAGCGGCATAAACACTTAAAAATCAGTGAGTTAAATAAACATAAAAATCTGACCGCACCGTCCTGGTGCGCAGAATGCCCGGTGCACAGCCCCACGCTTCATCGCAATGCGGGCTTTGACTATCAACAGCATAGCCAGAGTTGATTTCACTGCCCGGCCAAGCCTGCGGATAATCACAACCATCTGCTGAACAGGATGCGTCCTACAGGTTCAGCCCACCGCTCTTCCCTTTAGGCCACCCTCTTTGGGTGGCTTTTTTTTGGTGCAGAAAAGTGGGCTACAAGTTCCGAGTAGTTTTCCTACAGCACAAACAAAATCGGCCGACCCAAAGGTCAGCCGATACGCTGTGGTTCTCATACTGCTAACTGCTACATGGGTAACCCACGCACCTCCTGCTTCACGCCCCATCCCTCGATGATCCCACCCAGCGGCTCGACCACCGCCTCAAAGTCTTGCTCGAAGTCTCCTATGCCGTCGTAGGTAGCGAACATGATTTTGCTCAGTTCCAGGTACCAGGCGCCATCGTCGCGCGCACTGACCTGGGCATTCAGGGATTCCCCGCGAAACTCACCCGCAGCCCTGCGCGCCCGTTCCTCATCCGGGAAAATGGCGTAGAACTCGATGGGGTGAAAACGCGAAAAGTCGAAGCCGCCCTCTTTCATGCGGCGCAGAACGTTGGTGCTGATGTCTTCTTGATAGGCTGTGCTCATGAAAAGTGCTCCTCAAATTGATGGATAGACTTTCCGTGCTTCCCGAAGCCCACGCCGTACTGGCGTGGGGACTACGGCAATAACATCACCGCTGGAAAACAAGCATGTAGCTGACAAGACCAGACCTTAGCGATTCATTCGCTGATCTCATTTGCAGAGTAGCGCGAAGCTATCACCTCCACCAGAGGCGCTTTAAGGGTGGACAGGGAATATTCAGGCGGCAGGAGAGATGTCGAGGATCTGGATACTGTTCTGGTCTTTGAGGATCTTGACCGTAGGCTCGGGCTTGCGGCCCTCCAGGTCGTTGAGGTCCAGTTCGGCGGCGACGGGCACCAGTTTGTTGCGAATCATGTGTGCCGCATCTTCGAGGCTGGGCTTCTGGTCACAGGTGAACTGTTCAACGGACTGCACGCCGTGATCATCAACAAAGGTAATCTGCCACTTTTGCATCGGTGCCTCCTCGATAAAACCCGTGTGTGGGCTTACCTCTATCTGGACCTTGGGGGCTTGGCAAACGTTCCACCCAAGGTCGGAGACACCCGATCAACTGCGCTTATTTTTCGGCGTGTTCTTTCAAGGCTTTCAAGGTGTTGAACGGCGCGTCCACCACAAACTTGTTGGCCAACCACGAAGGCACGCTGCCACCTGGTTCGGTGTGCACCTGGTAAGTGACTTCGGTCTGGTTGTCGCCCTTTGGCACCAGTTTCCAGAAACCTTCTACTTGAGCAACCCGTACGAAGCCTTTTTCTTCTGGCTGATAGGTCGGGACCTCCAGCAAAGTTCGGGTCACGCTGCCGTCAGCGCCCTTCGAGGTGGTGATTTTGAGAATCGAGTCACGATTAGTGACGGGGAACGGGGCATTGAACTGGGTGTAGGTGTAGCTGACGTCACCCTCGTGTTTAAGCAGTTTTTGCAATTTGCATTCGTGAATCCATTTGCAGGCACCCACTACGTCTTCCTGCAGCGCAACAATCTTGGCAACCGGCGCCTTAATCGTGGTCACACCGCGATACGCCTTGTACTTGGAGCCGGCCACTTCGCTCAGGGACACCTTGATACCGTCTTCATCCTTGGCGACTTGCCAATCCTCAGCCTGGGCAGTGGCAGCAAACAACACCATAAAACCGCACAGCACAGCCATTCGTTTCAGCGAACCCATTGTTGTATTCCTTATTGTCGAAGTTCCGAAAAAAGTTCCGATAGTAAAGCCCATCAAGCCGCCGTCATCTGCTCCCACCAGCCGATCAAGCGAATCGCATCGGCCTGGTCGGTGCCGCAGACCTCGATATCCGCCTTGAAATCGCTGCACACCGCCGGTCGCTCCGGTTGCCCGAACAGCAGGCATAGCTGTTCGACCGACAGGTGCAGGCAGCGTTCGCCGGCCGGCTTGCCTTGTGGCATGCCCGGTAATGGCGAACTGATGGAGGGGGCGATGCAGCAAGCGCCACAGCCTTCACGGCAATTCATGACCAGCAGGTCCTCGACGACTCAATGTGGATGGCCGGGCTAGAGTACGCCCTAAAACAGCCGTTTTAAAATGGTCTAACAGGGGTTTTTCGCAGAAAACAAACGTGACTGACCAGTCTGCGACAGATGGTCGGAGGGACACGTCACGTCTGTGGGAAAAGTTTACTGCTTGAATTCGAAATCCAGCGCTGCACCTTCCACATCGCGCCGCTCTTCGTTGCGCAATTGCAGCCTCATCTCATTGCTGAGCAGGCGGCCGTTGATCTGGAATGCACTGTTGTCGGTGGGCTTCTCGCCGAACATCGGCGGCAGCAGGGGCACGCTCTTGGGCTTGGGCATGGTGCCGATGGGCTGCAAGTGCCTGACCATGTCCGAAGGCAGTGACAGGTCCAACTGTGCAGGGGGCAATTGCGTCTGGGCCACTTCACGGGAGGCCTTGGATTTGCTCGCAGCACGTTTTTTGGCAGTGGCCGCGTTCTTCTTCGCAGCGGGCGCTTTTTTGGCCGGCGCCGGTTTTTTCGCAGGGGTCTTCTGTTCAGAGCTGGCAGCAGGCTTGGTTTCGCTCACAGGGGCCGCCGCCAGCGCTGTGCTGACGTTGCACAGGCTTAACAGGCCAATTACCAGAACAGCGCGAAAAATCTGAGTCATATTGCCTACAGCATTAACGGCAGAGGGCCATATGCTCGCTTGTTGTGCACGGCATGACAAGCGTGGTGATCAGCCCACTGTCGGAGTTGTCCCTTTTTTGCGCCTCAGAGGCCGGCTGCAGTTTCCTGGCATAGCTGGCTGGCCAGCATCCCCAGGGTCATCAGCGCCCGCTCTGCCTCACGGTTCCACGGCGTACCGCAGTTAAGGCGAATGCAGTGGTTGAACTGTTCTGTGTTGCTGAAAATCAACCCTGGCGCAATGCTGATGCCCTGTTGCAGGGCACGCACGTGCAGTTCCTGGGTATTGACCCGTCCAGGCAAACTGACCCACAGGATAAAACCGCCGGTCGGGCGAGTCATCTGCGTGCCTTCGGGGAAATACTGCTGCACCGCCAGCTGGAACGCGCTGAGGTTCTTGCGGTATTCCTGACGGATGTAGCGCAGGTGCCGGTCGTAGCCGCCATTCTCAAGGTAAGCGGCAACGCCCATCTGCGTGACACTGCATGCGGAGTGGGTGCTGAACATCTGCAGGCGCTGGATTTCCTGCTGGTACTTGCCGGCGATCATCCAGCCGATGCGCACGCCGGGGGACAATGTCTTGGAAAAACTCGAGCAATAGATCACCCGGTCCAGGCGGTCATAGGCTTTCAGGGCCTTGGTGCGGCCGAGCTCGAACATCAGTTCGCCGTAGATATCGTCCTCGACAATCTGGATATCGAAATCCGAGGCCAGGCGCAGTAACTGTTTTTGCCGTTCTTCGGGCATGGTGCCGCCGAGCGGGTTGCTCAGGCGCGTGGTCAATACCAGCGCCTTGATCGACCATTGGTTCGCCGCCAGTTGCAGGGCTTCCAGGCTCATGCCGGTGGACGGGTCGCTGGGAATCTCGATGACTTTGAGGCCCAGCAGATCAGCCAGCTGCAGCAGGCCGTAATACGTCGGCGACTCAGCGGCAATCAGGTCGCCCGGGCGCGTCAACACCCGCAGTGACATCTGTAAGGCATCGACGCAACCGTGGGTGATCACCACTTCGGAAGGATCCACCACCACACCCGCATCGCGCATGCGGATCGCCACCTGACGGCGCAGCGGTTCGAAACCGGGGCTGAACATATAGCTGAAGGCCCGAGGGCTCTGAAAGCGCGTGACCTTGGCCAACTGCTGGTGCAATGCCCGTACCGGCAGGTAATCCACGCTCGGCACCGCGGCGCCCAACGGGAACACCCCTTCGCGGCGGGATTCGCCCAACACTTGCTGAATGATGCTGCTGCGGGTGACCAACCCCGGCCGCTCGACCCGCGCGATGTCCGGCGTGGGGGCCGTGAGCGCGGGTGTCTGATGCACGTAATAACCGGACTGCGGACGTGCCCGGATCAGCCCCTGGTCTTCCAGGTTGGCGTAGGCCTGCAACACCGTGGCGTGGCTCACGTTGAGCTGGGAGCTCATCTTGCGCACCGAAGGCACACGCTCCCCCGGTTGATAGACACCGCGCCGGATATCCTCAGCCAGTTGCTGGGCGATACGTTGGTAAAGCAACAGATTGGTCATGACGCAGCACTCGATTTCACGGGTATTTTATTTTTGTGTGAAACATACCGGCACAGTTTAGAAGTGTACGGGGACAGTTGCCACAATAGTCGAGCGCGGGCGGGAGTGACAGTAAAAACTGTAGGGCGGGTGACTGGGATTTCAGGCGCACATAAAAAATGTGGGAGGGGGTTTTGCCCCCTCCCACATTTTTGATCTGCGCCAGGCTTCTAGCGGGCGGCGCCCAACTGGCCTTTGGCGTCGGAAAACACAATTTCCACCCGACGGTTCTGCGCCCTGCCCCGCTCAGAGGCATTCGCTTCGACCGGGTACTGGTCGCCATAACCCTCGACCTGGATGCGTTTTTCGTCGATCCCCAGGTCTACCAGTACATCGGCCACCGACTGTGCGCGGTCGCGGGACAGTTTGAGGTTTTCCCGCTCACCGCCGGTGTTGTCGGCATACCCCTCGATGCGCACCACACGCTTGGGGTTCAGTTGCAGGAACTGTACGATTTTCAGCACAGTGCGGTTGGCCGAGTTTTTCAGCTCCGCCTCACCGGTGTCGAACAGCACGTCACCCAGGGTCATCACCAGGCCGCGATCGGTCTGGGTGGTGGCCAGGCTGGCGATCTGTTCTTCAAGCCACTTACCTTGCTGCTGCACGCTGATCAGCTTGCTTTCACGCAGCGCCAGTTGCAGGCGCTGGCGTTCCAGCTCGAGCTTGGCGCCGCGCTCTTCGTTGAGCGCCTGTTCGGTGTGCTCGCGGGCAATGGCGCTGTAGCGCTGGCTCAGGTAGGCGTAATGCACCACGTCGGCGCCGCTGCCCCAGTAGCTGGACAAGCGATCGGCGCGGGCCAGGGACTCACCGGCACGGATCACATCCTTGGGCGCGATGCGTAACACATTGGCGTCTTCCTTGACCTTCTGGAAGTCACTGCCCGCCTGCTGCAAGGCCTGCTCGCCATTGGGGTGGCTGGCGCAACCGCCCAGCACCGCACTGCCCAACAGCACGGCACAGCCCAAACCACGGATCATCGGGCTCATTGGGCCTCCCCCAGTTGCAATTGCTTGCGCAGACGGGTGATGCGGGTGTTAAGCACGTTCAGTTGTTCCTGGCTCTTGCGGGTCAGCACTTGGGCTTCGGCCAGGCGCGCGTCCAGCTCGGCCTGTTCGGCCTGCATGCGTGCGTCCTTGTAGGATTGATCGGCCATGTCGGCCTTGGCCTGGGCGAATTTGTCTTCGGCCAGTTTCAGTTCGGGTGATTCATCGGCACTGGCACCCACGGCGCCGGCTTGTTCCAAGGCTTGCTGGGTGAGGCGTATTTGTTCATTCGGCGCAGGATCGGCTGCACATCCCGCCAGAGCGACAACGGCGAGGGCCGCGAAAAGAGGTCGAAGAGTCACTGAAAATCCCTACTTTGTTGGGGTGCCGACGGGTTGCTGCAATTGTGCTTTCCAGCGCTCCAGGTTGCGCTGCAGCGCGGTTTCCGCCACACCGGACGCGGGCAATTCTGTCATCTTTTTAGCGAGCTGTCCGCGTAACCACGGATCATTGCAGGCCGAGTTGTGGGAAATCGCCAGGTACAGGCCCGGCTGATCGATGGGCACGTCGCGGGCGATCAGGTCATTGCTCATGCCCAGGCTCTGCGCCATGGCCATGCCGGAATAACGACTCGCCAGCACATAGTCCACTTCCCCCAGCAGCAGCTTCTGGAACGCCGGCGTCAGTGAAGGCAGGCGCTGCAGGCTCAGTTGCTGGCCGGCGAAGGTCTCGAAGTCGGCGCTCAAGCGTGCACGCTCCGACACTGCACCTTTGTGCCCGTGCAGGTCTGCCGCCGTGGTGTAGGCCAGCGCCGAATCCTTGCGCGTCCAGACCAGGTAGTCGAGCTGCACCAGCGCCGGGTGAATGTAGTCGAGGGTTTCCAGTTCGCCCAGGTTCAGCGGCGCATCGGCCAGGATATCCATGCGCCCGCTGCGCACTTCATCCAGGGCCAGGGAGCGTTTGCCGCCGTAGAGCAGGTCGATTTTCAACCCGAGGTCCTTGGCCACTTGTTGCAACACATCAGCGGTGGCGCCGATCAGGTGCGTGGGGTCTTGCGGGTCGCGCCAGAGCAAAGGCGGTGCGTCCGGGCTGCCGGTGATCACCAGGCGATCGCATTTGCCAGCGGCCAGCGTCAGGCTCGGCAGCAGTGTGAGGCCCAGCAGTACGGCCCAGGGGCGCAGTTCCATGGCGAGTGTCTCCAGCAAGTCAAAAAAAGCCCGGTCACAAGGACCGGGCTCTTTATAAGTGAAGCGACTGGATTAGACCAGCTTCTCCAACTCGGGTACGGCTTCGAACAAGTCCGCCACCAGGCCGTAATCAGCCACCTGGAAGATCGGTGCTTCTTCGTCCTTGTTGATCGCAACGATCACTTTGGAGTCTTTCATACCGGCCAAGTGCTGGATCGCGCCGGAGATACCGACGGCGATGTACAGCTGTGGCGCGACGATCTTACCGGTCTGGCCGACCTGCATGTCGTTCGGTACAAAACCTGCGTCGACGGCCGCGCGGGAAGCGCCGACCGCAGCGCCCAGCTTGTCAGCCAGGGCATACAGGTGCTTGAAGTTGTCACCGTTCTGCATGCCACGGCCGCCGGAAACGACGATCTTGGCAGCGGTCAGCTCAGGACGATCCGACTTGGCCAGCTCTTCGCCAACAAAGCTGGATGTACCCGCGTCGTGGGCAGCCGCAACAGCTTCAACGGCAGCCGAACCGCCTTCAGCGGCCACCGGGTCGAAACCGGTGGCACGGACGGTGATGACTTTGACCGAAGCGTTCGATTGAACGGTAGCGATGGCGTTACCGGCGTAGATCGGGCGCTTGAAGGTGTCGGCGCTTTCGACCGAGATGATCTCGGAGATCTGGTCAACGTCCAGCTGCGCGGCAACGCGTGGCAGGATGTTTTTGCCGTTGGAGGTGGCGGCAGCCAGAATGTGGCTGTAGCCGGCGCCCAGCTCTGCAACCAGCGGGGCGACGTTTTCCGGCAGTTGATGAGCATAGGCCGCGTTGTCGGCGACCAGTACTTTGCTCACGCCAGCGATTTTTGCAGCGGCTTCAGCCACGGCGCCAACGTTTTGGCCGGCGACCAGGACGTGGATATCACCACCGATTTTGGCGG
>NZ_PKKS01000027.1:0-84454 GCF_002859085.1 Pseudomonas sp. QC2
ACCATGCTGGCAGCCTTGAGCTTGAACTCACTCGAATAAGATTTACGCATATCCAAACACCTCAGATTTGGGCGCTATCATAGCGCCCGATTGAAGTGTCCAAAATCATTAGGCCAGTTCAGTTGCCTTCGCACAGGGATGATCAAGCGCGTCGCTAACGGCCCGAAATCTTTCACCGGTTACGCAATGCTCCTCCTTTCTTGTGGTCTCTACTCCGACTCCGCAAAAGGACAGGCTTCATGTCGATACGCGCTGCGTTCTGCCTGCTGCCCCTGCCATTATTCGCAGGCTGCCAGTACTTCCCACACACCAATTACTTCACTGCACCTGTAAACGAGCCCAATCCTGCCTGGATACGCATCGTCAACTTCACTCAGCATGCCGATCTGTACCAATACGAAAACGGTATACGTTCGGGCGGCGTAATTCGCAGTGGGCCGCTTCCTTTCACCCGTACGCAGGATGAGGGTATGCCGAAAGCAGGGCAAAACCTCACGTCGGACTATTACGAAACCCGGATCAGACCCGGCATCGAAACTCACGTGGGTATGTTCTGGGAAGGGGCGCGCACGCAATCCTGCTACGTCACGACGAAGTTCATGCCTCAAGCTGGGCGCCTTTACCAGTTCAGGCTGACATCCGGTTCATCAGGCACCTGTACGTTGTACCCGTCGCTGATCGAGCGCGACAAGGACGGAGGCGGGTGGCATCTCACTCCAAACACGCAGGTGACGTACAAGGGCGAAGGGCCGACGGCCAAAACCCATTACAACAATAGCCGCTTTGAGGATCCCGATTACCATCCACCTGCGGATCTCTATCCCGGCATAGACGTTTTATAAATAGGCAAACGAGCACACGCTTGTGGCTGCCAACACGACTACAAGGAATCGTTCATTGGGTGTCAGAAAGTATTGGCTAACGCTTGGCGAACGAGCATCAGAGGGTCTGTGGAGCAATGGGAAGATGTCCGATATAACGACATTGGCGTCAGCGCTGGGATGAGGCTGCCCCAGCATTTTTACTCGGGCATAAAAAACGGCTTACCTCTCGGTAAGCCGCTTTTTAGTCAATGATGTGCATCTGATCACCAGGAGTATTTAACGCTGGTCAGTAGCGTGCGCCGCATCCCGGGGTAGCACTCATAGGAATCGTCACAGGTGGCCACATATTCAGTGTCCAACAGGTTTTGCGCATTGACCGAGACGGTCACGTGTTTGTTGATCGGGTAGCTGGCGCCCGCATCGAACAGTGTGTAGTTGTCGATGTGGTAGGTATTGCCGTTGTCGCCATACAGCACGCCGGTGTAGCGGGCACCGCCGCCCAAGCTCAGGCCTTTGAGCGGGCTGTCGTTGAAGGTGTAGTTCAACCAGGTGGACGCCATGTGCCTGGGCACGTTGGCCGGGCGTTTGCCTTCGTCGCCGCGATTGCTCTTGGTGATTTCGGCGTGGGTGTAGGTGTAGGACGCGATCAGATCCCAGTGCTGATCCAGCCGCGCCTTGATCTCGGCTTCGATGCCGCGCGATTGTTGTTCGCCCGACGCAACGGTGAAGCCGGTGTTCACGCCGCCGACGATTTCCGTCGTCAGCACATTGGTCTTGGTCAGGTCGTAAGCGGCCAGAGTCATCAGGATGGCGTCGGTGGGCTGGTATTTCACACCCACTTCCCATTGATGCGCCATGCTTGGGTCGAACGCACTGCCGTTGCGGTCTGTGCCGGTGTTGGGGGTGAACGACTCGGCATAGCTGACGTAGGGTGCCAGGCCGAACTCGGTGAGATAGGTCAGGCCCAGCCGGCCGGTGAAGGCATTGTCTTTCTGGTTGGAGGACGCGCCGACATGGTTATCCAGAGCGTTGCGAACATAGTCATAGCGCCCGCCGGCCGTGACGATCCAGTGGTCGTCGAACTTGATCTGGTCTTGAATATAACCGCCAACCTGTTCGATGGTCTGGTCGTAATCAATTGAGCTCAGGCTGTTGGCGGCGTTGGGACGAGCGATCGCCAAGCCATATTGTGGCGCGTTCAGGTTCAGGCCTGGCGCTTGAGTGCGCCAGCGCGAGATATCGGCGTCTTGCCAGGTATAGTCGACGCCCATCAACAGGGTGTGGCTGAGCGGGCCGGTGGTGAAGTCGGCCTGCAATTGGTTGTCCAGGTTGAACGTGTCCATGTGCTGGTCGAAGCGGTCGGCGATCCGCGTCACGTTGCCGGTGTTGGTGTCGACGGCGGTGGGCAGCAGATTCTGGAAGATCAGGTCGACCTGCCCGTAGCGGGCGTTCTGGCGGAACTCCCAGGTGTCGTCCAGCCGATGGCGAAACTCGTAGCCCAGGCTGAATTGTTCCTGGTCCAGATGGTTGAAGCTGTGATCGCCCATCAGCGTGTTGGTGGTGTGGCCGTTCGGCGTGCTGTAGGCGAACAGCGAGCCGCCGTTCGAATCGCGCATGAAGTCACTGAGCAGGGTCAGGCTGGTGTCTTCATCCGGCGCCCAGGTGAGGGACGGCGCGATGTACAGGCGGTCGTCTTTCAGCGCGTGGCCGTCCGCATAATCCACTTGGGTATCGGCTTCACGGGCCAGGCCGACTACGCGGTAGAGCAGGTGTTGCTCGTCACTCAGCACGCCGCCGATATCAAACTGGCCTTGCAGGCGATCATGGTTACCGCCGGTCAACTGCACTTCGTTGACGTGATTGGCCTCGGGCTTTTTGCTGACCCGGTTGACAATGCCGCCCGCATCCCCTTGGCCGAACAGGCTGGAGGCCGGGCCACGCACAACGTCTATGCGGTCCAGCGAGTAAGGTTCGCTGCGGAAAAACGCGTAGCTGTTGTTTTGCTGACGCAGCCCATTGAGGTAGTCACTGCTGGCCTGGCCGTTGAAGCCTCGAATGTACAACCAGTCAAAACCCTTGGGGTCCAAGCCGTAGGCTTCCACCTTGACGCCGGGTACGTAGCGCAACGCGTCGGTGACAGTCTGCGCGCCTTGGGCCTGCATTTGCTGGCGGGTGATCACCGAGATCGACTGCGGGATTTCGATGATCGGTGTATCGGTCTTGGTACCTGCGCTGCTGCGGGTGGCCACGTAACCTTCCACTGGGCCTGCGGCTGACTCAACCGATTGGCCGGTGATGCTCGTGGGGTCCAATTGCAGCGTTGCGTCGACGGCAGGGATCAGCGAGTAGCTGCCGTTACTCAGCGACACGGCCTGCAACTTGCTGCCGGCCAGCAGCTGGCGCAAGCCTGAGTCCACCGTGTAGGCGCCGTGTAAACCAGGCGAGCGTTGCCCTTGCGCCTGGGCAGGGTCGAACGAAATATTGACCCCCGCCGTGGCTGCAAACTGTGCCAGTGCGGTGTTGACCGAGCCGGAGGGGATGTCGAACTGGGTCGCGGCCGTCTGCGCCCAGGCGGGCGCGGCAACCATGATCGAGGTCAGCGGCGCGCCCAGGGCCATGCCGAGCAGCGTGCGGCGCACGATGCGGGTCAGTGAAGGGGGTCGTTGAGTGGTTGGCTTGTGTACGGACATACCGTTTCCTTTCGCCCAGTGGCAGTAGAGTGAGAGCGGCGTCTGATGCGCCTCTATCTACCAAGTCGAATGAGAAATTGAATCAACAACCCCTGGCGGGCATTTATTTTCTGGCGCTTGTTCAGACCGACTCCACGCGCGTCCAATAGCGACTGAATTGGCGGATGCGCACAGGCAGGGTAGCGGACAGGTTTTCCAGGATCGTATCGATATTGTTCAAATGAAACGCCCCCGAAATACGCAGCCCCGCGACCTGCGCTTGGCAGCCCAGGTGCCCAGGACGGTAGCGTTGGAGTTCAAGGATCAAATCCTCCAAGCGCCAGTTGTTGACCACCAACATGCCGTGGGTCCAGGCATCGGCGTCGGGGCTCGCAGGCTGCACGTCAGCCACCTGGTCCTGGCTGAACCACACCTGCTGGCCCGCCTCCACCCGCACTGTCGGCGTGTGGGTTGCGCTGCGCACTTCGACGGCATGTTCAAGCACACAGACCCGGGTTTGAGCGTCTTCGCAGCGCACGATAAAGCGTGTTCCCAGCGCACGGACACTGCCTTCGCGGGTGTGCACCACAAAGGGCCGGGCCTGGGCATCACGCGCGGTTTCTACAAAGATTTCCCCGCTGAGCAATTGCAGCTCGCGAAGGCTTGGGCTGAAGTGAATATTCATTGCGGTGGCGGTATTGAGGCGTACCCGACTGCCATCTTCCAGGCGCAGGCTTTTGCTTTCCCCCGTCACGGTGCGCTGGTCTGCCACCAGTGACGGCAGTGCAGTGGTGCGCCAGGCCAACGTGCCGGCCCCACCGGCCGCAAGTAATAGCGACAGCACCTTGAGCACTTCACGGCGCTTGACCCGTGCACTGTTGAGCGTTGGCCGAGCGATACCGGAGCCGACCCGATCAAAGCGTTCCTGCAGTTGGATCAGCCGTTCCCAGGCCTGACGATGTCCAGGCGCACCCTCAAGCCAGCGCCGATGCGCTTCCTGGGTGGTTTCATCGGCGTCATCACATCGCAAGTCGACGTACCAGCGTGCGGCGGCTTCAAGGGTTGCGTGATCCAGTGCCACGCCTTACTCCTCGGTGGCCAGCAGGCAGTGCATCAACGCGCGCACCGCGTGTTTCTTGACGGTGTTGACCGACACGTGCAGTTGTCGGCCGATCTCCACATAGCTCAAGCCATCCAGCTGGGCCATCAGGAAAATCTGCCGAGTGCGAGCGCCCAGGCCATTCAGAATCCGGTCGATTTCCAGCAAGGTTTCAATGATCAGAAAGCGTGTTTCCGGCGAGATATCCAGCGCTTCGGGTCGGGATGCCAGGGTTTCCAAATACGCCTGTTCCACCGTCCGGCGCCGGAACATATCAATCATCAGGCTGCGCGCGATGGTGCTCAAATACGCACGCGGCTCACGTAGTTCAGGCGCTTTTCGTTGGGTCAGTACCCGCATGAAGGTATCTTGAGCCATGTCCGCTGCGTGATCGACACAGCCCAGGCGTTTGCGCAGCCAGCCACACAGCCAGCGATGATGATCGGCGTAGAGGGTGTGTACGGTCTGTTGGTGCAGGCGGTCGACGGAGGACATGGCTCAAACCTGAAAAGGTTTATATGATAATCAATCTCATTTTCGTGTTTGCTGGATGATTTTGCAAGGCTGGAAATTGGGGCAGGCGGCGTCGTTGCGGCTGGAGCCCCTGGAGAAATAACCATGTCGCCCTATAGCCCAAGGGACGCCTACCCTTCAGGGCATTTCTTGCTGCGCACTCCGCAGAGGATCGCCGTTCCACACGCGTTCATCGGTCTCAAGGATCTGGCTAATCAGGTTGCACACAATCGGCAGCCTCTCATGGCGGCGAAACAAAGCCCCCACCTCTGAAAAAATGGGAGGCCCGGCGATCTCCCGAAAGACCACATTTGGCAGTTGAATCGTTTGAATCAGAACGCTGGGAATGACTGCTATACCCACGCCCAGTGCCACGTGTGTCAGCACTGCGACCAGACTTCCAGGCGCCGAGACAATGTATGGATCGAATCTCCCGCGCTTGGCCACCTCACGCACCCCTAGCGCTTGTTCAGGCAGCACAAACAACTCGCTCGCAAGCGCACTCGGGCGAATGGCATCATCTGTCTTCGCCAAGACATGGTCAGTTGGCAACGCCAGGCAGAAGCGGTCGCGCGCCAAAATACGGCTGGAGATTGCATCAGGTAGATGCACGGGCATTCGTACAAAGGCCACATCAATCCGCCCATCCTCAAGAAGTGCCGTGAGGTGCTCGGTAGGGAGTTCCTTGGTGTTCACCATGACGTCTGGCCACTGATTGCGAAAGCGCTGGACTTGGTCCTGGAGTACCCCGAAAAAGGCGGCTGAACCAACGTAGCCGATTTCCACTCGGCCAACCTGGCCTCGGCCTGCACGTTGGCCCACGTTAATAGCCCTCTCAAATTGCTCAAGGGTAGAGCGGGCTTCTGTCAGAAACGCTTCCCCAGCCGGCGTCAAAACGACAGACCGCTTTGTTCTATTAAACAGCCGAGCGTCTAACAAGCGCTCTACTTCCTGGATCTGCGCAGTGAGCGTTGGGGCCGAAACGCCCAACTGCTCAGCTGAGCGTGAAAAATGTAGATTTTCCGCAACGGTGACGAAGGCGCGAAGATGGCGAATGTCCATGTCACTTGATTCCAGTATTCAGTTCTTCTGAATTATATAGCTGATAGGTTTTATTGTTCTGAATTGTCTCCCCTGTTTCAATCGTTGGACTCACTTTCCCAGGAGTTCACCGTGTTCCGTCTTCTCCCCGTCGCAATCGCTGTTGGCCTAGCGGGATCCCTCGCACTTGTTTCCTTGCCAGCCGCCGCATTAGATTTGCCCAACCAGCCAGTTCTGACGCTTGCCGCCGCTCAACAGATCCTCACAGCGGCGCAAACGAAGGCGCAAACGGCTGGGTGGCCGTGCGTCATCTCCGTTGTCGATAGTGCTGGCCTGCCCATTCTCCTCGTTCGCATGGACAACGCCGCTGTGCCAGCGGGTGTTGAGCTCGCCCCCGGAAAAGCGCGTACCGCCGCTCTGTTCCGACGTCCCAGCGGCGCCTTGGAAGATGCCATCAACGGCCCCCGACCTGCCGCGATCACCGCCCAAGGCTTTGTGCTGATGCGTGGTGGTTTTCCGATCATCGTCAACGGACACACCGTTGGGGCGGTAGGGGTATCTGCGGACACACCCCAGCACGATGAAGAGATCGCTCAAGCCGGGCTGGCTGCATTTAAATAAATGCCCTGTTGAGAACGTGCAGTTACCGCTCCCGCTATTAGAAGAGACTGTCATTCCATGAGAAAAGAAGCGGCCATACTGGTTGTCGCGTCGGCGGGCTGTGCCATGACCGTTCTAGATACGAACGTCGTGGGCATCGTTTTGCCAACCATTGCCAGGGATCTTCAAGCCTCGTTTGCAGAGGTCGAGTGGGTCATAAGCACCTATGTGCTGTGCTTCGCTGCCCTCCTGCTTCCGGCGGGCTCCATCGCTGACCGGTACGGCCGGCGACGCGTCTTTCTGTTCGGAATAGCGCTCTTTGCAGCCTCTTCCCTGGCCTGTGGTTTGGCGCCTTCAGCGGCAGGCCTGTATCTGGCGCGAGCGGTACAGGGCGTCGGAGCCGCTTTCCTGCTTGCTCCTGCCCTCGCCATCATCGGGCACACGTTTCACGATGAAAAATCGCGCAGCCACGCTTGGGCGATATGGGGCGGCATCATGGGACTCACAATGGTTGTCTCGCCGCTCATAGGTGGAGTGATCAGTAGTTCACTTGGATGGCGCTGGGCGTTCTATATCAACATCCCCGTCTGCTTATTGCTGGCGGCAGCGGTCGTGACGCTGGTGGATGAATCTCGTGATCCCACGCCGAGAACGCTGGACATCCCGGGAATTGCGCTTTTCGCGCTGGGGATGTTCAGTGCCACATGGGCACTCATCGCCGGTCCCAGTCATGGATGGTCGAGTATCCCTGTCCTCATGAGCATGATCGGGGGGCTGCTGTTGTTCGCAGTCTTTGTCTGGGTCGAAAAACGTCGGCCCCACCCGATGCTGGATCTCGAATTGTTCACCGCCAGGCCCTTCGTTGGCGCCGTACTCGCGATGCTAGCCTATGCCTCGTCTGCTCAAGTCATGGCATCGCTGTTACCGCTCTTTCTACAAAATGGCCGTGGCAACGGGGTCCTCCAAGCGGGTATCGCCATGCTTCCATTTGCCGTTGCGATGCTGATTTTTCCGCAAGTAGGTAGGCGACTTTCGCCTTACCTTGAGAGCGCGGGCATCCTGGCGCTGGGCCTCTTAATCGTTGCACTTGGTAACCTTATCCTGATGTTCGCCGCCGTTCAGCAGGGAGCACTGTTGCTGATTTGCGGCATGGCAATTCTGGGAACAGGCGGTGGATTACTGAATGGCGAAACCCAGAAGGCCATCATGGGCACGGTTCCTCGAAGTCGCGCCGGAATGGCGTCCGGCATTAGCACTACCTCCAGATTCACCGGCATATTGTTGGGTTTCGCTGGACTCGGAGCGGTACTGGCCAGCGGCGTGAAATCGGCGATTGAAAGCAAACTAATAGACGCGGGAGTTTCTGCTCAACCCGGATTTTCCGAATACGTCATGGCAGGCGACTTCGAACGTGCTATCGCACTGTATCCCCACGACTTAAACGAAACGTTGAGTGGGCTTGCCCAGCAGAGTTACAGCCAGGGGTTTGCCGGCGCATTTGTGATTGCCGCTATGTTCTCGCTACTCGCATCCGCTGCGGTGTATGGGCTGATGCGCAGCAAACGACGCTGTAGCCAGAATCCTGCAATCTAACCAGAGTCCTGCAAAACGCGAGTAAAGCCCATGCCGATAAACGACCTGAACATTGCACACCCGGTAGAGACAGGCGCGATCATTTTTGACCTCGACGGCACGCTCGTCGATTCAGCGGGCGACATGACAGCACAACTGAACACCCTTCTTATCGAGTCGGATCTTGAGCCTCTTTTGGTCGCAACAGCTTCAAAGTTCCTCGGTGACGGGCTGCGGTCATTTGCCAGGCGAGCGTTCTGTTTGCGAGGGATGAATAATATGGAAGAAGCGATCAATACCTTCATCTCGCGCTACGAACACACCGACTATCCGATGACAAAGCCTTATGACGGGGTGATGGAAACCCTTGGCGTGTTGCAAGAAGCGGGGTGGAGAATGTCTGTCTGTACCAACAAAGACGAATCGATTGCCATCGATATTCTTAAGCAAACCGACCTGTTGAGGTTTATTGATAGGGTGTGCGGCGGGGATACCGTGTCGTTCAAGAAGCCTGACCCCGGACACCTGGGTGCGTTGGTAGCGCGTGCCGATTACGCAACGCTTCCCAAAATAATGATAGGCGACAATAAGAACGATTTTGAAGCCGCACGCGGATACGGAATACCGTTTGCCTTTGCCAGTTGGGGCTATGGATCCCTGCCTGACGATTGCACAGCCGTTAATCTCATAAAATTCAGAGATATTCTCGGCATCGTTGGCTTGCATGGGCACTGAGCAGCAGCTAAGGATGGGCTCTCGTCCTTGTCGGTCTACTAAATTCCGGGCCCTTTGCACGCACTAAGGTCAGCGGTTTTCCAAGGGTGGGCGGCGCTCATATCGGTCACCGCGCGAGTGGCACCGCGCGTACGGTTCGGTTGAGTGCTGTCACCGACTAGCGTCTGACGTCTCTCGTATCGCTGAGGATCCGCCCAGCATCTTTTGCAGGGGATAGCCCGAACACCCGGGCATAATCTCGACTGAATTGCGTGGCGCTTTCGTAGCCAACCTCGAAGGCTGCAGCCATGACGCTCATGGAACTTGCAACCATCAATGTTCGCGCCTGTAGCAAGCGCACGCGTTTCTGATACTGCAAGGGGCTCAAGTTGGTGACAGCCTTGAAATGGCGATGAAATGCCGAGACGCTCATCGATGCTCGTTCCGCCAACCGTTCTACGCCGATGGGCTCGGCAAAGTCGCGGCGAATCCATTGGATAGCCATGTTAACGCGGGCCATTGCGGTATCAGGCGCTGCGATTTCTCTGAGCATCCAGCCATGCGGCCCCTGTAGGACGCGGAAGATGATCTCCCGCTCGTAAACCGGGGCCAACGCTGCGATGGCCTCTGGATCGCCCATCAGTCGGAGCATGCGTACCCATGCGTCCATCAACTCGGTCGTAACCGAGGCCACCGAAAAGCCGGGATTATTTTCCATGCGGGCTGCAGGTTTGGGCAGGTCGGCGAATAATGTCGACAGCACCACCGGATCAAGCGTCAGGCTGACTGCCAGATAAGGCTCGCCTGATGCGGCGGGATGTACTAAACCCACGGCGGGTAAATCGATGGACATGACGAAGTAGGTCGCAGAATCATACCTAAGCGTGCGATTACCCACGGTCATGCTTTTGCTGCCTTGCAGAATCAAATTGATCATGGGGTCATAGACCGCCGCCAGCAGGTGCTCGGGGATCTTGCCTTGAACCATCGCTACGCGCGGGATGCCTGTTTCGGTTCGGCGGTTTTCAGCGCCGGCCGCCAGTGATCTGAGTTCTTTGAGTGAGTTGTCCATGGTTGGCATGCTGAAGGCATAACGGCTCCACGCGCAAGCAAAAAGCAGAAACAGGCAGGTTTCGAGTAGGAACGGATATGACCTGCCAGGCGCTGATTATTACTCTGGATGCACATTCCAAGCACAGAGGAAACGGATATGGGCGTCATCGTGATCACAGGCGGCAGTCGCGGAATCGGTGCCAGTGCCGCTGAGCATATTGCCAAAAAAGGGATGGGCGTCATCCTGACCTATAACGCCAACCCCCAGGCGGCGGCGTCGGTGGTGAAGCACATTGAGGACGCGGGTGGGAAAGCCGTAGCGCTCAAGCTCGATGTCTCGGACGTTGGCAGTTTCGAGGCATTTCGCGAGGCAGTCGTGGTAGCCCTGCGGGAGACGTGGAATGCCACTACGCTGAGTGGCCTGGTCAACAACGCAGGTTATGGGTTGTTCAACCCGTTGGCTTCCGTCAGCGAGGCGCAGTTCGATGACTTGTTCAAAGTGCATCTCAAAGGTCCGTTTTTTCTCACTCAGGCATTGCTGCCGCTGCTGGCGGAAGGCGCCAGTATCGTCAACCTGACCAGCGCCACTACTCGTGTAGCCACCGCTGGCGTTGCACCGTACGCCGCGTTCAAGGGCGGGCTCGAAGTGCTCACTCGCTATATGGCCAAAGAGTTTGGTGAGCGGCACATACGGGCCAATGCCGTATCACCGGGTGCTATCCGTACCGAGCTGGGTGGCGGGCTGAACGACGAGTTCGAAGCGATGCTGGCGGCGCAAACAGCACTCGGAAGGGTGGGTGAGCCCGAAGATGTCGCGCGGGTGATTGCCATGCTGCTGTCCGAAGAGGGCGCTTGGATCAATGCCCAGACGATTGAAGTCGCCGGCGGCTACAACATCTGAACATACGGGGTGTACACCATGCTTGATCATATTTTTTTGTCGGTAAGCGATATCGCACGCTCTATCCGTTTCTATGAGGCTGCACTGACGCCGCTGGGCATCACCGCGCGTTTGGACTACGACGGCAAGGACGGTCCACCGGGGCATCCAGACCTGAAAGGTTTTGGCGCCAATGGCCGCATCTTTTTCTGGTTGCGCGAAGGTGTGTCTGAAGGGCGGGCTGTGCACGTGGGTTTCGTCGCGAACAACAAGGCCGAAGTTGATGCTGCCTACGCCGCGGCCATAGCGCAGGGCGCCATCGATAATGGCGCGCCGGGCGCCCGCTTACACTACGACCCCGATTACTACGCAGCCAATGTACTGGACCCGGATGGGTACAGCCTGGAATTCGTCTATAAAAAATGGCAGCACGCCCAATGAGCACACTTCTGATCTACGGAGCCACGGGCTACACCGGTCGTATGGCGGCCCAGCGGGCAAAAGCGCTTGAGCTGAATGTTGAAATCGCCGGACGCAGCGAGCAGCGGCTTGCCACCCTTGCCGCGCAATTGGGCGTGCCATATCGAGTGTTCGATACGGGCGCAGTGACCGACACTGATCTGTCTGGCATCGCGGTATTACTAAACTTCGCGGGGCCATTCGCGCAAACGGCAGAACCATTGATACACGCGTGCATCAAGGCTGGCGTCGACTATCTGGACATCACCGCCGAGATCAACGTTTACCGGCTGGCTGAGAGACTGGGCGTTCAAGCCGCTGCCAATCAGGTGATGCTGTTGCCAGGCGTTGGTTGGGACGTCGTCCCCACTGATTCGCTGGCGGTGCAGGTTGCCAGGCGCGTTGAACAGCCGCTGGCGCTGAGCATTGCACTTCAGGTCCCAGGGTCAATGTCCCGTGGGTCGGCCATGAGCGTCAGTGAGATCATCGGTGCCGGCCTACTCGCTAGGGTGGACGGCGAATTGGTTATGGCGCCCGATGCGACGCCACGGCACTTTGACTTTGGTCAGGGGCCGGTCCTTTGCGCGCCGCTCTCCTTTGGTGACCTGGTCACAGGTTGGCATTCGACGGGCATTCCTAATATCGCGATGTTTGTGCATATCGCGGGCGATGCGTTTCCAGACGGTGATCTGTCGCAACTGCCTGACGGGCCCACGGCAGAGCAGCGGGATGCACATCGCGCCCGCGCAGTGGTTGAGGTCATAGGTGCTGATGGAACAATCGCAAGGTCT
Organism: Pseudomonas sp. QC2; assembly: GCF_002859085.1. Taxonomy (NCBI): domain Bacteria; kingdom Pseudomonadati; phylum Pseudomonadota; class Gammaproteobacteria; order Pseudomonadales; family Pseudomonadaceae; genus Pseudomonas; species Pseudomonas sp. QC2. The sequence continues at coordinate 12,216 of NZ_PKKS01000027.1, forward strand.
GTGATCGAAACCGTGAACGGCTATTCCTATACACCCTTGGCTGCGGTGGAAGCTGCGCGCCGTGTACTGAACGGCGAACGACGTACGGGCTTTGCGACACCGGCCACGGTCTTCGGAGATGGATTTGCCGAGAGCATTGCCGGGACGGTAATTACCAACTTTTAACGTTGGTGCTGGCGATTCAGGTGGTTGCGGTGCGCTCGCGACCGAAGTGGGTCTTTAGCGTATCGGTCACTTCGCTTGAAAAAGCCAGGTAGCTGGCGGTATCGGTGACGTCGAGCGCGAGCATCGCGGCTTTGCCATCCCGCGCCTCGATTTCCTGATTCAGCGATATTCCTGCGCAGTAGGTACAACGTATCAGTGCGACGACCGCTACCTGTGGCGAGGGAGCTTGCTCCCGTCGGGCTGCGAAGCGGCCCCACTGCAGTATTCCTGAAAAAATACGGTGGCGGGTTTCAGGGCCGCTTCGCAGCCAGCGCGGGCGGTGCGACGATTTGCAGGTATGAGCTGTTCATCAGGCCTGGGTCTTTGCCACACCCACCCGCCACTGCGCCGGCGGCAAAATCCCGTTCACCAGGTAATTCCCCACAATCCGCGACTTGTACACGCGCGGGTTGTGGTTCGCCAGGGTGCGCGCATTGCGCCACAGCCGGTCCAGCGCTTTGTCGCTGGCGGTGGCACTGGCACCCAGTGCATCGAACAGCGCCGTGGTTGCCGCAAGCGTTGCGTCGACCACCGGGTTGACCGCCAGGCACACTTCCAGCTCCGCCAAGGCCACCTGGGGGTCGTCATCCTGCAGCGGTTGGTCGTGGGCAATCACATACTGCGCGGTGTGTTCCAGGCGTTGCGCCGCTTGTTGGGTGATGGCTTGCGCGGCATAGGCTTGGCTGGCGACTTCGCCGATTACTTGCAGCAGCTGCACGTCGTGGCCTGCGGTGTCGGCGTTGCCGGTGGTGAAGGTGCGGGCGCGTTTGCTGAGTTCTTCGGCACCACTGAGCGCGGCACGCCGAGCGATGCCGGCGAGGGTGCTGAGGTGGTAGAGCTGGAAGAATGATTGCCCATGGCCAAAGCGCTGGTGGGTGAGGCGCACATCGTCGTCCACCACCGGTGCGTTGTCGAACACGCAGGTGCCGCTGGCGGTGAGGCGTTGGCCGAAGCCGTTCCAGTCATCGATGATCTGCACGCCGGGGGCCTTGAGGTCGACGACCACGCTGTAGACCGTGCCGTCTTCGCCAGTGGCGATGGTGTTGATCAGGTCGCTGTAGAGCGCGCCGGTGGTGTAGAACTTTTTGCCGCTGATACGCAGCGCACCGGCGTCGTCACGGTGCAGGCGGGTGTCGAAATCGCCACGGGCCTGGCTGCCGACTTCGGTGCTGCCCGGCGACAGCAGGGCGCCCTGGCCGAGCCGGTCCAGCCATTTGGCGCGCCAGTCGGGGTCCTTGGCGCTGAGCACGTCTTCGCAAAAACCAAAGTGGCCACGCAGGGCCTGAGTGATGTTGGAATCAGCGGCGGATAACTCGGTGAGCAACGTGAGCAGCTCGACCAGCGTGGCGTCCTGGCCGCCATAGCTGGCCGGCAGGCGCCAGCGCGGTAAGCCCAGGGCGTTCAGTTGCTGGATCACCGTGGCGAGGCTGGCGCGCGTCTGATCCGCCTCGGCGGCCTGAGCGAGGATGTGCGCAAACAGCGGCCGAAACGGCGCGGCCAGGTGTTCGTAGCGGGCAGTGGGCGGCGTGCCCCAGATATTCAAAGCGGGAGTCGGCATGCAATGGACCTTGCAGAAAGTGGTTCAGGTGCTGGGGTCCAGTGGTCTGGTGACGTCACCCTAACTCAGGGGCGGCCAAGTTTTTAATACGAAAAGCAGCTAGCGACCTGTACGACGGTTCTATCGATAGTGCGCAACAGTATTAAACCTCGCCCTCTTATTGCGATAGCTTCTACGCTGAACGACCAGACTGCATGCCCACAGATGGTTGAAACAGCCATCTAACCGTGTGGGAATTTTTATGATCAACCGCCGAACACTGCTTTCTTTGCTGGGCCTTGCTTCCCTGACCCTGCAGGGCCCTTCCGCCTGGGCAGCGGAGCCGCTGACCCTGACGGTGGGCGACCAGTTCTTCTCCAACCGCATCGTGCTGGAGCTGTCCGGGGAGCTGAAAGACCTGCCGTACACCATCGATTTCAAGCGTTTCAACACCGGCTCCCCCGTGGCCTCGGCAGTGGCCAGCGGTGCGCTGGACGTGGGCATCGTCGGCGATACCCCGGTGATCAGCCTGGCCGCGAATGGCGCGCCGGTGAAGGTGGTCGCCAGTACCCAGACCAGCCTCGACGGCGTCGGCATTGTGGCGCGCAACGGCATTCATTCAGTGGCCGACCTCAAGGGCAAGACCGTCGCCATCTGGAACGGTTCGTGGAGCCAACAGTTGGCGTACAAGGCGTTGGATGAGGCCGGTGTGCCGCGCAGCAGCGTCCACTTCAAGTACCTGCTGCCGGCGGAGGCGAGCCTGGCGTTGACCCAAGGCGACATCGACGCCTTCGGCACCTGGGAACCCTACGTGTCGTTGCAGGAAAAAGAAGGCAGCAGCCTGATCCGCAACGCCAAAGGCTTGATGAGCGCGCCCACCTACATCGTGGCGTACGAGCCGGCCCTGGCGCAGAAAAGCGCGATCATCAAAGACTTTGTTGCCCGCCTTACCCGCGCTCGGGAGTGGAGCAACACGCACATCGATGAGTACGCCGAAGCCTGGTCCAAGGCCAACCAGTCGGCGCCGGAAATCGCCAAGGTGTGGTTCAAGCGCGATGCGATCAAGGTACTCCCGATCTCGCCGACGATTGTCAGCGAGGCCCAGGCAACGGCGGATTTCCTGGTGGATGCGCAGATGCTGAAGCAGCGGTATGACGTGGCGCCGTTGTTTGATCGGGTGCTGAACTAGGATTTTTCTTCCGGGGCTCATCGGAAACAAAAAATCACTGGCATCGACAGGGAGTAGCCATCAGGCTACAAGTGATTCTGTGACTGATCTGATTGGCAGGACGCCCGAGTTTGATACAGGGCTCGACGGTTTGAGGGAGGGATAAAACCGATCAGAAGCGAGGAATCAAGCGCGCAAAAGAGATTCTTGATGCTCTAGGGGTTGAGCTGACCGTGCAGCCCATCAAACGACCACGCTCGGCGAAACAACCAAGATCAACTGTGGGAGCTGTCGAGCCCCGGCGAGGCTGCGAAGGCGGCGGTACTGCTGGCTTTTTTCGCCTGACACTCCGCTATCGCAGCCTCGCTGAAGCTCGACAGCTCCCACAGGGGATTGGCTGTGTTGGCGGGATTTTGGTTGTACCTGCCAGCACGATTTCAGCAACAACCAAGCTCCCACATTGACCTAAGTTGCCTTAGGGAATTACCGCACCAGGCACGGCTGCTTGTTGTTGAAGCGCCATCCCGGAATCAGGAACTGCATCGCCACGCTGTCATCCCGCGCGCCGAGGCCCATGCCTTTGTATACCTCGTGGGCCTTGGCCACCGCGTCCATGTCGATCTCCACACCCAGGCCTGGCTTGCTCGGCACTTTCACGTAGCCGCCTTCGATTTTCAGCGGTGCCTTGGTCAGGCGTTGGCCGTCCTGCCAGATCCAATGGGTGTCGATGGCGGTGATGTCGCCGGGGGCAGCGGCGGCGACCTGGGTGAACATCGCCAGGGAAATATCAAAGTGGTTGTTGGAGTGCGAGCCCCAGGTGAGGCCCCAGTCGTTGCACATCTGCGCCACGCGCACCGAGCCCTGCAGGGTCCAGAAGTGTGGGTCGGCGAGGGGGATGTCCACCGATTGCAACTGGATCGCATGGCCCATTTCGCGCCAGTCGGTGGCGATCATATTGGTGGCGGTCTTGAGGCCGGTGGCGCGGCGGAATTCGGCCATGACCTCGCGGCCCGAGTAGCCGTTCTCTGCACCGCAGGGGTCTTCGGCGTAGGCGAGTACGTGGTGCTGGTCGCGGCACAGGCGGATGGCTTCTTTCAATGACCAGGCGCCATTCGGGTCGAGGGTGATGCGTGCGTCGGGGAAACGTTCGGCCAGGGCGGTGACGGCTTCGATTTCGGCATCGCCACTGAGCACGCCGCCCTTGAGCTTGAAGTCATTGAAGCCGTACTTGGCTTGGGCGGCTTCGGCCAGGCGCACCACGGCGTCGCTGGTCAGGGCCTTTTCGTGACGCAGGCGGAACCATTCATCGTCGCTGTCGGCTTCGTTGCGGTAGGCCAGGTCGGTCGCGTTGCGGTCGCCGACATAGAACAGGTAGCCGAGCATTTTCACCGCATCGCGCTGCTGCCCTTCACCGAGCAAGGCGGCTACGGGGACTTCGAGGAACTGACCCAGCAGGTCGAGCAGCGCGGCTTCCACGGCGGTGACGGCGTGGATGGTGATGCGCAGGTCGAAGGTTTGCAGGCCGCGGCCGGCCGCATCCCGTGAGGCAAAGGTGCTGCGCATCTGGTTGAGGACACGCTGGTACTGGCCGATCGGCTGGCCCACCACCAGGCTGCGGGCGTCTTCGAGCGTTTCGCGGATACGCTCGCCGCCGGGGACTTCACCCACGCCGGTATTGCCGCTGCTGTCCTTGAGGATGACGATATTGCGCGTGAAGTAGGGGCCATGGGCGCCGCTGAGGTTGAGCAGCATGCCGTCGTGGCCGGCGACGGGGATGACCTGGAAGTGAGTGACGACGGGAGTATTCATGGCAGGTTCCTAAAGGGGCTCAGAGAGGTTTGCTGATGGCAGCGCCTGTTGGCGCGCTGGGCGACGTCAACACGGCAGACGGCGACGTCTTGGCGAAGAACACCAGGATCGCGGCGAGCACCGAGGTGCCGGCCAGGCCGTAGAGGCCGCCCTGGATCGAACCGGTGGTCTGTTCGAGAAAGCCGAAGGTGGTCGGCGCAACGAAGCCGCCCAGGTTGCCGATGGAGTTGATCAACGCGATCACCGCTGCGGCGATGCGCACATCCAGGTATCCCTGGGGGATTGGCCAGAACAGCGACGATGCCGACTTGAAGCCAATGGCCGCAAAACAGATCGCCACAAAGGCAAACACCGGCCCACCGGTGGTGGACATGAACATGCCGGCCGCTGCAATCAACAGCGCTGCCGCCACCCAGGCCTGCTGGAACTTGAACTTGCCCGACAGCGAAGCGAAGGCGTACATGGCGATGATCGAAATCAGCCAGGGAATCGAGTTGAAAAAACCGACCTGCACATCACTCAAGTCTCCCATTTTCTTGATGATGCTCGGCAGCCAGAAGGTCGCCGCGTAAATCGTCAGTTGGATGCAAAAGTACAGGGCGCAAAACAGCAGGATCTGACGGTCCTTGAGCAGCTTGCCAATCGTCGGTTTGACGGTGGTGAGGGCTTCACGTTCGCGCTGTTCCTGGTCGATAGCGTTGACCAGTGCGTCCTGTTCTTCGCGGGTCATCCATTTGGCGTCGTGGGGCTTGGAGTCCAGCCAGAACCACACAAAGAAACCGATCACCACCGAGGCCAGGCCTTCAATGGCAAACATCCACTGCCAGCCGTGAAAGCCAAACCCTTCGATCTGCAACAGCACCCCCGACAGCGGGCCGGAAATCAGCGAGGCCACCGCAGAACCACTGAGAAAAATCGCGATGGCTTTACCGCGCTCCACGCCCGGCAGCCAGCGGGTGAAATAGTAGATCACCCCAGGGAAGAAACCGGCTTCGGCCACGCCCAACAGAAAACGCAGGATGTAGAAGTGGGTTTCGTTCTGGATGAACGCCATCATCGTCGCGACGATGCCCCAGGTGAACATGATGCGGGTCAGCCAGATACGTGCCCCGACCTTTTGCAGCAGCATGTTGGAGGGCACTTCGAAGAGGGCGTAGCCGATGAAGAACAACCCGGCGCCGAACCCATAGGCGGCGGCGCCGATGCCCAGGTCATGTTCCATGTGCGTGCGTACAAAGCCGATATTGACCCGGTCGATGTAGTTGAGGATGAACATGATCACGAACAGTGGGAGCACATGGCCCTTCACTTTGCTCACGGCGCGCGCGAGGACCGAATCACTTTCTGGTGCGGCAGATGCATGGCTTGAATTGTTCACAATTCAAAACTCCCCCTGATTATTTTTATGCGGGTTTGCGTGTTTTGTTGATAGACATCATACAAGTTGTTTTCTTTTTATCGCAATGCATGGGGGCTATTTTTGCTCTTATAAGGGGCCTGCCTGATTGTGTGTTCTGGTTATTTTCCAGTGTTTACGGGTTTTTTGCGCGTTTGGCGAAAGGGGAGGCGCATTTCTGAAATTATTACTAAATCGGCGGTTCAGGTTGGTTGTCATACAAGTTTGGCGTATTTTTGATTTGCAGGACCTTGCCCGTCCAGGCGGTGTTAAGCTCCCCCCAGCCCAACCCCGTGGACCCGCCGTAATGCCGATTGATAGCGCAGCCCCTCCCCGTAGACGCTCCACCAACCTGGCCCAAGGCGTGGTCGATGCCCTGACCCAGCGCATCCTGCTCGGCCAGTTGAAGCCCGGTGAAAAACTGCCGTCGGAATCCACCATCGTGCTTGAGCATGGGGTGAGCCGTACCGTGGTCCGCGAGGCGCTTTCGAAGTTGCAGGCGTCCGGGTTGGTCGAGACGCGTCATGGCATCGGTACCTTTGTGCTGGCGCAACAGGCTCAACAAGGGCTGCGCCTGCACGTGGACACGGTGGCCAGCGTGCGCAACATGCTCGAACTGCGCCTGGGCCTGGAGGTGCAAGCCGTGGCGCTGGCGGCCTTGCGCCGAACCGGGGAACAACTCGCGCACATGCGCCAAGCGCTGGATGACTACCAAGCCTCCCTGGCCAACAACGACAGCTGCGTGGAGGAAGACAAACGCTTTCACCAACTGATTGCCGAGGCCACCGGCAATACCTTCTTCACTGAAATCATGCTGCACCTGGGCAATGCGATGATCCCGCGCACCCAAGTGAAGGGCGATGAACGTGGCGGTGCCGACTTTGCCAAACTGGGTCAGTTGGCGAACCTGGAACACGAGGCGATCTTCAATGCGATCAAACGCCAGGACCCGGACGCCGCCCGCGCCGCTATGGTGCTGCACCTGACCAACAGCCGGGATCGTTTTTCGGGGGAGCAAGACCGGTGAACGAACACACTTTATCCCTGCGCCTGGAGCGCGTGGCGGCGAACGTGCCCCATGGCGCGCGCCTGGCCGATATCGGTTCCGACCACGCTTACCTGCCGGTCGCGTTGATGCGCCGGGGGGTGATCGCTGCGGCAGTGGCGGGGGAGGTGGCGACGACGCCTTTTCATGCAGCGCAACGCACCGTGCGTGACAACGGCCTGGAGCAGCACATCACCGTGCGCCTGGCCGATGGTCTGGCGGCCATCGAGGCGTCGGACGGGATCACCGCGATCAGCGTCTGCGGCATGGGCGGCGAGACGATCCGGGACATCCTGGAAAGCGGCAAGGCGCATCTGAGCGGCCAGGAGCGGCTGGTCCTGCAACCCAACGGCGGTGAGCAGCCGTTGCGTCAGTGGCTGATGGACAACGGTTATTCGATCCGCAGTGAAGAGCTGCTGCGGGAGAACCGTTTCTATTACGAGATCATCGTTGCCGAGCGCGCCGGGCCGGTGGTGTATAGCGCTGAGCAGCTGTACTTCGGCCCGCTGCAGATGCAGGCGCGTAGCCCAGCGTTCATCGCCAAGTGGCAGCGCATGTTGCATCAGAAGCAGAAGACCCTGGCGAGCCTGGAACACGCGCGGCAGGCGGTGCCGGAGGACAAGGTGCAAGAGATTGCCCGGCAGGCGGGGTGGATTGCTCAATTGCTGGCGTGAGCGGGTGAAGGGTTAAAAGCGTCAGGTGGCCAACGTTCTTTTCGGGGCTGCTGTGCAGTCCAGCGCGGGGCAAGCCCGCTCACCACCAGTAAGTTTGCGGGCCCTCAAGTTCGGTTGGGGAGCGGCCGATAGGATGCCTGTGATTAAGGGTGTTTTGGAACGCGTCTCGGGCAGTCGTCTCCGACGGTGACAGCGCCGTTGTCGATGCTGAGTGTTTTCGCCCCATTTTCGAGCACGCAGAGGAGGCTGCTGGTGCACCGCCCGCCCTGTTTCAGGGCTGTGCAGCAGCGGCCCGTATCTTGCTTGGGCCTTCTCAATCAATGACATGGCATTTTGCCGTTAGTCATTTCAAGCATTCGCCCACCGTCGCACCGTGTGGGTTGTTTTGGGGAGTTGTCGTACATGCACAGCCTTTTGTCACCCGGTATCCGCCTGCTCGGGCGTTTCGGCTTTGCGCGTAAGTTCCAGGTCCTGTTTTTCCTGTTCATGCTGCCCCTGGCGGGTAGCCTGTGGATGATGGGGTCCGACTATCGCGACAAATTAAGCGTGATTTCCAGCGAGCAGTCCGGCCTTCGGCAGCTGTTAGCGCTGGACGCGTTAGATGGCCAGTTGACGGCTCAGCGCAACCTGGCCGCGCGCTGGAAAGCGGCAGACATCCTGCACGCCCCGACGCCGGCGGCGAAGGCCGCGATGGACAAGGTCGATGCGAATTTCCCAGTGATCCAGCAAAGCCTGCAAGCCTTGGGCGATTCGTTGAAAACCCAGAACGCCAGCGCTGACATCCTGTCGCGCTTCGAGGCGTTGCAGGCCACGGTCAAGGGCATGGACTCCCAATCCCTGCGCACCGTAGGCTGGTGGCCGGACGGTTATGATCGTTTCACCGCGGCCCTGACGGCGATGCAAACCCTGCGCGAGCAGATCACCCTGGACGCCGGGCTGATCCTCGATCCGTGGCTGGAAACCTACATGCTCATGCAGATGGGCACCCAGCACACCCCTGACCTGATAGAGCGGGTCGGCCGGATGGCCAGCGTCGGGCAGTCGTCTATTTCTTCGGGACAGTTCACTTTGCAAAGCCGGTTGCAACTGCGCGACCTGCGCAGCCGCATCGGCGATGCGCGGGACCAGTTGGCCAAGGCCGCCGCCTCGCTCAAGGCCAAGCAATACGCCGGGATGGAACCGTGGACAGCGCAGTACGACACCAGCCTGCAGTTGCTGGATAACGAACTCAAAGTGCTCGACGACGGCGTATTCGGCGGCAGCATCAAGCTCGATACGGCCGGTTTCGAACGCAGTATCGACGCGATGCTCGACTCGCTCGGTGCGCTGCGCATTCAGTCGCTGAAGTCCATGGATGCGCGCCTGAGCTACTACCACGACCGCGCGAGCCAGCAGTTCATCCCGCTGGCGCTGACGTTCGGCCTGCTGGCCTTGGCGGCGCTGTACCTGTTCATGTGCCTGCAAACTTCCATCCGCCGCAGCGCCAGCGGCATCACCACGCTCGCCGAGTCTTTGCGCGATGGCAACCTGTGTGTGGAAGTGGCGGTGGAGGGGCGCGACGAACTCGCCGCCATCAGCACCGCGCTGAACGTCGCGGTGGTGCAATTGCGCACCAGCCTGCTCGGGGTCAATCACGAAACCCAGCAGCTCGGCTCGGCGGTGCTCACCCTCAATTCGCAGTCGGGCAGTACCCTCACCGAAGTCGAAGACCAGCAGCACCAGATCAGCCAGATTGCCGCCGCCGCCACGCAGTTGGCCGCCACCTCCCTGGGCGTCGCGCAAAGTTGTGAACAAGCCTCGGGCAGTGCCCAGCAAACCCGGCGCATCGCCGAAGACAGCAGTCGCGACAGCCAGCGCACCACCGCCAGCATCCAACAGCTCAACCAACGCCTGACCGACACCGCCAATGCATTGGAACAAGTGAGCCAGCAGGGCCAGCAGATTCAGTCGGTGGTCGACACCATTCGCGGCATTGCCGAGCAGACCAACCTGCTGGCACTGAACGCCGCCATTGAAGCGGCGCGTGCCGGCGAGCAGGGCCGGGGGTTTGCCGTGGTTGCCGATGAAGTGCGCAGCCTGTCGCAACGCACCCAGGCCTCCACCGCGCAGATCGCCGGCACCGTGGACAGCCTGCGCGCCACCGTCAGCCAGGCGGTCACCCTGATGGGGGCCGCGTGCGATCAGGCGCTGACCGACGCCGAGTCCGTCACCGGGCTGGGCGCGCGCTTAGGCGAAATCGCCGGCGCGGTGCAGAACGTCACCGACACGCTGGCGCAGATCGCCACGGCGGTCGAGGAGCAGGCCGCGACGGCGGACGAGGTGAGCGGCAACATCCAGCAAGTGGACCAGGCGGCGGGGCGCTTGCTGGAGGGTGCGCGAGCGGTCAACCGCGCGGCGGACACCCTGAGCAAGGGCAGCCAGGCGTTGAGTGACAACACCGCGCGGTTCCGGTTGAGCTGAGGGTTATTTCGCTGCGGTATGCAGCACTTCAATCCACAGCGCGCCTTTGCCCGACGGTGCTTCGCTCACCCGCTTCAAGGCACCTGTGTCGCTGACGGCATAGGTGCCAACGGTGTCGCTTTTTTCACCCGTCACCAGCAGCCACTGCCCATTGGGTGAGAAGGCGATATTGCGCGGCTGTTTCTCTTCTACCGGGTAGTTGTCGAGAAAACGCAGGCCGCCGGTAGCGGCATCCACCGCAAAGGCCGATACCGAACTGCTGGTGCGCTCACTCATCAGCAGCAGCTTGCCATCCGGCGAGAGGCGCAGGTCGGCCGCCCAGATGCGCGGCGTCGGGTCGTCTTTCAAGTCGTTGTTGCGCGCATCCCGCACTTCGCCGTGGGCCAGTTTCAAGCGATCGGGAATGCCGTTGGCCACGCCAATCGGGGTCAACGCGCCGCTGCGGTCATCGATGGAAAACGCGGTGACGGTGCCGCTCATTTCCCCGACCACGTACAGGTATTTACCGTTGGCCGAAAACGCCAGGTGCCGAGGCCCGGTGTTGGCCGGGACACTCACGTAGCCAGTACCGATGGGCGTGAGTGCGCCGGTGTCGGCGTCGAAGCGGTATTGCAGCACATGGTCCGCACCCAGATTGCCCGCGTAGGCAAAGCGATTGCTCGGGTCGGTGCGCAGCGAATGCGCGTGGGGGCCGGTCTTGTAGGTGAGGATCTTGTCGGCCTTGTCGACGGGCTGCACGCTGAGGGTGTCTGCACCGTAAGACGCGGCGAGCAAGTAACGCCCGGCGCGGTCGGTGGCCAGGTACGCCATGCTCTCGGCCAGCGGCGCCTTGGACTGCGGCGTCAAATGCCCGCTGGTGGGGTCAATGCTGAAACCCTGGACCTGAAACGGCTTGACCCGCAAGGCGGCGAACAGCGTTTTGCCGTCAGGGCTGAGGGCCATGGGGTTGACCTGGTCGCCGGCGTTGACTTGATTGACCAGCTTCAGCGCACCGTTGTCTTCGTCGAGGCGGTACTGGGAAATCATCCCGTCACCGGGGCTGGAGATATACGCAAAGGTGGCGGCGTTGCCGTGTGCACTGAAGCCGCAGACAACGGCGGCGGCCAGGAGGAGAGGTTTATTCACTGCGGAACCCTTATTTTTATGATTGTGGTCAGTCATCGTATGACTGTAAATGAATCTCGGCAATGGTTGTTTTTTTAACGCGATGGGCGATGGCCTCGCTCCCTTGCTGGCCTCTTCTGGTGATCGAGCTTTTGTGGTGAGCCCGCTTACCCCAACGATATTAAGCGCCGCAATAGGCCCAGATACATTCAGTCATCAAGTGATACTGGCCCCCCGCACACCGCACGCTAGCGTTATTGCTCTTCAGGACTTTCACCAAGAGCAATGGAATGCGCCCCACACCCCAATCCCATCGTCTGCGTCACGGTCGCTATTCGGAACACGGACGCAGCTACCTGATTACCGTCGTCGTTCATCACCGTCAGCGTCTATTCACAGACCTTTCCCTGGGGCGTCTGCTGGTTGCCGAATTCCGGCAGGCTCATGAGCGGGGACTGGTCGACTCTCTGGCCTGGGTCATCATGCCTGACCACATTCACTGGTTGTTTGAGTTGAAGCAGATGACCTTGGCCGACGTGGTGCGACGCATGAAGTCGCGTAGCACATTGACCATCAACCGACGCCGTCAAAGCAAAGAACGTGTCTGGCAACCGGGCTATCACGACAGGGCGGTGCGGGAAGAGGACGATATTCGCAAAATGGCCCGCTACATCATTGCCAACCCATTGCGAGCCGGCTTGGTGGAGCGGGTAGGGGATTATTCATTATGGGATGCGGCGTGGCTTTAAGCTGAAACGGAGGTTTTTCCAGCAAGACCGCCCGTTCGGCTCACCCTGTTTTTGATGAGCGGACTTCTCTGGCAAGCAAGCTTTTGTGATGAGCAAGCTTTTGTGATGGTCGAGCTTTCGTGGTGAGCGGGCTTTTGTGGTGAGCGGGCTTGCCCCGCGCTGGGCTGCGCAGCAGCCCCCAACCTGGCCACGCGCTCTGCCTGATTCAACGCACCGGTCGCATTAGGGCCGCTTCGCAGCCCAGCGCGGGGCAAGCCCGCTCACTACAAAAGGCCCGCCCCTCAGCACCCAATCAGAAACCCTCAGCCCCCCGTGCGCACTTGCTGAGCTCATCTGGTGAAGCCTCTGTAGTGATCGAGCTTTTGTGATGGTGGAGCTTTTGTGGTGAGCGGGCTTGCCCCGCGCTGGGCTGCGCAGCAGCCCCAAAACCTGGCCACGCGTTCTGCCTGATTCAACGCACTGGTCGCATTGGGGCTGCTGCGCAGCCCAGCGCGGGGCAAGCCCGCTCACTACAAAAGGCCCGCCCCTCAGCACCCAATCAGAAACCTTCAGCCCCCCGGGCGCACTTGCTGGGCTCATCTGGTGATCGAGCCTCTGTAGTGATCGAGCTTTTGTGATGGTGGAGCTTTTGTGGTGAGCGGGCTTGTCGAATCGTCGCACCGCCCGCGCTGGGCTGCGTAGCAGCCCCAAAACCTGGCCACGCGCTCTGCCTGATTCAACGCACTCGTCGCATTAGGGCCGCTTCGCAGCCCAGCGCGGGGCAAGCCCGCTCACTACAAAAGGCCCGCCCCTCAGCACCCAATCAGAAACCCTCAGCCCCCCGGGCGCACTTGCTGGGCTCATCTGGTGAAGCCTCTGTAGTGATCGAGCTTTTGTGGTGAGCGGGCTTGCCCCGCGCTGGGCTGCGCAGCAGCCCCAAACCTGGCCACGCGTTCTGCCTGATTCAACGCACTGGTCCCATTAGGGCCGCTTCGCAGCCCAGCGCGGGCGGTGCGACGATTCGACAAGCCCGCTCACTACAAAAGGCCGACCCGGCGCATTAACTCAGGAACCTTCAGCCCCCCGCAGGGCTCACTTGTCTGGTCGCCCCGTTCCCTGCCGAAAGGAATCCGCATGCCCTCGACCTTGCCAACGCTCCCCATGCACGCCCCTGTCGAACGTGAACTCAGCCTGCGCGCCGTGATCACCGGCACTGTTCTTGGCATTCTGCTCACGCCTTCCAACGTGTACGCCGGGTTGAAGATCGGCTGGTCGTTCAACATGTCGATCATCGCGTTGCTGGTCGGCTACGCGATCTGGCAAGGCCTGTCCAAGCGCTCCTCCGGGCAACTGCCGTGGACGCTGCATGAAAGCAACATCAACCAGACCGTCGCCTCGGCAGCGGCGTCGATCATTTCCGGCGGGCTGGTGGCGCCGATCCCGGCTTACACCTTGCTCACGGGCAACCAGCTGGACGCTCTCCCGATGATCGCCTGGGTGTTCTCGGTGAGCTTCCTGGGTATCTGGATCGCCTGGTACCTGCGCCCATCACTGCTCAATGACAACGCACTGAAATTCCCCGAGGGCATGGCCACCCTGGAAACCCTGCTGCACATCTACAACCACGGCCGCGAAGCCGCGACGCGCTTGAAGGTGTTGCTCAGTGCGGCGTTACTGTCCGGCTCGGTCAAGTGGGTGGATACCTTTATCTGGGCCTTCCCGCGCTGGTCGCCGAGCGCCTCGTGGGAGCGCCTGACCTTCACCGCCGACCCATCGCTGTTGCTGGTGGGCTTCGGCGGGATCATCGGTATTCGTGTGGGCTTGACGCTGCTGCTCGGTGCTTTGCTCGCCTGGGGTGGCCTGGCGCCGTGGCTGTTGGCGCAAGGCCTGGTGACATTACCGGCCGACAGCAGCGGCCCCCAGTTCGCCGCCCTGGTGGAGTGGTTGCTGTGGCCGGGGGTGAGCCTGATGGTGTGTTCCACCTTGGCCTCGCTGGCCATCCGTTTATGCGCCTTGCACCGGTCGACCCAAGCCGATGGCGGTACCCCTTGGCGTATCCCCAAGCCCGGACCTGCCGCCGGTTTCGCCCTGTCGATTGTGCTGGTGGTGGGCCTGCAGGCGCTGTTATTCGGGATCAACCTGTGGATGGCCTTGCTGACCATCCCGTTGGCCATCTGCCTGGCCGCCGTGGCCGCGCGCGTCGTCGGTGCTACGGGTATTCCGCCCATCGGCGCCATCGGGCAACTGTCGCAGCTGAGCTTCGGCATCGTCGCGCCGGGGCAGGTGCCGATCAACCTGATGAGCGCCAACACCGCCGGTGGTTCGGCCGGGCAATGCACGGACCTGATGAATGATTTCAAGGTGGGCAAGGCCATTGGCGCCACGCCGCACAAGCAAGTGATCGCGCAGATCCTGGGGATTTTCGTCGGCAGCATCGTGGGCGTGTTCGCCTACCTGGCGCTGATTCCCGACCCCCACTCCATGCTGCTCACCGAAGAGTGGCCGGCACCGGCGGTCGCCACCTGGAAAGCCGTGGCGCAAACCCTGACCCTCGGGCTGGATTCGTTGTCGACGAGCATCCGCTGGGCAATCGTTATCGGCGGCTTAGTCGGCGTGTTGCTGGGCGTGCTGGACAGCACCTTGGCGGCCCATCGCGCCCGCTACCTGCCCAGCGCCGCCGCCTTGGGCCTGACCTTTGTATTGCCGGCCTCGGTCTCGCTGATGATGGCCCTGGGCGCCGTGCTCACCTGGCTGGTGAGCTGCCGCTGGCCGAGCATCACCGAACGCTTTGCGATCACCGCTGCGGCGGGGTTGATTGCGGGGGAGAGTATTACGGGCGTGGGGGCTTCGTTGTGGGCGATGGTGGGGAACGGCTGATCAGCCGAATGCCTCTTTTCCAACCGATGCCCCTGGTAATGATGGCGCTCGTCACCTGGAAAATTATTTGATGGCACTGCGCGACGGTGGCGTAGTCTGTTTATCCACAACCCACTCTTGCCCAGCGGAGCCTCCATGATCATCGTCCATCACCTCAACAACTCACGCTCGCAACGCATCCTGTGGCTGCTTGAAGAACTCGGCCTGCCTTACGAGATCAAGCGTTACCAACGCGACCTGAAAACCAACCTGGCGCCGCCTGAACTCAAGGCCATCCACCCGTTGGGCAAATCCCCAGTGATCGAAGACGGCGGCCGGGTGCTGATCGAATCCGCCGCCATTATCGACTACCTGATCCGCCACCACGGCCAGGGCCGCCTGCAACCGGACCCTGCCAGCGCCGCCTACGACACCTACGTGCAATGGCTGCACTTTGCCGAAGGCTCGGCGATGCTGCCGCTGATGCTCAACCTCTACGTCGGCCGTTTGGGCGACGCCGGTGCGCCGCTGCACCCGCGTATTGAGTCGGAAGTGGCTAACCATCTGGGTTACCTGAATGACGAGCTGGCGGGTAAGTCCTATCTGCTGGGGGATGAGTTGAGCGGCGCGGATATCCAGATGAGCTTCATCGGCGAAATCGCCAAGGCCCAAGGCAAGCTGCAGGCCTACCCGAACCTGGCGGCGTGGGTGAAAAAATTTCAGGCGCGGCCTGCTTATCGCAAGGCGGTGGAGCAGGGTGGGGAGTATGCGTTTGCCAAATGAAGGGTTTGGCAGCGCCACGCCAGGCCCATAAACAGCGCGCCCATTGTGACCGGTGTTTACAACTGTTAACGGATTGATTGGCGCAGTCGTTATAGGCTTTGCCCTGTCCGTACAGGAGTCTTCGGTCATGAGCCTACGCGCTGTCGCCGCCACGTTGTTTGCATCCGTGCTGTTGCTGCCTTCGCCTACCGAGGCTGCGACGCCCATCACCCACGTCGCCATCTACCGGGGTCCGGCGGGCTGCGATGACTGTTCCGAGAACGTGGCGAAGGCCCTGCATCGCCTCAACCCCGACTACCAGATCGATTACGTGGGCGCGGATGAGGCCATCGACATCACACCGAAAACCCTGGTGCGCTACGACCTCTACGTGCAACCCGGCGGCGGCCAGGACATTCCCGGTGCCCTGCGCAGCCTGGGCGATGCGCGCAGCGAGGCGATCCGTGATTACGTGGCCAACGGCGGGCGCTACCTGGGCTTGTGCATGGGCGCCTACCTGGCGGATGACAGCAACCTCGGCTTGATCCCGGTGGACCTCGACGGCGAAGCCGGCCGCCCCGGCTTCGAAGTGCCCGACATCGCCGACGCCGCCGTGCAGGTCACGTGGGACGGCAAGCCTGACCAGGTGTTCTTCCAGGACGGCCCTTACTTCCCCAAGGTCGCGCCCTACACGGCCATCGCCACCTACCGCAACGGCGACGTCGCGGCCGCGCGGTACACCTTCGAGAAGGGCGTGGTGATACTGAGCGGCCCGCATCCCGAAGCCAGCGCGCAGTGGTTCGAGAATGCCGACATTGCGTTGAGCAAAATGCCGCAAGGCGACCTGTTTGGCGCGCTCATACGCCACTTCTAACCGCCCCTCCATTTCCTGTAGTGAGCGGGCTTGCCCCGCGCTGGGTGGCGCAGCCGCCCCAAACCCAGGCACCGCATTCTGTCTGAAAGAATGCGGTGTTTTTATTGGGGCGGCTGCGCCACCCAGCGCGGGGCAAGCCCGCTCACCACAGTAAGCCCGCTCACTACAACAAGCCCGCTCACCACGAGTGCGACCGCGGCTAAAACACAATGGGCGTTCAATCGCCGGGTCGATGTGTTCTTGCGCGGCGTGGAGCTTTAGTCAGCGCACCACATCCAGCGCCTGGATTTCATTCACATAGTGGGTCTGGCTCGACGTCGACTCCAGCGTCAGGGCGACGCCCAGGTCCTCGATAAACGCCCGTGAGGACGTGTAGCCGTCCTGCTCACAGGCCAGCCGGATGGCATCACCCGTCAACGACGCGAACACCTCGCGCGCCGGGAAGCGCTCGCCGACCTTACAGGTCAAGGTGGTCTCGGTCGGTTTGTCAGTGGGCTTGACCGGCACATTGGCCATCTTGAGGTGGGCACTCAAGGTCTGGCCCGGCGCCCAACGGGTCGGTAGTTTGACCTCGGCCTCGCGGGTCTGCAGCACCTGGCCTTCACCGACACCGTTCATTTTAGATTTCAGCTGGATCAGGTCCGCCACCATTAACCGGTCCACATTGAAGGCGTTGCCATAGGCCTCATTCTTGACCAGCAAACCGCCTTCGGCCTTGAACCGGATGGTGATCGGCGCCTCCTTGCCCGCGTCATTTTTTGACAGATACGTGTAATTCAGCGTCTTGAACTTGGGCTGCAACAACGGTGCATCGAGGCCCTGGAGCACAGTGGGCGGCACCGGCACATCGGCGAGATTCGTGTCGGCCACCGTGCGCGGGTAATCGACCGGCGCAATGTCCGGCCGCAGCAGCGCCACCAAGCCGGGCGTCACACCGCCCTGTACCGAACAGCTCACGCGGGAATGATTACCCTCCGGCTCCACGATCAGCACCCGCTCCACATGGCGCAGCCCCGGTGCCTTGCCTGGCATCGGCTTGATCGCCTGCCAACTGTTGCCCACCTTGAGTTCGCTGCGCGTGTATTGCCCCTCGCCTTTTTGCAGCGCACCGGGTGGGTCCAGCAGTGCCGCGAAGCGCTGGGCGACGTCATCAATGTTGCCGTCCACCGTGAAACCCCAGAAGTAATACAGGCCCAACGGGCCAAGATCGCTGACCTCATCGTTGTAGGACAGCAACTTCAAACCGGCGATGGCCGGCGCGCTCACCGGCACCGCAGTGGCCTTGGGGTCGGTGCGATCGCGCACCGCGATCCAGCTGAAGTCCTTCTCTTGCTTGAGCGGGGCGTAGGCCCGCCAGGCGTCGCGGTGGGTGTTCAGGCTGCTGAAAAAACTCGCGTCGCAGCGGGTGAAAGCCTTGAGGGTGTCGACCAGCGCGGCGTCGTCGGCGTGGGCGAGGGAAGGCAACAGCAAGGCTGCGGCGAGGGCGACGGCGGACGCGGGCAACTTCATAGCGTGGGATTTCCGTATCGAGGCGGGAGGAGGGGCATTATCCAGAGATTGTCGAGTGGGCTCTAGCGCTTATCAGTGACGACTGACTTAAGACTTGCCCCGTCGCCGCCGATAACCCGAAAGACCCCGCCAATCATGGACTGATTAAATGGCCCTTATCCTCAGCTCTGCCTCTATCCCACCTGCCAATACCGCCCTAAAGCCTTCCGGCCAAAAGCTCACGCCCGAGCCGATGACGGACGCCGCCAAGGCAGCCTTGGCCAACGCGGCCCCGGCGGCTGTCTACCACCCCAGCGAAAACACCTCGATCACCGCGCAACCCCTGGAAGTCATCGACACGTGGGTCGGCCGCTCGGCATCGCCGGACTTGCCTCGATTCGTACAACGTTACCAGGGCGCAACAAGCACGCTGAAAGCCGCAGTTGAGACCTTTCGGGCCACACTGCCGGCAGACCTGGCCAACAAAAAGTTCGGCTTCACCGTCGAGGCCAATGACACGCTGAAGGTGCTCGACACGGCGGGCCAGCTCAGCCCTTCGGACACTCAACGGCTCAGCGACCTGCTTAATCAGTCCCGCGACCTGAAGCCTGCGTCGATCCAATACCGCGAGGCGACGATCGACATGCTGGACGCCGACTCGCCCTGGTCGGGAAACCTGATGGGCTACTACAGCCTGACCCAGGAAAACTTCGCCGCCACGCTTGACCTGGCCGCACTGTTCAATCGCCCCGGCTCTTTGCCGCCCAAGGAATATTCAGCCGGGTTGTTTATAAACCAACTGGCCAACAAAGGCACAGTCGCCACACGCGAGACGGAAGCGGCGATGCTTGAGCGGCGCGGCGCGCAGCGGTTTACCGCACAGGCCTGACAACGCTGGCCGCGCGAGCCAGCCGCACACCCCAATCGCCGCCGTGCTGCACGTGGCATTCCTCTTCGGAGTCGAAGTGCACGCAGCGGTCCAACGGCACGGCGGGGACGTCAGCGTCCTGCAACGCAGTGGCGGTCAACGCGCGCATGCGCTGGTCGACGCCGCTGGCCAGGGCGTGGTCCTTGCTGGCGCGCGTGTCGAACACCCAGGTGATACGCAGGCTTTGGGGGAACGCGGTGTAGTTGACCGTATGCGTCAGCCATTCGAACCCCGGGATTTCAGCCTTGGCCGTTTCGCAGGCTTCAGTCAGCGCGGCGACCAGTTGGCGTTCAATACCGGCGATTTCACGTTTGGACAGGGCCATGTAATGCTCCGAATGCAGATCAATGGTAGGCGTTGTCGAGCTTGCGCGAGGCCGAGATGGGGTCATCTCCCGCAGCCTGTGTATCGCATCCCGCTCAATAAAAATCATAATAAAGCGCCCACTCCCCCGTGATGCGGTGCTTCCAGAACATCAAGCTCCCGCTATCCACCACATTCAGCTGGATTTTTGCGTCCGACGAAATCTGGAACACAAACTCGAACCCCTCACCGGGGTCGACACCCGATTGGCAGAACGACGGATAGCCGCCGAGCTTATGCTCATAGGTGTGGGTCACCAGGTCGTAGTAACTCTGTATCTCCCCGGCGCGTTCCAGCTTGAGTATTTCCTGCTCAAGCTCAGCAGGTACACCGCCGCCATCCCACAACGGGTAATCCTCCGGCACGGGTTCCGCCTTCAAGGGGAACGGCTTGAGAAACGCGCCCGGCACCGGCAGGGTTTTACGCACCAGCACATCGTCCGGTCCGTATTCGCGTATCAGCCAGTTATCCCCCATGGGTTCAAAATGCTCGGGGAACGGGTTCGACACAAACAGCGTCAACACCCGAACGCCCTTCAGCGCCGGGCTGTTGAAGGGCAGGGCGGGCAAGTAGAACTGCGCGTAGGGCAGCAACGGTTCCCCGGTCTTATTGGTGGGGATGCCTTCATCGGCGCGGAACAGAAAGACGTTACCCAGCCAGCTTTCTTCATCAGTGCCCGCAGGGCGAAAACCGCCGGCGATGAGTTTGAGCGCCGGGCGGGCCAGGCGTCGTTTGAGGTCTTGGATATCCATAAGGTGTGAACCTTCCTTTTGATAGCGGTACGCGACAGGGCTATGCCTGAGCTCTAAGTGCACTGATGATAAACCCATGCAGGCTGTTGACGGCCTTGGACCCGCGCGAGGCCCTACTACGTAGAATCGACACCTCCATGGGTTCGATAGCGCCCAAGCCGTGTTCGCCGCTCAAGACCTGCAAGGATGGCTGCACGGTGCATTGGGTAATCGCAGCAATCGCCAGCCCACCTTCCACGGCGGCGACCTGGCCGGCCAGGCTGGAGCTGTTGTACACCACCTTGAATTGACGGCCCTGTTGCGCCAGTGAATTCACCGCGTACCGGCGCGCCAGGCTTTCGCTTTCGTAGACGGCGATAGGCACCGGGTCTCGGCGCCACAGTTCGAACTGTGGGGAACCTACCCAGACCATCGGCTCCTTGAACAGAAAAGTCCCCGTGTGCGCCGAGTCCCTGGACACCAGCGCAAGATCGAGGTCGCCACTGCGCAAACGCGGGATCAGGGCGGTCGACTGTTCACAGGTCAGCTCGATGTCCACCCCCGCATACCGTGGCGCAAACCGTTTCAGCACTGGCGTGAGGTACTTGGCCGCGTAGTCCTCGGCAACGCCAAGGCGGATGCGCCCGGTCAACGCTTCACCGTGAAACGCCGCCTGGGTTTCGGCGTGCAGGGCAAGCATGCGGCGGGCATAGCCCAGCAACGTCTGGCCGTCGTCGGTCAGTTGAAGGTGCCGGGGGCCACGGTTCAGTAAGGGCCGGCCCAGCGCAGCCTCAAGTTTTTTCATCTGCATGCTGACGGCGGACTGCGACCGATTGACCTCATGGGCCGCACCCGAAAGCGAGCCAGCATCCACCACGGCCACAAAGCACTTGAGCCAATCGATCTGCAAATCGCTGGAGGACATGGTGGTTACCTTTATTCGTTAATCGAATGGCTGCGCCATGAATTATGCGCTTTTCACGGTAGTTGTTCATTCGCAAGATAGCGGCCAGAACCTACCCATTAAGGACCTGATCATGCCCTTCGAGACCTGGTTGCTCTACCTGTTCACCTGCTGCGGGATATCCGTGGTGCCAGGGCCGAATGCGTTACTGGTGCTGACCCACGGCGCGCTGCACGGCAGTCGCAGAACCCTGTTCACCATCAGCGGCGGCGTGCTCGGCTTTGCCCTGGTGCTTGCGCTGTGCGCGCTGGGCCTGGGGGCACTGATCCAAGCCTCGGCCAGCGCGTTCACGGCCTTGAAGATCGCCGGCGGGCTCTACCTGATCTGGCTGGGCTACGGACTGTGGCGCGCCGGCCCCGTCACCCTGGAAACGGCGGCTACCACCGGCCTGCGACGCTGGTCGCTGTTCCGCCAGGGGTTGGTCTCGGCCCTCTCAAACCCCAAGGCGCTGCTGCTGTTCACCGCGTTTATCCCACCCTTCCTGGACCCCCACAGAAACATCATCACGCAGACCGCCATCATCGCGCTGACCTACGCCGTGGTGGAGTTTGTGGTCGAATACCTGGTGGCCAGCGCCGCTCACTGGGTACGGCCATGGTTGGCTCGCACGGGGCGGCGGTTCAATAAAGTCTGCGGTGGGTTCTTCGTGTTGTTTGGGGTGGCGTTGCCGTTGCATAGCTGAGGGCGAGACGTGGCTCAGAAGTTATCGCCCCAGTTGCACAACTTGCTCTCACCCAATGGCACCCGGGTGCCCTCAGTCTTGCCGACCAACATGCGCTTAAGCGTCACCCCGCACTTATAGCGACCCGCTGCATCCAGTTCGTAATCCATCCCCGCCTCCGGCACGAAAGTGAACATGTTGTAGCAACGATTGCCGATGTAATGAAACGCGATGGGCTGCCCGGCCGGCACCCGCAGCTCACTCATCACCGTGGCATCCGAACCCCCCTCGACGGGCGCCATGCCCAAGCTTTCGCCATTGCGGTCTGCGTAGCCATCTCGATTGACCACCATCACCCCCGCGCCGGGCAGGCGGAAGTTGATGCAGTTGGAATTGGGCACGGCGCGCACCATGCCATCGCTCATCACACGCAGGCGCACGGTTTCAGCGCTGGTGGGCGTGGTGTAGGGCGTGGAGAAGGAGCGCACATCCGTCAACGCGCCGCAGCCGGTGAGGGCGGCGAGGAGGGTAAGGCAGATGAGGGGTTTGAGCGGGCGCGGGGAGTTGTTCATGGTGTCGATTCCATTCGTAAGGGGGTCGATAAGCGTGGTTAGGCAACCGAAACACGCACCCGTTGCCACTCATTCCAGCAGTCCTCGGCGACGATATCCGGATAACCCCGTTCGGTTTCCATCGCCAGCGCGGTGCTGAACGGCAGCGCAATACAGGTGGCTGCATCGCGGATTTCACACGCTTCAGCTTCGGTCAACGGCACGCCCTTTTTCGCCTCGGCGGCGGTGAGCACAGCTACAAGGGCGGGGACAAAAACCAGGCATAGCGGATCGGTGGACATCGAGTGCTTCCCTGAGTGAGCGGCGCAGAAGGCGCCAGTGTAAACGTGGGAAACCAAATTCGTCGCCTCAATCTCCCGTTTGTCCAATTCTCTGACCCCAATTCTCCCTTCCGAAGTCAGCCGGGTGATGAACCTAAAGCCTTCTGCCACTGCTTCTTTCTCAAGGGCGGAAATTTGTGGCGGCAGGTGCGTGACCTGATGAATCTCTATTTGCGGTCAATCCTCCCTGATGGGGTACGAAACCCTTCTAAGCGTAAGCGTCCGGTAATTACACATATCAACTTTGAAATGTCTGTGCGTTACCAGCGCAAGTTGACTCGCTGCCGTTCTACATTACTTTAATTAAGAATGATCGCCCGGGCCTACAACTTGCTGGCTAATGTGCAGTTCAAATCATACTGTTCAGCCATACTTACAACCCTGCGCGCGCTTATCGCCACTGAGCCCTCTTGTGTCCATAGGAATGGATAGAAAGACACGCATTGATCACCGCTCACACGCTGGATGTCGTCGTGCCAGGATTCCCAACGCAGGCCCTCATAGAAGGCCGCCGTACGATTGCTCACAGCCCATTCCAAGAAGGCGGTATAACCGATGCCCAATGGCTCCCAAAGCAGGTTGTCGGGCGCCCAGTAATACACCGCTCCCACATCATCACCCAAGCCGCCGCCGTTGATGGAAAAGCATCCACCTGCGGCGTCATCTGCCACCAGCAGATGCCCTTGCGCACGTCCCTCGCTCCATCCCGGCAGGGTTCTTGTGAGTTTTTGATGACCTGAACCAAGAATACGAAGCCAGCCATGATCAATCAGTATCCCGCCAGTCTCAAATGCTATAGCGCCCAAAGTCGACTTGGTCGTTACCTGTAGCTGTAGGAGGACGCTGGTGTTTTGAGGGGAGGGGGGAAGCAAGTCGTAGGGGCGGTCGGCCTGCTCCAGCATCTCCCGTACGTAGATCATGGCTGGATCATTAATTTCAACCAAATCTTCTATGCATTTCATTAGCCAATCCTTGATAGCAAGAACTCTAAGTTAGACGGGGACCCACTGATGCGGCAACAACTGTTCGATCTCGCTAGCCCGTTGCGTCGGCAGCCGTATCAGCACTTCTCTGAGATAGGCAGACGGATCATGCCTATTCACGAGCATGAAATAGGGGTCAGACCACCATTATTGAAAACGTGGTCTGACCCCAATTCTCCTCCTGATGCAGTTCTATCGTGCCAGCCTGCATGCCTACGACGGCGACCGCGCCGCCTGGGGCCGGGATATCCAGGCGATGTTGAAACAAGACAGCGCCAACCCGTACTACCGCTGGTTTGTTGGCCAATAGCCAGCACTGAAACGAGGACAGATTCGCGCCAAACAGGTAAGGTGCGCCCCATTGCATCGCCCGCCAGGAGGGCGGTGCCGTTGTTCATGGAGTTGCGCCGCACATGAGTTGCTGGAACATCCTCGGCCTGCCTTCCGATGCCGACACCCGCACGATCAAACGTCAATACGCCGCCCTGCTGAAGAAAACCCGCCCGGATGACGACCCCGAGGGCTTTCAACGCCTGCGGGAAGCCTATGAAGAGGCGTTGAACTGGATGGAATGGCAGCGGGAAGATGATCAGCCTACGGTCGTGGAGCCGGTGCCCACTGCCGTCACGGTCGAGACCCTGCAACAGCAGTATCAGCAAGCCCTGGCAACCGGCACCGGGCTGATGTTTGAAGTCACGCTGCTGCAACGCATTGTCGACACCCACGACGTCAGCCTCGAGGACCGCCAATGGGCCTTTGAAACCTTCCATTGGCTGACCGCCTGGCAACGCCTGGAACTGCCCGACGTGCTGATTGAAGCCCTGGAGATGCACAGCAAGGCGGCCCTGCAAAAATCCCTGCGCCTGCCCCTGGAACAGCAGGATGAGGCCGGCTTCCTGGCCGCCTATGAGGCGCGCTTGCGTGAGCCCTGGATTGACAAGACACCCCACGCACAGTGGTTAAACACGTGGCTGGCCAAGCTGCTGCTGGACACCCGCTACTGGTCTCCGAACGTGTTTGAAGCCGTGTGCGCCGGCCAGGGCTGGCACGGTGGCAGCGACCATACCTGCCCGCCCGACGATTGGCCGCAGTTGCTGCGGCGCCAGCAAAGCCCGCAGTTTATCGCCCGGCAACGCGAGCTGGCGGCGGAGCCTCCCGGCACCCCGCAGCAACGCGCCGCCCGCCTGCTGCTGGCACCCATGACTCTGGGGCAACGCCGCGCCTTCGCCCAACGCCTGGACGCAGACGACTGGGCCGCCTGCCAACGACTCAGCGCCGACATCTATGCCGACCACCCCACGGTAGCAGCCTCGATGCCAGGCGGCACGCCCTACTTCTGGCAAGGCTGGGAACGTACGTTCGACAGTTGGCCGCTGGTGCTGGCAACCGTCGTGGGCTGCATGGTGGGCGCCCTGATACACGCCGATTCCCTGGCCGGCAACCTGGTGAGAACCGTTGGCGTCGGCCTGTTGTGGTCGATCCCCATCGTGATGGGCGGCTTTGTAGGGTGGCATGTATGGCGCCCGCTGGCCCACCAGTATCGCGTGCTGGATGATCGCCTGGGCGCCATGCTTCCCCGGTGGTTGAGCCCGACACGTCTGCCCCTGTTACCGTTGCGCGACCTGCTGCCAGGCGCGGTGATGATGGCAGCGGCCGGTTATAAAATCGGCCCGGCGGCCAGCGTGACGCTGCTGCTCGTGCTGGCTGCCATTGGCCTGTTCAAGCGGCACACCCTGAAAACCCACACCCCGTGGAAGGCCGACAACGCCCAATGGTCAACCCGCGCGATCGCCCTGGGAATCGCCATCTGCGTTGTGCTGTACAGCGGATTGAAGGCATTCGACAGCCAACACCAGGTCAATCCCAACCAGGGCTTGCAGCAATGGACCGAACGCCTGTGCAGCCGACTGCCGGCCACCGCCCGGGAGTGCCACGCCCCCGCCACCGAGGCGCAATGGTACGGCCAGGAGGCCAAACGATGAATCCGAAATGGTTGGTGCCCATCGCCCTGACACTGGGCCTGGGCTTGCTCGGCCTGGCAGGGGCCAGCAAGCAGGTGGCGCAAGTGCAACTCTGGCTGGACAAGCGCCATGGCCCCGAAACCGCCAAGGCCAGCGCCCTGGCGCCGATCATCGACTGCATGAACCGCGTCGACCGGGACTGGCGCCTGTTCTATTACGGCTACACCCATCAGGAATGGTACAGGCCTTCGATTTTCGACGAGCAGACCTATGAGTCCCTCGTGCAGATGGACCGGATCCTCAAGGAGTTCGGCGACCACGACGAAGCCCTGGGCCGCGACCTGCAAAACGATATCTGTGCCCAGCGCATCACCGGCAAACTGGAGCGCCTGGAGCCCAATAGCCCATTGATCAATGCTGCCGGACGCTACGTGCTGGCCTTGCAGGACGTCACGCCGCTGACCAACTCGTTCGACTTCTACCAGCGGCTTGGCATGGCGCGCTTTCAACCGCCCCAAGGGCAAGTCGCCCAGGCCATGGCCATCAAGGGCGATGCCTATATGGCCGCCTCCACCGAGCTGCGCAAGCGCCTGGAACGCGAGGACGTGCGCCTGCGCCCCGGGCAGTTGGCGCTGCTGCAGGCGCGCTTTGGCCAGGACACCCACTGGCACCTGCTCAACTACATGATTGCCGCACGAACAGCGGTGGACGAACTGGAGCAAGGGGTTTACCTCGCCACACTGACTCCGCAAACCCTCGCGCCATTGATCGACGCGGTGCAACAGGCGAGCGCCCACGGCAAGGCGTATGTGCGCCTGCACCCCGGCACACCGCGGGACGAATTTGCCAACTACCTCTGGTACACCATCACGCCGTCGTCGGACGCGTACCTGCAAGCGTTGCAAACCCTTCAGCAGCACTGGCAGGAACATGCGACGCCGCAGCAGCTGAGTGACGACTATGCCCTCATCACCCACCGCTACGACGTCTTGCTCAGCTTCTACAACAAGCCGGCCCGTAGTACGTTTTGAGGCTTAGCCCTTTTTAAGCTTCAGGTACGACTGATGCAGGTCCGAAGCCTAGCCGTCGATGACGCTCTTCACGTCATCGGCCTTCATTACCTGGGAGTCGTTCGACAACGGCTTGCCGGTGCCTTTGCGCACGACCTGGGCGACTACTTTGCCGCTGTCGCCATCGAGTAACTGGCTTCGGTACCCAGGGTAGTTTCCTGGTCACGAATCCCAGTGCCAGTGCTGACCGCTGCAGCCATCAACGCCACGGGAATGTACTCATACGGATTGGGTGGGAGCTGACATTCCTCAGCACGGAGAGCTAGAAGGCGGAGTTCGTTCCTTCAAGCACGGCTATGGCTGCGCGGTTAGCCTCCCCACCGGTACAGTAGACTTTGACTTTGGGGCTTATGGTGAGATCGGTGGCTTCGACGCTTGGCGACTTGCTAGTTTCGCAGGCGACAAGTTGTCGGAATACGGTTTTGCTGATGAGGATGCACTCACAGAGTACTTCAAAGCAGAAGCTGCTGCCGGTTCTCTCGTGTATTCCGGGTAGATTCTCTAATACGTAGCAGACGACACCTCACAATTTCTGTCGAAATAGTCCGTTCTATCCGTGCATTAAGTTCTCAGTACAAGGCGCCTACCTGGATCTGCCAATTTCGGTCACCTACCACCGCCAGGTTTGGCCGATTAATGCCCGTTCCGACAGGCAGAAATCGGCCAGAAGCAGCCACTCGGCCCACGGCACCAAACGGTCCAATGAGCTCAAAGGTGAGGATGGAATCTCGGTTGAGAAGGCCAATTAGCTCGGCGATCAGACACTGGCTGCTCGAAAGCACATCACTACCCAGCATTGAGAAGGCATACTGCCACTCTGAGAAACTGCTTGGATGGCTAAGAGGGCTTACCAGCCATGCCGAAACGCTTAAGAATGTAATTAGCCCAGAGGCGCAAGCGGCCCGACAGGCAGCTTTAGATACTTTAAAACGTATCTCTGACCTCTAAATGGTGCGGGTATATGAAAAAGACATTTCGTCAAATAGATGAGAGTAATGGGTTTAAGTGGGAAGTTGAGCCTGATCCTGATGAGTCTGCGCTTGAGTCGTGGCACAGGTCGATTCTGGACACTCCGATAACTGAGCTCGATATCGGCGACCTTTGCAGATCGGTCAGGCAAGATATGTATACGTCGGAATTATTGCCTATCGTGGTTCGCGAGTTGGATAAGGAAGTGCTGGTAGGATTTCTGGATGACGCCGAGTTGCTAAAAGGAACCTCAAAATTATCGGAGGCAGTCTGGGCGAAAAATTTACTGCTGACGCAAAGAATGTTGAATATTCTGAGGCGAGATAAAGAGCTTATTGCTGTGGAGCCTCGCGCTGTCGAATATGCTCAGGCTCTAGAGAGGAAACTGCTGGCAGCGCTTAATGGTAAATGACATAAGAAGGAAAAGGGGAAAGGGGGACGGATTTGAATGGCACTTACTTAACAGCTAACAGGCTGATCTGATTACAAAAAAAATGAAAAAAGGCCGCCCTCGGTCTACGGTGATAGTTGCGAAAAGGTCAGTGACATAAAGGACTATACACAGCCGCATCTGCGCAATTGTATGACCGATATTCCATCCATCCCGACGCAGAGCAGCAGGGAATTTATCTTGTGATCTGGTTCGGCGGCGATGAACTGGTCGCAAACAAAAAATACAACCTTAAACTCCGCTTCGGAACTGAAGGCCAGCATCGAAGAGACGCTCCCGCCTGAGCTAGTTGGGCTAATTGATGTGTTGGTCTTGGACGTTTCCGAGTCCTAAAGTTATGCCTGAAACGCAGAGACGAAGACTATATGCGACAAGCCCAGGTGATTCGAAAAATAGCACTCTGAGTCGTCCAGATTTTTTATACGCTTGGTGCAGTGACAACGCCCGCTAATAGGCCGGTAGCGTGCGTTTCCAAACGTCCGCTTATGGCCGAGAGTAGCCATTCATGAAAGGCCGTTTTGAGACCATTGAAAAGGGGACGAAACGATTCTTCATGGATCAATCCGTCCTCCTTTTTTCGTACTACGACTCAGCGACTGATCCGCCTCGCCTTCTGGATAGCTATGATCAGCCAGCGGAGGGGGCCTCACGATCAAGGAGCTTGGCTGTGAGTAACACGCCCAATTCACTCAGTTGGTGAATTGCCAGCGCGATGTCACGCTGTCTGCCACTCAGGCCCTCGGAGAGGTCGAGCAGAAGGGTGCTGACCGAGGCGAAGGTCTCGTAGCTATTGGTAACGAGGGTTTCATTGCTGGCGTCTGGAGCAACGCAGAAAAGCGCGGTTGAATCCGGTATGACCTTAGACATAAAAGATATCCTGGCTTATGCCACCACCTCCCCGCTACTAAACGAGTGGGTGGCAGCTGTACGCAGGTTAGTAGACCGGTGGATATCTAAAGCCGGCGCGTCCGAGGACGCCCTGCGCACAGCCGCCATCAAGCACAGACGCGATGTCTGACTGATGAAGCTCATGCACATTTAGATAACCGATCCGGGCTACTAAACCCGATCACCGAGAAATTCAGCGACCGCGCCACCTTAGATTCGACCACCCCAGCGCACAAGCCGGCGGATTCTGACGCACGCGTAGGCAATCGGGCAACCCACTCCCCAGTTTTGGGAATTGTCCTAGGACACCGCCCTCACACTGTCACCACCACCTTCCCAACCTGCTGGTTCGCCTCCAAAAACCGATGCGCCTCCTGCACTTCATCCAACCCAAACGTCTTCGCAATCACCGGCGACAACGCCCCCGACGCCAGCCCCTCTAAAATAAACGCCTTGGCCCGTGCCAACACCACCGGGTCAGCCACGATCTCGGCGTAGAGATACCCCTTGAGCGTCAAACATTTGCCCAGCACGGTAAACAATGGAAACGGTGTCGGCTCCGAGCTCAGCGCGCCGTACTCCAGCAATATCCCGCCCCTGGCCATGCTCTGGGTGAGCGCTTCAAAGCCCGGCCCGCCGATGGGGTCGAACACCACGCGGGCGCCTTGGCCGTCGGTCAATTGCATCACGCGTTCGACCAGGTCCTCTTCATCGCTGACGATGACATGGGTCGCGCCGGCATCCAGCAGCGCTTGTTTTTTTGCGCGGGTGCGGGTCACTGCGATGGCGGTGGCGCCGACGCTGCGGGCGATCTGGAAGGCGGCCAGGCCGACGCTGCTGGAGGCGGCGGTCACCAACACTACGTCGCCCTGGGTGAGTTTGGCCTGTTCCACCAGCGCGCCCCAGGCGGTGACGTATTGCATCCAGGACGCGGCGGCTTGCACGAAGCTGAGGGTTTGCGGGTGTTTGACGGTGAGGTGGGCGGGCACGTTGGCCACTTCGCCGTAGGTGCCCCAGCGGGCGATGTCCAGCGGTGGGATGACGCTGACGGCGTCGCCCACTTGAATGTCGGTGACATCGGCGCCGACCGCGACCACCACGCCGGCGGCTTCGTAGCCCAGGCGGCTGGGGAATTCGGCTTCCTGCAGGTAGGCGTGGTTGCGGAACATCACTTCGGCGCGGTTGAGGCCGAAGGCTTTGACGTCGATTTGCACTTCATCGGCGGCGGGGGCGGGGACGTCCACGTCTTCCAGTTTCAAGACGCTGGCGTCGCCGTAGGCGTGAATCCTGACTATGCGTGCCATGAATGTTGACCTCCGTATTGATCCATGAGGCGTTCAATGTAGGCCGGGGACGGTGTGAGATAAAGCAGAACGTCTTGCCCGTGTATCAAGCCTTGGCCGACCTGCGCGACTCCAGTCCTTCAAATACCCACATTCCCACCCCCATCGCCAGCACGAACACCCCCACCTGCCATTGCCCCGTCAGCAACAATGCCACCGCAGGCCCCGGACACAACCCGGCGATCCCCCAGCCAACCCCGAACACCACGCTGCCGAGCACCAGCCGCCGGTCGATTGTGCGGTGGGTCGGCATCTGCATCGGCGCGCCCAGTAACGAGGTGCGTCGGAGCCTGGCGAAGTAGAAGAACACGCTGCTGACCACGAGCGCACCGAGCATGACGAGCGCCAGGGAAGGGTCCCATTCACCGGCCAGGTCGAGAAACCCCAGCACCTTTGCCGGGTTGGTCATGCCGCTGAGGTACAGCCCCAGGCCAAAGATCAGGCCGGCGATTAATGCGGTCAGTTTGCGCATGCTCAGGCTCCTATCAGGTGGCGAGTCACGTAGACAGCGACAAACCCGCTGCCCATGAAGCAACCCACTGCCACCAGCGAGCGCAACGACAAGCGCGACAGCCCGCAGATCCCATGCCCGCTGGTACACCCGGCGCCGTAGCGTGTGCCGATGCCGACCAGCAGCCCCGCCAGTACCAACGCAGCGCCACCGGCCGGGACCGACACGCTGGGCAGGGTGCCGAACAGTGACCAGAGCCAGGGCGAGGCGAGCAGGCCGAGCAGGAACAGGCCTTTTTCAGCGCGCCCTTCGCCATGTTTGGCCAGCAGGCTGCCGAGCAGGCCGCTGATGCCGGCGATGCGGCCGTTGAGCAGGATGAACAGGCCGGCGCTGAGGCCGATCAGTGCGCCGCCGAGCAGGGAGGCCCAGGGGGTGAAGTCGGGAGATAGGGTCATGGTGCGGGGCCTGCGCGGCGGGTGGGGGATCAAGCTTATCGATATCACGGTTTTGTGGGGAGGGTCATGAAACAAATGGGCGCGCTCACGTATCATCCGGGGCCACGCACGCACATCAGGAGAGCGGCATGTGGATTGGCCATCGGTTCGAGCGAACGGAGCAGGATGATTTGCTCATCCACTCGCACAACCCTGTGCAGAGTGCTGTCGTGTGGTGGGTAGGCGGGCTGGCCTTGAGCGTGCCGGTGGTGTTCGTGGTGTGCGGGATCATCGAGGGCTATTTGCCGCTGGTGGGCCTGCACCCGCTGTCCTCGCTGCTGATCGTGCTCGCGTTGCTGCTGATGCCGGCCATGGGGCTGTTCCTGATGGTGTACACCGGCATTCGCGAGACCTTGCGTTTGTCGCGACACGACGGGGAGGGGCAACGCCTGACCCGCAATGCCTTTGGGCGCCGCGAGCGGGTGCGTCAGGCGTTTCGACTCGATCACCCACACGCCCTCGAACTGCGCCGCCGCCCACAGGCGAAGCCGATCTACACCCAGCTGTGGTTGGTGATGCGCGATGGCACCGAGCACCGCTTGACCCCCGACAATGTTCCGGTGGTACCGGGCAGCCCGCGCACCGAGCGGTGGCTGGCGGAATTGGCCGGCTACCTGAACATGGCGGTGCCAACCGACGTGATCGATGCGTCGGCACCGCGCAAGCTGCCCTATCGGCCTGCGCCATCGCCGGCCAAGGCCGCCCGCGCGCAAAAAGGAAAAGAGCCTGCGCTTTCAGCGGAGTCGACCGAGGCTGTCGGCATGCCCGCACGCGGTCTGCTGGGCCTGCTGGGTGCGTTTTTGGCGGTGTTGGAGTTGTCGCAGCTCTTCGCACTGGTGCCCGCGCTGTTCACGGGTCGGCTGCGGGTCAGTGGTTTTCGATCCCGTGCAACGACCTTCGATTGGGCGGAGCAACCCGTCACCTTTTCATTCAACCTGCTTATCGGCGTGGTCGAGGTGGTGATCGTGGGCTATATCGCTTGGGCATGCCTGCGCATCGCTTTTCAAGGCCGGTTCAAGTCGGCGCCCTGAGCGCAGGTTAATCAAAAGCCGCCCCTTTCTGTTCCAGCCGGTCTACCATGCCACCCCCGGCAGTGGTTCCACGCGCTACCGATCTCTCTCTTTTAAGGTATCGCCCATGTCCATCGACCAGATCAGCCTGCCCAAAGGCGTAGGCCCCCACGCCACCAAGCTTTTCGACGCCATCACCGGCGCCGCCACGCCTGAAGAACTCAACCGTGCCGGCGGTAAAGCCGAGGGTTTTGTGCTGGGTCTTGAGTCGACCAAGGCCATCAAAAGCCAGGTCGCCGAGTCGTTGTATGTGGTTTACGATGACGCGGCGACTCACCGTGCGGGTGAGTTGAAGGCTTGATCATCGGTCGGTCCTCCTGGTGGTGAGGGCGCTTGTTCCCGGTGGGCTGCGCAGCAGTCTCAAAACCGGCTGACGCGGGTTATCAGGCAAAACACGGACGCCGATGAGGGCCGCTTCGCGCCCCAACGGGAGCAAGCTCCCTCGCCACAAGGGGCGCGGCGGGTAAGTTCAAGAAGGAATGCGCATGACATTGACCGTCGACGCTTTGCTCAACCTGGCCATGGCCAACCCCATCAATGCCGAGATTACCGCGCGCCTGCCCGACCTTGGCGTGGACCAGTGCTTTCTCACGGCGGGCTGCCTGTTCCAGGCGGTGTGGAATCATCAGTCGAACCTGCCTGCTGACCAGGGCGTCAAAGACTACGACGTTTTCTAC
The DNA here is from genome assembly GCF_002859085.1 of Pseudomonas sp. QC2. NCBI lineage: Bacteria > Pseudomonadati > Pseudomonadota > Gammaproteobacteria > Pseudomonadales > Pseudomonadaceae > Pseudomonas > Pseudomonas sp. QC2. The sequence goes on from NZ_PKKS01000027.1 coordinate 45,217, forward strand.
TTCGATACGGACCTGTCCTACGAGGCTGAGGATGCGGTGATCCGTGCGGCCGAGGTGCTGTTCAAGGACCTGGGCGTGAATGTTGAAGTGAAAAACCAGGCGCGGGTTCATCTGTGGTATGGCCAGCGGTTTGGTCGGCCGTATCCGCAGTTGCACACGGCCAAGCAGGGGATTGATCGTTACCTGGTGGCGGGTACGTGCATCGGCTTGGAGATTGCGACGGGTGAGGTGTATGCGCCGTATGGTTTGGAGGATGTGGAGCAGGGTGTGCTGCGCATCAACCCGCTGCATCCGGAGCGGGAGTTGTTCGTGCAGAAGGCCCGCAGTTATCAGGCGCGATGGCCTTGGCTGAACATCGTGATGCCCTGAATTGCAGTGAACTTTTACCCGTGTCCTACGCGTCCAAGCTTGAAATGCCCAGCCAAGGACCGACCATGACCTTCTTCATCTTCCTGCTCGCCTGCGCCGCCGCTGCCAGTACCGGCATCATCTTCAAACCCGGCGCCTGGTACGAATCCCTGGTCAAACCCAGCTTCACCCCGCCCAATTGGCTGTTCCCGGTGGCGTGGACGATCATCTACCTATTGCTGGCCTGGGCCGGTTATCGCCTGAGCCTTATCCCAGGTAGCCAAATGGTGTTGGCCCTGTGGGCGGCGCAGATTGCGTTGAATACGCTGTGGACGCCGGTGTTCTTCGGCGCCCATCGCTTACTGGCGGGGATGGTGATTATCGCGGTGCTGTGGGTGACCGTGGCGGCGATGGTGGTGCTGGCGGTGCGCCTGGACCTGATCACCGGCTTGATCCTGTTCCCTTACCTGGCGTGGCTGTGCGTGGCGGCAGCGCTGAATTTCTCGATCCTGCGGAATAACCGTTGATGGCCTACACACCCTGGCCCGCCAGCGAGCCTGAACGGGCCGAGATGCGCCGTTTCAACCAGAAACTCGCGTGGATGCCACGTTTTAAAATCCGCAATCGCGTTACGCCGCGCCTGATCCAGGCGTTGTTGCGCGCCAGTCAAAAGATCAAGCGGGCGCCGGTGGCTGAGACCCGACTCGTGGGTTCAGTCCCGGTGCGCATCCTGCGGCCGAGCGGCAAGCCCAAGGGCGTGGTGCTGGACATCCACGGCGGCGGCTGGGTGATCGGCAATGCGCAGATGAACGACGACCTCAACCTCGGCATGGTCAACGCCTGCGACGTGACGGTGGTGTCGGTGGACTATCGGCTGGCAGTCGACACGCCGGTCGAGGGCCTGATGGACGACTGCCTGGCGGCCGCCCGCTGGTTGCTGACCACCGATGAATTTGCCGACCTGCCGGTGATCGTGGTCGGCGAATCGGCCGGTGGGCATTTGGCGGCGGCGACGTTGCTGGCGTTGAAGCAATGGCCGGACGTGCTCACGCGTGTGAGCGCAGCGGTGCTGTATTACGGCGTCTACGACCTGACCGGTACCCCGAGCGTGCGCACGGCGGGGAAGCACACGTTGTTGCTGGACGGGCCGGGCATGGTCGAGGCACTGCGCAGGCTGACGCCGGGGTTGAGCGACGAGGAACGTCGCCAGCCGCCGTTGTCACCGTTGTATGGCGATTTCGAAGGCCTGCCTCCGGCGTTGATGTTTGTGGGGGAGTTGGACCCGTTGAAGGATGACACGCTGTTGATCGCTGAGCGGTGGCCGGGCGCTGAGGCGCACCTGTTGCCGGAGGCGGCGCATGGGTTTATTCATTTTCCGGTGGCGATGGGGGGGAGCGTGCTTGCTTATAGCCGCCAGTGGATCAGTGCCCGACTGGGGATGACGGCGGGATGATCATTCAAGCGGCCATGCCGACTCTAACTTGTGGTGAGCGGGCTTGCCCCGCGCCAGGGTCGCAACGGTACCCCAGACACACCGAGGCGCCGGGGGGTGGGGCGGCTTCGCCACCCAGCGCGGGGCAAGCCCGCTCACTACAGTGAGGGTGGCTGAAGCGGCGTCGCCGCAGAATCCGCCGCTGTGCGTTATACCGGCGGAAAGTCATCGTAGGATTTTGGAAGGTAGCCCCATATTCTCAGCACATCGGCCTTCACTTCAAATTCGAAGCCTATCTGCGAGACAATCTGAGAGATTTCGTCGGTATGGTCAATATACGTTCGTGGCAATAATACGCCCAACGAAGGCGCCTCTTGCCACACGCCGATGTCGAGCCATTCGACATACGCAAAAGGGAACGGCAGGTGGTAAAACCATTCCACATCCCATCCCGAGATATGGCCTGTGATGCATTTTGAGCGATACGAAGGTACCCACTCCGAGCGCTGGCGCATGTGTGTAATCAGTTCGTTCCACTTGGTGTTGTTTGCCGCGCCGGCCAGGTTTCTTGCCGCTACGGTGGTCTGGATGGTCTTGCGGTTTTTATCATTCTGTCGGGTGCCGGGGCCCGGTAGTTCATTCATATTTATCACTCTCGACTCACTCATTTGACTGATACGTTTGCGTGACTTCCAGCAGCTTAATGGTGGTCCAGGATATTGGGTTTTACTTTTTTTGCCTCCGGGAATTGTCTGAACGAGTAACCTGGCTATCTTTGCCAAGAGCGGGTTGGGAGCTTGAAACTTGGTGATCTGATCCGGCTGATCAGTTGCCTCTCTCACATAACAAGGACCCCCATGCGCGAATACACCATCAACTATCGGTTCAACGGCGAACCCCGCACCCATGCATTCGAACTCAACCAGCCTGAGTTGCGGGTACACGAGGCGGCGTTGCACCTGCTGCAGTTGCATTTTGGCGATGCGGAAAATGGCTTGATCCTGCCGCCTGCGGATGCGCTGCCGGAGCAAATTCTGGAGCAGGCGCAGGTGGTAGGGATTACGCAGATAGAGGTTGCATGAGCACAAGTCCCATTATTCAGACGGTCACGGCGGCGGATATCCCCGAGGTGCTGAGGTTCGTGCTGCACGCTCGTGCCGAGCTGTTTCCCACGCTCAGCGCCACAGGGATGCCGGCGGACCTGGCGCGGTTCGAGGCGGTTTATCTGCAGGGCGATGGGCGTTTTCTTATCGCGCGCGATGAGGGCCAAATCGTCGCCGCCATGGGTTATCTGCCCTATGACGGGCGTTTTGCGCAGTTGAATTACCAAGGCCGCAAGACGGTGGAAGTGGTGCGCTTGTTTGTAGCACCAGCGTTTCGCCGTTTTGGCTTGGCGGGGCAGTTGTACCGTGCGTTGGAAGCGATGGCGAAAGCCGATCGGGTGGAGGTGATGTACTTGCATACCCATCCGTTTTTGCCGGGGGCAATTGAATTTTGGGTTCGGCAGGGGTTTGAGGTCGTGGATGTGGAAGCAGACCCGGTGTGGCGGACGACGCATATGCACAGGGCTTTATAGATCAATGCTCCGGGGGGCTTATTGCTCTGGGGGGCTTATTGTAGTGAGCGGGCTTGCCCCGCGCTGGGCTGCGAAGCAGCCCCCTGAAGCCATACGCCCCGGTTCGACCTGGAGGAATGCAGCGGCCTTATTGGGGCTGCTGCGCAGCCCAGCGCGGGGCAAGCCCGCTCACTACAGTAACGCTTTACTCCGGCTTTAGATTGGGCGTAGCCGCAGGATTTGCGCCCCATCAAACGGGTCTGTCAGGTAGTGCGCTTGCACCCCAAACGTCTCCTGCAACCGCTGTGGCGTCAGCACGTCCAGGGGTTTGCCCAGCGCCACCAACCGCCCGTGGTCCAGCACCGCCAAGCGGTCACAGGTCAGCGCCTGGTTCAGGTCATGCAGGGCAATCAAGGTGGTGACAGGCAACCGTTGCACGCCCTCCAAAATCCCCAGTTGATGCTGGATATCCAGGTGATTGGTCGGCTCATCCAATAACAGGATCTGCGGCCGTTGCGCCAATGCACGGGCGATGTGCACGCGTTGGCGTTCACCGCCCGAGAGGCTGCGCCAGGCGCGCTGGCTCAGGTGGGTGGCGTCGACGTCATGCAAGGCCTGTTTCACGATGGCGTCGTCATCCAAGGACCACGGGCTCAACGCCGACAACCACGGCGTACGGCCCAGCGCCACGGCGTCGAACACGCGGATGGCGTCGTTTGTGTCGGCCTGTTGTTCCACCACCGCCAGTTGCTGCGCGATGTCGCGGCGGGACAGGCTGCCCAGGCGCCGGCCGCCCAGTAACACTTCGCCGGACGCGGGTGTACGCAGGCCGGCCAGCAGTTTGAGCAAGGTCGATTTGCCCGAGCCGTTCGGGCCGACGATGCCGAGGGTTTCGCCCAGGTGTACGTCCAGATGAATGTCGCGCAGCAGCTCGGCCTCGCGCACCTTGAAACCCAGCCCGGTGCAGCTCAGAACCGTCATCGCGCGTTCCTCCGGCCGATCAGGATCAGTGCAAACACCGGCGCGCCCACCAGCGCCGTGACCACGCCAACGGGAATCACCTGGCCCTTGATCAGCGTGCGTGACAGCACGTCCGCCGCAATCAAAAACAGTGCGCCACCCAAGGCGCTCGCCGGCAGCAGGCGCGAGTGCCCGGTGCCGAGCAGCAGGCGCACAGCATGCGGAATCACCAGCCCGACGAAGCCGATGGAGCCGACAATCGACACCATCACTGCCGTCACCAGGGCCGCGCAGCCCACCAGCACAAACTGCACCCGGCGCACCGGAATGCCGAGGGACGCTGCCGAGTCGCTGCCAAAGGTAAACGCATCCAGCGCCCGACGGTGCCACAGGCAAACGGCCAAACCCACGACCGCCACCGGCACCGCCAACCACACCGATGGCCAGCGCACGCCGCTGAGGTTGCCCAGCAGCCAAAACAGGATGCCGCGCGCCTGTTCGGAACTGGCCGATTTGGTGATCAGGAACGCGGTGAGCGCATTGAACAACTGCGAACCGGCAATGCCCGCGAGGATGATCTGGCCGGTGCCGCTGGCCGAACCGCTGGCGCGGGCCAGCAGGATCACCAGCGCAAACGCCGCCATCGCACCGACAAACGCGCCGGCGGACAACGAAATCAACCCGCCGCCCACGCCCATCAACGCCACCAATACCGCGCCGGTCGATGCGCCGGCGCTGATGCCCAGCAGGTACGGATCGGCCAGCGGGTTGCGCAACAGTGATTGCAGGATCACCCCGCACGTCGCTAACCCCGCACCGCAGGCGGCGGCGACCAGCGCGCGGGTGAGGCGGTAGTTCCACACCACGCCTTCATCAATGGGGTCGAGCACGTAGCCGGCCGCCCACAGTTTGTTGGCGAGCACCTGGAGCACGACCTGCGGCGAAATGGCGGTTTCGCCGATGGCCACGCCGGCGAGTACGGCGATCAGCAGCAATGCCAGGGCGAATAGGGTGCGCATCATTTTGGCAGGTCGTAGCCGTCGATGGCCGTGGCCAGTTGTTCAAGGCCGTCGAACATGCGGATGCTGGCCTGCAACGCCAGGGCGTCGAGGATGATGATGCGGTTGTTTTTCACCGCGTCCATGTTGCGGGTCACTGGGTCGCTGCGCAGGAAGGCGAGTTTCTTTTCATGGTCGTCGGCGGGGTAGCGGCGACGGTCCATGCGGGCGATCACCAGGAAGGTCGGGTTGGCCTTGGCAATGGTTTCCCAGCCGACGGCGGGCCACTCTTCATCGGACTGCACCACGTTGGACAGGCCGAGGGTTTGCAGCATGAACTGGGGAATGCCTTTGTGGCCGGCCACGTACGGGTCGCTGGCCATCTCCGAGCTGGAGAACCACACCAACGCGCTGGCCTGCTTGAGGCCTTTGCTCTGCACGGTGGCGACGGATTTGGCCAAGCGCGCCTTGAGTTCGTCGTTTAACTGCTGGCCGCGATCCTGTACGTCGAAGATCTGCGCCAATTGGCTGATGCTTTTATAAATGGTCTCGATACGGAACGGCTCCAGCCGCGTGCCGTCCGCGCCCACCAGGTTGTCCTTGCCTTCGCAGTCGGAGGGCAGCAGGTAGGTGGGGATCTTCAGTTCATGGAATTGCTCGCGGGTGCCGACCACGCCCTGCGGCCCGACCACCCATTCCAGCTCGGCGGCCACCAGTTGCGGGCGTTTGGCGATCACGGCTTCGAAGCTCGGCTCGTTGTTGGCCAGGCGCTCGATGCGGTCGTTCTGTGCCTTGTACTGCGGTAACACGCTGTTGAACCACAGCGAAGTGCCGACCACTTTATCGCCCACGCCCAAGGCGTAGAGCATCTCGGTAGCGGCTTGGCCGATGGTCACGCTGCGCGCCGGCGCCTGCTGGAAGGTGAGGCTACTGCCGCAGTTTTCCACGGTGAGTGGGTAGTGGGTGGGCGCGGCGTGGGCCAGGGCACAGAAGCCAATGCCGGTGAGCAGGGCGGTAACGCGTGGCAGCATGGGACGATCTCCGAGTGAACCGTACGTGCAACTGGGGAGGTACGGTTCGGAAATACACCCTCGAGCGCTGTGGTAGAGACAGGCAAGAATGTCCTTCCCGGACACCCCGCCGGTTAGTGATTGAGCTTGAGCCGGCAGGTCTCCTGACTGATGCGTCGTCGCCAGGCTCCGGCCTTCCCGGACAAGGTCCAGTGGCATCGAGGAGCAGGCTCAGCACCTACAGTTGCGGGGGCAGTTCCGATTGACGCGGGGGTACCGCGCTTCGGATTCCCTATTAGTCCCGTTTGGGAACCGGCGCGGTATGGTAGTCGATCGCGAGGTTGAACGGGAGGCCGTGACGCCAACGGTGGCTCTTTGGCGGTGGGGCTCCTATGATGCGCAGCCAATGGATCGCTTTATCACAAGGAATACACAGTGAAATTATTTCTCGCGTTCGCCCTCGTCGCCACGCTCGCCGGTTGTGCCACCCAGGGTAAATCTGAAAAGCAGATTCTTGACGAGGCCGCCACCGCGTATGTCGCGTCGATGCCGGCCGGGTCGGACAAGCTCCGTTTGCACACGATGAGCATCCCCAAAAGCGGGATGTTCGGCGATACCCTGGCGATTTCCATGGCGGGTGAGCAAAACGCCGCTCGCCTCAGGGGAGAGCTGCTCGATGCCAAACGCTTGGGCGATGTGTTCTTTTTGATTATCGGTGCCGGCACCCCGGTTGATGTTGCGGTGATCGGCAAAGCAGTCGAAGGGCAGGATTTGAAGGGGATGCAGATTTACTACTCGGGTACTGAGGCGCAGAAGGACACGGTGCGTGCGGCGGTCGAGAAAACGCAGGCGCAGTTTCATTACATCAATGCGCAATGAGGGTTTGCCCGTTGGCCTGATAACTCTGGGTACGGTGCTGGACCTGTGGCGAGGGAGCTTGCTCCCGCTGGCGCCCTGACCGCCGACCTGGATGTTGGGTCAGACCGGGTACATATCCGTTGCTGCGGTAACGGCCGCTGTGGGTTCCGCCCTTACGGCGGGTCACTTTTGGAAGAGCGCCAAAAGTAACCAAAAACGCTTCGCCCCAACACTCGGCACCTCGCTTAGGCTCGGTGTGCCCTCACTCCGGCTTGAATCCGTGGGCCGCCGCCACGCGCCATCCATGGCGCGGGGCGGCTAACCCGGCGTCCTGCCGGGTTACCCACGGATTCAAGCCTGCGTTCGGCCAGCGTGTTTGACGGGGCGCCTAAGATCAAAAGCACGATCAAGATCAAGATCAAGGTCAAGAGCGGCTCGCTTCGCATCGTGGTTGGCGTTGGTCGTTATCAACATGTGAGGGCTCGGTTAGAGACGAATGTCTTCTGGACCTTGTATCAGTGCTTCAATCCGCGTGCCGGTGGCGCGTTCTTCGTTGCTGAAACCGTCGTAGTCGGCCAGGTTGGCGAAGCGGATGCCGGTCAGGCGTTCGATCTGGATGACGCTGCGCTGGTAGGTCCGGAGTTGGCCGAACACCAGGTCGAGTTGGCCCAGTTCGCGGCTCTGGTCGATCATGTAGGCGCTGGCGGAAGGCTTGCCGTCGTCGCTGAGGTAGGCGACCACTTTCCAGAACGCCTTGGGGATTTTCACGCCCCGGTAGACGCGGTCGTCATCGGCGAATACCGGGCCGGTAAACACCGTGGCGCGGGCTTTCCAGCGCTGGGTGTTGTCGAGGATGTAGTCTTCGAGTTCCAGCCAGGTCTTCTGGTTGAACCCGCTCATCTGCGGCGAGCAGTTGGTGAAATGGAAGGTGTCGAGGTTGGCGGTTTTAGCGTCGTCGCCCCAGTTGGGGTCTTGGCGGCGTACCAGGTGGCCGCGATCCAGGCCGTTGCTGGCGTAGAGCGCTTCGCCCACCTGCGCGTCGATGGGCAGGCGGCCGTCATAGGCCCAGGTGTCGTTGCTGCGCACGATGTCCACAGGCTGCCCGCCGTCGATGTTGACGCCTACATACAGCGCGAGCCGTTTTGAGCGGGACATTGTTATCGAGAAGTGTGTGTAGTCCAGGCGCTCCTTCTGTGCATCCCCCGCCAAGGCCTCTTCAACCGTGGGCCAGGGCACCACGAAATTGCCGAGAAAGTCCTCTGTGTAGCCGCGCCGGTCCTTCAAGTCTTTGGCCGGTGTGACGTGGGGTGTCGCCGCCCTGGCCTCCAAGAGGGTGGGGCTGGGCGCAATCAACGGGCGCAGGTCGGCGAGCCGTGGACGGTGGGAAAGATCGATTTTGGCTTTACGGGCAGGCATCGGTAAGTCCTCCTTGGATAAACACGACTGCAACATAGGTTAATGACAATTGATGACACGCGTTAACGTCTCGGGGCTATCCTGAATCGGTTGCCTGGACGTTGTCACATACTCAATGGAGCCTGACCATGTGTGTTCGCCACCCCCGTCACCCGATTTTCTGCCTGATTCCGCCGTACATGCTCGACCAGATCGCACGTAATGGCGATAAGGCGCAACGGGATGTCGCATTGCGCACCCGCGCCAAGGACAGCACGTTCCGCTCGCTGCGCATGGTCGCGGTGCCCGCCAAGGGCCCGGCCCGCATGGCCTTGGTCATGGGCGCCGACAAACGGCGTTCGATCTACAGCGCCGAAGGCACCGATAGCCTGCCCGGCAAGCTGGTGCGTGGCGAAGGCCAGCCCGCCAGTGGTGATGCCGCGGTGGACGAGGCCTATGATGGCCTGGGCGCCACCTTCGATTTTTTCGATCAGGTGTTCGACCGTAACTCCATCGACGATGCCGGCATGGCCTTGGACGCTACCGTTCACTTTGGCCAGAACTACAACAATGCGTTCTGGAACTCGACCCAGATGGTGTTTGGTGATGGCGATGAGCAACTGTTCAATCGTTTCACGGTGGCGCTCGATGTGATTGGCCATGAGTTGGCCCATGGCGTGACCGAGGACGAGGCCAAACTGATGTATTTCAACCAATCCGGCGCGTTGAACGAGTCGCTGTCGGACGTGTTCGGTTCGTTGATCAAGCAATACGCGTTGAAGCAAACCGCAGAGGACGCCGATTGGCTGATCGGCAAAGGGCTGTTCACCAAAAAGATCAAAGGCACCGCCCTGCGCTCGATGAAAGCCCCCGGCACGGCGTTTGACGACAAACTGCTGGGCAAGGACCCTCAGCCGGGGCACATGGATGATTTTGTGCAGACCTACGAGGACAATGGCGGGGTGCATATCAATTCCGGCATTCCCAACCATGCGTTCTACCAGGTCGCGACAAAACTCGGCGGGTTTGCCTGGGAACGGGCTGGGCGCATCTGGTATGACGCGCTGCGCGATGCGCGGTTGCGGCCCAATTCGGGGTTCCTGCGTTTTGCGCGCATTACCTACGATGTTGCCGGTCGACTCTACGGCGCGAACAAGGATGAACAGAAGGCGGTCAAGGACGGTTGGAAGGCGGTCGGCATTTCTGTCTGACGTGAGGAACAACCATGCACATTTCGATCAAGGAAAACGGCGGGGCCGGGTATTTTCCGGGCCTGGCCAAGCCGCGTACGGTGGAACTGGCCACACTGCCCGAGCAGGACCAGCAGGAGTTGCGGCAGCTTATCGAGGCCGCCGACTTCTTCCAGCTGCCGCAAAGCAACGCACCGACCCCCGGTAATCCGGGCCAGGTGCATTACACGCTGACCGTGACAGAAGGCCAGCGCGAGCACACCGTCTGTGTGCTCGCGCCGGTGAAGTCGCAGGCGCTGGACGGCCTGGTGCAGTGCGTGCGGCGGCATATCCGTGATTGAGGTTCAGGTCGGGGCGTGCACCTTGTCCGCGAGAGACGCGCCCAGGCAGTAGAGCAACCCGCCCGCGATCACAAACAGCGCCAGCAGGTAGAACATGCAATGGGCCGGCTGTGACACCAGCACCATCCCGCACAGTACCGGCCCCAGTGCCGCGCCGACGTTGCCGAGGTTTTGCGCGCCGTAGTACATGCCGCGCAGATGATCGGGCGCGATGATGTCGATGAACATGTATTCGGCGGGGAACACGATGATTTCGCCCAGCGTGAAGATCGCCATGGACACCACCCAGAACGTCAGCGAGGTGGACAAGCCAAACCCCGCCAACCCGACGATGAACATCCCCAGCCCTCCGGCGAGCCACAGGTGCAAGTGTTGATGGGTGATCCGCTTGCCAATCATGTATTGCAGACTGATCACCATCAGCGCGTTGGTGGCCACCACGCTGCTGATAATCCGGTAGGCCGCCTCGGGCGTGGTGGTGACGACCAGGTATTGCGAGAGGTAAGCCGTGAACTGGCCAAACACCACGGCGCTGAGGATGCCGCCCAAGGTAAAGCACACCAGGCGGCAGTCCCTCAGCAGTAATTTGCCCACCGCCAGGAAGGGCGCGGCGGGCTGGCTGGCGTGGGTTGGCGCCCAGTGCCTGTCGCCCCACACGCAATAAACCATGAAGAACCCGGCCCCAAGCCCCGCCGAGGCCAAAAAGGGCAGGCTGATGGCCAGTGCGGCTAGCCCAGCACCGAGGAACGGGCCGACGGCATAGCCGATATTGGTCAGGGTGTATTTGATCGAAAACGCTTCGCTGCGCGCCTCGGCGGGAAGCAGTCGGCCAAACCCGGATTTGACCGCGATATCGATGACGGCGTAGGCCAGGTTGATCGCGACCAGGCAGACGTAGAACACCCACAGATCCTGAGCGATAAACGCCCCCAAAAAACCGCCGGTGAACACCGCGCAACAGCCGAGGATCAGGCGGTGACCGGGCAGGCTGTCCACCAGAAAGCCGCCATACAGGCTTAACAAAGAGCCGATGATCAGCGAGCCGCCGATCACCAGGCCGATGTCGGCGACGCCCAACTGGAACTGGCTCGACAGGTAGATCACCAGATAGGGCAGGGTGATCGCCCTCGCGAGCGTCAGCACCAGGGACGCGCCCAGTAGCAGGTTGACGGCCAGGGGGTAGTTTTTCAGCGTGGTCAGCATCCGAGCCTCAGTGCCAGGGTTTATCCGGTCATAGCTTACTGTTGAGCTGATTTCTGATTTAGGATGCTTTTTACAAAGTTGCCTGAACTGAATTCACCAATACAGGATGTGCATGTTTTCTTCCGAACGCTTGAAGGGTATCGATGTGTTTGTGTGTGTCTCGGACCACGGCAGCTTTACCGCCGCCGCCGAGAAAATGAACCTGACCGCCTCGGCCATCAGTAAAAGCATCGCGCGGCTGGAAAAACGCTTGGGTGTTCGGCTGTTCCAGCGCACCACGCGGCGCTTGTCCCTCACCGATGCCGGTGTGGCGTTTTACCGGACGTGCACGGGCGTACTGGCCGACTTGGAAGAGGCCGAGCTTTTACTGCACGTGGAAAATACCGAGGCCCGCGGTCGTGTGCGCATCGACCTGCCCAGCGCATTGGGGCGCGCGCAGGTACTGCCGGTGTTACTGCCTTTTTTGCAGGCGCATCCGCTGCTATTGGCGCACTTCACGTTTGGCGACGGGTTCATCGAGCCGTTCGAGGAAGGCGTGGACATTGTGGTGCGTATCGGCGGCACGAATGCCTGGCCGGAAACCGTCGGGCAGCGTGTGCTCGCCCATGAATGGCATAGCTTGTATGCCTCGCCGGTCTACTTGTCGCGGCACGGCACCCCGCTGTCGGAAGACGATCTTGAGCACCATCAGTGCATCGCCTACGGCTGGGTGGACGGGCGCATCAGCCCATGGAATTTCGCGGATGAACAGGGCGCTCCCCGACGCCGGCAGATCACCCCGCAACTGGTGGTGGGCAATGGAGACGGGCTGTTGATGGCCGCCTTGGCCGGTTGCGGCATCGTGCAATTGCCCTCGTGGATGGTCCAGCAACCGCTGCAGGAAGGGACGCTGGTCGAGGTGTTGCCCCACCTGGCCACCCAAGGGGCGGCAATCACGTTGGGCTGGGTCAAAAGCCGCCAGGCGTTGCCCAAGGTACGCGTGGTACTGGAGGCATTGGTGGCCGGGCTTGGGAAGCAATAGCTTCAGGTGATTTAACTGGGGGGAGGGGGCAAGCCCTAATGCCAGTCAGCTAAGGGCATTAGGGCTTGCCCCTCCCACAGTTGAGCGGTGCCGTTGCGACAGGCGGTGAGGCTTCGCTTACTTGCGATCCAGCCACACCGTCTGCGCGTTGCAGAATTCCCGCACGCCGAAGTGCGACAACTCACGCCCGAAGCCGCTCTTCTTGATCCCCCCAAACGCTACCCGAGGGTCGGAGACGCTGAAGGCGTTGACGAAAACACCGCCGGTTTCCAGTTGGTTGGCGATGTCCCGTGCCTTCGCCGCGTCGGTGGTGAAGATGCTGGCGGTGAGGCCGAACTCGCTGTCATTCGCCAGGGCCACGGCGTGGTCGGCGTCGCGGGCGGTGATGATCGAGGCAACGGGACCGAACAGTTCCTGTTTGAACGAGGTCATCTGGTCGGTGACGTTGGCCAGTACGGTCGGTGCGTAGTAATTGCCGGCGCCGGGCACTTTGTGGCCGCCCAGCAGCAGGGTCGCCCCTTCTTCCAGCGTGGCCTGGACCTGGCCGTGCAGCTCGTCACGCAAATCGAAACGGGCCATCGGGCCGATGTAGGTGGCCGCTGATGTCGGGTCGCCCATGACCAAGGCACGGCTGGCGTCGAGGAATTTGGCGGTGAAGGCTTCTACCACACCCTCCTCGATGATCAGGCGCTTGGCGGCGGCGCAGACCTGGCCGCTGTTCTGGAAGCGGCCGATCAGTGCGGCTTGCACAGCGGCGTCGAGGTCGGCGTCGTTGAGCACGATGAAGGGGTCGGAGCCGCCCAGCTCCAGCACGCATTTTTTCAGCGCAGCACCGGCTTGTGAACCGATGGCGATCCCGGCACGCACGCTGCCGGTGAGGGTGACGGCGGCGATACGTGGGTCGGCGATGGCTGCGGACACGCCGTCGTTGGCCACGTTGATCACTTCGAACAGGCCTTCCGCAAAGCCCGCTTTTTGGAAGGCCTGCTTGATCAGGTAGGCGCTGCCCATCACGTTCGGGGCGTGTTTGAGCACGTAGGTGTTGCCGGCGAGCATGGTCGGCACGGCGCCACGCAGCACTTGCCACACCGGGAAGTTCCACGGCATCACGGCGAGAATAGGGCCCAGCGGGCGGTACTCGATCTGGGCGCTGCCGTTGTCCACCAGGGTCGGTTCTGGAGCGAGCATGGCCGGGCCATGGGCGGCGTACCATTCGCTGAGCAGCGCGCACTTCTCGATTTCGGCACGGGCCTGGGCGATGGGTTTGCCCATCTCCAGGGTGATCATCTGCGCCATGTCTTGGGCTTGCTCGCGCAAGGCGCCGGCCAGGGCCAGCAGCCTTTCGGCGCGCTGGCTCACCGGCTGGCGGCGCCAGGTGCGGAAGGCTTCGGTGGCGCGGTCGAGGGCGGCGTCCAGTTGCAACGCGCTTTCGTAGGGGTAGCTGCCGACTGTTTCGCCAGTGGCGGGGTTGATCGACAGGGCGTGAGTCTGATGAGAAATAGCGTTCATGGCACCGTCCGGCTGAATGAGTGGAATGGGGTAAGCCTACGGGGATGCATGTTTTCTGGAAACTGAATAATATTAAGCAATACGTTCACGATTGGAGAATGACTTGGATCTGGTGCAGCTGGAAATCTTCAAGGCCGTTGCCGAGCAAGGCAGCATCAGCGCCGCCGCGCAGTTGATTCATCGCGTGCCATCGAACCTGACCACGCGCATCAAGCAACTGGAGCAGGACCTGGGTGTGGAATTGTTTATCCGCGAGAAAAGTCGCCTGCGCCTGTCACCGGCCGGGTGGAATTTCCTCGGCTATACGCGGCGCATCCTCGACCTGGTGCAGGAAGCCCGCGCGACGGTGGCGGGGGAGGAGCCCCAGGGCGCGTTTGCCCTCGGTTCGCTGGAGAGCACCGCGGCCGTGCGTATCCCGGCGTTGCTGGCGGCGTATAACCAGAAGCACACCAAGGTTGAGTTGGACCTGAGCACCGGGCCCTCGGGCACGATGATCGAGGGCGTGCTGTCGGGGCGGCTGACGGCTGCGTTCGTCGACGGGCCGGTGCTGCATTCCACCTTGGAAGGCGTGGCAGTGTTTGAGGAGGAGATGGTGGTGATCGCGCCGCTGCATCACGCGCCCATCACCCGGGGCCAGGACGTGAATGGTGAGAACATCTACACCTTCCGCTCCAACTGTTCCTATCGGCACCACTTCGAGCGCTGGTTCTCACAGGACGGCGCGGTGCCAGGCAAGATTTTCGAGATTGAGTCCTATCACGGCATGCTCGCCTGCGTCAGCGCCGGCGCCGGATTGGCGTTGATGCCGCGCAGCATGCTGGAGAGCATGCCGGGGTTTACCACGGTGAGCCTGTGGCCGCTGACGGACAGTTTTCGCACGCTGCATACCTGGCTGATCTGGCGCCGGGGCACGGTGTCGCAGAGTTTGAACAGCTTCGTGAAGTTGCTGGAGGAATGCGACCTGGTTGACTCCTAGATCTAATGTGGGAGGTATCAGCCGCCGAATTGCAGGGTGCCCATGGCCAATTTCGCCATGATCGCCGTCGCGCCCAATTGCACCAGCCACAGCGCCAGTCCACCGAGGAACACACCCAGTGCCACTTGCAGCACCAGGCTCTTCTGGCGCTTGGCTTGCGGCGCGCGTGGGGTGAAGTGGTCCAGCTCGTCGCGGTCGGCACGCAGGTCCAGGTCTTCGTTTCTCATAGGGATCTCACAACAAAGGGGCAATCGACGGTCAGTTTAGGGGCTGAGTGCTGCGCCCAGTGAATTTTTTGCAAACGATGCAATTCCCGTGGCGAGCGCTGAACCTGTGGTGAGCGAGCTTGCTCGCGCTGGGGCGCGCAGCGGCCCCTTGTTCAGGCACCGCGTTCTCTCAGGAAGTTCCAGGTGGCAGGGGATGGGGCTGCTGCGCAGCCCAGCGCGAGCAAGCTCGCTCACCACAGGTTCGGCATTCGCCCATAAAAAAGGGAAGCCGTGAATGGCTTCCCTTTCATCACACCTGTTTCAGGCTTACAACACTTGAACAATCGCCTTGGTCACCGCACCAATGTTCGACTGGTTCAACGCCGCCACACAGATACGCCCGGTATCCAGTGCGTAGATGCCAAACTCGCTGCGCAAGCGGGTGACTTGCTCAACGGTCAAGCCGGAGTAGGAGAACATCCCACGTTGACGGCCGACGAAGCTGAAGTCGTGGCCCGGAGCCGCCTTGGCCAGTTCGGCGACCATCTGCTCGCGCATGCCACGGATGCGCAGGCGCATTTCAGCCAGCTCGGCTTCCCACTGGGCGCGCAGCTCAGGGTTGTTCAGTACCGCTGCCACGATGGCCGCGCCGTGGGTCGGCGGATTGGAGTAGTTGGTGCGGATCACACGCTTGACCTGGGACAGGATGCGCGCGCTTTCTTCCTTGGATTCACTGACGATCGACAGTGCGCCAACGCGCTCGCCGTACAGGGAGAACGACTTGGAGAACGAGCTGGACACAAAGAAGGTCAGGCCCGACTCAGCGAACAGGCGCACCGCGGCGGCGTCTTCGTGGATGCCATCGCCAAAGCCCTGGTAGGCCATGTCGAGGAACGGCACCAGGTTCTTGGCCTTGACCACGTCCAGCACGTTCTGCCAGTCGGCCGGGCTCAGGTCGACGCCGGTCGGGTTGTGGCAGCAGGCGTGCAGCACCACGATGGACTGTGGCGGCAGGGCATTGAGGTCATCGAGCAGGCCGGCACGGTTCACGTCGTGGGTGGCGGCGTCGTAGTAGCGGTAGTTCTGCACCGGGAAACCGGCCGTTTCGAACAGCGCGCGGTGGTTTTCCCAGCTCGGGTCGCTGATGGCGACGACGGCGTTGGGTAGCAGCTGCTTGAGGAAGTCGGCGCCGATTTTCAGCGCGCCGGTGCCGCCGACCGCTTGTACGGTGACGACGCGGTTGGCTTCGAGCAGGGGCGACTCAGCGCCGAACAGCAGGGTTTGCACGGCCTTGTCGTAGGCCGCGATGCCGTCGATCGGCAAGTAGCCACGGGCGGCGTGTTGCGCCACGCGAATGGCTTCCGCTTCGGCAACGGCACGCAAGAGTGGAATCTTCCCCTCCTCGTCGCAGTAAACGCCCACGCCAAGGTTGACCTTGGTGGTCCGTGTGTCGGCGTTGAATGCTTCGTTGAGGCCCAGGATAGGATCGCGTGGTGCCATTTCGACAGCGGAGAACAGGCTCATTTTTGCGGCAGCTCTATGGGGGAATGGAGGGACGTGTCGCGCTCCAGCCGAATGCACTAGAGCGGTGCACAAACGGGGAGCTAGTATAGAGGCCCTCACTGCCGAGGGCGACCACCGAAACGGCTTTTCGGCCAAGTTTTTCGGTTTATTTGCCGACCGTTAGTCTTATTGCAACGTTGATCGTAGACGGCAGTCAGGACGATTGCCTTGAAACCCGCCACATTCGCCACCACTTCTATGGCTATCATGGTTTTTTCCTACGATCCGCGCTGAATCTTCGCGGGTGGTGGTCTATTTCGTCCTCGACGGGTTTACAGTCTGGGGTGACTACACGAGGTACGTTATGTCGGATTTCCAACTCGTCACCCGCTTTGAACCCGCTGGCGATCAGCCGGAAGCCATTCGCCAGATGGTCGAAGGCATCGAGGCCGGCCTGGCCCACCAGACGCTGCTCGGGGTGACCGGTTCGGGCAAGACCTTCAGCATCGCCAACGTGATCGCGCAGATCAACCGCCCCACCCTGGTGCTGGCGCCGAACAAAACCCTGGCCGCGCAGCTCTACGGCGAGTTCAAGGCGTTCTTCCCGAACAACGCGGTGGAGTATTTCGTTTCCTATTACGACTACTACCAGCCCGAAGCCTACGTGCCGTCTTCCGATACCTTTATCGAGAAGGATGCGTCGATCAACGACCACATCGAGCAGATGCGGCTGTCGGCGACCAAGGCGCTGCTGGAGCGCAAGGACGCGATCATCGTCACCACGGTGTCGTGCATCTACGGCCTGGGCAGCCCGGAAACCTATTTGAAGATGGTGCTGCACGTTGATCGCGGCGACAAGCTCGACCAGCGCGAGCTGCTGCGTCGGCTGACCAGCTTGCAATACACCCGCAACGACATGGACTTTGCCCGCGCCACCTTCAGGGTGCGTGGTGACGTGATCGACATCTACCCGGCCGAATCCGACCTGGAAGCGATCCGCATCGAACTGTTTGACGATGAAGTCGAGAGCCTGTCGGCCTTCGACCCGTTGACCGGCGAAGTGATCCGCAAGCTGCCGCGCTTCACCTTCTATCCGAAAAGCCACTACGTGACCCCGCGTGAAACCCTTATGGGCGCCATCGAGGGCATCAAGGTCGAGTTGGCCGAGCGCCTGGAGTACCTGCGCTCCAACAACAAGCTGGTGGAAGCCCAGCGCCTGGAGCAGCGCACCCGCTTTGACCTGGAGATGATCCTGGAGCTGGGGTACTGCAACGGTATCGAAAACTACTCGCGCTACCTGTCGGGCCGTGAATCCGGCGCGCCGCCGCCGACCCTCTACGATTACCTGCCGCCCGACGCGCTGCTGGTGATCGACGAGTCCCACGTCAGCGTGCCGCAGGTCGGCGCGATGTATAAGGGCGACCGCTCGCGTAAAGAAACCCTGGTGGAATACGGTTTCCGCCTGCCGTCGGCGCTGGATAACCGGCCGATGCGCTTTGACGAGTGGGAAGCCATCAGCCCGCAAACCATTTTTGTGTCGGCCACGCCGGGCAACTACGAGGCCGAGCATGCGGGCCGCGTGATCGAGCAACTGGTGCGTCCGACGGGGCTGGTCGACCCGGAAATCGAAATCCGCCCGGCGTTGACCCAGGTGGATGACTTGCTCTCGGAAATCACCAAGCGCGTGGCCCTTGAAGAGCGGGTGCTGGTCACCACGCTGACCAAGCGCATGTCCGAAGACTTGACCGACTACCTGGCCGACCACGGCGTGCGCGTACGCTACCTGCACTCGGACATCGACACTGTGGAACGGGTGGAAATCATCCGCGACCTGCGCCTGGGCACCTTCGATGTACTGGTGGGGATCAACCTGCTGCGCGAAGGCCTGGACATGCCGGAAGTGTCGCTGGTGGCGATCCTTGATGCCGACAAAGAAGGCTTCCTGCGCTCCGAGCGCTCGTTGATCCAGACCATCGGCCGCGCCGCGCGGAACCTCAACGGCCGGGCGATTCTTTATGCGGACCGCATCACCGGGTCTATGGAGCGCGCGATTGGCGAGACCCAACGCCGTCGCGACAAGCAGATTGCCTTCAACCTGGAAAATGGCATCACCCCGAAAGGCGTGTTCAAGGACGTCGCCGACATCATGGAAGGCGCCACCGTGCCCGGCTCGCGCAGCAAGAAGCGTAAGGGCATGGCCAAGGCTGCCGAGGAAAGCGCCAAGTACGAAAACGAACTGCGCTCGCCGAGTGAGATCACCAAGCGGATTCGACAGCTGGAAGAGAAGATGTACCAGTTGGCGCGGGACCTGGAGTTTGAGGCGGCGGCGCAGACGCGGGATGAGATTGGCAAGTTGCGTGAGCGCTTGCTTGCCGTCTGATTTACGGTGGTTTTACCGGCCTCATCGGGGGCAAGCCCCCTCCCACACTGGACCGCATTTCCATGTTGGACCTCGGTCAAATGTGGGAGGGGGCTTGCCCCCGATGGCCGCGCCTCGGTTTTCCAGAAATCACCCAGGCTGTTACCATTCGCCCCTTGTTTCAATTTTCAGTTTTATCGCCCATTCGAGACCAGCCATGACCACCGTCCGCACGCGCATTGCGCCATCGCCTACTGGGGATCCCCACGTCGGCACTGCTTACATCGCCTTGTTCAACTACTGCTTTGCCAAGCAGCACGGCGGTGAATTCATCCTGCGGATCGAAGACACCGATCAACTGCGCTCCACCCGTGAGTCGGAACAGCAGATTTTCGATGCCTTGCGCTGGCTGGGCATTACCTGGGCGGAAGGCCCGGACGTTGGCGGCCCGCACGGCCCGTATCGCCAGAGCGAGCGCAGCGACATCTACAAGCAGTACACCCAGCAACTGGTCGATATGGGCCACGCGTTCCCGTGCTTCTGCACCGCCGAAGAACTGGACCAGATGCGCGCCGAGCAACAGGCCCGTGGCGAAACCCCGCGCTATGACGGCCGCGCGCTGCTGCTGTCGAAGGAAGAAGTGGCCCAGCGCCTGGCGGCTGGCGAACCTCACGTGATCCGCATGAAAGTGCCGAGCGAAGGCGTGTGCGTGGTGCCGGACATGCTGCGCGGCGACGTCGAGATCCCTTGGGACCGCATGGACATGCAGGTGCTGATGAAGACCGACGGCCTGCCGACGTACTTCCTGGCCAACGTGGTCGACGACCACTTGATGGGCATCACCCACGTACTGCGCGGCGAAGAATGGTTGCCATCGGCACCGAAACTGATCCTGCTCTACGAATACTTCGGCTGGGAACAACCGCAGCTGTGCTACATGCCGCTGCTGCGTAACCCGGACAAGAGCAAGCTGTCCAAGCGCAAGAACCCGACCTCGGTGACCTTCTACGAGCGCATGGGCTTCATGCCTGAGGCGATGCTCAACTATCTGGGGCGCATGGGCTGGTCGATGCCGGACGAGCGCGAGAAGTTCTCGCTGCAGGAAATGGTCGACAACTTCGACCTGTCCCGCGTGTCGCTGGGCGGGCCGATCTTCGACATCGAGAAACTGTCGTGGCTCAACGGCCAGTGGCTGCGTGACTTGCCGGTCGAGGAGTTCGCCAGCCGCGTGCAGCAGTGGGCGTTGAACCCTGAGTACATGATGAAGATCGCGCCGCTGGTGCAGGGCAGGGTGGAGACGTTCAGCCAGGTCGCGCCTTTGGCCAGTTTCTTCTTTGCCGGTGGCGTTAATCCGGATCCCAAGCTGTTCGAGTCCAAGAAGCTCTCGGGCGACCAGGTTCGCCAGTTGATGCAGTTGATCCTGTGGAAGCTGGAAAGCCTGCGCCAGTGGGAGAAGGATGCGATCACCGCGACGATCCAGGCGGTGGTGGAATCCCTGGAATTGAAACTGCGCGACGCCATGCCGCTGATGTTCGCCGCGATCACCGGGCAGGCCAGTTCGGTGTCGGTGCTGGATGCAATGGAAATCCTCGGCCCGGACCTGACGCGTTTCCGTCTGCGCCAAGCCCTTGATTTGCTTGGTGGTGTATCGAAGAAAGAAAACAAAGAGTGGGAAAAACTGCTGGGCGCTATCGCCTGAGCAAGCGGTTGAAACGACGAAACCCCGGTTTTCCGGGGTTTCGCCGGTAAGTGATTGTTATCCCGGCAAAAAATTTTGGAAATTGTTGAAAATAAATTTGACACACTTCCAAACCGCCATTAAGATTCGCCCCGTCCTCACCGATGAGGGGCTATAGCTCAGCTGGGAGAGCGCTTGCATGGCATGCAAGAGGTCAACGGTTCGATCCCGTTTAGCTCCACCAATTTGTAGGTTCAAGGTCTGGCCACACCGTCCTTGAATTGATCAGTTCTCAGCGCTGATCAGCTGTACAGAAGGTTTTGTCCCCTTCGTCTAGTGGCCTAGGACACCGCCCTTTCACGGCGGTAACAGGGGTTCGAGTCCCCTAGGGGACGCCAGTTTCAACAAGCAGCTCGAAAGGTCTGCTGCGTCGCGAGACGAAAAATCCGGGGCTATAGCTCAGCTGGGAGAGCGCTTGCATGGCATGCAAGAGGTCAACGGTTCGATCCCGTTTAGCTCCACCAATTTACAGGTTCAAGGTTCCGGCCACACCGTCCTTGAATCGATCAGTCTCAGCCTGATCAATGTACAGAAGGTTTGTGTCCCCTTCGTCTAGTGGCCTAGGACACCGCCCTTTCACGGCGGTAACAGGGGTTCGAGTCCCCTAGGGGACGCCACGATTACCCGCTCTGCGGGATTTTTAAGGGTCATTCAATTATTGAATGGCCCTTTTGTTTGTCTGGCGTTTGACCAATTCTTTCTTCCCTTCCTGCTTTCTCTTCTGACCGACGGTCATGCCTGTCGCTTGCCAAATATTATTATGGTAATAATATTCAACCCATGAACGACGGAGGCAATGATGAGCGATAAAAAAGCGCAAACCCGCGAACGTATTTTGCAGGCCGCCAGCGCCGCGTTGATCCAGCGTGGCCCGGCCGAACCGAGTGTGGGTGAAGTCATGGGCGCGGCGGGGCTGACCGTCGGTGGTTTCTACGCGCATTTTGAAAGCAAGGACGCGCTGATGCTGGAGGCCTTCACCCAGTTGCTGGCCAAGCGTCGCGCATCGATTGACGACATGGACTCACAGCTCACCGGCGAGGAGCGCAGAGGCCTGGTGGCGGCATTTTACCTGTCGCGCAAGCACCGTGACTCAACCGCCCAGGCCTGCCCGATCCCCGCGACCGTCGGCGAGATGAGCCGACTGCCGGATGAATTCCGCCAGGCGCTGAACGACCACTGCGAGCTGATGGCGGCGCAACTCGCCGCGGGCCCTGAAGACACCGACAAAGCCCTGGCTGACATGGCGCTGATGATCGGTGGCCTGGCCTTGGCCCGCGCCTTGGGGCCGGGGGAACTGTCTGACCGTGTGCTGCGCGCCGCCAAGTCGGCCGTGCGCTAGAAGAGGGCTGCATGATGGGCACGCTGACCTGGATTCGTCGCTTCAACGGCACGCTGGGGCGCCTGGCCCCCCAAACCGTGGCCAATCGGATGCGTCGCGCCTTCATGACGCCACGCGACCTGCCACCGCGCGACTGGGAACTGCCGCTGCTGGCGCAATCGGAGCGCATCACCTTGCGTTTCGGGTTGTCCGCCCTGCGCTGGGGCCAAGGGCCTGCGGTGTTGTTGATGCACGGTTGGGAAGGCCGGCCCACACAGTTTGCCAGCCTGATCACTGCGCTGGTCGACAATGGTTACTCGGTGATTGCCCTGGACGGTCCTGCCCATGGCCGTTCGCCAGGGCGTGAAGCCCATGTGCTGCTGTTTGCCCGCGCCATGCTTGAAGCCGCCGCCGAGTTGCCGCCGCTGCACGCCGTGATCGGTCATTCCATGGGGGGCGCCAGTGCGATGCTGGCGGTGCAGTTGGGGTTGCGCACCGAGGCGTTGGTGAGTATTGCCTCGCCGTCGCGCTTTTTGGACGTGCTGCGCGGCTTTACCCAGATGGTCGGTTTGCCGGCGCGGGCGCGTTCGGCGTTTATCCAGGAAGTCGAGTTGACGTTCGGGATGCCGCTCAAACACTTGGACGTGGCCCATTACCAGATGAATATTCCCGGCCTGATCGTGCATGCCGAAGACGATACCTTCGTCCCGGTCAAGGCGTCTCAGGCCATCCACGAAGCCTGGTTCGACAGCCGCTTGCTGCGCCTGGAGCAGGGCGGTCACCAAAAAGTGCTGGCTGATCCGCGTGTGATCGACGCTGTGCTGGCGTTGTTGGCCGGCCGTCGTTTACAGGCGCTGCAAAGCGCCTGATACACTCTCCCCGCCGACATTAATCGACTGGGAGCAAGGCATGGGTTGGGATTTGGCAACGCCGTTTATCATCGATCTGCAGGTTGCGCCTGAAGACATCGACGGCCTGGGGCACGCCAATAACGCGGTGTACGTGTCCTGGCTGGAGCGCTGCGCCTGGCGCCACTCCCAGCGCCTGGGGCTGGACCTTACCGAATATCGCCGCCTGGACCGTGCCATGGCCGTGGTGCGGCACGAGATCGACTACCTGGCCGCAGGTTATGAAGGCGACGAATTGCAACTGGCCACTTGGATCGTCGACTGGGACCAGCGCCTGAAGATGACCCGGCGTTTTCAGCTGGTCCGGCCGCGTGACGGCGTAACGCTGTTGCGCGCGCACACCACCTTTGTCTGCATCGAACTGTCCAGCGGCAAGCCTAAGCGCATGCCCGCCGAGTTTCTCGACGGTTACGGCCCCGCCCTGACAGGGGGTTAACGGTTGCTGTGGGAAACCCAGTAAACTGCGCCACGATTTTTGTTGAGTGTTTTCCATGCAAATTGCTTTGGCGCCCATGGAGGGGTTGGTCGACAACATCCTGCGGGACGTGCTGACCCGCGTCGGCGGTATCGATTGGTGCGTGACCGAGTTTATCCGCGTCAATGACCGCCTGCTCACCCCAGCGTATTTCCACAAGCTCGCCCCGGAACTGCTGCACGGTGCCCACACCGCTGCCGGCGTGCCGCTGCGTGTGCAATTGCTCGGGTCTGACCCGGTGTGCCTGGCGGAAAACGCCGCCCTGGCGTGTGAGCTGGGTTCGCAAGTCATCGACCTCAACTTCGGCTGCCCGGCCAAGACCGTCAACAAATCCCGGGGCGGCGCGGTGCTGCTTAAGGAGCCGGAGCTGCTTAATCAAATCGTCGAGCACGTGCGCCGCGCGGTACCGGCTCACATACCGGTCACTGCCAAGATGCGCCTGGGTTTCGACAGCCCGGACGGCGCCCTGGTCTGCGCCACCGCCCTGGCCGAAGGCGGCGCGGCACATATTGTCGTGCATGCGCGCACCAAGACCGATGGCTACAAGCCGCCGGCCCACTGGGAATGGATCCCGCGAGTCCAGGACGTGGTCAAGGTGCCGGTGTTCGCCAACGGTGATATCTGGAGCGTCGAAGATTGGCGGCGTTGCCGGGAGATCAGCGGCGTCGAAGACATCATGCTGGGTCGTGGCCTTGTAGCACGTCCGGACTTGGCGCGGCAGATCGCAGCGGCGCGGGCGGGCGAGGAAGTGGTCGAGATGACCTGGGCAGAGATGCAGCCCATGCTTCAGGATTTCTGGACCCAGTCGGTGGCGCAACTGACCGAACGTCAGGCACCGGGCCGCTTGAAGCAATGGCTGGCGATGCTCACGCGCAATTACCCTGAGGCTGTGGAGTTATTTACCCTGATGCGCAGGGAGACGGACTTGGAGCAGGTCGGACGTTTGCTGGGTATGCCCAGTCAACGAGAGCAGTCAGCGGTGTTGCAAGATTAAGTTTACATATATAAGTGTTTCATCCTCTGTTGTAACGGGCGCCGAAAGGCGCCTTTTTTTTTGCCTGAAAAGTTACGTGGGGCGTAACGGCATGATGTCTGGGGCGATTTTCAATATTCATAGTCATTGGACAGTTGTTGGGGTGTTGCGGGATATATGAAAGTAACCATGAGCGGCTGGCTCGACTGCTACTAAGTTTTAATGCGTGATTTTGTCGCTCGGCTGCCCAAGTCATTGCGTGCGCGTCAATTAACATACGTTGGATGAGCTAATTAAGTTGAATGTTTTCTTTAAGTTGCTTTTTTGCCGGGGTGTTACCCGATGTGTGTGTTAAAGAGGCGAATGATCCACGCTCAGCCTTGATTTCTCGCTGGATGTCCATAGGTAAAAGTTTCCATCGGTCATTTGGTTTCCTTATATGAGCTGCGGTTTTTCGGAACTCATCTCCGTTACGCCCCACGAATCTTGCGAGTTTGTAGTGCTCACGGTTGTTTCATACTCTAAATCACTCAGTGTGCCTCCTCTGTCAGTGCGGGGGATGGCACAGCTTAAGGAATAAAAATATGTCTAATGTATCGACCAAACAGTTCGTGCCGATGAACACGGATTACGCACAACTTAATCAATCAGCAGTGCCCATGAATAATCCGCGTGAGCTGACCTCGTCCACGGACAGCGCGAATAAGTTTCTGAAAGACAGTCATCCTGCGCCAAAAGAAAACAATGTGAGCGTGAATAAGGAGTCCCTGGAAAAGTTGTTTGCCATGTTTGAGTTCGCAGTGAAGGCGATGCGTAGCATGCTCGCCGGCATGGGGGTGCTGCCCAAGTTGCCCGGTGAACTGGATGCCCAGCCCCCACTGAAACCTGGCGCCGATTCCAAGGTTGTTGCGGACACGGGCGTATCGGACAAAGGGACTCCCGAAACGGATGCCAAGACCAAAACCAAGCCGGGCCCTGACGCCAAAGCGACTACGAATACGAGCGTGCCATCCAAGCTTGTTACTGAAGGGGATGCCAAGGCCAAAACGAAGCCGGAACAGGATTCCAAGGCGACTACGCAGACCAGCGTGCCACCCAAGCTTGTTACTGAAGGAGATGCCAAGGCCAACACGAAGCCGGAGCAGGATTCCAAAGCGACTACGCAGACGAGCGTGCCACCCAAGCTTGTTACTGAAGGAGATGCCAAGGCCAACACGAAGCCGGAGCAGGATTCCAAAGCGACTACGCAGACGAGCGTGCCACCCAAGCTTGTTACTGAAGGGGATGCCAAGGCCAAAACGAAGCCGGAACAGGATTCCAAGGCGACTACGCAGACCAGCGTGCTACCCAAGCTTGTTACTGAAGGGGATGCCAAGGCCAACACGAAGCCGGGCCAGGATTCCAAAGCGGCTACGACTACGAGCGTGCCACTCACGCTCTTGCCTAGTAGCAAGCCGGAATTAACGCCTCTCACCCGTGTTGAACAGAATAATAAACAGTCTTCGGAGATCAACCTGACCGTGCAGGTCCAGGGCTGTCACTGCCCGCATACCGGTGAAAAAGTTGCGCCACAGCCGCTGGTGACGACGAATGTCGATAAGCAACCATCGCCACAACCGCCGGTGTCAACGAATGTCGATAAGCAACCATCGCCACAACCGCCGGTGTCAACGAATGTCGATAAGCAACCATCGCCACAACCGCCGGTGTCGACGAATGTCGATAAGCAACCGGCGCCACAGCCGCCGGTGACGACGAATGTCGATAAGCGACCATCGCCACAGCCGCTGGTGACGACGAATGTCGATAAGCGACCGGTGCCACAGTCTCCGGTTACCCCGTCCACCGTGGACCCGAAGCCCGACACTCCGCCCACTCCGGACATTACCTGCCCCGCACCGGATGACGTGGACGGTTTCAACAAGGCTTCGCACAACCGTTTCGACAACCATCGAGCTGCAAGGCCCAGCCTCCGTCCACGCTTCTGAGCCTGCTGTCTTGAGGCGTTGAGCATCAATGTCCGCTCCCTGGCCCATGCGGTCAGGGAGCACTCAGAGAGATTTGAAGCATGTCATCGATAAGCCATAACCCTGCTGCACGACTTTCCATCGAGCCCTTCCGAGTCCCTGACCCTGGTACTCGCGGCGCATCGGCTTCCGTTAACCGGGCCAATGCAAATGAGGCGACACCGGCGCCCCGTATAGACGTGACGCCCCAAGGTTTCAGTAACAACGCAGACCCTACGGCCTTGATGGGGATGCTGGTAGATCTGTTCGCACAGTTCTTCAACCAGTTGCAGAGGCTTTTGCGTAAAGATGTACCCCCACCTGATTCGACCCACAATGACGTACCTCTACCACAACCCCGTGTGCTACCGGCTCCTGATACAACACCCACCGATAAGCGACGCGAGCCGATCCCCGAACTTTCCAATAAGCGTAAAGGTGAAAAACCCGACAATATCTGGAATGGCTTTCGGCAAGGAAAGGATGGTAATTGCGTAACCGTTTCCGCCATCAAGGCGGCGATGGCGAAGTTTGGTCAAAGCCCAAAGGATATCTACACGTCTGTTGAGCCGGTCGCAGAGGGTTTTAAAGTCGTTATGCGCGATGGGTTTGAGTTGAAATTGACGAAGTCAGAGTTGAATAGCGCTATTCGTGGTTCCAACTTTGTGCAACTTAATGATCCTGGAATGCTAAAGGATGCGCACTTCCTGTTTGCGTGTTCTGCCAAGCGAGCGCAAATGGAGAACAACGACGGCTGGGCGAATAGAAGTTTTAATGCGGCCATCGCCACGCTCAATAATGGTGAGGATGAACACGGGCCGGGGGAAGGTTTCAAACGCCTGGGGTTAAAAGCTCATATGAAGCGCGTGTCGGTGCGTGAGTTCGCTGACCAATCGTTGATCGGGATGGTCAACAGGCGCCGGCACTCGGTTGCGGTGGTGAACGGGAGTGAGGAGATCTACGGACGTAAAGGTGGCCGGCCCACAGAGGGACAAGCTATTGCGTTGATCTGATAACACCGTTCGACGGCCCGAATTATCGGTCACGGATTCGCCCGACTATTTCATTTAAGAGTTAATGATATGAGTACGTTCGCAACGGGTTCTTCTGCTCGCTCAATGTCGATGGCGCCGCTGTTGTCGAGTCACTTGGAAAAACAAGTTACGCCCCTCACTGCATTTGATGCGCCGGAGCGTCGCTTTGGCGAGCATTTCAACGCGAGTTCACACAGTGCAGTCATCAAGCTGATGATGCTCACCTTTGGCGCGCGTCCTACCGATATGTTCAATGATGTACGCAGCACCGGTGATGGTTATGACGTGACCATGAAAGATGGTATCCAGCTGCATCTTTCCCGGCAGGAGTTGCAGCAGGCGGCCGCCGCGTCGCGTTTTGCCGGCAATGATAGCGATATCTTGAGCAGTGCCTATTTGGCGCTGGCTGTATTCATCAAACGCAAACAACTCGGCAGTGGCAACGCCGCTGGCCTGGCAGGTTTTGAGGCGGTATTGACCGAGTCTTTGCAGGGGGAGACGACGTTTAACATGCTCAAAGGCATGGGGTTGTCCGGTCATCTCCAATATGTACCCACCGCGACGGTTGTCGGCGAAGGGGGTAACGGTGTGGTAGATAGCTATGATGCGGGGTCGTCCCTGATTCACGCTGGCAAGGCGCACCGCTTCGGCAGGGAGAGCTCACCTGATCGTAGTTATCTGTACACGTTGGTGAACGATAGCGCGCCGAAGCCCCGCATCATCCCGTCCCCTGTCACGCCGGTCGTCGTGCCCGAAGCCGACCCGCCCACGAAGAATGTCCGCCCCCAGGCCGCCGAGGTGTTGCAGGGTTTCACCACGTCCTCGCGAAATGTTGGTGAAGTATTCGACCTGAGTAGCCATGCCGCCGTCATCAAACTGATGATGCTCAGGTTCGGTCGTTCGCCCTCCGACATGTTTGAAAAAGTCGAGGGTACGCAGAGCGGGTACAGCGTCACCATGAAGGATGGGTTTGAACTGACGTTATCCCGGCAAGAGCTGCAGCGTGCCAGCGAAGCTTCACGGTTTACCGGCCCGGACGCGCACATGATCACGGACGCCCATTTCATGCTGGCCGCGTTTGCCAAGCGCAAGCAAATTGAACGCAATGTTCAGTTTGATTCGGCGTTATCGGGCACTTTGCGTGGAGAAACGCCTTACAACGTCTTAAGGGGCATGGGCCTGATCGGTTTTTTGCGGGTTGCACCACCCGGCAAGTTGCTTGAACCACACAGCGTCGGCGTCACCAATACGTTCAACTTTTCAGGCGAGTTGGTCGTCGAGGGCATCAAGCATGGTCAGGGTGGGAAAGCGGCTGTCGTGAAGGACTACGGCTATCAACTTGCTGCGGATTTACCCGGCGAACCCCACAAGGGTAGGCCTGCGCAGTTCTCGGCGGCGCCTGTAGGTGTTCCGCCTGCCGATATCTGGGCCGGGTTCTATCAAGGCGTGGAGGGCAACTGTGTCACGGTGTCGGCGATCAAGGCGGCGATGATGAAGTACGGGCAAAACCCGCTGGGCATCTACAAGCGTGTGACTGAAACATTGGAAGGTTTCACCATTACCATGCGCGACGCCTGCACGGTGACGCTCACCCATGCCGAGCTGGAAATGGCACGAGCAGCCGCCAACTTCAAGGGGGAGGATAAGGGCCTGGTTGACGACGCTGTGTTCCTTTATGCGGTGAGCGCCAAGCGCGCCCAACGTGAGAATCATGAGTTCAAGGCCGGGGGCAGCTTTGGCGCTGCGCTGCAAACGCTGAACGACGGTGAGATGCCCGGCGATGCATTGCGCCGCCTTGGCTTGTACGCCTTTACTCGGCCAAGCAGTGTGCAGGAACTCGCGTCAGGCGTGCCAGGCACCCTGGCGAACTTCTGGCACTCCGTGGTGGTGGTCGAGGGCGCCCTGGATGAATATGGCGTCAAGCGCGACTTGCAAGGCTCGGAATGGATGCAAAAGGGCGGCGTTGCACTCAAACTGATCTAGGCCCGGCCGTCACCTGCGATCAAGCGCTCCCTGAATCCGAGCATAGGCAGTGGCCGGCTGTGCAAATACCCTTGGTACAGATGGCAACCCAGGCCTTGCAGAAATGCCAATTGCTCCTGGGTTTCCACACCTTCGGCAATCACCTCCAGGTTCAAGCTGCGGGCCATGGCCACGATGGCACGGATGATTTCGGCGTCGTTAGGGTCATGGGTGGCGTCACGCACGAAGGATTGGTCGATCTTCAGCGCGTCCACCGGCAAGCGTTTGAGGTACGTGAGCGATGAGTAGCCGGTGCCGAAGTCATCCATCGCGAAGCTCACGCCGAGCTTTTTCAGGCGGCGCATTTTGCTGATGGTGTCGTCCAGGTTCTGGATCACGATGCCCTCGGTAATTTCCAGCTTTAACAGGCTGAATGGCAGTTGGTGTTGCTTGAGACTGCGCTCCACCCGCTCGACAAAATCGTTCTGGCGAAACTGCCGTGGGCTGATATTCACGCACAGGCTGAAATTCAGCGGGTCCACCAAGCCCTCCGCGATCAGCTGTTGAAAGGCCGCGCAGGCTTCATCAAGGATCCAGGTGCCGACTTCAAGGATCAGACCGCTGTCCTCCAGCACCTTGATAAATTCGGCGGGCGACTGCGCGCCCAGTTGCGGATGCTGCCAGCGCACCAGGGCCTCTGCGCCGACGATCTTGTTGCCGCGCGCGTCCACTTGCGGCTGGTAGTGCACGCTGAACTCGCCGCGTGACAGGGCCAGGCGCAGGTCGGTCTCCATGCGCAGGCGTTCGCTGGCGGTTTTTTGCATGCTGTTGTGGAACATCTGCGTGGTGTTGCGCCCTGAGTCCTTGGCGCGGTACAGGGCGATGTCGGCGCGCTTGAGCAAGTCGGCGGGGGTGGAGCCATGATCGGGAATCAGCGCCACCCCAATACTCGGCGTGACCTGCAGGCGGTGGCCATCGAGGAACATGGGCTCCGAGAGCAATTCGCGCAGGGTGTCGGCCAGTTCCTGTACCTGGGCGCTGACTTCCATGCGCGAACCGTCCAGGCCGCTGAGCAGCACCACAAATTCATCACCCCCCAGGCGCGCCACGGTGTCTTCCATGCGCACGCTGGCTTCCAGGCGTGCGGTGACGATCTTCAGCACCGTGTCCCCCACCGGATGGCCGAGGGAATCGTTGATGTGCTTGAAGTGGTCGAGGTCGAGGAACAGCAGCGCGCCGCGCAGGTTATGGCGCTTGAGCAGGGCGATCTGCTGGCTGAGGCGGTCCATCAACAGGGCGCGGTTGGGCAAGTTGGTCAGCGGGTCGTGGTAGGCCAGGTGGCGGATCTGCGCCTGGGCGTTTTTCAGCAGGCTCACGTCGCGGGCGGTCAGCAGCAGGCACGGGGTTTCATTCAGGGTGATGGGCTCCACCGACACTTCCACTGCCAGCAACTCGCCGCGCTTGTTGTGCCAAAGCATTTCCAGATGGTGGATGCGGCCTTTGATCTGCAGCTCGGCCAACAGCGCCGAGCGCTGGTTTTCATCGGCCCAGATACCGATCTGGTAGAGGGTCAGGCCGATGGCCTCCTCGGCACGGTAGCCGGTCAGGCGACAGAAACCATCGTTGACCTCCACATAACGCCCGGTATCGCGCTCGGTGATAGAAATGGCGTCGGGACTGGAATGGAAGGCCTTGGCGAACTTCTCTTCGCTGGCCTTGAGGGCCGCTTCCGAGCGTTGTTGCTGGGTGATATCGCGCAGCGTGGTGACAATGCACCGCTGGTCGCCGACCTTGATCAGGCGACTGGAAATCACGCAGGTCAGGCTTTGGCCGTTTTTGTGATGCACCATGATCGCCACATTGTTCAGCGCCTGCTCGCGGATCACCCGTTCGATACGCTCCAGGCGCTTGCTCGACTCGTCCCACAGGCCAATCTGCTCGGCGCTTTTGTCGATCACCTCGGCCGCTGTCCAGCCGAAGGTCTGGGTAAAGGCGGGGTTGATCTCGATAAACGCGCCGCCGTCCAGGCAGGTGACGCAGATGGGGTCGGGGCTGGCCTGGAACAGGCTGGCGAATTTTTCTTCGGAGGCGGTCAAGCGTTGTTCACGTTCCACTTGGTCGGTGATGTCCAGCAAGGTCCCGGCCATACGCAGTGGCGCGCCTTGGGCGTCGCGGTAGAGGCGGGCGCGACTTTCCAGGTAACGTGAACTGCCGTCTTCCATGGGCACCCGGTAGGTCAGTTGATAGTTGCCGGCCGGGCCCTCGCGCAGGGTTCGGTAAGCGTTGCGCATGTTTTCGCGCTCTTCACCGGGCATGCCTTCGAAAAAAGCATCGAAGGATTCGTGGAACGGTTCCGGCGGCAGGCCGTGTAACTGAGCGGCGCGCGCCGAGCCGTAGAGCATGCCGGTAGGGATGTGCCAGTCCCAGGTGCCCAGTTGCGCCGAGTCCAGGGCCAGGTCAAGGCGCTCCTGGCTGTCCTTGAGCGCCTGTTCGGCGTTTTTGCGCTCGGTGGTGTCGAGGAAGGTGCTGAGCAAATAGGCCTCGCCTTCCAGTTCGACCTTTTGCGCGCTGAGGGTGCCATCGTGGATCTGGCCATTACTGGCGCAAAACTGCACCTCCATGGTGATGGGCTCGCCCTTGCGCTGTGTGGCCTTGACCAACTGCGCGCGTTGCTCGGGGTGGCGCCATAGGCCCAGGTCCAGGGTGGTGCGCCCGATAGCGTCGGCCACCGGCCAGCCGAAGAGCATTTCGAAATACTGGTTGGCTTCGCTGATCAGCCCGTCGGCCTGGCGGGTCAGCAGGACCATGTTGGGGCACAGGTGGAACAGCGTGGCGAAGCGTTTTTCGGAGTGGCTGAGGGCGTGCTCGCGTTCACGCTGGCGCGTAGTCTCGCGGATCACCCCGATCATGCGGCGCCGCCCGGCCTTGTCCGGCGCCAGGCTGCCGTTGATTTCCAGCCAGTGATGGGTGCCATCCGGCCATTGAATGTGGTGGTGCATGGCCTGTTCGAACGGCTCCCCAGCCAGCACCGCGTGAAAAGCCCGTATCACCCGGCCGCGATCCTGCGGGGCCAGCAGGTCCAGGTAATCCAGGTCCTTGGGCAGCGGCTGGCGGGGGTCGAAACCGAACAGCGCCTGGGTGCCCCGTGACCAACTGATGCGCCCGGTGTCGATTTCCCAGCACCACGCACCCAGCCGGGCAGCATTAAGGGCTGCCAGCAGTTGCGGGGCGCTGTCCCAGCTTTGCTCCGCCTCTTGAGGGTCAAGGGCGTAAATGCGGGGCAGGGGTGGCACGGAATCGACGGGGTTGCGCATTATCAAAGGGCCTTGGCTCGATGGGCGTATAGCGCGGTTTATTCAGGCCCTGAGGCCGCACGGTTTCATGCCGGTATCCCTGGCAGATCGACCTGTGCATCCAATAGGCTCATGAAAGCCCGCGCAGCGTTCGACAGCGTCCTTTCGGTGTGCACGATATAGCCTAGCTGGCGACTGAGCTGTATGCCCGGCAAAGCGATACTTGCTACCTGATCATCGAGCATGGTACGCGGCAATACGCTCCAGGCCAGGCCGATGGACACCATCATCTTGATAGTTTCCAGGTAGTTAGTGCTCATCGCGATGTTCGGCGTGAGGCCCTGGGCCTCGAACAGCCGGCTGACAATATGGTGGGTAAAGGTGTTGCCACCGGGGAAAACCGCCGGGTGGCCGGCAATATCGGCCAGGCTGACACGGCCATTGCTGATCAGGCTGTGCTCCGGCGCCACCACGAAATCCAGTGGATCGTCCCACACGGGTGTGGCACGCACGAGGTGGTGGGGCTCGGGCGCCAGGGTGATCACCGCCACTTCGGCGCGACCATGGAGGATTTCTTCGTAGGCCACTTCTGAATCGAGGAACTGAATATCCAGCGCCACATTCGGGTATTCCCGGGTAAAGGTCCGCAGCACCGGCGGCAAGCGGTGCAGGCCAATGTGGTGACTGGTGGCCAGCGTGAGGCGCCCGCTGACTTCACCGGTGAGGTTGGTCAGGGCGCGACGTGTGTCGTCCAGCACGTTGAGGATCTGATAGGCGCGTGGCAGCAGGGCTCGTCCGGCTTCGGTCAAGCCGACTTCACGGCCCAGGCGGTCGAACAAGCGCACCTTTAATTGTTGCTCCAGGCCGGCGATGCGTTTGCTGATGGCCGGCTGGGTCAGGTGCAGGCGTTCACCGGCGCCGGAGAAACTGCCGGTCTCGGCGATGGCAATAAAGGCATTGAGGTTGGCCAAGTCCATGGTGGTATTCCAGTTGGTAATCCAAAGCATAAAAAATATGAATTTGAGTTATTTAATGTAGCGCCATACCATCAGCCTCACAAGCCAAAGGGTTATTGAAAAGCCCGGCATAGAGAAACACCGCTGATGAGGACCGACTGATGGCCGGCAAAACGCTTTACGACAAGCTTTGGGATTCCCATGAAGTGAAACGGCGCGACGATGGCTCGTCGCTGATCTATATCGACCGTCACATCATCCATGAAGTGACCTCGCCCCAAGCGTTCGAAGGCCTGCGGCTGGCCGGGCGCAAGCCTTGGCGCGTCGATTCCATCATCGCCACCCCGGACCACAACGTACCCACCACCCCTGAGCGCAAGGGCGGTATCGAAGCCATTGCCGACCAAGTGTCGCGTTTGCAGGTGCAGACCCTCGACGACTACTGTGACGAATATGGCATCACCGAATTCAAGATGAATGACGTGCGTCAAGGCATCGTGCACGTGATCGGCCCGGAGCAGGGCGCCACCTTGCCGGGCATGACCGTGGTCTGCGGCGATTCCCACACCTCCACCCACGGTGCGTTCGGCGCCTTGGCCCACGGCATCGGCACTTCCGAGGTGGAACATGTGTTCGCCACCCAGTGCCTGGTCGCCAAAAAGATGAAGAATATGTTGGTGAAGGTCGAAGGCACGTTGCCGTTCGGCGTGACCGCCAAGGACATCGTGCTCGCGGTGATCGGCAAGATCGGCACCGCCGGCGGTAACGGCCATGCCATCGAGTTTGCCGGCAGTGCGATTCGCGACTTGTCGATCGAAGGCCGCATGACCATCTGCAACATGTCCATCGAAGCCGGTGCCCGTGTGGGCATGGTGGCGGCGGATGAAAAGACCGTCGACTACGTCAAGGGGCGTCCATTCGCACCTGCAGGCGCGGATTGGGATGCAGCGGTCGAAGCCTGGAAAGACTTGGTGTCCGACGCCGATGCGGTGTTCGACACGGTGGTCGAGCTGGACGCGGCCCAGATCAAGCCGCAAGTCAGCTGGGGCACTTCGCCGGAAATGGTTCTGGCGGTTGACCAGAACGTGCCGGATCCGGCTAAAGAGGCTGACCTGGTCAAGCGGGGCTCCATCGAGCGCGCGTTGAAGTACATGGGGTTGAAAGCCAACCAGGCGATTACTGACATTCAGTTGGATCGCGTATTCATCGGTTCCTGCACCAACTCGCGGATCGAAGACCTGCGCGCCGCGGCGGTGATCGCCAAGGGCCGCAAAGTCGCCTCGACCATCAAGCAGGCGATCGTGGTGCCGGGTTCAGGCCTGGTGAAAGCCCAGGCAGAAGCTGAAGGCCTCGACAAGATCTTCCTCGAAGCCGGTTTTGAATGGCGTGAGCCGGGCTGCTCGATGTGCCTGGCGATGAACCCCGACCGCCTGGAGTCGGGCGAGCATTGCGCGTCCACCTCCAACCGTAACTTCGAAGGGCGTCAGGGCGCCGGCGGGCGTACCCACCTGGTCAGCCCGGCCATGGCCGCTGCCGCTGCCGTCAACGGTCGTTTCATCGACGTTCGCGAATTGATCTGAGGAATACCCGATGCGTGCTTTTACTCAACACACTGGCCTTGTCGCCCCTTTGGACCGTGCCAACGTCGACACCGACCAGATCATCCCCAAGCAGTTCTTGAAGTCGATCAAGCGCACCGGTTTCGGCCCGAACCTGTTCGACGAGTGGCGCTACCTGGACGTGGGCTACGCCTACCAGGACAACTCCAAGCGCCCGTTGAACAAGGACTTCGTGCTCAACGCCGAGCGTTACCAGGGCGCCAGCGTGCTGCTGGCGCGGGAAAACTTCGGCTGCGGCTCCAGCCGTGAGCACGCGCCGTGGGCGCTGGAAGAATATGGCTTTCGCAGCATCATCGCGCCGAGCTACGCGGACATCTTCTTCAACAACAGCTTCAAGAACGGCCTGTTGCCGATCATCTTGAGCGATGCCGAAGTCGACGAGCTGTTCAAGCAGGTGGAAGCCGAAGAGGGCTACCAGTTGACCGTCGACCTGGCCGCGCAAACCGTGACGCGTCCGGACGGCAAGGTGTATCACTTTGAAGTGGATGCGTTCCGTAAGCACTGCCTGATCAACGGCCTGGACGATATCGGCCTGACCTTGCAGGACGGCGATGCGATTGCCGCGTTTGAAGCCAAGCACCGGGCGAGCCAGCCTTGGTTGTTTCGTGATGCCTGATATGAGGTAGGTCGTGCTGGCCCCATCGCGGGCAAGCCCGACTCCCACAGTTGACCGAGTTGTTCAGGAGAACACCGATCAATGTGGGAGCTGGCTTGCCTGCGATAGCGCCCGTACAACCACCCCAAAACCCAAGGAAAACCACCATGACCGCCACCGCCCACACCCAAGTCGTGCAAAAACAATTCGGCGAGCAAGCCTCGGCCTACCTGAGCAGTGCCGTACACGCCCAAGGCACCGAATTCGCGCTGTTACAGGCCGAACTGGTCGGGCAGGGCGCTGCGCGACTGCTGGACCTGGGTTGCGGTGCCGGTCATGTGAGTTTCAATATGGCGCCGCTGGTTAAAGAGGTCGTGGCCTATGACCTCTCCCAGCAGATGCTCGACGTCGTCGCCACCGCTGCGGTAGACCGCGGCTTTGAGAACATCCGCACCGTACAGGGCGCCGCCGAACGCCTGCCGTTCGCCGACGGTGAGTTCGACTTCGTGTTCAGCCGTTATTCGGCCCACCACTGGAGCGACCTCCGCCTGGCCCTGCGCGAAGTGCGCCGCGTGCTCAAGCCGGGCGGCGTGGTGGCGTTCGTCGACGTCTTGTCACCGGGCAGCCCGCTGTTGGACACTTACCTGCAAACCGCCGAAGTGCTGCGCGACACCAGCCACGTGCGCGATTACTCCGCCGCCGAGTGGATGCAGCAGCTCAGCGAAACCGGTCTGCACGTGCGCAACAGTAGCCGCCAGCGTTTGCGCCTGGAATACACCTCCTGGGTCGAGCGCATGCGCACGCCAGAGGTGTTGCGTGCCGCGATCCTTGAGCTGCAACAGGCGATGGGCCAGGAAGTGCGCGATTACTACGAAATTCAAGCCGACGGCACCTTCAGCACCGACGTGCTGGTGGTCTTTGCCGAACGCTGATTGATTTTTCCCGACCTGCCCACGGGCGGGTCGCTTGATGAAATGAGGAACGCATGAGCAAGCAGATTCTGATTCTCCCTGGCGACGGCATTGGTCCGGAAATCATGGCCGAAGCGGTCAAGGTCCTGGAGCTCGCCAACAGCAAGTACAGCCTGGGCTTCGAGCTGAGCCACGACGTGATCGGCGGCGCTGCCATCGACAAGCACGGCGTACCGCTGGCCGACGAGACCCTGGACCGTGCACGCGCGGCCGACGCCGTGCTGCTCGGCGCCGTGGGCGGCCCGAAATGGGACAAGATCGAACGTGACATCCGCCCTGAGCGCGGCCTGCTGAAAATCCGCGCGCAACTGGGCCTGTTCGGCAACCTGCGCCCGGCCATCCTCTATCCGCAACTGGCGGACGCCTCAAGCCTCAAGCCGGAAGTGGTCGCGGGCCTGGATATCCTGATCGTGCGCGAGCTGACCGGCGGTATCTACTTTGGCTCGCCACGCGGTGTGCGTGAGTTGGAAAATGGTGAGCGCCAGGCCTACGACACCCTGCCGTACAGCGAGAGCGAAATCCGCCGTATCGCCCGTGTCGGTTTCGACATGGCCCGCGTGCGTGGCAAGAAGGTCTGCTCGGTGGACAAGGCCAACGTGCTGGCCTCCAGCCAACTGTGGCGCGAAATCGTCGAAGAAGTGGCCAAGGACTACCCGGACGTCGAACTGAGCCACATGTACGTCGACAACGCCGCCATGCAACTGGTGCGTGCACCCAAGCAGTTCGACGTGATCGTCACCGACAACCTGTTCGGCGACATCCTGTCCGACCAGGCGTCGATGCTCACCGGTTCCATCGGCATGCTGCCGTCGGCGTCCCTGGACACCCACAACAAGGGCATGTACGAGCCTTGCCACGGTTCGGCGCCGGACATCGCAGGCCAGGGCATTGCCAACCCGTTGGCGACCATTTTGTCGGTCTCCATGATGCTGCGTTACAGCTTCAACCTGAGCGACGCGGCGGATGCCATCGAGAAGGCCGTGAGCCTGGTGCTCGATCAGGGCCTGCGCACCGGCGACATCTGGTCGCAGGGTTGCACCAAGGTCGGTACGCAAGAAATGGGCGACGCAGTAGTCGCCGCGCTGCGGAATCTGTAATCTCTCGGGCCCACTTGCAGTTGTTGCTGCAAGGCGGCCCACTTTTTAACAAGGTGTAGTTGCGATGAAACGTGTAGGTCTGATCGGTTGGCGCGGTATGGTCGGTTCCGTGCTCATGCAGCGGATGCTGGAAGAGCAGGATTTCGATCTTATTGAGCCGGTGTTTTTCACCACTTCGAACGTGGGTGGCCAAGGGCCGTCCGTGGGCAAGGATATTGCTCCGCTCAAGGACGCCTACAACATTGAAGAGCTGAAAACCCTCGACGTGATTCTGACCTGTCAGGGTGGCGACTACACCAGCGAAGTCTTCCCCAAGCTGCGCGAAGCCGGCTGGCAGGGTTACTGGATCGACGCCGCCTCCAGCCTGCGCATGCAGGACGATGCGGTGATCATCCTTGACCCGGTGAACCGCAAGGTCATCGACCAGCAACTGGACGCCGGCACCAAGAACTACGTCGGCGGCAACTGCACCGTCAGCCTGATGCTGATGGGCCTGGGTGGCCTGTTCGAAGCCGGCCTGGTCGAGTGGATGAGCGCCATGACTTATCAGGCGGCCTCCGGGGCCGGCGCGCAGAACATGCGCGAACTGATCAAGCAAATGGGCGCGACCCACGCTGCCGTCGCCGATCAACTGGCCGACCCGGCCAGCGCGATCCTCGACATCGACCGCCGTGTGGCTGAAGCCATGCGCAGCGAGGCGTACCCGACCGAGAACTTCGGCGTGCCATTGGCCGGCAGCCTGATCCCCTGGATCGACAAAGAGCTGCCGAACGGCCAGAGCCGCGAAGAGTGGAAGGCCCAGGCCGAGACCAACAAGATCCTCGGCCGCTTCAAGAGCCCGATCCCGGTGGACGGCATCTGCGTGCGTATCGGCGCGATGCGCTGCCACAGCCAGGCGCTGACCATCAAGCTGAACAAAGACGTGCCGATCGCCGATATCGAAGCGTTGATCAGCCAGCACAACCCCTGGGTCAAGCTGGTGCCGAACAACCGCGACATCAGCATGCAGGAGCTGAGCCCGACCAAGGTCACCGGCACCTTGAATGTACCGGTAGGCCGTCTGCGCAAGCTGAACATGGGCAGCCAGTTCCTGGGCGCGTTCACCGTAGGCGACCAGCTGCTGTGGGGCGCGGCCGAACCGCTGCGCCGCATGCTGCGGATTCTGCTGGAACGTTGATAGTTTGAGGCAATGAGAGAAACCCGCGACTGGTGACAGGCGCGGGTTTTTTGTTGTTTGGTCGGGCCTTATCGGGGGCAAGCCCCTTCCCACCCTTGATTGGCGAACGCGCCCAAATGTGGGAGGGGGCTTGAACTGGTCAAGTAATCTTGGACACCGATTACGGTTCACGCCGCCAACCTTTCCTTCACGACCGGCGACCTGTAGTCGTTATAGCTGTGAGGCCTGCTGATGTTGTAGCGCGAGACATAG
>NZ_PKKS01000028.1:0-151181 GCF_002859085.1 Pseudomonas sp. QC2
ACGACCATAGAGCATTGGAACCACCTGATCCCATCCCGAACTCAGAAGTGAAACGATGCATCGCCGATGGTAGTGTGGGGTTTCCCCATGTGAGAGTAGGTCATCGTCAAGATTAAATTCCGAAACCCCATTTGCGAAAGCAGATGGGGTTTTGTTTTGGGCGGTCGAAAATGTCTAACACATGCCAATTCCGCCAATAACTGCCCACAGTGCTAAAGTCGCACCTTCGATTTTTGCTTTTCCCAAGGAAGCCGTTATGCCGGACGCGACGTCCCTCAGTGCTGGATTCATGGTGGTTCACGGCAACCGCCTGGACGAACTGCGCAGCCTGGTGGTCAGTTGGATGCGCCGCTACCCACTGGCTCCCCTGGAAAACGAAATCGCCTTGGTGCAAAGCAACGGCATCGCCCAGTGGCTCAAGCTGGCTTTGGCTGAAGATCCTGAAGATGATGATATGGGCGGTTGTGGAATCGCCGCAGCAATCGACGTGCAACTGCCCGGCAGCTTCATGTGGCAGCTGTACCGCATGGTCCTGGGCCGTGACGAAATCCCCCCCAAGTCCCTGCTCGATAAAGCCCCACTGACCTGGCGCCTGATGCGCCTGCTCCCGGAGCTTATCGATCAGCCGCACTTCGAACCGCTACAGCGTTTCCTCACCCACGACACTGATTTGCGAAAACGCTATCAACTCGCCGAGCGCCTGGCTGATTTGTTCGACCAATACCAAGTTTACCGTGCCGATTGGCTGGAAGACTGGGCTGCTGGCCGTCACCAACTGCGCAATGGCCGAGGCGAGTCCAAACCCCTCAACCTCGCTAACTGCTGGCAAGCCGAGCTGTGGCGTGCGCTGCTGTTGGATGTAGGTGAAGAAGGCATGGCCGAAAGTCGTGCAGGCGTTCACCAGCGCTTTATTGAGCGCATAAACACGCTCAAGCACGCGCCCCCAGGCCTTCCATCCCGAGTCATCGTTTTTGGCATCTCCTCGTTACCTGCGCAGGCACTCGAAGCCCTCGCCGGTCTCGCACGATTCAGCCAAGTTTTACTCTGCGTGCACAACCCCTGTCGCCACCATTGGTCAGACATCGTCGCCGACAAAGACCTGCTGCGTAACGAATACAAACGCCAAGCGCGTAAGAGTGGCATGCCGGTCACCATCGACCCACAAACCCTGCACCAGCATGCCCACCCGCTGCTGGCTGCCTGGGGCAAACAGGGCCGCGACTACATCAGCCTGCTGGACAGCTACGACGACCCCAACAGCTACCGCGCTGCCTTCCGCGATGGTCGTATCGACCTGTTCAGCGACAGCGAGCCCACCACACTGCTCAACCAGCTCCAGGACGACATCCTCGAACTGCGCCCACTCAACGAAACCCGCGAGCTTTGGCCTGCCGTCGACCTGGACCGCGACACCTCAATCCGCTTCCACATCGCCCACAGCGCCCAACGCGAAGTGGAAATCCTCCACGATCAACTGCTCCAACGCTTCAGTGCGGACCCCGCGCTGCGCCCCCGGGACATCATCGTCATGGTTCCCGACGTCGATAGTTACGCGCCGCACATCCGCGCCGTGTTCGGCCAGCTCGAGCGCAATGACCCGCGCTTCATCCCGTTCACCCTGACCGACCAGGGCCAACGTGGCCGCGACCCACTGCTCATCGCCGTCGAACACCTGCTGAAACTCCCCGACAGCCGCTTCCCCGTCAGCGAGATTCTCGACCTGCTTGATGTTCCGGCCCTACGCGAACGCTTTGCCATCAAGGAACGCGACCTGCCCACATTGCACCGCTGGATAGAAGGTGCCGGCATCCGCTGGGGGCTTAACGCCGAACAACGTGCCGGCCTAGGCCTGCCAACGGAGCTGGAGCAAAACAGCTGGCGTTTCGGCCTGCGCCGTATGCTGCTCGGTTACGCCGTAGGCACCGGCGCCGCGTGTGACGGCATCGAGCCCTACGACGAAATAGGTGGTCTGGACGCCGCGCTGATCGGCCCATTGGTCGCCTTGCTCGACGCACTCAACGACGCCCACCAAGCCCTGTCCCAACCCGCACCTCCGAGGGTGTGGGGTGAGCGTCTGCAACGCCTGATGCAACTGTTCTTCCTGCCCAGCAGCGAACACGACGATTACCTGCTGGGCCAACTCGAACAACTCAGAGAAACCTGGCTGGAAACCTGCGAGTCCGTAGGTCTGCAGGACGAGTTACCCCTCACTGTAGTCCGTGAAGCCTGGCTGGCCGGCCTCGACCAAGGCCGCCTGTCCCAGCGCTTCCTCGCCGGAGCTGTCAATTTCTGTACCCTGATGCCCATGCGTGCGATCCCCTTCAAGCTCGTCTGCCTGCTCGGCATGAACGACGGTGATTACCCACGTGCGCAACCACCGCTGGACTTCGACCTGATGGGCAGTGACTACCGCCCCGGCGACCGCTCACGCCGTGAAGACGACCGCTACCTGCTGCTCGAAGCCCTGCTTTCAGCCCGGGACCAGCTGTACATCAGTTGGGTCGGCCGTAGCATCCGTGACAACAGTGATCGCCCTGCCTCGGTACTGATCGGTCAACTGCGTGACCATCTCGCCAGTGGCTGGCACCACGCAAACAGCGACGAGCCACTGATCGATGCCATGACACAAGAGCATCCGCTGCAACCGTTCAGCGCCCGCTATTTCCATGAGGGCGATGCGCTGTTCAGCTACGCGCGCGAATGGCAGTTGCTCCACGAAACGTCCGATGCCCTCCCAACCGAACACGACCTGGCTCCTCACCAACAGGAAGAGCCCCTGAGCCTCGGCCAGCTCCAAGACTTCCTGCGTAACCCGGTCAAACACTTCTTCAGCCAACGCCTGAAAGTATTCTTCGAGGCCGCCGAAGTCCCGCTGGCCGACGAAGAGCCCTTCGTTCTCGACGCACTGCAACGCTACAGCCTGAGCGACAGCCTGCTCAGCGCTGCACTCACCCAACCCGATCACCTCGACCAGGCGCTGAATGCCCAAGCCCTGCGTCTGCAAGGCAGTGGCCTGTTGCCGATGGTCGGTTTTGGCGAATGCCTGCGTAACGAACTGATCGAGCCCTTGCCCGACCTGCTGCGCCGCTACCAGCAATTACTGGCCCTTTGGCCCACCCCGCACCCCGGCGCCGAACCCGTCAGTTTTGAGCATCATGGCGTTCAGTTGGAAGGCTGGATCAGCGGATTGCATCGCCGCAGTGATGGCGGGCTGCTCAGCGTCACCACCATTCCCAACAGCATCGGCTCGATCAA
This sequence comes from Pseudomonas sp. QC2, assembly GCF_002859085.1. Lineage (NCBI taxonomy): Bacteria > Pseudomonadati > Pseudomonadota > Gammaproteobacteria > Pseudomonadales > Pseudomonadaceae > Pseudomonas > Pseudomonas sp. QC2. Next base: position 3,256 of record NZ_PKKS01000028.1, read on the forward strand.
GACCCGCAAGTGGCATCGCCTGATTCGCCCCTGGGTCAATCACGTGGTTGCCTGCGCCTGCGGCTTGCCGTTAAGCACTGGCTTGGTGGCCAGCGACGACACCCTGCTCCTGCCACCACTGGATACATCCAATGCCCGGGAAATCCTCTGCAACCTGCTGCTGGCCGGGCATACCGGAATGAGCAAACCGCTACCCGTTGCCGTGAAAACCGCCTTCGCGTGGCTCAGCCAAACCGACCCAGTCAAGGCCGAAGCCGCCGCCAGTAAAACCTACGAAGGCGATGGCCTGACCAACGATGGCGAGCGTCGCGAAACCCCGGCGCTCACCCGGCAATTCCCCGACTACGCCACACTGATCGCCAGCGAAGAGTTCGAAGGTTGGTGCGAAACCCTGTATCGCCCCTTGCTCAACGCACCATGGCGATCACTCTCCGGCGAGGACGGCGCATGACCCGTAAACCCTTGGCCCTGGCCTTCCCGCTCAAAGGCAGCCAGCTGATCGAAGCCAGCGCGGGTACCGGCAAGACGTTCACTATCTCCGCCCTCTACCTGCGCCTGGTCCTCGGCCACGGTGGCGACGAAGCAGGCTTCGGCCGTGAATTGCTGCCGCCGCAAATCCTAGTGGTGACCTTCACCGACGCCGCCACCAAGGAGCTGCGCGAACGCATCCGCATTCGCCTGGCCGAAGCCGCACGCTTTTTTCGCGAAGAAATCGAACAGCCCGATGCCCTGATCGCCGATCTGCGCGCCGAGTACCCACCCGAACAATGGCCTGCCTGCGCCAACCGACTGGACATTGCCGCCCAGTGGATGGATGAAGCCGCCGTCTCGACGATCCACAGTTGGTGCCAGCGCATGCTGCGCGAACATGCCTTCGACAGCGGCAGCCTGTTCACCCAGACCCTGGAAACCGACCACAGCGACCTGCTCGGCGAAGTGTTGCGCGATTACTGGCGGCTGTTCTGCTACCCGATGCACGACGACGCTCTCAACTGGGTGCGCAGCAACTGGGGCGGCCCCGCCGCGTTAATGCCGCGAGTACGTGCGCTATTTGGCAGCGAACGGCCGACGGGTGAAACCCGCGAGCCCGCCGAGCTGATCAACGCGTGCCTGCAGGAACGCCGCGAAGCACTGCAAACGCTCAAGGCCCCCTGGCAACAATGGGCCGCCGAACTGCGCGATATCTGCCTGCAAGCCGTGGCCGCAAAAACCGTCGACGGCCGCAAGATGCAAGCCCGTTACTTCGAGCCCTGGTTCGAAAAGATCAGCGCCTGGGCCGCTGACGAAACCCTTGAGCAACTGGACATCGGTACCGGTTTCACCCGCCTCACGCCCGACGGTATGGCCGAAGCCTGGAAGGGCGAGCCGCCGCAGCATCCCGGTATCGACGCCATGGCCGGCCTCAAGGCCGCCCTTGATGCGCTGCCGACCCCCGACGCCGCCGTGTTGCAACACGCCGCCGGCTGGGTGGGCAAACGCTTCGAGGACGAAAAACGTCGCCGCGCCGAGATGGGTTTCGACGACATGCTCATCCGCCTCAACGCCGCCCTGCAAGCCGACGGCGGTGAACGCTTGGCCAGTGTGATCCGCGAGCAGTTTCCGGTGGCCTTGATCGATGAATTCCAGGACACCGACCCGGTGCAATACAGCATCTTCGACAGCATCTACCGCATCGAAGAAAACCACCTCGACAGCGGGCTGTTCCTGATCGGCGATCCCAAGCAAGCGATCTACGCCTTCCGTGGCGCCGACATCTACACCTACCTGCGCGCCCGACAATCCACTACCGGTCGCCACCACACATTGGGCACCAACTTCCGCTCCAGCCATGCGATGGTCGAGGCGGTAAATCACGTATTCCAGCGTGCAGAGACAGGTCGCGGTGCGTTCCTGTTCCGCGAGCCCAACGGTGAAAACCCGGTGCCTTTCCACTCGGTGCTGTCCCAGGGTCGCAAGGAACAATTGCAGGTTAATGGGCAAACGCTGCCGGCCATGAACCTCTGGCACTTACCTACCGACCAGCCAGTGTCCAATGCGGTTTATCGTCAGCAATTGGCGGCCGCCTGTGCCACGCACATTGTTGAATTGCTCAACGGCGGGCAGCAAGGTACCGCCGGTTTCCTACGGCCGGACGTGAGCTTCACCGGTGTGCTTCCGTCAGACATCGCCATTCTCGTTCGCGACGGTAAGGAAGCCCAAGCCGTGCGCACCGAACTGGCAGCCCGTGGCGTACGCAGCGTCTACCTCTCCGATAAGGACTCAGTCTTCGCCGCCCAGGAAGCCCACGACCTGCTCGCCTGGCTCAAGGCCTGCGCCGAGCCGGATGTCGAGCGCCCGCTGCGCGCCGCCTTGGCCTGCGTCACGCTGAACCTGTCGTTGCCGGAACTGGAGCGTCTGAACCAGGATGAGCTTGCGTGGGAAAGCCGTGTCATGCAGTTCCGTGGCTACCGCGCGATCTGGCGGACCCAAGGCGTGCTGCCGATGCTGCGCCGCCTGCTGCACGACTTCAAACTGCCGCAAACCCTGATTGCACGCAGTGATGGCGAACGGGTGCTGACCAACCTGCTGCACCTCAGCGAATTGCTGCAACAGGCAGCCTCGGAACTGGACGGCGAACAGGCACTGATCCGACACCTGGCGGAACACCTGGCACTCTCCGGCCAGGCGGGTGAAGAACAAATCCTGCGCCTGGAAAGTGATGAGCAACTGGTCAAGGTGGTGACGATCCACAAGTCGAAAGGCCTGGAGTACGACCTGGTTTTCCTGCCTTTCATCTGCTCGGCCAAACCGGTCGACGGCAGCCGCTTGCCGCTGCACTACCACGATGAACACGGCAAATCCCACGTCAGCCTGCGCCCTACGCCCGAGTTGATCGCCCAGGCCGACAATGAGCGCCTGGCCGAAGACCTGCGCTTGTTGTATGTCGCCCTGACCCGCGCCAAGCATGCATGCTGGCTGGGCATCGCTGACCTCAAGCGTGGCAACAGCAATAGCTCCGTGTTGCACCTGTCGGCGTTGGGCTATCTGCTCGGCGCTGGTGCTTCGCTGGGGGAGTCTGCCGGTCTGGCGCGCTGGCTGTTGGACCTGCAAGCAGGTTGCCCTGCCATCGACTATGCCCAGGTGCCCGAAGCGCAACCCATCGTCTTCCACCCACCCCGCAACGAAGCCACACTGCGGGCGCCCTTGTTGCCCAAGCGCAAGGCCTCGGAAAACTGGTGGATTGCCTCCTACAGCGCCTTGCGTATCGGCGACAGCATGAGTGCCGCCACGCTCGAAGCGCCGGAAAGCCCCCAGGCCCAGAAGCTGTTCGATGACGAGCGCCTCGACCCCGATGCCCCCCGCGAAGTGGCGGCGTCCGGCGGCGACATCCACCGTTTCCCTCGCGGTCCTAACCCAGGGACTTTCCTTCACGGTCTGCTGGAGTGGGCAGGGGAGGAGGGCTTCAACGTCACACCCGAGGCCATCGAAAAGGCCGTGGGCGCCCGCTGCAATCGTCGTAACTGGGAAGGCTGGATCATCACCCTCAGCGGTTGGCTCGGCCACCTGTTGCAAACGCCATTGCCGGTGGATAACGGTCACGTTTCCCTCAACGGTTTGCAGCAGTACCAGATCGAAATGGAGTTCTGGTTCGCCAGCCACAAAGTCGACGTACTCGCCCTCGACAAACTGGTGTGCCAGTACACCCACAGCGGCGTGTCCCGCGTTGCCGCCGAACCCGTGCTGCTCAACGGTATGTTCAAGGGCTTTATCGACTTGACCTTTGAACATGACGGCCGCTATTACGTAGCGGATTACAAATCCAACTGGCTCGGCCCCGACGATTCGGCCTACACCCAGGACGCCATGGAACAGTCGATCCTCGAACATCGGTACGACCTGCAATACGTGCTTTACCTGCTGGCCCTGCACCGCCAACTCAAGGCGCGCCTGCCGGACTACGACTACGACCGCCATGTCGGCGGTGCGCTGTATCTGTTCCTGCGCGGGACCCGGTCCGCGAGCCAGGGTGCGTATTTCACCCGACCGCCACGGGACCTGATCGAAGGCCTGGACCTGCTGTTCCAGGGCAAGACCCTCCCGCCCAAGGTTGAGCCCGCCTGGGAACAAGGAGTGCTGTTATGAGCCTGTCGCCGTTACCGCTGGAGGCGTTGATGCCGCTCAGTCGCGCCGCCGACCTGGTGCAACTGCTGGAGCGTTGGGTCGATCGCGGTTGGTTGCGCGCCCTGGACAAAGCCTTCGTCGGCTTCCTGCACGAGCTTGACCCGCACGCTGACCCGCTGGTATTGCTGGCCGCCGCGCTGACCAGCCATCAATTGGGCCATGGGCACGTCTGCCTCGACCTGTTCGAAACCCTCAAGGCACCGGACTTTGCCCTGTCTTTGCCGCCTGAAGGCGACCTGCAAACCGGTGCCATGCTGCTGCCGTCGCAGTTGCTGGAAGGCCTGGACGGCGCCCACTGGTGCCATGCGCTGGCTGCCAGCCACTTGGTCGCGTTGGCAGTCGATGGCAGCGAATCCGCCCAAAGTCGCCCCTTGGTGCTGTCTGGCAAACGCCTGTACCTGCGCCGCTACTGGACCTACGAGCGGCGCATCGACACCGCCTTGCGCCTGCGGCTCGCCACCCAGGAACGTGTCGCCGCCGATTTGCCGCAGCGCCTGGACAGCCTGTTCGACCAACCGCCGCCCGACGGCGTGATCGACTGGCAAAAGCTCGCCTGCGCCCTGGCCACTCGCGGTGCATTCAGCATCGTCACCGGTGGCCCCGGCACCGGCAAGACCACCACCGTGGTGCGCCTGCTCGCGCTGTTACAGGCGCCGGCTGTCGAAAGCGGCAGCCCGTTGCGCATTCGCCTGGCCGCGCCCACCGGCAAGGCTGCCGCACGCCTCACCGAGTCCATCAGCCAGCAAGTGCTGTCGCTGAAAGTGCCGGACAACGTGAAGGAAAAAATCCCGACCCAGGTCACCACCGTCCACCGGCTACTGGGCAGTCGCCCAGGCACGCGGCATTTCCGTCATCACATCGGTAACCCGTTGCCCCTGGATGTGTTGGTCGTGGATGAAGCCTCGATGATCGACCTGGAAATGATGGCCAACCTGCTCGACGCCTTGCCACCCCATGCTCGCCTGGTATTACTGGGCGACAAGGATCAACTGGCGTCGGTAGAAGCGGGCGCCGTACTCGGTGATTTGTGCCGTGATGCCGAAGCCGGCTTCTACAGCGCCGAGACCCGCCAATGGTTGCAAGCCGTCAGTGGCGAAGACCTCAGTGCCAGTGGCTTGCAGGAAGACCTCGACGGTACCCATCCCCTGGCCCAGCAAGTGGTGATGCTGCGTTACTCACGCCGTTTCGGCGAAGGCAGTGGCATCGGCCAACTGGCGCGCTGGGTCAACCAGCAAAACGCTGAAGAAGCTCGCAAGCTGCTGGCGGCGCGTAGTCACGATGATCTGTTTTGCGTCAGCCTCAAAGGCGAACACGATTACGCCCTGGAGCGTCTGGTACTGGACGGACAGGGTGACGGTGCCGAGGGCTATCGCTATTACCTCAATCTGTTGCAAAGCGCCCGGCCATCCGCCGACACCCCGCGCGAAGACACCGCCTGGACCCACTGGGCGCAACAACTGCTGCAAGCCTTCGATGCTTTCCAACTGCTCTGCGCGGTACGCAAGGGCCCTTGGGGCGTTGAAGGCCTCAACCTGCGCATCACCGCCGCCCTGCGCAAGGTGCGCCTGATCGAAGGCGACGAGCAATGGTACGAAGGGCGCCCGGTGCTGATGACCCGCAACGATTACGGCCTGGGCTTGATGAACGGTGACATCGGCATCGCGCTGAAACTGCCCGAAAGCGACGGCGGCCCCCCAGTGCTGCGCGTAGCGTTCCCACGTAACGATGGCCAGGGCGGCGTGCGTTTTGTGCTGCCCAGCCGTCTGAATGATGTGGAAACCGTGTACGCCATGACCGTGCACAAATCCCAGGGCTCGGAGTTCACCCACACGGCGCTGATCCTGCCGGATGCGCTGAACCCGGTGCTCACCAAAGAGTTGATCTACACCGGCATCACCCGTGCCAAACGCTGGTTCAGCTTGATCGAACCCCGGGGCGGCGTGTTTGAAGAGGCCGTGCGGCGCAAGGTCAAGCGCTTGAGTGGGTTGATGCTGGAGTTGGGTCAGGAGTCAGAAATATCCGACGCTGTGCTATCGTTGCGGCATCACCCCGAAAACACCTGAGAGTATCGCTGCATGAACGTGGCCGTCTCGCCCACAGAGCGAAGTTTGAGCTGGAGACGCCTGCTGCTGGCAATCCTGTGTGTGCTCGCGCCGCACGCCTTCGCCCAGGCGCCCGATCCCGCAGACCTTGCAGACCAGCGCGCCCAGGCGGTCACCCAAGTGGTGCTTGGCATCCTCAGTTATGCCCGCTGGCCAGTCGAGCCGGCGCAATTGCGCCTGTGTATCGTCGGCCCGACCCAGTACACCGACGACCTGATCAAAGGCACTACCCAGGCCACCGGCCGTCCGGTCGTGGTGCAGCGCCTGCTGGCCAACCATCCCGATATCGTCACCGCGTGCGATGCGGTGTACATCGGCAAACTCACCGCGGATGAGCGCAGCCAACTGTTCGCCGCATTAATCGGCCACCCAGTGCTCAGCATCAGCGAAGGCGGCGACCAGTGCACCGTGGGCAGCCTGTTCTGCTTGCGGGTGGGGGATCAACAGGTGTCCTTCGAAGTTAACCTGGACTCCGTGGCCCGCAGTGGCGTGCGCATTCACCCCAGCGTCTTGCAACTGTCCCGTCGCCGGGCGCCCGCGCAATGAGCGGCGCCAAGGTGCGACCGACGCTGCGCTCGGTCATCGGCCGAGGGCATCTGATCCTCGCGCTGTTGGCCGTGACCCTGGCCAGCGTGTCCCTGACCCTGCTGGGTGTGTTGGCGCTGCGGGTGTATGCCGAACACAACCTGCACCTGATCGCGCGCTCCATCAACTACACCGTGGAAGCGGCGGTGGTGTTCAACGACAGCGCCGCAGCCACCGAAGCCCTCAGCCTGATTGCCTCCACCGAAGAGGTGGCCCAGGCCGAAGTCCTCGATGCCAATGGCAAGTTGCTGGCGCAGTGGATACGCCCGGATACCGGCCTGCTCTCGCGTGTGGAACTGGAGCTGGCGCATACGCTGCTCGAACAACCCATCAGCCAGCCGATCCTTCACCAAGGGCGAACCATCGGCAGCATCCATCTCATCGGCCACGGCGGTAGCCTGCTGCGCTTCCTGCTCAGCGGCCTGGCCGGGATCTTCATCTGCACCGCCCTCAGCGCGTGGATCGCCCTGCACCTGGCGCGACGCTTGTTGCGCGGCATCACCGGCCCGCTGCAAAGCCTCGCCGCCGTGGCCCACGCCGCCCGCAGCGAACGCGACTTCGACCGCCGCGTACCGCCGGCAAAAATCGCCGAACTCGACAGCCTGGGCAGTGACTTCAACGCCCTGCTCGGCGAGATGGAAGCCTGGCAAAGCCACTTGCAAAGCGAAAACGAATCCCTCGCCCACCAGGCCAACCACGACAGCCTCACCGGTCTGCCCAACCGCGCCTTCTTCGAAGGCCGTTTGATCCGCGCCCTGCGCAGCGCAGCCAAGGCCAAGGAACAAGTGGCAGTGCTGTACCTCGACAGCGACCGCTTCAAAGAGATCAATGACAGCTTTGGCCACGCCGCCGGTGATGCCGTCCTCGTGGCCGTCGCCGAGCGTGTGCGCGCGCAATTGCGCGAAGACGACCTGGTGGCGCGCCTGGGCGGCGACGAGTTCGCCATACTGCTGGCGCCGTTGCACAAGGTCGAAGACGCCGAGCGCATCGCCGACAAGATCATCGCCAGCATGGACCTGCCGATCTCCGTGCCCGGCAACACCCAGGTATTGACCTCTCTCAGTATCGGCATCGCCATCTACCCCGATCATGGCGCCACCCCTGGCACCTTACTCAGTGCTGCCGACGCAGCGATGTACCAGGCCAAGCGTTTGTCCTCGGGCGGCCAGCAAACGGCGGAGTCGGAGAACCCCGTCGTCAACGTTAAACACAGGAGTTGATCCCTTGTTCTCGACCGCGCGTTTCATGTTTATCACCCTGCTCGTGTCATTGCTCGCCCTCGGCGGTTGCCAGACGGCCCCACCCAAAGGCCTGACCCCGGCGCAAGTCGCCGTGCTCAAGCAGCAAGGCTTTGAACTGACCGACGACGGCTGGGCATTCGGCTTGTCCGGCAAAGTGCTGTTTGGCAGCGATGTCGAGGCGCTCAACCAACCCAGCACCGACATCGTCCAGCGCATCGGCAAGGCCCTGTTGGGCGTGGGGATTGAACGCGTACGCGTCGACGGTCACACCGACGCATCGGGCAAGGAAACCTACAACCAGCAACTGTCCCTGCGCCGCGCTAAAAGTGTGGCGACGGTGTTGATGAGTGTGGGCATGAAGGAAGAAAACATCCAACTGCGCGGCTTGGGCAGCAGCGAGCCGGTGGCGTCCAATGACACCGCGGCGGGGCGCACGGAGAATCGACGGGTGTCGATAGTGGTGATGTCGGACTGAGCGGCGTCACCCGTTTCAATCTGAAATACGATCAAAAGGTGGGAGGGGGCTTGTTCCCGATAGCAGTGGGTCAGTGATCGATAAGCTGACTGTCACACCGCCATCGGGAGCAAGCCCCCTCCCACCTTTTGATTGGTGTTGGCTTAACGGTTCGGTGTCAAGTCATCAACCGCCGCCTTGCTCATCTCACGCAGATAATGCGCAGCCAATGGGTATTGCTCGCGTCGTAGTGCTTGGCCCTTTAATCCGCGAACCGCATCTCCCGCGTTTCCCCCATCAACAATCCCTGGTTCTGCTCAGTGACCTCGCGGATGTAATCCCACAACAACGTAATCCGCTTCAACTTCCGCAAATCCTCCCTGCAATACATCCAGAACTGCCGTGTAATCGCAATCTGCTCCCCCAGCACTGGCAGCAACCGTGGATCCTGTGCCGCCAAAAAACACGGCAATATCGCCATCGACCGCCCCTGCTGCGCCGCCACGTACTGCGCGATCACGCTGGTACTGCGCAGGCTGGCGCTGGCGCCGGGCACCACGTTCGCCAGGTACAGCAGCTCTGAACTGAACGCCAAATCATCCACGTAGCTGATAAACGGATGCTCGGCCAAATCCGTGGGTTTGCGGATCGGCGGGTGTTGGTCCAGGTATTCCTGGGTCGCGTACAGCTGCAGTTTGTAGTCGCACAATTTGCAGCACACATAGGGTCCATGTTCCGGCCGTTCCAGGGCGATGACGATGTCGGCTTCGCGCTTGGACAGGCTGATGAAGTGGGGCAGGGGCAGGATGTCCACCGAGATGGCCGGGTAGGTATCGACGAAGTGGCTCAATTGCGGGGTGACGAAGAAGCTGCCGAACCCTTCGGTGCAGCCCATGCGCACGTGGCCGGACAGCGCCACGCCGGAGCCGGAGACTTGTTCGCAGGCCATGTGCAGGGTGCTTTCGATGGACTCGGCGTAGCCCAGCAAACGCTGGCCTTCAGGAGTGAGGACGAAACCGTTGGTCCGGGATTTTTCGAACAGCAGGGTGCCGAGGGACACTTCCAGTGAACTGATGCGCCGCGACACGGTGGTGTAGTCCACCGCCAGGCGCTTGGCGGCCACGCTGGCCTTGCGGGTGCGGGCCACTTCGAGGAAAAACTTCAGGTCATCCCAGTTCAGGGAGCCCAGCGACGTGATGTTTTTTTGCATATTGGTCCGGCTTTTATGTGCGTTCTTATTAGAGATTTGCACATCTATACTCCAAAAACAGTCCGAACGCCTCATTTCCCAAGGCGGTTACGCGCCTTGTCTCTGTATAAATATAAGATTGGAGACCACATGAACGCATCTGCCGATATTTCCGTGCAACAGGTCAAGTTGCTGATCAACGGCGAGTGGGTCGAGTCCAAGACCACCGAGTGGCAAGACATCGTCAACCCGGCTACCCAAGAGGTGCTGGCCAAAGTCCCGTTCGCCACCGCCGATGAAGTCAACGCCGCCATCGACGCCGCCCACCGCGCCTTCCAAACCTGGAAGCTGACGCCAATCGGCGCGCGCATGCGCATCATGCTTAAGCTGCAAGCCTTGATCCGTGAACATTCCAAGCGCATCGCCGTGGTGCTCAGCAACGAGCAAGGCAAGACCATTGCCGATGCCGAGGGCGATATTTTCCGTGGCCTGGAAGTGGTGGAGCACGCTTGTTCCATCGGCACCCTGCAAATGGGCGAATTCGCTGAAAACGTTGCCGGTGGCGTCGATACCTACACGCTGCGCCAACCCATCGGCGTGTGCGCCGGTATCACCCCGTTCAACTTCCCGGCGATGATTCCGCTGTGGATGTTCCCGATGGCGATTGCCTGCGGTAACACCTTCGTACTCAAACCGTCCGAACAGGACCCGCTGTCGACCATGCTGTTGGTGGAGCTGGCGCTGGAAGCCGGTGTACCGGCCGGTGTGCTCAACGTGGTACACGGCGGCAAGGACGTGGTGGATGCGCTGTGCACCCACAAAGACATCAAGGCCGTGTCCTTCGTCGGCTCGACCGCCGTGGGCACCCACGTCTATGACCTGGCCGGCAAACACGGCAAGCGCGTGCAATCGATGATGGGCGCCAAGAACCACGCGGTGGTGCTGCCGGATGCCAACCGCGAACACACCCTCAATGCCCTGGTCGGCGCCGGTTTCGGCGCGGCGGGCCAACGTTGCATGGCCACCTCGGTGGTGGTGCTGGTGGGCGCGTCCAAGCAATGGCTGCCAGACCTCAAGGCCCTGGCGCAAAAGCTCAAGGTCAACGCGGGCAGCGAAGCGGGCACGGATGTGGGCCCGGTGATTTCCAAGCGCGCCAAGGCACGTATCCTGGAACTGATCGAAAGCGGCGTGAAAGAAGGCGCCAAGCTGGAGCTGGACGGCCGCGACATCAAGGTGCCGGGCTTCGAGCAAGGCAACTTTGTCGGCCCGACCCTGTTTTCGGGCGTGACCCCCTCCATGCAGATCTACACCCAGGAAATCTTCGGCCCAGTGCTGGTGGTGCTGGAAGTGGCGACGCTCGATGAGGCCATCGCGCTGGTCAACGCCAACCCGTTCGGCAACGGCACTGGCCTGTTCACCCAGAGCGGTGCGGCGGCGCGTAAGTTCCAGAGCGAAATCGATGTCGGCCAGGTCGGCATCAATATCCCGATCCCGGTGCCGGTGCCGTTCTTCAGTTTCACCGGTTCCCGTGGTTCCAAGCTCGGCGACCTCGGCCCGTACGGCAAGCAAGTGGTGCAGTTCTACACCCAGACCAAAACCGTCACCAGCCGCTGGTTCGATGACGACACGGTCAATGATGGCGTCAACACCACCATCAACCTGCGCTGATTCGGGAGACGACCATGAAGATTGCATTTATCGGCTTGGGCAACATGGGCGCGCCCATGGCCCGCAACCTGATCAAGGCCGGCCACGCGCTGAACCTGTTCGACTTGAACCAGACGGTGCTCAAGGAACTGGCCGAGCTGGGCGGCACCATCAGCGCTTCACCACGCGATGCGGCGAAAGACGCTGAGCTGGTGATTACCATGCTGCCGGCGGCGGCGCATGTGCGCAGCGTATGGCTGAATGACGACGGGGTTTTGGCTGGCATCGGCAAAGGTGTACCGGCGGTGGATTGCAGCACCATCGACCCGCAAACCATCCGTGACGTAGCGGCTGCGGCGGCCAAGCAAGGTGTCGTCGTAGCCGACGCCCCGGTCTCCGGTGGCACCGGCGGCGCCGCCGCAGGGACGCTGACCTTCATGGTCGGCGCCACCCCGGAACTGTTCGCCACCCTGCAACCGGTGCTGGCGCAGATGGGCCGTAACATCGTGCATTGCGGCGACGTGGGCACCGGGCAAATCGCCAAGATCTGCAACAACCTGTTGTTGGGCATCAGCATGGTCGGCGTCAGCGAGGCCATGGCGCTGGGTGATGCATTGGGCATCGACACGCAAGTGCTGGCGGGGATCATCAACAGCTCCACTGGACGCTGCTGGAGTTCCGATACCTACAACCCATGGCCTGGCGTGATCGAAAGTGCACCGTCGTCCCGTGGCTACACCGGCGGTTTTGGCGCCGACCTGATGCTCAAGGACCTGGGCCTGGCCACCGAAGCCGCGCGCCAGGTGCACCAGCCGGTGATCCTCGGCGCCGTGGCCCAGCAGCTGTATCAGGCGATGAGCCAGCGCGGGGAGGGGGGCAAGGACTTTTCAGCGATTATCAACAGCTACCTTAAAACCAATTAAGGGGAGGGGGGCCGGCGTAAGGCTGGCTCCCGGCTTTTACACCCGTGTTTAAGGGGGCCAATTTGGCAACGATTGAAATCCCCGAAGGGTAATAGCCGAGTGCCCTGCCCGCGGCTTTTTTAAGCCTGTTGTTCAACGCGGAAAAGTTTTTTTGGTTCTCGCCGGTTGCGGGATCCATATAGCTGCCGTCTGCCCGCTGTACCACCCAGTGCAATCCGATCGGCAAGCCGACACACGACACCGCCATGGCCTCTAGTTTTACCTCGTTGCTGTCAAGTGCTGGACCCGGCAGGTCAATAGGGCAGCCAATGCCTCTGAGCTTGTTTTCGATCGTCGGATAAAGCCAGTTCAACCCGGCGACAAGCATGCCCGGGTTCTTTTCCACCTTCATGTCCAAGCCCAAAAGCCTTCCCGCGATGACAATACTGTCCGGCATCGAATAACCGGCTTGTTCCAGGTCGGTCTGCCCGTGCCTGACGGTTGTGCAGCCGCTGGTGATCCTGTACAGGTCGCTTTCACAACGATTGTCCAACTCCAGTGTGTCGACGCCTAAATGCTCAGACATTGATCCGGTAAGAACCGGGATTTTATCGACCCCCAGTTCTTTGGCCGCGCACAGCAGGGCAGCCGCGCCGCAGGAGTTGGGAAACACCTGCTTTTTGGCAATTTGGCTGACCGAGTCTGGCGGTTGGTGGATGACTGAGGGCCAGGCAGTTGGGGGCGCGGTACGGATCATGATTACCCTCTGGCGACTGTTCAATTCGCTTGATGAAGTCAGTCCAGATCTTGTCGATCAGCCCACGGAAGGCCTGTAGGAAAGCACTTAATACGCCATGAGTTTGGGCCTTGAAGAGCGCACTGTGCCGAATCCGTGTTCAGTGCGCCAAGGCATAGCGGGTCAAGCAAACACAAAATACTTACGCACCGTCTCGACCACTTCCCACGTCCCCTTCATCCCCGGTTCCACCACGAAGATATCCCCAGCCCGCAGGTGAATCGGCTCCATGCCTTCTGGCGTGATGATGCAGTAGCCTTCCTGGAAGTGGCAGTACTCCCACTTCACGTAGTCCACGTACCACTTGCCCGGTGTGCAGATCCAAGTGCCCATGATCTTGCTGCCGTCTTCGCTGGTGTAGGCGTTGAGGTTGACGGTGTGCGGGTCGCCTTCGAGTTTTTCCCATTTGCACGCGTCCAGGACCGGCAGTGGGTGGGTGTCGCGCAGTACGGTGATGGGCTTGGACATGATGACTCCGAGGCAGGGAATGGAAAGATCCACCCTAAGGCCTTGGGCGTTGCACCAGTGGTCTGAACTCGACATCGGGATGCCCAGAAGCGCAGCGGTATTTATTTGATATAACCCATCACCAATCCGCTATTTCCTCGCAGTAAGTGCGAAAGATTTCCTGCTTCACGCCAGAATTCGCAAGAAAATTCGCAGCTGGCCCTCGTATCATTCACACCAGTAACCGCCGAGAGCCTGTAAATGAACCCAATAAAAACGTGGTGGGATATCAGCCCGCCCTTGAGTACGGCGACCCCGACCTGGCCGGGAGACACGCCGTTCCAGGAAGAGCGCGTGTGGCAGTTCGGCCCGGAGTGCCCGGTGAATGTCGGGCGCATCACCTTGTCGCCGCACACCGGCGCCCATGTGGATGCGCCGCTGCATTACAGCGCCGACGGTGCACCGATCGGTGAAGTGTCGCTGGACGTGTACATGGGGCCGTGTCGGGTGCTGCATTGCCTGGACAGCGGCGCGTTGGTGCAGCCGCATCAGTTGGAAGGACGTGTGGATAACATGCCCGAGCGTGTGTTGCTGCGCACTTATCCACAAGCGCCGCTGACCGAATGGGATGCGGACTTCACTGCCATTGCCCCGCAAACCATCGAGCTGCTGGCCAGCCTGGGGGTGCGCCTGATCGGTATCGATACACCCTCGCTGGACCCGCAGCAGTCCAAGACCATGGATTCCCACAACGCCGTGGCCCGCCATGGCATGGCGATTCTCGAAGGCATCGTGCTCGATGACGTACCGGAAGGCGACTATGAACTGATCGCGCTGCCGCTGCGTTTTGCCCACCTGGACGCGAGCCCGGTCCGCGCCATTCTCCGTCCGCTCAAGGAGCCCACGCGATGAGCCAATGTCCTTTCTCTGCTGATTACCAGCCGCCCGAAGAATGGCATAACGCCGAACTGAATTTTTCCGAGTCCATGAGCTACGGCGATTACCTGGACCTGGGCAAAGTCCTCAGCGCCCAGCACCCGCTGTCGCCGGACCACAACGAAATGCTCTTCATCATCCAGCACCAGACTTCCGAGTTGTGGATGAAACTGATGCTCCACGAACTCAAGGCTGCCCGCGAGCACGTACGACTGGGCGAGTTGCCGCCGGCGTTCAAGATGCTGGCGCGGGTGTCGCGGATCTTCGATCAACTGGTGCACGCCTGGGCAGTGCTGGCGACGATGACGCCGTCGGAGTACAAGGCCATCCGCCCGTTCCTGGGGCAGTCGTCGGGGTTCCAGTCGTTCCAGTACCGCGAGATCGAATTTATCCTCGGCAATAAAAGTGCGGCGCTGTTGCGGCCTCACGCCCACCGGCCGGAGCTGTTGAACGAGCTGAAAGTGGCGATTGCCACGCCGTCGCTGTATGACGAGGCGATCAACCTGATGATCAAGGCGGGCCTGGCGATTGATCCCAAGCGTGCCGAGCGTGACCCGACGGCGGCGACGGTTCACGATGAATCCGTGGAGGCGGCGTGGCGGGAGGTGTATCGCGACCCGAACCGTTACTGGGATTTGTATCAGTTGGCCGAGAAGTTTATCGACTTGGAGGATTCGTTCCGCCAGTGGCGCTTTCGCCATGTGACCACGGTGGAGCGGATCATTGGCTTCCAGCCTGGTACCGGTGGTACCGAAGGCGTGGGGTATTTGCGCAAGATGCTCGATACCGTGCTCTTCCCCGAGCTATGGCGAGTACGCTCCACGCTCTAAACAAAAAGCCCCGGATTACCGGGGCTTTTCATTATGAAATGCAATCAACTGTGGGAGCTGGCTTGCCTGCGATCGCATCACCTCGGTCTCACTGGAAACCGAGTCGCCTGCATCGCGGGCAAGCCCGGCTCCCACAGGGATCACTGTGTGTTGACTACCGCGTTACTCCTGCGAACCCGCAACCGATAGGCCACATAGATAATCCCCACCCACACCGGCATCGCATACACCGACTCACGAATCCCCGGGATCGCCAGCATCACGCTGATGATCATCAGCATGAACGCCAGGCACAGGTAGTTGCTGAACGGGAACCAGAAGGTCTTGAACGACGGCGTCACGCCTTGCTCGCCCATGGCTTTGCGGAACTTGATGTGGGTGATGCTGATCAGCGCCCAGTTGATCATCAGCGAGGCAACCACCAGCGCAAACAGCAACTCCAGGGCACTTTGTGGCGCGACGTAGTTGACCACCACGCACAGCATCGTCACCAGTGCCGAAATCGCCAGCGCCCGCAGCGGCACGCCTTGCTTGTTGAGTTTCATCAACGCCTTTGGCGCATCGCCTTGCTCGGCCAGGCCGAACAGCATGCGACTGTTGCAGTACACGCCGCTGTTGTACACCGACAGCGCCGCGGTCAGCACCACGAAGTTGAGGATGTGCGCGGCGGTGTCGTTACCGATCAGCGAGAAGATCTGCACGAACGGGCTACCACTGTAGGCATCGCCCGACGCGCCGAGGGTTTGCAGCAGTTGGTCCCACGGGTACAGCGACAGCAGCACGGTGAGCGCGCCGACGTAGAAGATCAGGATCCGGTACACCACCTGGTTGATCGCTTTCGGGATCACTTTGCGCGGCTCGCTGGCCTCGGCAGCGGTGATGCCTACCAGCTCCAGGCCACCGAACGAGAACATGATGAACGCCATGGACATCAACAGCCCCATGCCGCCATTCGGGAAGAACCCGCCGTGGCTCCACAGGTTGCTGACCGAGGCTTGTGGGCCGCCGGTGCCGCTGAACAGCAAGTAGCAGCCGAGCGCGATCATGCCGACAATCGCCACCACCTTGATGATCGCAAACCAGAACTCGGCCTCACCGAAGAACTTCACGTTCAGGGTGTTGATCAGGTTCACCGCCACGAAGAACACCAGTGCGCTGACCCAGGTCGGGATTTCCGGCCACCAGAACTGGATGTACTTGCCCACCGCCGTCAGTTCGGCCATGCCCACCAGCACGTAAAGTACCCAGTAGTTCCAGCCCGCCAGGAAGCCTGCGTAGCCGCCCCAGTATTTGTGGGCGAAGTGGCTGAAGGAACCGGCTACCGGCTCTTCGACGATCATCTCGCCAAGCTGGCGCATGATCAGGAACGCGATAAAACCAGCAATCGCGTAGCCCAGGATCATCGACGGCCCCGCCGACTTGAGTACCCCAGCCGAGCCGAGGAACAACCCCGTACCAATCGCCCCTCCCAAGGCGATCAGTTGAATGTGCCGGTTCTTCAGGCCACGCTTGAGGCCTACCGGGTTAACCATGTCATCCGCCATTAACATTCCCTTCTACTTGTTTTTCTCAGGGTTGAGTGCACGCCGCATCAGCCCCTCAGAAGTGCTGAGGGTCAGATATTACTCTGCGTGAACTTTTCGTAATACAACTGAACGCCATCAAGTGCCTGATCCGCCAGCCATTGTTGGACGGATTCGACCATTGGCGGGGGACCACACAGGTACATATCCGCCGATCTGTCCCGCAATTCGGCCAGGTCAAAATGCTCGGTCAGGTAGCCGCGCTTGCCGGGCCAATCCTCTGAGGGAGCACTGAGGACTTCGGTGTAGCGGAAGTCCGCGATGCTTGAGGCGTAGGCCTGGATGCGCGCCGCTTCGCACAAGTCCTCGGCACCGCGCACGCCATAGTAGAGGTGCACGGGTTGGTCGCAGCCATTGGCGGCCAGTTCGTCGAGCATGCCCAGCAAGGCCGATAACCCGGTTCCGCCTGCCACCAGCACCAAGGGTTTGGTGACGTGACGCAGGTAGAAGGCGCCGAGGGGCGCTTCCATCAACAGCTCATCGCCCACCTGGCAGCGCTCGCGCAAGTAGTTGCTCATCACCCCGTCGGGCAACATTCGCACCAAAAACTGCAACTGATTGCCCGCAAGGTTGGCGAAGGAATACGAGCGCCAACTGTCGGTGCCAGGTACCGACAGCCGTGCGTATTGGCCCGGTAGAAAATCCAGCGCCTGATCCAACTGTACCTGCAGGATCGCCGTACTGGTCGACACCTGCTGTACCGCGCTCACCGTGCCGCGTACCTGCACCGGTCCCGGCGCATTGCACAGGCTCGAATCAAAGTCGAAATAGAACGTCGCATCGGACTTCACACGCGTCTGGCAACTAAGCATTTTGCGTTGTTGCAGGTCGAGGCTGGAGAGGGCTTCCTCATCCACATAGTCCTGGCTGTAGTCGCCGGATTCGCAGCGACCCTGGCAGGTGCCGCACACCCCTTCGCGGCAATCCAAGGGGATTTTGATGCCGTTGCGCAGCGCTGCATCCAGCAGGATTTCATTCGCGCCCACTGGGAAAAACAGGGTCTTGCCGTCGGCAAAACTGAAGGCCACTTTGTGATTCATGTGTTGTTCTCTGCCTATTTATGACGTACGCACGGCCTGTTGTGGTGAGCGTGCTTTTTGTGGTGAGCGGGCTTGCCCCGCGCTGGGGCGCGTAGCGGCCCCAATAAAGTCACCGCATTTCTCCAGTCAAACCGTAGTGCCTGCACCAGGGGCCGCTGCGCGCCCCAGCGCGGGGCAAGCCCGCTCACCACAAAAAAGCACGCTCACCACCACAACAAGGGCGCTTTAGAGGTGATAGAAATCCAGCACCGAGTTGATGGTGTCGTTGAGCAGCAGCGCGTGCTTTCGGGTGATCAACCAACTGTCGCCATCAGGCTTGAGGGTGTAAGTGGCGTGGCCGTAAAACTGCTCCGACGTGGCCAGGCGATAGAACAGCGTGTGCCAGTTCAGTTTCACCTCCAGCGTGCCC
The DNA here is from genome assembly GCF_002859085.1 of Pseudomonas sp. QC2. Lineage (NCBI taxonomy): Bacteria > Pseudomonadati > Pseudomonadota > Gammaproteobacteria > Pseudomonadales > Pseudomonadaceae > Pseudomonas > Pseudomonas sp. QC2. The sequence goes on from NZ_PKKS01000028.1 coordinate 21,578, forward strand.
TCCACCCGCTCGGCGATGCGCACGTTGTTGATCAGGTGCAACGTGCGCGGCATCGGCGTGGCCGACGCCGCCTTGCCGGTGCGCAGGCGGAATACGCGGTCTTCCAGGCCCGAACGGTTGGCGTAATAGATCAGCGACATCTCGCGCTTGGGGTCGCGGGTGTAGACGTGTTCCGAATCCCACTGCGGCAGGTGGAATTCACTCTGCGGGTCGAACAGCTGCACATAGGCGTCCCAGTCCTGCGCATCGCACAGCTCGGACTTGCGGTAGAAGAACTGCTCGATCTGGTACTGCAATTGCGCATTCATCATTCCACCTCCCGCAATTTCAGCGCTTGGTTATCGAGGCCCTTGAGCAGGAACTGCTGCCAGTTGCGATGCTGGTTCACATAGAGGCCTTCGTGGGTGAATTCGGTGCCGGTCATCGCCGGTTGGATACCGATGGCTTCGCTGTTCGGCGTGGGGCCGGTTTCCCAGCAGTGGCTGCCGCGTGAGATATCGCTCCAGCGTTCAAGCCGGCCCTGAAAACCCCGCTGGGCTTCGCGGAACTCCACCAAGTCATCCGGCGTGCCCATGCCGGACACGTTGAAGAAATCCTCGAACTGGCGAATGCGGTTTTCGCGGTCGGCGTCAGACTCGTTTTTCACCCCCAGGCACTGGCTGATGATCTCGGTCTTGTTCCACGCCACGGGGCGGATGATGCGCAGTTGCGAGCTGATCTGGTCGAGAAAGAACAGGCTCGGGTAGATATTCAAATTGCGCAGGCGGTGCATCATCCATTCGGCTTTTTGCTGGCCGTGTTCTTCAATCAGGCGCGGCATGATGGTGGCGTAGCCGGAGCGCACGCTGGGGTTGGGCATGTCGCTGAACAACAGGCTATGGCCGTTGTTGAAGGCGAACCAACCGTCATCGGTGTTGGCGTCGCCGGCGCCAAGCTTGCTGTAGTCCAGGGTGCTCCCTGCGCTAGCGCCATGCTCGGTGTTCACCTGTTGGCGATGCTGCACCGTGGCCACGTAGTTGTAGTGCACGGTGCTGACGTGATAACCGTCCAGGCCGTTTTCGTTCTGCAGTTTCCAGTTGCCGTCGTAGGTGTAGGAGGATTTGCCGGGCAGCACTTCCAGCTCACCGGTGGCGGACTGCGCGACCATCATGTCGAAGAACACGGTGGCATCGCCCAGGAAGTCTTCCAGGCTGTCGGTGCCCTTCACGTCCAGGCTGATGAACACAAAGCCTTTGTAGCTCTCGATACGCGCCTTTTTCAGGCCGCGTGTGGCTTTGTCGAAGCCCTCCGGGTATTCCCCCGGCGCCTTGACCTTCACCAGTCGGCCATCGCTTTTGTAGCACCAGGCATGGAACGGGCAGGTAAAGGTGGACTGGTTGCCTTTGCCGACCCGCGTCAGGGTGGTGCCACGGTGCTGGCAGGCGTTGATCAGCGCATTGAGCCGGCCTTCGCCATCGCGGGTGATGATCATCGGCTGGCGCCCGGCGCGCATCGTTACAAAGTCGTGGTTATGGGCCAGTTCGCTTTCGTGGCAGGCATAGATCCAGTTCTTTTCGAAGATCAGTTCCATCTCCAGATCGAACAGTTCCGGCTCGGTGAACATGTCGCGGGCGATACGGAATACTTCGTCTGCCGGGCGAAAGTCCAGGCAGCCTTCGATAAACGTTTTCCACTGCTCGACGCTTCTTGCACCACTCATGGGAGGCACCTTTTTGATAGGGGCTAATCGGTGGTTTATTAGAGGCAGCGGGGCACGGCGCGGGCTATCCGCTTAATGGGGGAACCTGGGCCGAAAAATGGGCAGCAAATACCCAACCCGGTGCAGCACGGTGACGGGATGCGCTACTGTCTGGCAGGGCAATTGTCGGAAAAGCCCGCTTCTTATCCACTTAATCGACCGTTGCTATCCACCCAGTGGCCATTGCGCTGGCGTGGCGCATTACTTGCTGTCCTACACCAACGACGCGCCGCCAGAGCGCGCAACAGCCTAACCGCCGTGGGTGCACCCTGATGAGCAGCCAAACGATTCAACGCTTCGACCTGGAAGGCGCCCGCAGCTGGATGTCCGGCATTTGCGGGCCCCATCGCCTGGTCACCGCCACGCCTGAGCGCCTGCGTTTTCACCACAGTGCCAACGTGTTCAAGTCCCGCGCCACCACCCTGGGCGTGATCGAGTACGGCACGGACGTGACCATCGACATCGAAGACGCCGAGCACTTCAGCAGCTACAGCCTGAGCCTGCCCCTGGTGGGTGAGCAGGAGCTGAGCAAGAACGGTGAACGCCTGAGTTCCAACCGCGACCAGGGCGTGATCATCTCGCCCAACGAGCATCAGGTGCTGGCGATCTCCGGCGACTGCCGCAAGTTGCAGGTGGTGATCACGCGCGCGGCCATGAGTGAGTCGCTGGAAGGTTTGCTGCAACGGCCGATTGACGCGCCGTTGCGCTTTGAGTCGGTGATGGACGCGGTAGAGGGCGCCTCGGCGTCGTGGTGGCGCATGGCGCGTTACTTCATCGCCGAGCTGGAGCACGGCAGCGAGCTGTATGAGCAGGCTGCCTTTACCCGTGACCTGGAAAGCTCGCTGATCAAGGGCCTGATCCTGGCCCAGCCGAACAACTACTCCGAAGAACTGCGCGATGTCCTCGGCGTGAAGCTGCCGCATTACCTGATCCGCGCCCGCCAGTACATCCACGACAACGCCCGCGAAGCCGTGCACCTGGAAGACCTGGAAGCCGCTGCGGGGGTGTCGCGTTTCAAGCTGTTCGATGCCTTTCGCAAATACTTCGCCCTGTCGCCCATGGCCTATTTGAAGAAGTACCGGCTGAGTGCGGTTCGCCAGGAAATCCTTGAGCACGGCTCCACCCGCACCATCTCCGAGATCGCCCTGGGCTGGGGCTTTACCCACCTGGGACGGTTTTCGGCGGAGTACCGCAAGCTGTTTGATGAGTCGCCGAGCCAGACGTTGCAGCGCAATGATGCGCGCCGCCTGCGTGGCTAGATCAACTCTTCCACCAGTTGCAGGCAATGACTCAACCCCGGCGACTGATCATGCACCCGCCGGCTGAGAATGATCGGCGACGTCGCCGTGGCTTCCACAATCGGCGTATAGCCAATATCCGCGCGGTGCAGCACCTGCACCGAAGCGGGTACCAGCGTCACGCCCATGCCGGCGCCGACCAGGCCGATGGCGGTCTGCAACTCGTTGGTCCACTGCGCCACCTTGAGGCCCAAGCCATGGGCATCAAACAGCGCGATCACATGGTCGGCATAGCTGGGGCGCGGGTTGCCGGGGTAGAGCACAAACGGTTCGGCGGCCAGTTGAGCAAGCGTGGCCGGCGCGCCCAGCAGCGGGTGGCCAGCGGGCAGCACGGCGACCAGCCGGTCCTCGACCAGCACGCGCTGGACAATGGCCGGGTCGTCGATACGAATCCGCCCGAACCCCACATCGATCCGCCCAGCCTTGAGCGCTTCAACCTGTTGCAAGGTGGTCATTTCCGACAACCCCAACTCCAGTTCCAGCGCCTCATGGCTGCGCAGTCGCCGAATCAATTCCGGCAGCACGCCGTACAGGGTCGAAGGCGCAAAGCCGATGCCCAGCCAGGTCTTTTCACCCAGGCCAATACGTCGCGTGTTGTCGCAGACCTTGTTCAGCTGTTCCAGCAGCGCATTGGCGTGTTCATAGAAAAACCGCCCGGCTTCGGTCAGCCGCAACGGTCGGCTACGTTCGAGCAAAATGACGCCCAGCTCATCCTCCAATTGCTGGATCTGTCGGCTCAACGGCGGCTGCGCGATGTGCAGGCGTTCGGCGGCGCGGGTGAAATTCAGGGTTTCCCCCAGCACCTGGAAATAGCGCAGGTGACGCAGTTCCATAATGGCTCCTTTCATACCTTGCGGGTATTGCTTGAGACCCATTCTATATTGGAAGCCTTTAAAGTTAAGGGACAGAATCGGCTCAAACCTAAAAAGAACCCAGCGGGTATAGCCATGCCGATTTGCCCCATCGAGTCGATCGACACGATCATTGTCGACCTCCCGACCATTCGCCCGCACAAGCTGGCGATGCACACCCTGCAAAACCAGACCCTGGTGATTATCCGCCTGTGCTGCGCCGACAGCATCGAGGGCATCGGCGAAGCCACCACCATTGGCGGCCTGAGCTACGGCAATGAAAGCCCCGACAGCATCAAGGTCAACATCGACCGCCACTTCGCGCCGCTGCTGATCGGCCAGGACGCCAGCAATATCAACGCCGCCATGTTGCGCCTGGAGCGCAGCATCCGTGGCAACACGTTTGCCAAGTCCGGTATCGAAAGCGCCTTGCTCGATGCCCTTGGCAAGCGCCTGAACCTGCCGGTCAGCGAACTGCTCGGTGGCCGCGTGCGCGAGGCACTGCCGGTGGCCTGGACCCTGGCCAGCGGCAACACCGAAAAGGACATTGCCGAGGCGGAAAAGATGCTCGACCTGCGCCGCCATCGCATCTTCAAAGTGAAAATCGGTGCTGGCGAAGTCAGCCATGACCTAGCCCATGTGCTCGCGATCAAAAAGGCCTTGGGGGACCGCGCCAGTGTGCGCGTTGACGTCAACCAAGCCTGGGACGAAGCGGTGGCACTGCGGGCGTGCAAGGTGCTCGGCGACAACGGCATCGACCTGATCGAACAGCCCATCTCACGCAACAACCGTGGCGGCATGGCGCGGCTTAATCTGTCGAGCCCGGCGCCGATCATGGCGGATGAATCCATTGAGTGTGTCGAGGATGCGTTCAACCTGGCCCGCGAAGGCGCGGCGTCGGTGTTCGCCCTCAAGATCGCCAAGAACGGCGGCCCGCGCGCGGTGTTGCGCACCGCGGCGATTGCCGAGGCAGCGGGGATCGGCCTGTATGGCGGCACCATGCTCGAAGGTGGCATCGGCACCCTGGCGTCGGCGCATGCTTTCCTCACGCTGAACAAACTGGCGTGGGACACCGAACTGTTCGGCCCGCTGCTGCTCACCGAAGACATCCTCACCGAGCCACCGGTGTACCGCGATTTCCAACTGCATGTCTCCAACGCACCGGGCTTGGGCCTGGCCATCGATGAAGAGCGTTTGGCGTTCTTCCGTCGTGACAAACACTAAGAGGCGCCTGCCATGTTGTTCCACGTAAAAATGACCGTGAACCTGCCCGTCGATATGAACCCCGAGCGCGCTACCAGCCTCAAGGCTGACGAAAAAGCGCTGGCGCAGCGGCTGCAGGAGCAAGGTAAATGGCGCCACCTGTGGCGCATCGCCGGGCACTACGCCAACTACAGCGTGTTCGACGTCGACAGCGTGCAAGAGCTGCACGACCTGCTGATGCAACTGCCGCTTTACCCCTACATGGCCATCGAAGTGAACGCCCTGTGCCGGCACCCGTCGTCGATCCATGAGGACGACCGCTAGGCCGGTGATGCACCCAATAATGACAAGATGAGGAATGCACCATGTCCACCCGACTGTCCCAGACTGCCCATGCCCAACAGTTTCTCGAAGAAGCCAGCGGCAACCTTAACGACGCCGGCAACCCGCGCACCAAGGCGCTGATCTATAGGATCCTGCGCGACACCGTGAACATCATCGAAGACCTCGACGTGACCCCGGAAGAGTTCTGGAAGGCGGTCAATTACCTCAATGAGCTGGGCAAGCACCAGGAAGCCGGTCTGCTCGCCGCCGGGCTGGGCCTGGAGCATTACCTGGACTTGCTGATGGACGCCGCTGATGAAGAAGCCGGTAAATCCGGCGGCACCCCACGCACCATCGAAGGCCCGCTGTATGTGGCCGGTGCGCCGTTATCGAAGGTCGAGGCGCGGCTGGACGATGGCCAGGACGACGCGGTGCCGCTGTTCATGCGTGGGCAGGTGCGCGACACCGACGGCAAGCCGCTGGCGGGGGCGATTGTGGACGTGTGGCAGGCCAACACCGGCGGTACGTATTCGTGGTTTGATCCGACGCAATCTGAATTCAACCTGCGCCGACGCATCGAGACCGATGCCCAGGGCAACTACCGATTCCGCAGTATCGTGCCATCCGGCTACGGCTGCCCGCCGACCGGGCCGACTCAGCAGTTGCTCGATCAACTGGGGCGCCACGGGCAACGGCCGGCGCATATCCACTTCTTCATTTCGGCGCCGGGGCATCGGCACCTGACCACGCAGATCAATCTCTCGGACGACCCGTACCTGCATGATGATTTTGCCTACGCGACGCGGGATGAGTTGATCGCCGAGATTCGCTTCAGTGAGGATCCGCAGCTGGCGCGCGAATTTGGCGTGGAGGGGCGGTATGCGCAGATTGATTTTGACTTTGAGTTGCAGGTGGCGGATGCCCCGGTGGAGCAGAAGCGCATGCAACGCGTCCGTGCCCTGGAAGATTGATCAACGCGGTCAAAAAGTGTGGGAGGGGGCTTGCTCCCTCCCACATTTGACCCGTGGTGTTGCTGCTACTTACGCACGACCAAGTCGAGCACCTCATCCCGATCCTTGATCTTCTGCAACACAATCTCCGAGCGAATATCCATCACCCCCGCCGTGCGGTTCAGGTGGTTCACGATAAAGTCCGAAAAGTGCTTGAGATTGCGCGCCTGCACCCGCAGCACATAGTTGCTGGCACCGGTGATTACATACGCACTGGCGACTTCCTGCCAGCCCTGCACCTTCTTGATAAACGTCTCGTGCCAATCCTCCACATCCTGGCGCAGGGACAGGTGCACGATGGCCTCCAGCTCGATCCCCAATTGCTCGGCATTCAGCACCGCGCGGTAGCCGCAGATGATGCCTTCGCTCTCCAGCAGACGCAGACGGCGCAGGCACGCGGAGGGCGACAGCGCGACTTTTTCCGCCAGTTCCTGGTTGCTGATGCGGCCATCCTGTTGCAGGAAATGCAGGAGGCGCAGGTCGGTGGCGTCGAGAATCATGGTTAGAATAAATCCGCGTGTTTGGGGGTTAAATTCGAATTTCCTACAGCTTAATTAGCCTGTTGCCCGTCACTTTGCACGAAAATTCTCTAAAACTTCGTTCAAAATTTGGTCCATTCTTACTTATAAAAACCAGGACAGCCCATGACCACTCGAAGCCATTGCCAAGCCCTCGACGCGCAGGACTCGCTGGCGCCATTGCGCAGTCAGTTCGCCTTGCCCGAGGGGGTGATCTACCTCGATGGCAACTCCCTCGGTGCCCGTCCGGTGGCGGCGTTGGCGCGGGCGCAGGCGGTGATTGTCGAAGAGTGGGGCAATGGCCTGATTCGCAGCTGGAACAGCGCCGGTTGGGCGGACTTGTCCCAGCGCCTGGGCAACCGCCTGGCACCGCTGATCGGTGCGCGTGACGACGAAGTGGTGATCACCGATACCACCTCCATCAACCTGTTCAAGGTGCTCAGCGCCGCGTTGAGCGTGCAGCGTCAACGCCAGCCGAATCGCAAGGTGATCGTCAGCGAGGCGAGCAACTTTCCCACCGACCTGTACATCGCCGAGGGCCTGGCCGAACTGCTGCAACACGGCTATTCCTTGCGCCTGGTGAACAGCCCGGACGAATTGCCCCAGGCCATTGACCAGGACGTGGCGGTGGTGATGCTCACCCACGTCAACTACAAGACCGGCTACATGTACGACATGCAGGCGCTGACCGCCCTGAGCCATGAGTGTGGCGCATTGAGCCTCTGGGACCTGGCGCACTCGGCGGGCGCAGTGCCCATCGACCTGCATCAGGCCGGTGCCGATTACGCGATCGGCTGCACCTACAAGTACCTCAACGGTGGCCCGGGCTCCCAGGCATTTGTGTGGGTCAATCCGGCGTTGGTGGACCTGGTGCGTCAGCCGCTGTCGGGCTGGTTCGGGCACACCCGGCAGTTCGCCATGGAATCGACTTACGCACCGAGTGCCGGTATCGCACGCTACCTGTGCGGCACGCAGCCGATCACCTCGCTGGCGATGGTGGAGTGCGGCCTGGAGATTTTTGCCCAGACCGACATGGCCAGCTTGCGCAGCAAATCCCTGGCGTTGACCGACCTGTTTATTGCGCTGGTGGAAACGCGTTGCGCGGCCCATGAACTGGTGTTGATCACCCCGCGTGAGCACGCCCGGCGTGGTAGCCATGTGAGCTTCGAGCACCCTGAAGGCTACGCCGTGATCCAGGCCTTGATCGCCCGTGGCGTGATCGGTGACTACCGCGAGCCGCGCATCATGCGTTTCGGATTTACGCCGCTGTACACAAGCTTCACTGAGGTCTGGGACGCCGTGGAAATCCTCGGCGACATCCTCGACAACCACACCTGGAACCAGCCGCAATTCAAAGTCCGTAACAGCGTCACCTGACACAACGCCGATCAAACTGTGGGAGGGGGCTTGCCCCCTCCCACAGGGGTTCTGCGTGAATATCCAAACGGTGCAATCACAATAATAAAGGGGCACACCACGTGACCACGCCAGACAAGGGCTTTGCCGAGATCACCCACCGCGAACTGGGCCTGCGGCGCCAGCTCACTTCCGGCCAGATGAGCATGATCGCCATCGGTGGCGCCATCGGCACCGGGCTGTTCATGGGCAGCGCCTACGCCATCGGTTATGCCGGGCCCAGTGTGCTGGTGAGCTACGCTATCGGCGCGTTGATTACGTTGCTGCTGATGGGGTGCCTGGCGGAGATGACGGTGGCCCATTCCACCTCGGGCTCCTTCGGCGCCTACGCCGAGTTCTACATCAGCCCGCTGGCCGGTTTCCTGGTGCGCTACGCCTACTGGGCGGCGATTGTGCTGGCGGTGGGCGCCGAGGTCACGGCGGTGGCGATGTACATGAAGTACTGGTTCGCCAACGTGCCGGAATGGGTGTGGATCGTGTCGTTTTCCAGCGTGCTGATCCTGCTCAACGCCATCAGCGTGAAGACCTTCGGTAACTTCGAATACTGGTTCTCGACGATCAAGATCAGCGCCATCGTCGGCTTCATCCTCCTCGCCGTGTACGTGGTATTCGGTTCCGGCAACCCGGACTACGGCGTGCAGAACTACACGGCCCACGATGGTTTTTTCCCCCATGGCCTGAGCGGCATGTGGATCGCGGTGATCGTGTCGATCTTCAGCTACCTGAGTGTGGAGATGATCGCGGTGGCCGCCGGTGAAGCGGCGGACCCGGAACAGGCGGTGAAGAAAGCTTTCCGCGCCACCCTCGTGCGGCTGGTGGTGTTTTATCTGCTGACCCTGGCGCTGATGCTGGCCATCGTGCCGTGGAACCAGGCCGGGCAGACCCAAAGCCCGTTCGTCACAGTGATGCAGACCATCGGTATTCCCGGCGCCACCGGGGTGATGAATTTCGTGATCCTGATCGCGGCGCTGTCGGCGATGAACAGCCAGCTTTACATCACCACCCGCATGATGTTCAGCCTGTCCCGCGCCGGCTTTGCGCCCAAGTCCATGGGCGCCTTGAGCAAGAGCGGCATTCCGCTGAACGCGTTGCTGCTGTCCAGCTCGGGCATTGCCCTGGCGACCTTGCTGAACGTGGTGTACCCGGAAAGCTCGTTCACCCTGATGATGGCGATCTCGATGTTTGGCGCGATCTTTACCTGGTTCATGATCTTCCTCACGCACCTGTGCTTCCGCCGTTACCGCAGGCGCCATGGCGGGCCGAAGCTGTCGTTCCAACTGCGGCTGTTTCCCTACAGCACGCTGCTGGGCCTGGTGCTGATGGGCGCGGTGATGGTCACCACCTATTTCACCGAGGCGTTCAAGATGACGTTGGTGTTTGGCGTACCGTTCCTGCTGATTCTGTCGGCGGTGTACTACGGGTTTTTCCGCAAGGGCAGGGCCAAGGCGTCGAACAAGGCTTTGGCGTAACCGGGCAGATGCTCAAATGCGCGCGCGCAGAGCAGTAGCCGGCGACAGGCCCAGTCCTCCGTGAGCGGCTGGGCCTTGAAGCAGTGCTCTGAGCGCCAACGCTCCAGTGCCGCCTGGGGCACGACACCCAAGCCGGCGCCACGGGCGACCATGCGAATCACCCCATCAAACCCCTCGGCACGGATGCGTGTCTGCAAGCGGAAACCGGCGTGCAGCGCCTGTTCTTCCAGGTACACCGCCAGGGCGCTGTCAGCGGCCAGGCCGACGTAGTCGTGTTGAAGGCTGTCGATGAAGCTCACGTGTTGGGTGGTGAGCGGATGGTCCAGCGGCATGATCAATACCAGCGGGTCATCGCGAAACGGCAGGGTTTGCAGGCCGTGGGTGTCGACTGCGTCGGAAATGATCCCGAGGTCTGCCGTGCCCTGGCGCAAGGCCTGGGTGATGCGCAAGCTCGGCAGTTCCTGCAGGTCGATATCGAGGTTGGGATGCTCGCGCAAAAAGTCCGCCAGCAGTTCGGGCAGGTATTCGCTGAGGGCGGTGGTGTTGCACAACAGGCGCACCTGGCCTTTGACGCCGTTGGCGTATTCCGCCAGGTCCTGTTGCAGGTGCTCGGCCTGTTGCAGCAACAGCCGGGCGTGACGGGCGAGGGCTTTACCGGCGGGCGTGGGTGTGACGCCACGGCGGCCGCGTTGAAGAAACTCGATACCCAGCGACGCCTCCATTGCACGGATACGCGCACTGGCGGCGGCCAGGGACAAATGACTGCGGGCCGCCCCGGCGGTGATGTTGCCGGTGTCGACGATGTGCAGGTAAAGGCGCAGGTCTATCAGGTCAAAGTGCATGGGCACCAGCCTCAGGCAAAACAAGAGTCTGCCTCAGTATATGGCGCATTTTCCAACGTGCCTCAATGCTCGACAATCCGCCCATGAATACCTTCCTCGCGTTCTACCAACATATCGGCCCCGCCTTGACGCTGCTGGTGATCGGCACCTTCCTGCTGGCCGGTACTGTCAAAGGCGTGATCGGCCTCGGTCTGCCCACCGTCGCCATGGGCCTGCTCGGCCTGGCTATGCTCCCGGCGCAGGCAGCCGCATTGCTGATCATTCCCTCGACCGTCACCAACCTGTGGCAACTGGCATTCGGCGGTCACCTGAGCGCCTTGATCAAGCGCCTCTGGCCGATGCTGCTGCTGATCTTCCTCGGCACCGGGCTTGGCACGTTATGGCTGGGCATGGACGGGGGTGGCTGGGTCGTTCATGCGTTGGGCGGGGCGTTGCTGGTGTATGCACTGAGCGGCTTGTTCCTGCCCTCGTTCAAGGTAGCGCCGCACACCGAACGCTGGCTGGGCCCGCTGTGCGGGGGGATCACCGGCATCATCACCTCGGCGACCGGTGTGTTTGTGATTCCTGCCGTGCCGTATCTGCAAGCCCTCGGCTTGAGCCGTGATCAGTTGGTGCAAGCGCTGGGGCTGTCATTCACCGTGTCGACGCTGGCACTCGCTGCCGGTCTGGCCTGGCGCGGCACTTTGGGCGGTGGAGAGCTGAACGCGTCATTGCTGGCGCTGGTGCCGGCACTGTTGGGCATGTGGCTGGGCCAGGTGGTGCGCCAGCGCATCAGTGCGCTGTTGTTCAAGCGCGTGTTCTTCATCGGCATGGCATTGCTCGGCGGCCATCTGCTGATCAGTGGGACGTGATGAAGCGCCCGGCCATCGAGGCTCATGTGGTGCGCTACGAGCAGCATCTGGCGCAGGTGTTCAATTTCTCGGTGTAAGCTGCTGTGAACCGATAACGAGGCGCGCCCGTGAAAGCCCGATCCGATGAGCTACAGATCTTCGTCAGCGTGATTGAATGCGGTTCGATTTCCGCTGCCGCCGAGCAGGTCGGGCAGACGCCATCGGCGGTCAGCCGCACCTTGTCGCGCCTGGAGGCCAAGCTCGACACCACGCTGATCAACCGCACGACGCGGCGCATGGACCTGACCGAGGAGGGCAAGTACTTCTTCGAACAGGCCAAGGTGATCCTGGCGCAGATGGAGGCGCTGGAAGAGCGCCTGTCGTCGCGCCAGAAGACACCGGCGGGGCGCCTGCGCATCAATGCTGCCGTGCCGTTCATGCTGCATGGGATCGTGCCGTACATCGCCGAGTTTCGCAGCCTCTACCCGGAGATCCTGCTGGAGCTGAACAGCGATGACTTGATCATCGACCTGCTGGAACAGAGCACGGACATCGCCATTCGCATTGGCGCCCTGGCTGACTCCACCCTGCATGCGCGCGCGCTCGGTTCTACGCCGTTGCATATCCTCGCCAGCCCCGAGTACCTCAAGCAACACGGCACGCCAACCACGGTCGCCGAGTTGGCGGGCCACACGCTGCTGGGGTTCACCCAGACCGAAACCCTCAACCACTGGCCGCTGCGCCATGTGGAGGGCGACCGCTGGTTGATCCAGCCCCGCGTGGCGGCGTCCAGCGGCGAAACCGTGCGGCAATTGGCGCTGGAAGGGCAGGGCATCTGCTGCCTGTCGAACTTCATGACCGTCGACGATATTGACGCCGGTCGCCTGGTGCCGGTGCTGGAGGCGTTCAACAGCGGTTATCGCCAGCCGATCCACGCGGTGTTCTATCGCAACTCGCAGTTGGCGTTGCGCATCCAGTGTTTCCTGGATTTTATCCAGGCCAAACTGGCGCGGTATGCCTGCTGATTCGTGATCTGCACGCAAGAGTGAATTGGGCAGCAGGGGCTTATTCGTCAGGGATGAGCCCTTGATACTCAGCGCATCACTTACCCAGTCAGGAGCACTCTCCATGAACGTATTCGTTACCGGCGCCGCCGGTTTTATCGGTGGTTCCATCGCCACCGGCCTGGTCAAGGCTGGCCACACGGTAACCGGCCTGGTGCGCAGCGCTGAGCAAGCGGCTGAGATGACCGCCTTGGGCATCACCCCGGTGATCGGCACCCTTGACGACGACGCCGTGTTGACCGAACAAGCGCTGAAGGCCGACGCGGTGATCAATGCCGCGAGCAGCGACCATCGCGTCGCCGTGGAAACCCTGTTGGCGGCATTGCAGGGCTCGAACAAGCCGTTCCTGCACACCAGCGGTTCGAGCATTGTCGGTGATGCGTCGGGTGGCAAGTCCAGCGATGTCATCTACGTTGAAGACAATCTGCCGGAGCCGACCGTCGACAAGGCTGCCCGCGTGGCCATCGACAACCTGATCCTGGCGGCGGCCCAGGACGGCGTGAATTCAGCGGTGATTTGCAACACCCTGATCTACGGCCACAGCCTGGGCGTGAAGCGCGACAGCGTGCAATTGCCGCGTCTGCTCAAGCAGGCACGCAAAAGCGGCGTGGTGCGCCATGTGGGCAGCGGGCAGAACATCTGGTCCAACGTGCACATTGATGACGTGGTGGCGCTGTACCTGCTGGCACTGACCAAGAACGTGCCGGGCACCTTCTACTTCGTGGAAAGCGGCGAGGCGTCGTTTATCGACATGACCACCGCGATTGCCGAAGCCCTGACCCTGGGCAAACCGCAGGATTGGCCATTGGCCGACGCCGAGGCCGAGTGGGGCTATGAAATGGCCAACTATGGCTTGGGCTCCAACAGCCGGGTGCGTGGCAAGCATGCCCGTGAGTTGCTGGGCTGGGTGCCGAAGCGTACGTCGGTCGTGGAGTGGATTCGCCACGAAATGGTGTGATGTTCACCTGAGTCCGAGGTGTCGCCATCGGGGGCACGCCCCTCTCACATTTGTTGGCATTCCAAGCGTGGAACTCGGTCAACTGTGGGAGGGGGCTTGCCCCCGATGGGTTCGACTTGGTCTCCCTGACTAGCTCCCCTCGCCGCAATTCCGTACCATTCCCCGCCTTATCCCCCGCATTACCCTGGTACCTCATGAACCTCACCCGTCTGCGCGCCGATGCCCTGGCCGGCCTCACCACGTCTTTTGCGCTGCTGCCCGAATGCATCGCCTTTGCCCTGGTGGCTCACCTCAACCCGCTGATGGGGCTCTATGGCGCCTTTATCATCTGCACACTGACCGCGTTATTCGGCGGTCGCCCTGGCATGGTGTCCGGTGCGGCAGGCTCGATGGCGGTGGTGATCGTCGCGTTGGTGGTTCAGCACGGCGTGGAGTATCTGCTGGCTACGGTATTGCTGGGCGGGCTGATCATGGTCGCCTTCGGCCTGCTGCGCCTGGGCAAGCTGGTGCGCATGGTGCCGCATCCGGTGATGCTGGGCTTCGTCAACGGGCTGGCGATCATCATTGCCCTGGCGCAGTTGGAGCATTTCAAAAGCGGTGAACACTGGCTCACGGGCACGTCGCTGTACGTGATGACCGGCCTGGTGCTGGTGACCATGGCCATCGTCTACCTGCTGCCACGCATCACCCGCGCCGTGCCGCCCGCGCTGGTGGCGATCCTGGGCGTCGGCCTGGCGGTGTACCTGCTCGGCCTGCCGACCCGCACGTTGGGTGACATGGCCCACATCGCCGGCGGCCTCCCGACCTTCGCGCTACCGCAGATTCCGTGGAACCTGGAAACCCTGGGCATCATTGCCCCCTACGCGTTCCTGATGGCCATGGTCGGCCTGCTGGAAACCCTGCTGACCCTCAACCTCACCGATGAAATCACCGAGACCCGTGGCTACCCGGACCGTGAAAGCGTGGCGCTGGGCGCGGCTAACATGGTTTCGGGCGTATTCGGCGGCATGGGCGGTTGCGCGATGATCGGGCAAACCGTGATCAACCTCAGCTCCGGCGGGCGCGGGCGTTTCTCCGGGGTGTTTGCCGGGGTGATGATCCTGTTGTTCATTCTGTTCCTGTCGCCGTTGATCGAGCGCATCCCGCTGGCGGCGTTGGTGGGCGTGATGTTCGTGGTGTCCCAGCAGACCTTTGCCTGGGCGTCGCTGCGGGTGATCAACAAGGTGCCGCTCAATGACGTGCTGGTGATCATCGCGGTGACGGTGATCACCGTGTTCACCGACCTGGCCACGGCGGTGCTGTGCGGGATCGTGATTGCGGCGCTGAATTTCGCCTGGCAACAAGCGCGGGAGCTGTATGCGGATGAGCACCTGGAAGCCGATGGCAGCAAGCTCTATCGCCTGCATGGCACGTTGTTCTTTGCCTCGACCACGCCGTTTTTGAATCAATTCGACCCGGCCAACGACCCGGACCAGGTGACCCTGGATTGCCGTCACCTGAGTTTTGTCGACTATTCAGCGATTGCCGCCTTGATGACCCTGCGTGAGCGTTACACCAAGGCGGGCAAGCACTTGCGGGTGCTGCATTTGTCCGAGCGCTGCAAGAAGTTGCTCAAGCGTGCCAAGGTTCACCACGACTGATTGAGCCGCTCCCGCATTACCGGGCTGGTCTGCTGAGCGCAGCGCTGCGAAGGTTTTTGGGGCCGCTGCGCAGCCCAGCGGGAGCAAGCTCCCTCGCCACGGGAGGTCGGCTTGTGCAGTTATGGCCCGACCAGGTCTTCCAGCTTTTGGGCGCGGGTTTGGGTCATGTCGAGTACGCAGCCTGAGCCGTTGACCTGGTCGAGGGTGCCGCCGGTGGCGGAGCCTGCGAAACCGCAATTGGCGTCACGGTATTTTATCCACAGGCGCTGCACGTCTTGCAGTTGCTGTTTGCGCGCGCCTTCCTGGGCGGCGAGGGCGGTCTTGTAGGCCCTGTTCAGGCGCGCATCCTGCACCTTGGTTTCCTTGGCGTTGCAACTGACCATGTCTGCGGTCGTGTTGGCGCTGTCCATGCATTTTTTCAAGGCGGCGTTGTCGGCGGCCGAGGCGGTGCCGCAGAGGGCGAGAAGCAGGGCGCTGGCGGCAAGGGCGGTGCGAATCATGGTCGGTGTTCCTGGGCATGAGTGGAGGCGCATTCTATGACTCGATGGCGCACATTGAGTTTCCGGCATCGTCTGATCTTCATGTAAGAACACCCCTCGAATTTTCATACACGGTTGTCGGGCATATCCCAGCGCGACACCGCTTGTCCGTGGGCGAAAATTACTTTCATAAAAATTGAAAACACTCCTCGGTAATGATTTATGAGTTTCACAACCCATTCGACGTGACCCTTTCCGAGGAGTACCGCATGGCCGCATCACCGGGCTTCGGGCTATTGGCATACGCTGCCATCGCCATCATTGCTTTGATCGTGCTGATTGCACGTTACCGGCTCAATCCGTTTATCGTCATCACCCTGGTGTCCATCGGCCTGGCGCTGATGGCCGGGATGCCGGCGGACACCATTATGGGCTCTTACGAAGCGGGCGTCGGCAAGACCCTGGGGCATATCGCCCTGGTCGTGGCGCTGGGCACCATGCTTGGCAAGATGATGGCCGAGTCCGGCGGTGCCGACCAGGTGGCGCGTACCTTGATCAACCGGTTTGGCGAGCGCAATGCGCACTGGTCCATGGTGTGCATCGCCTTCCTGGTGGGATTGCCGCTGTTTTTCGAGGTGGGTTTTGTGCTGCTGGTTCCGATCGCCTTTACCGTGGCGCGGCGTGTGGGCGTGTCGATCCTGATGGTCGGTTTGCCGATGGTCGCCGGCCTGTCGGTGGTGCATGCGCTGGTGCCGCCGCACCCGGCCGCGATGATGGCGGTGCTGGCGTATAACGCATCGGTGGGGCAGACCGTGCTGTATGCGATCCTCATTGGTATCCCCACGGCAATCATCGCCGGCCCGCTCTACGCAAAATTCATTGTGCCGCGCATTCACCTGCCGGCGGAAAATCCGCTGGAACGCCAGTTCATCGACCGCGAACCGCGTACACGCTTGCCAAGCTTTACGCTGACCATGGGCACCATTCTGTTACCGGTGGTGCTGATGATGATCGGCGGCTGGGCCAACGTGATTTCCACGCCGGGCACCGGTTTCAACCAGTTCCTGCTGTTTATCGGCAACTCGGTGATTGCGTTGCTGGTGGCGACCTTGGTGAGCTTCTGGACCTTGGGTATTGCGCAGGGTTTCAACCGCGAGTCGATCCTCACGTTCACCAATGAATGCCTCGCGCCGACCGCGAGCATCACCTTGCTGGTGGGGGCGGGGGGCGGCTTGAACCGGATCCTGGTGGACGCCGGAGTGACTAACGAAATTCTTGGTCTGGCCCACGCGTTCCACTTGTCGCCGCTGGTGATGGGGTGGCTGTTTGCCGCGTTGATGCGGATCGCCACGGGCTCGGCCACCGTTGCCATGACCACCGCGTCCGGTGTTGTAGCACCGGTCGCCATGGGCCTGGGTTATCCACACCCTGAATTGCTGGTGTTGGCCACCGGTGCGGGCTCGGTGATCTTTTCCCACGTGAACGACGGCGGCTTCTGGCTGATCAAGGAATACTTCAATATGACGGTGATCCAGACCTTCAAGACCTGGACTGTGCTGGAGACGTTGATTTCTGTGGTGGCATTCGGTCTCACCTACGGCCTGTCTCTTGTTTTATGAGCCTCATTTTGTAACCCGGAGACCCCATGGACATCCTCTACCAGATCCGCGCCCGTCAGGATTCCTTCAGCGCCGGCGAAGGGCGTATCGCCAAGCTGATGCTCGATGATGTGGGCTTTGCCGCGTCGGCCAGCCTGGAGGCATTGTCCCAACGGGCCGAGGTCAGCACGGCCACCTTGTCGCGGTTCGCGCGCAGTGTGGGGTGTAGGGACTTGCGTGACTTGCGCCTGCAATTGGCGCAGGCCAGTGGGGTCGGCAGTCGCTTCCTCGACCCTGCGGGGTTACCGGAGCAATCGGCGTTTCATCGGCAGATCCTGGGGGATATCGAGGCGACGTTGCGGCAGCACTTGTCGGGGTTCAACCAGGCGAGCTTTGTTGATGCGGTCAACCTGCTGGGCAAGGCGCGGATGATCCATGCGTTCGGTATGGGCGGCCCGTCGAGCCTGTGCAGCGATGAGTTGCAGGTACGGCTGGTGCGTCTGGGCTATCCGATTGCCGCCTGTCATGACCCCGTGATGATGCGTGTCACGGCCGCGACCCTGGGGCCGGAGCATGCGCTGATCGTGTGCTCCTTGACCGGCCTCACCCCCGAACTGCTGGACGTGGTGGAACTGGCGCGCAACTACGACGCGCGCATCGTCGCCATCACCCTTGCGGATTCACCCTTGGCGCAACTGGCAGATGTGCTGCTGCCGCTGCAACCGGCCGAAACCAGCTTTATCTACAAACCCACGGCGGCGCGCTACGGCATGCTGCTGGCCATCGACCTGCTCGCTACCGAGCTGGCCTTGGCCCTGCCGGACGACAACCAGGAGCGCCTGCGCCGGATCAAGCTGGCCCTGGACGATTATCGCGGCGGCCCTGACAGCCTGCCGCTTGGAGACTGAAATGAAGTACGACACGTTGATACGCCAGGCGCTGATCATTGATGGCAGCAACACGCCCGGCTATGTCGCTGATGTGGGGCTGCGCGAAGGGCGCATCGAGACGATTGGCGATTTGTCGACGGCCATGGCCGAGCATGAAATTGATGCCGCCGGCCGCGTGTTGGCGCCGGGTTTCATTGACGTGCACACCCACGACGACACGGTGGTGATCCGCCACCCGCAGATGCTACCCAAGCTCAGCCAGGGCGTGACCACGGTGATTGTCGGCAACTGCGGCATCAGCGCATCGCCGGTGAGTTTGCGCAGCGATCCGCCGGACCCGATGAACCTGTTGGGCACGCGTGAGGCGTTTGTTTACCCGCGTTTTGCCGATTACCGGGCTGCAGTAGAAAGTGCACATCCTGCGGTGAACGTCGCGGCGTTGATCGGCCATACCGCGTTGCGCAGCAACCACATGGACGACCTGCACCGCACCGCCTCGGCGGATGAAACCGCCGCCATGCGCGTGCAGTTGCAAGAGAGCCTCGAAGCCGGCGCCCTCGGTTTATCCACAGGCCTGGCCTACGCCAGTGCATTCAATGCCGAGACCGACGAAGTGCTGCAACTGAGTGAGGCACTCACCGCGTTCGGTGCGGTGTACACCACCCATTTGCGCAGTGAATTCGAACCGGTGCTGGAGGCGATGGACGAGGCGTTTCTGATCGGCCGACATGCCAAGGTGCCGGTGATCATTTCCCACCTCAAATGTGCCGGTGCCGGAAATTGGGGGCGTAGTCCGCAGCTGTTGGCGTCGCTGGAGCGGGCGGCGAAAACCCATCCGGTGGGCTGTGACTGCTACCCCTATGCCGCGAGTTCTTCGACCCTGGACCTCAAGCAAGTGACGGACGCGTTTCGTATCACCATTACCTGGTCGACGCCGTGCCCGGCAATGGGCGGGCGCGATTTGCAGGAGATTGCCGCTGAGTGGGACGTTTCGTTGATGGACGCCGCACGCCGGCTACAACCGGCAGGGGCGGTGTATTACGGGATGGACGAGGCGGATGTGCGGCGGATCCTGGCGCATCCGTTATCGATGGTGGGGTCGGATGGTTTGCCTGAGGATCCGTTCCCGCATCCGCGTTTGTGGGGCGCGTTTCCACGGGTGCTGGGGCATTTCAGCCGCGATGTGGGGTTGTTCCCGTTGCACACCGCTGTGCACAAGATGACCGGCTTGTCCGCGGCGCGTTTTGGCCTGGCTGATCGGGGTGAAATCCGCGAGGGACACTGGGCTGACCTGGTGTTGTTCGACCCGTTGCGCGTGCGTGATGTGGCGGACTTCAAGGAACCGCAGCGCGCGGCCGAGGGCATCGATGGGGTATGGGTCAACGGCGTGTTGAGCTACAGCGACGGGCAGGCGAATGGCCAGCGGCCGGGTCGTTTCCTGGCACGCAGTGGGGATTTGCGTCGTGGGTTTTCGTCTCTATAGTGGGCGTTCTCATACACGGAGCGGTCACCATGCACTTAGGAAAAGTCACCCCCATTCTGCGAATTTTCGACGAGGCCAAGGCCTTGGAGTTCTACGTCGACTTCCTGGGGTTCAAAGTGGATTGGCAGCATCGTTTCGAGGCGAATTTCCCGCTGTATTTGCAGGTGTCGCTGGGCGAATGTGTGCTGCATTTGACTGAGCACCATGGCGATGCCTCGCCGGGTGCGGCGGTGCGGATTCAGGCGCAAGGCGTGGATGCCTATCAGCAGCAGTTGGCGGGCAAGGACTATCGGTATGCCAAGCCCGGGGTTGAGGAAACGCCTTGGGGATCGCGGGAGATGAGCATCAAGGATCCATTTGGAAATCGGGTGGTGTTTGTCGAGGAAGGCGAGGGCTGAAGGGCAAATCGCAGGCAATAAAAAACCGCCTGTGTAGGGCGGTTTTTTTGCAATCCCAGTGAGTGGCTGGGATTGTTTGCCTGTGGCGAGGGAGCTTGCTCCCTCGCCACAGGGATTGCGGTTTTATACCCGGAAGTGACTGACCATCTGCTGCAGTTGGCTACCCAACCGCGCCAGTTCCACACTCGACTTGGCCGTCTCATCGCTCGCCGTAGCAGTCTGCTCCGACACATCACGCACATTCACAATGCTGCGGCTGATCTCTTCCGCCACGGCGCTTTGCTGTTCTGCGGCGGCGGCGATCTGCTGGTTCATCGACTGGATGTTCGACACCGTACGGGTGATGTTCTCCAGCGACACACCGGCCTTGCGCGTCAGCTCAACGCTGCTGTCGGTGAGGCTGCGGCTGTTGTTCATCACGTTGGCTACTTGCTGGGTGCCGTTCTGCAAGCCGGCGACCAGGCCTTCGATTTCCTCGGTGGATTTTTGCGTGCGTTGGGCCAGGCCGCGCACTTCGTCAGCCACCACAGCAAACCCACGGCCGGCTTCACCGGCACGCGCCGCTTCAATCGCCGCGTTGAGGGCCAGCAGGTTGGTCTGTTCGGCCACAGCCTTGATCACGTCCATCACGCTGCCGATCTTGTTGCTCTCTTGTTGCAGGTGGGTCATGGCGTCGGTGGAACGGGCCACTTCCGCGGCCAGGCGCTCGATCTGAGCGATGGCTTCAGCGACCACTTTGTCGCCTGCGCGGGCTTGACCATCGGCATCTGCGGCGGCCAGGGACGCCTGTTCGGCGTTACGCGCGACTTCCTGCACAGTGGCCGTCATTTCGTGCATCGCGGTGGCGACCTGATCGGTCTCGATCTTCTGGCTGTTCACGCCGGCGCTGGTTTGCTCGGTCACCGCCGACAACTCTTCAGCGGCGCTGGCAATCTGCGTCACGCCGTCGCGAATACCGCTGATCAATTCGCGCAGGGTAGTGCCCATGCGCTGGATGCCTTGTTGCAGCACGCCCAGTTCATCACGGCGCGTGACTTGGATGTTGTGGCTCAAGTCGCCGGAGGCAATGCGTTCCACCACGGCCAGGGTTTCCTGGATCGGGCGTGTGATCTGGCGGGTGATGACCCATGCGGCGATGACGCCAACCAGCAGGGCCAGCAAGGTGCTGATCAATTGCAGGCTACGGGCCTGGGCGCTTTCGGCATCGCGGCGGTTCAGTTGAATTTCGTACAGCTTGTCGCTGATGGTGACGATGTCGGCACCCTGTGTGGTCATCTCGGCACGGGCGGTGACGATGTTGGCGTTGGCTGCCTTGTAGTTCTGCACGGCCGTGCGGTAGGCGCCAAGGGCGGTTTCAAGCGCAGTCAAAGCGCTTTGCTCGCTCGCACCGAATACGGCGCTGAGACCTTTCAAGCCACTGATGGCTTTTTCAATTTGTGCGGCGGCACGGGCTTCGGTGTCCGGGCTGACGTTGGCGATGTAGCCACGCACTTCATAGCGGGCCAACATGAACTCTTCTTTGGCTCGCGTCACGGCCTGGAATTGGCTGAAACGCTCCGGGCTTTCGGGCATCTGCTGCACTTTGGTGTCCAACGCTTCGATCTGTGCGTTGGCGATATCGGCCTTGTCGCCCATCACCTGGCGAGAGGCATTGCCGTTACGGTAGGCCTCACGCATTTTGTTCAGGGACTGTTGATAGGCGGTGATGACGCCTTTCTGCTCGTTGAGCAGCTTGAGGTTTTCCGGGCTCTTGAAGCTGTCCAGGAGTTTCTGTTGCTGGGCCGCGAAAGTATCCAGGCTGGTCTGTACATTCTGGGCCACGGCTTCGTCGCCGTTGGCGAGCATGTATTGCAGGCGCACGATTCGCAGTTTGGTCAACGATGCGTTGAGCTGGGTGATATCGCTCATCCAGTTACTGCGGTCGATCAGGCCGCCGAGGCTGGTCCAGCCGGTGAGGGCCAGGATCGAGGTGAGGACCAGCACCAGGCCGAAGCCCAGGCCGAGTTTGAGGTTGACGCTGATGTTGCCGAACCAGCTGTTCATTGAATGCTCCGCAAGAAAAATGGGGGTGTGCTGGACGGTTATTGATTTTGGAGCCAGCTGCTGTGTAGGGCTGTATCGGCGACAAGAGATGAATCTGAAATGCTATTTCGTCGCAGAGCGACGAAGGGGGGCCAGCGCGGTGGCTGACGGGGGAGGGGGCTGATCATGGGCGGGTCTTGTGTGCTAGTCTGCGGGCCCTTTTAGTTCTGGATGGCGCGGGAAACCGTGCTGTCCTACAGCGGAGCCTCTTCATGTCCGAAGTTAATCTGTCCACCGACGAAACCCGCGTCAGCTACGGTATCGGCCGTCAGTTGGGCGACCAACTGCGCGACAACCCACCACCGGGCGTCAGCCTGGACGCGATCCTGGCTGGCCTGACCGACGCATTCGCCGGCAAGCCAAGCCGTGTCGACCAGGAACAAATGGCCGCCAGCTTCAAGGTGATCCGCGAAATCATGCAAGCCGAAGCAGCCGCCAAGGCTGAAGCGGCGGCTGGCGCTGGCCTGGCATTCCTGGCTGAAAACGCCAAGCGTGATGGCATCACCACCCTGGCTTCCGGCCTGCAATTTGAAGTGCTGACGGCCGGTGACGGCGCCAAGCCGACCCGTGAAGACCAAGTGCGTACTCACTACCACGGCACGCTGATCGATGGCACTGTGTTCGACAGCTCCTACGATCGCGGCCAGCCTGCAGAATTCCCGGTGGGCGGCGTGATCGCCGGCTGGACCGAAGCCCTGCAACTGATGAATGCCGGCAGCAAATGGCGCCTGTACGTGCCGAGCGAACTGGCTTACGGCGCTCAAGGCGTTGGCAGCATCCCGCCGCACAGCGTTCTGGTGTTTGACGTCGAGCTGCTCGACGTTCTGTAAGACCTGCTGATTTCTGTGGGTGTTGGGCTTGTGTGGGAGCGGGTTTGTTGTGGCGAGGGCGCTTGCTCCCGCTCGGCTGCGCAGCAGTCGTCGGCAGTTAGGGGCGCTTCGCACCCCAGCGCAAGCAAGCGTGCTCGCCACAACAAGCCCGCTCCCACATAAGGCCCGTACTCACAGAATGTGCGTGGTGGTTCATGGATGGAACTTGCCATTCAGCTCCGTCGCCGGGCGCAACGCGCGGGCATAGCAGAACAGAAACAGATTACGCACCACCTCCTTCAGCACCCCAGGTTCACTCGAGCTCAGCCCGTTGACGTCCAGGTCGCCCTGGTCCTGCAGTTCATTCAGCGCTTCTTCTTCCAGTACCGCACAGACTTCACCGGTTTCCCGATGCAGGATCCGCAGGTAAGGGTGTGGGCGGTCCAGCCAGGCATCTATCAAATAAGTCATGGTCGTTCTCCTTGATGAGTTCAATGAGAATAATTCTTATTCGTAGAATAGCAAGTGCCTATTGGCGATTTGTGTTTTTTTCTGTGTGGATATTGCGTTCGATCAACGGGGAGGGCGAAACGCCATCCCGCGGCGGGCGCGGGATGGAAGCAACAGGTTCAGACTTTACGCACGAACTCGGACTTGAGCTTCATCGGGCCGATACCGTCGATCTTGCAATCGATATCGTGGTCGCCGTCGCACAGGCGGATGTTCTTGACCTTGGTGCCGACCTTGACCACCAGGGAGGTGCCCTTGACCTTGAGGTCCTTGATCACGGTGATGGTGTCGCCGTCCTGCAGGACATTGCCCACAGAGTCTTTTTTCACGGTTTCGTCGCTGGCCGTGTCGGCCTCGCCGCTGGCGGACCACTCATGGGCGCATTCCGGGCAGATCAGCTGGGCGCCGTCTTCGTAGGTGTATTCGGAATTGCATTTCGGGCAGGGTGGCAACGTGCTCACTACAGCTCCTTGAAAGTCAGGATGGCTAAAAGTCGCACATTATATAGGGAATTGAGCCAAGGCAGGGCGTGGTCTTGGATAGGTAATACAAACTAAATGCGGGAGGGGCTTGCCCCCTCCCACATTATTTTAGTGCGTACGCGCGACCGCAAACTCGCTCAGCTCAACCAGGGCGTCCCGGTATTCGCTGGCTGGAAGGGCTTCCAGGCACTTGATCGCACGGGCCACGTAATCGCGTGCCAGTTGCGCGGTGTACTCCAGGGAACCCGACGCTTCGACAGCGGCACGGATGGCCTCCAAGTCTTCGATCCCGCCTTTCTGGATCGCCTTGCGCACCAGGGCAGCCTGTTCCGGCGTACCTTCGCGCATGGTGTAGATCAGCGGCAAGGTCGGCTTGCCTTCGGCCAGGTCGTCACCGACGTTCTTGCCCAGGGTCTCGGCATCGCCACGGTAGTCGAGCAGGTCGTCCACGAGTTGGAAGGCCACGCCCAAGTGATCACCAAAGGTGCGCAGGGCTTCGGCCTGTTCGACCGTTGCGCCGCACAGCGCGGCGGCGCTGTGGGTGGAGGCTTCGAAGAGCATCGCGGTTTTGCCGCGAATCACTTCCATGTAGGTTTCTTCAGTAGTGCTGGCGTCGCGGACCTTTGACAGTTGCAGCACTTCGCCTTCGGCGATGATGCGTGTGGCCTGTGAAAGAATCTTCATCACCGGCATCGAGCCGAGTTCAACCATCATTTCGAACGAGCGCGAGTACAGGAAGTCGCCCACCAGCACGCTAGGGGCGTTGCCCCACATGGCATTGGCGGTCTCGCGGCCACGGCGCATGCCGGACATGTCGACCACGTCGTCATGCAGCAGGGTCGCGGTGTGCAGGAATTCGATAGTGGCCGCCAGCAGGCGCAGGTCATCGCCTTCGCGGCCCAGGGCCTTGCCACACAGCAACACTAATAAAGGACGCAGGCGTTTACCGCCCGCCGACGTAATATAGTCGCCAATTTTGGAGACCAGCGGCACTTTAGAAGTCAGCTGCTTCTTGATGATGCCGTCGACGGCGCTAAAATCGTCCGCGACCGCGCGGTAGAAAGCTTGGGGTTGCATCAGCGACAGTCGCTCCAGAAGGGTTGCGCGGCATGCTAGGACCCAGGCCCCGCAGTGTCAAGGCGCGATAGACGGCCACTTGCAAGCCTCTCATAGCTTGCGTACAATCGCGCACCCTGAACTTCCTGGGCAGCACCTGCCTTACGCAATTGCATTCGGGACGTCCATCCCATGCAGCCATGCCAGCCAATACCTCTTCTTATAAAGCGCTGGGTGAGCAGGATTATCGGAGAAATACCATGTCGTACGCAGTAATTGTTACTGGTGGCAAGCAATACAAAGTCGCCCCAGGTGAATACCTGAAGATCGAAAAACTGGAAGTCGCTACCGGCGAATCCGTTACTTTTGATCGCGTTCTGTTGGTCGCCAATGGCGATGACGTGAACATCGGCGCTCCAGTTGTTGCTGGCGCTACCGTTGTGGCTGAAGTGATCTCCCAAGGTCGTCACGATAAAGTCCGCATCATCAAGTTCCGTCGTCGTAAGCACCACATGAAGCGTATGGGCCACCGCCAGTGGTACACCGAGATCAAAATCACCGGTATTCAGGCTTAATTTCAGCCTAATTCCTCACTAGGAGAATTGACTCATGGCACACAAAAAAGCTGGTGGTAGTACCCGTAACGGTCGCGACTCAGAAGCCAAACGCCTTGGCGTGAAGATGTATGGCGGCCAGAAAATCATTCCGGGCAACATCATCGTGCGTCAGCGCGGCACCCAATTCCACGCCGGTTACGGTGTTGGCATGGGTAAAGATCACACCCTCTTCGCGAAAATCGAAGGCGTGATCAAGTTTGAAGTAAAAGGCGCTTTCAACCGCCGTTACGTGAGCGTTGTCGCAGCTTAATTGCGAGATCGCTGGAAAAGCCCTGTCTTGCGACGGGGCTTTTTCGTTTGTGGGGTGAGTCTCTTGCAAAGCTGTTTGTAATGGGCTCAAGCGCTGGATTTGCGGTCGTTGATTGAGGTCGCTGCGCTCATTTTTGCAAGAGTCTTATGTCTTGGTTTCTTAAGCTCGTCCGTGCGGCGAGAGGCGTTTTGTTATGAAGTTCGTTGATGAAGTTTCCATCCGAGTAAAAGCAGGCGACGGCGGTAACGGTTGCATGAGTTTCCGTCGCGAAAAATTCATCGAAAACGGTGGCCCAAACGGCGGTGATGGCGGTGACGGCGGTTCCATCTACATGATGGCCGACGAAAACCTCAACACCCTGGTCGACTACCGTTACACCCGGCACTTTGATGCCGAGCGTGGCTCCAACGGCGGCAGCACCGACTGCACCGGTAAAAAAGGCGAAGACCTGGTACTGCGCGTGCCGGTCGGCACCACGATCATCGACTCCGCTACCCAGGAAGTGATTGGCGACCTGACCAAGGCCGGCCAGAAACTGATGGTTGTGCAGGGCGGCTGGCACGGTCTGGGTAACACCCGATTCAAGTCCAGTACCAACCGTGCACCGCGCCAGACCACGCCAGGCAAGCCGGGCGAGCAGCGTGACCTCAAGCTGGAAATGAAAGTGCTCGCCGACGTGGGCCTGCTGGGCCTGCCGAACGCCGGCAAAAGTACCTTCATTCGCTCGGTCTCGGCTGCCAAGCCAAAGGTTGCCGACTACCCGTTCACCACCCTGGTACCCAACCTGGGCGTGGTCAGCGTCGACCGCTGGAAAAGCTTCGTGATCGCCGACATTCCCGGCCTGATCGAAGGTGCCTCCGATGGCGCCGGCCTGGGCATCCGCTTCCTCAAGCATTTGTCGCGCACCCGTTTGCTGCTGCACCTCGTGGACATGGCGCCGCTGGATGACACCAGCGCCCCGGACGCCGCCGAAGTGATCGTCAGCGAACTGACCAAGTTCAGCCCGGCCCTGGCCGAGCGTGATCGCTGGTTGGTGCTGAACAAGTGCGACCAGATCCTCGAAGAAGAACACGAGGAGCGCGTCAAGGAAATCGTCGATCGCCTGGAATGGACCGGCCCGGTCTACGTGATCTCGGCCATCGCCAAAGAAGGCACCGAGCGCCTGACCCGCGACATCATGCGCTACCTCGAAGACCGCGCCGACCGCCTGGCGGCCGACCCGGTATTCAAGGCCGAACTCGCCGAGCTTGACCAGCAGATCGAAGACGAAGCCCGTGCCCAGCTGCAAGCCCTGGACGACCAGCGTGCCCTGCGCCGCAGCGGCGTGAAGTCGGTCCACGACATCGGCGACGATGATTGGGACGAAGAAGACGTGGATGATGAAGACGGTCCGGAAATCATTTACGTGCGTGACTGATCCGTTGCGATAAACTTGAACGCCGCTCCTTAGAGAGCGGCGTTTTAGTATCCGGGTTTAACGTTATGGGCGGCGCTGGGTCGCGCAACCCTCAATCTAAGGTTGAAGATGATGCGGAGCAAAGTGACAGGTGCGCAGCGCTGGGTCGTAAAGATCGGCAGTGCGTTGCTGACGGCGGATGGCAAGGGGCTGGATCGCGCAGCCATGAGCGTCTGGGTCGAGCAGATGGTGGCCTTGCATGAGGCCGGTGTTGAGTTGGTGCTGGTGTCGTCCGGGGCGGTTGCCGCCGGGATGAGCCGCCTCGGCTGGACCGCGCGACCCAGCGCGATGCACGAACTGCAAGCTGCCGCCGCCATCGGCCAGATGGGCCTGGTGCAAGCCTGGGAATCCAGCTTTGCCGAGCACGGCCGCCACACGGCGCAGATCCTGCTGACCCACGACGACCTGTCCGACCGCAAGCGCTACCTCAATGCCCGCAGCACCTTGCGCGCGCTGGTGGAGCTGAAGGTGATCCCGGTGATCAACGAGAACGACACCGTGGTCACCGACGAAATCCGCTTCGGCGACAACGACACCCTGGCCGCCCTGGTTGCCAACTTGGTGGAAGCTGACCTGCTGGTGATCCTCACCGACCGCGACGGCATGTTCGACGCCGACCCGCGCAACAACCCCGACGCCCAGCTTATTTATGAAGCGCGCGCCGATGACCCAGCGCTGGATGCCGTGGCCGGCAGCGTTGGCGGCGCCCTGGGCCGTGGTGGCATGCAGACCAAGCTGCGCGCAGCGCGCCTGGCCGCACGCTCTGGTGCCCACACGATCATCGTCGGTGGGCGCCTGGAGCGCGTGCTGGATCGTCTCAAGGCCGGTGAGCGCATCGGCACGCTGCTGTCGCCGGAACGCGGCATGCTCGCCGCGCGCAAACAATGGCTGGCCGGTCATCTGCAAACCCGTGGCACCCTGGTGCTGGACGATGGCGCGGTATCGGCCTTGTCCCAGGGTAACAAGAGCTTGCTGCCGGTCGGCGTCAAGTTGGTGCAGGGCAGTTTCCGCCGTGGGGAAATGGTGGTGTGCGTGGCGCCGGACGGTCGTGAGATTGCTCGCGGCCTGGCCAACTACAGTGCCCTTGAAGCGCAGAAAATTATTGGACAATCGTCCGACGCGATTGTCGGACTATTAGGCTACATGGCGGAACCGGAACTGGTACACCGCGATAACCTGATCCTGGTCTAACCAAAGGAATACACAATGCGTGTCATGAAGGGATTGCTCGGCCTGCTGCTGGCCATGCCGCTGCTGGCCTCGGCCGAAGAAATTGGCCAAGTGTCCACGGTGTTCAAGTTTGTCGGCCCCAACGACCGCATTGTGGTCGAAGCCTTCGACGACCCCAAGGTCGACGGCGTGACGTGCTACCTGTCCCGCGCCAAGACCGGCGGTGTCAAAGGCGGCCTCGGCCTGGCCGAAGACCGCGCCGAAGCCTCGATTGCCTGCCGTCAGGTGGGCCCGATCCGCTTCAAGGGCGAGCTCAAGGACGGTGACGAAGTGTTCAAGGAGCGCACCTCGCTGGTGTTCAAGACCATGCAAGTGGTGCGCTTCCTCGACAAGAAGCGCAATACGCTGGTGTACCTGGTCTACAGTGACCGCCTGATCGAAGGCAGCCCGCAGAACGCCGTGACGGCCATTCCGATTTTGCCCTGGCCGACCGCTCAGTAACCCGCAGGCGAGTTTTGCAATCGGCGTCTATGATTGCAGGCTTGCGGGTTGTAATCTCGAAGGGCCGCAATGCGAAGAACATGGGATATCTGGAGTTCGTCATGAGTGCTTTCCACGACCTGAAACTCAAAGCTTTGGACGGACAAGAGCTGCCGCTGGCGCCCTTCAAGGGGCAAGTGGTGCTGGTGGTCAACGTAGCCTCCAAATGTGGTTTGACCCCGCAATACGCTGCGCTGGAAAACCTCTACCAGCAGTACAAGGCCCAGGGATTTACCGTGCTCGGCCTGCCGTGCAATCAATTTGCAGGCCAGGAGCCGGGTACCGAAGAAGAGATCCAGCAGTTTTGCAGCCTGAACTACGGGGTGACGTTCCCGCTGGGCAGCAAGCTTGAGGTCAACGGCCCCGATCGTCATCAGCTGTACCGCCTGCTGGCGGGCGAAGGCGCCGAGTTTCCTGGGGATATCACCTGGAACTTCGAAAAATTCCTGCTGGGCAAGGATGGGCGAGTGCTCGCACGCTTCTCCCCGCGCACCGCGCCGGATGACCCCACGGTCGTCCAAGCCATTGAGAAAGCCCTGGCCTGAACACGTCCGGGAGGCTTTTGTGGTGAGCGGGCTTGCCCCGCGCTGGGTGGCGAAGCCGCCCTAAAATCAGACGCCGCATTTCTAGACAGAATGCGGCGTTTTTACTGGGGCGGCTTCGCCACCCAGCGCGGGGCAAGCCCGCTCACTACAGGTCAGCGGCAACCGGGCTCTGCCGCTTTTACCCCTTAATCACTCAGATCAATAGTGCTACCCAGCGCTTTGCACTCCCCATATGATCCCCATCATAAACCCCGTCTCTCGTGGAGTGCTCCCATGCCCGTCCAGGCCTTGTTCAAACCCTTCCAGCTCGGTGCATTGCAACTGTCGACCCGCGTCGTCATGGCGCCCATGACGCGCTCGTTCTCCCCAGGCGGCGTGCCCAATTCCAAGGTGATCGAGTACTACCGCCGCCGCGCTGCCGCCGGTGTGGGCCTGATCATCACCGAAGGCACCGTGGTCGACCATCAGGCGTCCAACGGCTACCCCAATGTTCCACACTTCTACGGTGAGGCCGCCTTGGCCGGCTGGAAGAAAGTGGTCGACGCCGTGCACGCCGAAGGCGGCAAGATCGTTCCGCAGTTGTGGCACGTTGGCAGCGTACGGCGTATCGGCACTGAGCCTGACGCCAGCGTGCCAGCCTACGGCCCGATGGAAAAACTCAAAGATGGCAACGTGGTCGTGCACGGCATGACCCAGCAAGACATCAAGGCGGTGATCGACGCCTTCGCCCAAGCCGCCAAGGATGCCCAGAGTATCGGCATGGACGGCGTGGAGATCCACGGCGCCCACGGCTATCTGGTCGACCAGTTTTTCTGGGAAGGCAGCAACCAGCGGACCGACGGATACGGCGGCAGTTTGGCCAACCGCTCACGTTTTGCCATCGAGCTGATCCAGGCCACCCGCGCCGCCGTTGGCCCGGACTTCCCGATCATCCTGCGTTTCTCCCAGTGGAAACAGCAGGACTACACCGCGCGCCTGGTGCAAACCCCCGAGGCGCTGGGTGAGTTCCTCAAGCCACTGTCTGACGCGGGTGTGGACATTTTCCACTGCTCCACCCGCCGCTTCTGGGAGCCTGAATTCGACGGTTCCGACCTCAACCTGGCCGGCTGGACCCGCCAGCTTACCGGCAAGCCGACCATCACCGTGGGCAGCGTCGGCCTGGATGGCGAGTTCCTGCAGTTCATGGTCAACACCGACAAGGTCGCGCAACCGGCCAGCCTGGAGAAGTTGCTGGAGCGCTTGAACAACGACGAATTCGACCTGGTCGCCGTGGGCCGAGCCCTGCTGGTGGATCCGGATTGGGCCGTGAAGGTGCGCGAAGGCCGCGAAGGCGACATCCTGCCCTTCAGTCGTGAGGCGTTGACGAGCCTGGTGTAAGCGGCGACAGGGCGGGCACCGGGTGCCCGTCCTTGCAGACCCCGCGCAGTTGGCGCTCGAACTGCTCGATAATCGCCGGCCAGCCCTGGCGGCTTGCATGCTGGCGTGCATTCAGGCGCATGCGGCGCAGGCTTTCGGCGTCCTCCAGCAGCCAGTTGGCGGCATCGCAGAATGCATCCTCGTCCCCCGGCATCGCCAGCACGCCGTTGTAGCCATGGCGTATATGCTGGGTCGCTGCGGCCTGGTCATAGGCCACCACGCCCAATCCCGACGCCATCGCTTCGAGTACCACGTTGCCGAAGGTTTCGGTCAGGCTGGGGAATAGAAACACATCGCCTGACGCGTAATGACGTGCCAGTTCTTCACCGCGCAAGGTGCCGCAGAAGATCGCCTCCGGCAGTTCCTTTTCCATCATCGCGCGTTGTGGCCCATCGCCGACGACGACCAGTCTCATCTGACGCAGCGGGTAGCTGTCCTGCAAGGTCTCGAAGCAGCGCTTGAGCAGTCCCAGGTTCTTTTCCTGCGCCAGCCTGCCGACATAGAGCACGGCGGTTTGCTCACTGTTCAACCCCCAACTCTCCCGCAGTGCATTGTCGCGCTTGGCGGGATGAAACAGTTGGCTGTCTACCCCGCGCGCCAACATCCCCAGACGCTCGAAATGCCGGCGTTCCAGTTCCAGGCGCTGGCTGGCGCTGGGGACCAGGGTCAGGGTCGAACGGTTATGAAACCAGCGAAGGTAGTGGGTGACCATCCGGCTCAGCAGGCTCAGGCCGTATTGGTTCGAGTACTGCTGGAAGTTGGTGTGAAAGCCGCTGACCACACTGATCCCCAGACGCCGCGCGGCGCGCAAGGCGGATAGGCCCAATGGCCCCTCCGTGGCGATGTACAGCACGTCCGGGCGCTGGCGTGTCCAGCGCCGCAGCAACTTGTGCATCGACGACTGCCCCCATTGCAGGCCCGGATAACCCGGTAGCGGCCAGCCGCGACACAGCAGCAATTCGTCATCGCTGGGACGGCTCTGATCGACGCCTTGGCGCGGGCGCACCAGTTCGACTTGATGGCCACGTGAACGCAAACCCTCGCACAGGCGGCCAAGGGTATTGGCCACCCCGTTGATCTCTGGCGGGAAGGTTTCGGTAATGAGGGTGATGTGAAGCGAGGCTGTCGTCATGACCCACAGTGTCACCGTGGGCCATGTCGTCATTGTGTCATCGAGATGATGGATTTATGACCGGGTCACTTTTTGCTGCGGCGCCATCGCTTCGGCACCTTGTTCGCGCACCCAGAACAGCGTGGCCCCGGCCACCGCCGCCGGCATCATCAGCAGGTTGACCACCGGCACCAGCAGCACCAGGTAGACGATGCCGCCGAAGCTCATGCTCTGCCAGCGCTTCTGGCGCAGCCAGGCGAGCATTTCGTTCCAGCCCAGCTTATGGTTATCGGCCGGGTAGTCGATGTATTGGATCGCCATCATCCACACACCAAACAGCAGCCACAGCGGCGCAGCGATCAGGTTGACCACCGGAATGAACGACAGGATAAACAGGCCGATGGCCCGTGGCAGGAAGTAGCCCAGTTTGCGCATTTCCCGTGCCAGCGTGCGCGGCACCATGGCGATCAACTCCCCCCAGCTGAAGGCCGGGAAGTCATCGGTACCGCGCACCACCACTTCCACTTTTTCCGAAAGAAAACCGTTGAACGGCGCCGCGATAATATTGGCCAGCATGGTGAAGGTGAAAAACACCATCAGCACCACCAGCACCACAAACAGTGGCCATAGCAGGTAATTCAGAAAGCTCAGCCAGCTCGGCAGCGTCGGCATCAAGTGGTCGACCCACAGGCTGAACTGATGGCCGGCGAAATAGATCAAGCCGACGAACAGCACCAGGTTGATCGCCAGCGGCAGCAGCACAAACAGGCGCAGGCCGGGGCTCAACACCAGTTTGAGGCCTTCACGCAGGTATTGTGGGCCGGAAAGAGCAGGGGCGGGCATGGAGAACTCCGAGCAAGGGGGACGAACGCGCCGACCTTACCGGCTTTAAACCTTGGGTGAAAGCGGCGACATCATAAGTAACATCTAGGCAAGAATCCTGTCGATCAACCTGGTCGACTGCATAGAGACCACCTATGAGCTGGATTGTTATTCCGTATTTCCTTAATCTTGCCCCCCTCGATACGCTGCACCCATTATTTTTCAGGGCCTGCGAGTTCAAGCCTTCCCCAAGTGCTTCGTAGTCCCTTTTTTATTCCAGCCGCCTTGTAGTCCGGGCGGTCGATAGGAGTGAGTCATGTCTGATACCCGTCATTCGCGAGTGATTATTCTCGGTTCCGGCCCTGCCGGTTACAGCGCTGCGGTCTACGCTGCCCGGGCCAACCTCAAGCCGCTGCTGATCACCGGCATGCAGGCGGGCGGTCAATTGACCACCACCACCGAAGTCGACAACTGGCCGGGCGACGTCCACGGCCTGACCGGCCCGGTGCTGATGGAACGCATGAAAGAGCACGCCGAGCGCTTTGAAACCGAGATCGTGTTTGATCACATCAACAAGGTCGACTTCTCCAAGAAGCCTTACAGCCTGACCGGCGACAGCGGTGTGTACACCTGTGACGCGCTGATCATCGCCACCGGCGCCAGCGCCCGTTACCTGGGCCTGCCATCGGAAGAAGCGTTCATGGGCAAGGGCGTTTCCGCCTGTGCGACCTGCGACGGTTTCTTCTACCGCAACAAGCCGGTCGCCGTGGTCGGTGGTGGTAACACGGCCGTGGAAGAGGCACTGTACCTGGCCAACATCGCCAGCACTGTGACCCTGGTTCACCGCCGCGAGACCTTCCGTGCCGAGAAGATCCTGATCGACAAGCTGCACGCCCGTGTCGCTGAAGGCAAGATCATCCTCAAGCTCAACGCCACCCTGGATGAAGTCCTGGGCGACAACATGGGTGTGACCGGTGCGCGCCTGAAGAACAACGACGGCAGCTTCGACGAGCTGAAAGTCGACGGCGTATTCATCGCCATCGGCCACACGCCGAACACTTCGTTGTTCGAAGGCGTGCTGGACGCCAAAGACGGTTACCTGGTGGTGCAGGGCGGCCGCGAAGGCAACGCCACTGCCACCAACATCGAAGGTATCTTCGCCGCCGGTGACGTGGCTGACCACGTGTATCGTCAGGCCATCACCTCGGCCGGTGCTGGCTGCATGGCGGCATTGGATGCCGAGCGTTACCTCGACGGCCTGCAGAACGCTGCGTTCTAACTAACACCGCAAAACAAATGTGGGAGGGGGCAAGTCGAATCGTCGCACCGCCCCTCCCACATTTTGATCCGCGTATGATTCAGGATTTTCGAGTCAGGGGCTGGGCGGTGAACTTTACACCGGCCAGGCCGTTTGCGATCAATGCGCGGATATTGCCGTGGTCACTGCCCTCAGGCGTTGCCACCACCGAGCGGTAATGCTCACCAAATGCCAACAACGCTTCCTGGTCGCTCAAGCCTTCCAGCAGTGCCAGGCCCAAGGTCTTGCACGACCCTTCGTTCTGCCCCGCCGCATTTTCTACATCACCATTGGTAAAGGCTTGGGGCTGGTAGTCATAACCTGCGGCAACAAACGCCAAGGTATCGGCAAAAACGTGTTCGCCGCTGTTGAGGCTGGCGCGCAGGGTGTTCAGGTCAGTCATGGGTTTTTCCTTTGGCGAACGCCGCCTGCTGGTCGGCACTGGCTTCTTTTTGGTACTGGGCTTTCCACTCGGCGTACGGCATGCCGTACACCACTTCACGGGCGTCATCGAGGCTGACGTCGATCTGGCGTTCATCGGCCGCGGCCTTGTACCACTTGGACAAGCAGTTACGGCAGAAGCCCGAGAGGTTCATCAGGTCGATGTTCTGCACATCCTTGCGGCTGTCCAGGTGGGCCACCAGCCGGCGGAAGGCGGCGGCTTCGAGTTCGAGGCGTTGTTGGTCGTTCATAGGGCTCACTGACAATTCAGGGGTGGCGGCTGGCTGCCAGGGTAATCGAAACCGATTCGGCAAAGCGCAGCGCATGGGGCTTGTCCACTTCGACTTCGGCGTACAGCACCGACTCATTGCTCATCACCAAATCCAGCAGCTCCTGGGTCAGGCGCTCCAGCAGGGCAAAACGGTTGCCCTCGACGTGGGCGATGATCGCCTTAGTGATGGTGCGGTAGTTCAGCGCGTGGTCGATATCGTTGTCGCGCACGGCTTCCTGGGCGGCATACAGGATGGTCAGGTTGATCAGCACATCCTGTTTGTTGAGGATCTCGTCCTCGTTGATGCCGATAAAGGTGCGCAGGCACAGGTCCTTGACCCGGATGCGCGCCATGCCTGGTTGAAGTTGTGGCATTGCTACTTGCTCCGTCCGATCAGTTGCAGGAACTCCATGCGCGTGGTGTTCGACTCGCGGAACGCGCCGAGCATCACCGAGGTGTTCATGGTTGAATTCTGTTTTTCCACGCCGCGCATCATCATGCACATGTGCTTGGCTTCGATTACCACCGCCACACCGGCTGCCTGGGTCACGTCCTGGATAGCGTCGGCAATTTGCCGGGTGAGGTTTTCCTGGATCTGCAGGCGGCGTGCAAACATATCGACGATGCGCGCCAGTTTCGACAGGCCCAATACCTTGCCGGTCGGAATATAGGCCACGTGGGCCTTGCCGATGAAGGGCAGCAGGTGGTGCTCGCACAGCGAGTACAGCTCGATGTCCTTGAGGATCACCATCTCGTCATTGTCAGAGGTAAACAGCGCGCCGTTGACGATCTCTTCCAGGTTCTGCTCATAGCCATGACACAGGTATTGCATGGCCTTGGCGGCGCGCTTGGGGGTGTCGAGCAAGCCTTCGCGCTCGGGGTCTTCGCCCAAGCCCTTGAGGATCTCGCGGTAATGGTGGGGCAGGGATAAGGTCATACAACATCCTCACAAACGGCTTACTTGATATGCCGCCCGCCGTTGACGGTCAGGGTGGTACCGGTGACATAGGGGTTGTCCAGCAGGTAGCGCACGCTCTGGTAGATCACCTCGGGCCCGGGTTCGATGCCCAGTGCCGACTTGGCCAGTACCGTGGCGCGGTAGGCTGCGTCGTCGCCGTCGTTGAACATCACCATGGCCGGCGCGATGCCGTTGACCTTGATCGACGGCGCAAACTGCGCGGCAAACGACAGCGTCAGGCTGTCGAGCCCTGCCTTGGTGGCGCAATAGGCGATGTGTCGGCGGCTGCCCTTGCGCACCACGTCATCGCTGATATGCACGATATCGGCGGGTGAAGAGCGTTGCAGCAAAGGCGAACAATGCAGGTTGATCAGGTACGGCGCAAGCATGTGTACGCTGAACATGTCGGTAAAAGCGCGGCTTTCGTCGCCAGGCGTTTCCGCGACCCAGGCCGAGGCGTTATGGATGATCGCGCGCAGACTGTCGGTCCGGGTCTTGAGCTCAGCGATAAACGCCAGAATCCCGGCCTCGCTGGAGAAGTCGGCATACACACCGATCGCGCCGCGTTCGCGCAGGGCATGCACGCCGGGACGCTCATTGCGGTAGCTGAAAATAACCGAGTGGCCCTCGTCCAACAGGCGCTGGGCGCAATGCAGGCCGACACGTTGGCCGGCGCCGGTGATCAGGATCGGGGCGTTTGTTGCGGTCATGGGGAGCTCGAATCGCTGGCAGATTGAAACTATACCAGCGACCGGCCGCCCCTGTATTCACGCCGCAGCTTCAGTGCCCTTGCGCGGTGCCGGGGCAGGATGCAGCCAGTTTGCCAACAGATGGGTCGACAACGGGATGAACCAATAAACCATCAGCGGCGTAAGCGCCAGGGTGCTGACCAGTACGCGCGGCGCCAGGTCAAGCCCGCCGAGCAGTGGTCCCAGCACAAAGTTGAACAGCAGCGACACCGGGAAAAACGCCAGCCAGATCGCCACGGCCTGTTTCCAGCGAGGAGGGCGTGCACCCGCCGCGCCGAACCAACCATCAATGCCGCGTACGCGGTGCTCGGAAGGGTCGGCAAACAGTTCACTGCCACGGCTCAGCCACGTACTGCGCGAGGCTGAAAACTCCCAGGCATGCAGGGTTTTTTCATCGGCGAAGCGGAAAATGATCTGGAATTCATCATCGTTGGGCGGCGGGGCAAGTACGCCTGAGCCCAGGTAGCCGGGAAAGTCCGTGGCCAATTGCTCGCCTTCGCGCAGCCAGGCCATCAGTTCTTCGTAGCGACCCTTGGCCACGCGACGCGCAACCATCAAAGTGACGGGAGAGGTAGACATTGTGTATCTCCAAGTATTCGGGTGCGCTGGGCCGGGTAGGGGGCGCACAAACATAGCGGCGGGGTAGTGCCGCTACGTAAAAACAGGCAAGGATTATTCCCGTTTTGTAGAAATACACCAGAGGCATTGGTCGAATAAGCAGGGACCTTGAAAAAGACAGGTCTAAAGGCGTTAAATGAGGATCCAATTTTCGTTGGTCTTTTGGTCTCTCATACCTGTGATTACTGCCCCAAGTGATAGCAATTTGCATCTGGAATCCCTCGATTCAGATGAGCTGTTTCCGATTCGTGAAGTCTCGAGAATGACAGGCATCAATCCGGTCACCCTGCGTGCCTGGGAGCGGCGTTATGGTCTGATCCAGCCCGTACGCACCGAGAGTGGGCACCGCCTCTACTCCAAGACCGATATTGCGACCGTTAATCGCATCCTCGATTGGATTGAGCGAGGTGTAGCGGTGAGCAAGGTGGGCAAGATTCTCGCCCGCGACGATTTGCAGGCCAACGTGGTTCGCGCTGGGCACGATGTGATCGAGGAAGATGAATTGCCACAATGGCGGACGCGGCTGTTACACGCCGTCAGCGCCTTTGACGACCGACAACTGGAGAGCCTGTACGGCCAGATTTTTGCGCTCTACCCCATCAGCGTGGCGTTCCAGGACATTCTTATGCCCTTATGGAACGAGCTGTTGCGTCACCAGGGGCGTTTCGGCCAAGCCAGTGAGTGGCTGTTCTTCGACGCCTTCCTGCGGATCCATACCTTCCAGCGCCTGCAAACCGCGACCCTGTCGCCTGCGCCCCGTGTATTGCTGACGGCCATGCCTGGCGAGTGCCGCAAATTGGAGCTGCTGGTGGCGGCGCTGTTGATCAGTCGGGATGATCTGGCTGTTAAGGTGCTGGGCATGGGCCAGCCGTTTGATGAATTAACCCTGGTCTGTGAAAAGACTCGCCCCCAGGCACTGATCATCTTTTCCAACCACGCACATAACCATGACCTGCCCGGGCGCCTCAATCGCCTGGCATTGACCCTGGATTGCCCGCTGTTCCTGGCGGGTGCTGCGTCAGACCTGGCGCAGAAAGCGCTGGCAGGTTCGTCGATCGGTTGCCTGGGCAGTGAAGGGCGCCTGATGCAGCGCCGCTTGCAGCAGTTTCTCAGCGGTAACCTGGATACCTGAAATCAGGCGTGCGCCTGCGGGTGCACCATGCGGTGCTGATGCAGAATGAATTGGCGCAGGCGCTCGATTTCATCTGCATCACTTTGGCTCAGGCGGTAGGCAAACAAACCCCGGGCGGTTTCCCGCTCCAGTGTCCCGCGCAATGCGATGCGCTCGTAGCCGGATGGGCTGAACCAAAGCGAAAAGGTCTTCGGCGGCTTTACCCGACCACGAACTTCCACCAGTACGCCCTTGAATGACACTTCGTGCACCCACAGTGCGCCGGCGATGCCGTTGACGTTTTCCAGTGCCACCGGGGCCTCAAGCGCGAGACGCCACGGACGGATCATGGGCCCGTCTTCGAAGATACTCGGCACCCCCAGGCGAAGGTGAACGGCGTGAAACTCATCTTCCACCAGGTGCAGCGGGAAGGTCAGTTGCTGGTTATCGAACTGCGCCTGGATAGTGAGATGGTCGTGGGCGGCGAGTCGGGTGAGCAAATCGCGAATCTGTGCACCACCGTTGACTGTCAGGCTCGACGAAGTATCCCGCAGGTTGAGCTGCGGGTTGTGCTGCATATTCTGAATGAAATCCAACTCATCCTGGGTCAGAAGCGCGTCGCGTTGCATCGCTCTTGCTCAATGGTAGGAGGTATTAAAATGCCATTATCGCCTCTAATGATGACATCTCCTAAATTTTGTTGAATCCGCTCGTCGCTTTGAGCGCAGCCAGTTCGGCTTTTACTTGGTTGAGTTCGGCTTCCAGTTGACCCACCCGCTGCTGGGCCTTGACTTGCAAGGTGACGTCTTTCTGTACACCCACAAAATACGTCTGCTTGTCGGCTTCGTTATACACCGTCGAAAGCGACAGTTCGTTCCAGAAATGGCTGCCGTCCTTGCGGTAATTGCGCAGGATTTCCCGGCATGCGCCACCGCTCTCCAGTGTTTCCCGAATTGCCATCAGGGCCGGCTGATCGCGGTCGCCCGATTGCAGGAAGCGGCAATCCTGGTAGAGGATTTCATCCAGGGTGTAGCCGGTCAGGCGTTCGAATGCCGGGTTGACATAGATCAGCGGCTTGTCCTTGCCTTCGCGTTCGGCGACGACGATGCCGTCGTTGGAAGCGTTGATGACCAGTTGCATCAGCTTGGCGTTAATCATTGAGCGGTCCATGGCTTGTGATTGGAGTTGGCAGTTTATGACATGCTCTGAATGTTGCACGGGGTGCGCCGAAATATTTGCGTCAGCTGTTAATATCCCAGGCTTTCGCTCAACTACAGGATCAGATTGATGAAAGTCGCCATCCTTTCCGGCTCGGTCTACGGCACCGCTGAAGAAGTCGCCCGTCACGCTGCCGACCTCCTCAAAGAGGCCGGCTTCGAAGCCTGGCATAACCCCCGTGCCAGCCTGGCGGATGTACAGGCGTTTGCCCCGCAGGCCTTTCTGGCGGTGACCTCTACCACCGGCATGGGCGAACTGCCCGACAACCTGCAACCGCTGTATTCGAGCATTCGCGACCAATTGCCCGCCGCCTGGCGCGGCCTGCCCGGTGCGGTGATCGGCCTGGGCGACGCCAGCTATGGCGATACCTTTTGTGGGGGCGGCGAGCAGATGCGCGAGCTGTTCGGCGAGCTGGGCGTGCGTGAAGTGCTGCCGATGCTGCGCCTGGATGCCAGCGAAAGCGTCACCCCGGAAACCGACGCCGAGCCCTGGCTGGCTGAGCTGGTCACTGCACTGCGCGCTTTAGCGTAAATTCGCTTGATTCCCAGGCATCCAGTGCGGTGGCTGGCGGTGGCGGCGCCCATGAAAACCGCCCGCGCCGCGCCTTTATTGGCGGCACTTCTCTGACGCCGCTTGTAGGGATTTAAACTATTCTCAACGCTGACCCGCACGGTCATCAAGCTGGCTGCCAAGGCAACTCCTCCAGCCACGACCTCTGACTAGACTGGCCCATCACTCAAAAAAACAATAAGAAAACGCGCCAAGGAGGTCATTATTGTGAGTTTAGCCCCGGTCCTATCGTCGTTGAGTCTCAAAGATCAGGTCAGCGCCGCCGAGTGGCAAACCCGCGTCGACCTGGCCGCCTGTTATCGCCTGGTGGCGATGCATGGCTGGGATGACCTGATCTTCACCCACATCTCGGCCAAGGTGCCGGGCACCGATGATTTCCTGATCAACCCCTATGGGCTGATGTTCCACGAAATCACTGCGTCGAGCCTGGTCAAGGTCGATCAGGCCGGCAACAAGCTGATGGACAGCCCCTACGAGATCAACCCTGCGGGCTACACCATCCACAGCGCCATCCATGAAGTGCGTCACGACGTGACCTGCGTGCTGCACACCCACACCGCCGCCGGTGTCGCGGTGGCGGCGCAGAAACAGGGCGTATTGCCGATCAGCCAGCAGTCGATATTCGTCTTGTCGAGCCTGGCCTATCACGCCTACGAAGGGGTGGCGCTGAACCACGAAGAGAAGGCTCGTTTGCAGGCCGACCTGGGCGACAACAATTTCCTGATGCTGCACAACCACGGTCTGCTGACCTGCGGCGACACCATCGCCGACACCTTTTTGATGATGTTTGTCTTCCAGCGCGCCTGCGATATCCAGGTGCTGGCGCAAAACGGCGGCGCCGAATTGATCGCCATTGGGCCGCAGATACTCGCCGGTGCCAAGGCGATGGCGGCGGCGGTCACCAAGAGCGCTCAAGGTATGGGGGGCGCGCTGGCCTGGCCGGCGTTGCTGCGCAAATTGGACCGCGTCGATCCTGAGTATAAAACCTGATGCCACTCGCCGAGATCCCCCTCAGTGTCTGGCGCAAACGCAGCCAGACCTTCGACTTCCATGGCCGCACTATCCGTTACTGGGTGGCAGGGCAGGGTGAGCCGTTGCTGTTGATCCATGGTTTCCCCACCGCCAGTTGGGACTGGCATTACCTGTGGCAACCGCTGGCCCAGCGCAACCTGGTGATCGCCTGCGACATGCTCGGTTTTGGCGATTCCGCAAAACCCCTGGACCACGGTTATTGCCTGTTGGAACAGGCGGATTTGCAACAGGCGCTGCTGGAACACCTGCGCGTCGAGCAACCGGTGCACGTGCTGGCCCACGACTACGGCGACAGCGTCGCCCAGGAGTTGCTGGCTCGGCACTACGAGGGCCGTTTTCACATGGCCAGCTGTGTGTTTCTCAATGGTGGGTTGTTCCCTGAAACTCATCGCGCCGCGCTGGTGCAAAAGCTTTTGCTCAGCCCGCTGGGTTGGATGATCGGCCGAGCCTTCGGGCGTAATGCCCTGGCGGACAGCTTCAGCCAGATCTTCGGCCCCAATACCCGCCCGAGTGAGAGCGCTCTGGATGACTTCTGGAGCCTGATCAATAGTCACGAAGGCACGCGCATCCTGCACAAACTCATCGCCTACGTCCCGCAGCGGCGCCGTTTGCGTGAGCGTTGGGTGCAGGCGATGCAACGGGATGACGTGCCGCTGCGGGTGATCGATGGCGAGATCGACCCGATCTCCGGTGCCCATATGGTCGAGCGTTACCGCGAATTGGTGCCCCACGCGGATACGGTGCTGCTGGCCAATATCGGTCACTACCCGCAGATCGAGGCGCCGGTGCAGGTGCTCAAGCACTATCTGGCGTTTCGTGAGCGCATTGCTGGCCCAGTGTGGGCGCTGGCTTGCCTGCGATAGCGCCGCGGCGGTTCAACTGAAAGACCGAGGCGCTTGCATCGCAGGTACGCCAGCGCCCACATGATCATCCCTCTGCCTTATCGAGCACCATTCAGGCTCAGTCGTGGTTATTGTGACCATGGCCCCTGTGCCTGACACTCGACCCATTCCCATTGTCGCCATTGGAGTTTGGTATGAGTGAGTCAGTGCAGTTCCAGGATAAGGTCGTGATCGTCACCGGTGCCGGCGGCGGATTGGGCCGGGCCCATGCGCTGTTGTTCGCCAGGCATGGCGCCAAAGTGCTGGTCAACGATCTGGGCGGCTCCACCCAGGGCGAAGGTGCCAATGCTTCGGCCGCCGACCGTGTGGTGGCTGAGATTCGCGAAGCCGGCGGTATCGCCGAAGCCAACCATGACTCTGTCACCGACGGTGACAAGATCGTGCAGAACGCCCTCGACGCCTTCGGCCGTGTCGACGTGGTGGTCAACAACGCCGGTATTCTGCGTGACAAGACCTTCCACAAAATGGACGACAGCGACTGGGACCTGGTTTACCGGGTGCATGTCGAAGGCGCCTACAAAGTCACCCGCGCCGCCTGGCCGCATCTGCGCGAGCAAGGGTACGGGCGGGTGATCTTCACCGCGTCCACCTCGGGCATCTACGGCAACTTCGGTCAGTCCAACTACGGCATGGCCAAGCTTGGGCTGTATGGGTTGACCCGCACCCTGGCGCTGGAAGGGCGCAAGAACAACATCCTGGTCAACGCCATTGCCCCAACAGGCGGCACGCGCATGACCGAAGGCCTGATCCCGCCGCAAGTGTTCGAGCGCCTCAAGCCGGAGCTGGTCAGCCCATTGGTGGTGTACCTGGGCAGTGAGGCGTGCCAGGAAACCTCGGGCCTGTTTGAAGTGGGCGGCGGCTGGATCGGCAAGACCCGCTGGGAGCGCAGCCTGGGTGTAGGCTTTGATCCAGAGGCGGGTTTTTCACCCGAGGATGTGGCGGCGCACTGGCAGCAGATCTGCGACTTTGAAGGGGCGGCACACCCCAAGGACAACATCGAGGCCTTGAAGGAAATGATGGCCAATTTGCAGAAGTACAGCCTATGATCATTGCTTGAAAAAGCTTTAATCCTACGGGGCGCTGATGGCGCCCCGTTTTATTTTTGGCAAAAAAAAAGCCGCTGCAAAGGCAGCGGCTGAAGTAAGACGTTGGATCAAGGAGCGACAAATCAACGTCCGTTAACACGGGTAACAGATTGAATAGAGACATCAATCCATCTTGAGGCTGGCTTTTCTTCCGGAGGCGGAAGCGAGCGGTTTGCCCTGAAAGCCCGGCAAGAATAGCTGCTTGTAACAAAATGAGTAATGCCCATTCATGACAAGGACTGTTGCTGAATCGGCAACAGTCACGCTGCGCTCCATCCATTCTCCTGATAACCCGCCATCCACCCGACGCATGCGTGCGCCCAGACCCCGGCCAGAGCGCCTTGTCATCCTTTCGAGCGACAACACGAATCCCTCCTTGGTGCGCTTATCGCTCCCGATAGTCGGCAGTAGGGTGGGGCCTTCTGTCACTCACCGGGGAAGACGCATGACAAAAACAACAATGCGCGCCATCTTCAAGCCACAGGCGCTGGCCGCTGCCGTTGCGTTGGGTTGCTGTGCGCAGGCACAGGCTGTTTCGTTCAACATTGGCGAGATCGAAGGGCAATTCGATTCCTCGCTGTCGGTGGGCGCGAGTTGGGGCATGCGCGATGCGGACAAGAAGCTGGTGGGCACCGTCAATGGTGGCACCGGGCAAGCGTCCACCGGGGATGACGGCCGGCTGAACTTCAAGAAGGGCGAAACCTTTTCCAAGATCTTCAAAGGCCTGCACGACCTTGAATTGAAGTACGGCGATACGGGCGTGTTTGTGCGGGGCAAGTACTGGTACGACTTCGAGCTCCAGGACGAAGACCGCGAGTTCAAGCCGATCAGCAACCACAACCGCAAGGAAGGCGCCAAGTCCAGCGGCGCGCAAATCCTCGACGCCTTCGTCTACCACAACTATTCGCTGGGTGATTTGCCGGGCACGGTGCGGGTGGGCAAGCAGGTGGTGAGCTGGGGCGAAAGCACCTTCATCGGTAACTCCATCAACAGCATCAACCCCATCGACGTCTCGGCATTTCGTCGGCCGGGCGCCGAGATCAAGGAGGGGTTGATTCCGGTCAACATGCTGTTCGCTTCCCAGAGCCTGACCAACCA
The DNA here is from genome assembly GCF_002859085.1 of Pseudomonas sp. QC2. Classification (NCBI taxonomy): domain Bacteria; kingdom Pseudomonadati; phylum Pseudomonadota; class Gammaproteobacteria; order Pseudomonadales; family Pseudomonadaceae; genus Pseudomonas; species Pseudomonas sp. QC2. The sequence continues at coordinate 65,803 of NZ_PKKS01000028.1, forward strand.
GTTGACCTTGGAAGGCTTCTACCAATTGGAGTGGGACCAGACGGTGCTGGACAACTGCGGCACCTTCTTTGGTGGCGATGTGGCGGCGGACGGCTGCACCAACAACTACACCGTCGGGAACCCGGCGATCAGGCCATTGCAACCTGTGGCGGCGGCGTTCGGCCAAGGATTTGGCGTGACCAATGAAGGGGTGATCGTGCGGCGTGCCGGCGACCGTGATGCGCGGGATTCCGGCCAGTTCGGCACCGCCTTGCGCTGGCTGGGGGATGACACCGAATACGGCCTGTACTTCATGAACTATCACAGCCGTACGCCTACGGTGGGGACCATCACCAACAACACCAGCCTGGCCACCCTGGGCGCTATCTCCGGCGCCGCCAACGGCATCGCGCCCGGCTCCGGCGCGGGCTTGGTCCAGAGCCTCATGCTTGGCCGTGGCCAGTACTACCTGGATTATCCCGAAGATATCCGCTTGTTCGGCGCCAGCTTCTCCACCACCTTGCCCACGGGCACGGCATGGACCGGCGAGATCAGCTACCGGCCCAATGCCCCGGTGCAACTCAATACCACGGACCTGACCCTGGCCTTGATCAACCCTGTCGCCGGCCAGGCCGCCTCGCCGATCCGCAGCAATTTCGGCGACGATAACAAAGGCTACCGCCGCAAGGAAATCACCCAGATCCAAAGCACCATGACCCAGTTCTTCGACCAGGTCCTGGGCGCCGAGCGCCTGACGTTGGTGGGCGAAGCGGCTGTTGTGCATGTCGCCGGCCTGGAAGATAAATCCAAACTGCGTTACGGCCGAGACTCGGTTTACGGCGCCTACGGTTTTCAGGGTGATACCGACGGCTTTGTCACCTCTACCTCTTGGGGCTACCGCGCACGGGCGATCCTGGACTACAACAACGCGATTGCCGGGGTGAACCTCAAGCCCAACCTCTCCTGGTCCCACGACGTTGCCGGCTACGGCCCCAACGGCCTGTTCAACAAAGGCGCCAAGGCCATCAGTGTTGGCGTGGATGCGGACTACCGCAACACCTACACCGCGAGCCTCAGCTACACCGACTTCTTTGGTGGCGACTACAACACCCTGACCGACCGTGACTTCCTCGCCCTCAGCTTCGGCGTGAACTTCTGATCTGGCTTAAAGAAGGACAAGACTCTATGCGTAAGATATTTGCGGTAATGGCCCTCAGCCTGCTGGCAGCCAACGTGATGGCCGCCGTGTCACCGGAAGAAGCCGCCAAGCTCGGCACCACCCTGACCCCGGTAGGCGCCGAAAAAGCCGGCAACGCCGACGGCTCGATTCCGGCCTGGACCGGCGGCATTCCGAAAAACGCCGGTGCGGTGGACAGCAAGGGTTTCCTGGCCGATCCATTTGCCAGTGAAAAGCCGCTGTTCGTGATCACCGCCGCCACCGTCGACAAGTACAAGGACAAACTCTCCGACGGCCAGGTGGCGATGTTCAAACGCTACCCCGAGACCTACAAGATCCCGGTGTACCCGACCCACCGCACGGTCAACCTGCCGCCGGAGATCTACGAATCGATCAAGCGCAGCGCGCTGAACGTCAAGCCGATCAACGACGGCAACGGCCTGGAGAACTTCACCGGCAACCGCTACTACGCGTTCCCGATTCCGAAGAATGGCGTGGAGGTGCTGTGGAACCACATCACCCGTTATCACGGCGGCAACCTGCGGCGCATCATCACCCAGGCCACGCCGCAGACCAACGGCAGCTACACGCCGATCCGCTTCGAGGAAGAAGTGGCCGTGCCGCAACTGATCCCCGACATGGACCCGGCCAAGGCCGCCAACGTGCTGACCTTCTTCAAGCAGTCGGTGACCGCGCCGGCGCGCTTGGCGGGTAATGTGTTGCTGGTGCATGAAACCCTCGACCAGGTGAAAGAGCCGCGCCTGGCCTGGATCTACAACGCCGGCCAACGCCGCGTACGCCGTGCGCCGCAAGTGGCGTATGACGGGCCGGGCACCGCCTCGGACGGCCTGCGCACCTCCGACAACTTCGACATGTTCTCTGGCGCCCCGGACCGCTACGACTGGAAGCTGGTGGGCAAGAAGGAGATGTACATCCCCTACAACAGCTACAAGCTCGACCAACCGACGCTCAAGTACGACGACATCATCAAGGCCGGCCACATCAACCAGGACCTGACCCGCTATGAGCTGCACCGCGTGTGGGAAGTGGTGGGCACGGTCAAGCCGAGTGAGCGGCATATCTACGCCAAGCGCCACATGTACATCGACGAGGACAGCTGGCAGGTGGCGCTGGTGGACCACTACGACGGCCGTGGCCAACTGTGGCGGGTTGCCGAAGGTCATGCGCAGTTCTACTACAACCACCAGACCCCGGCGTACACCGTGGAAACCCTCTACGACATCATCGCCGGGCGCTACATCGCGCTGGGCATGAAGAACGAGGAGAAGAGCAGCTTTGTGTTTGGTTTCAATGCCAAGGCGGCGGACTACACGCCGGCTGCGCTGAGGGCTGAAGGGGTGCGCTGATCCGGATCGAAGCAGGGTCAAACAGGTGGGGGGCTTGCCCCCGATGAGGGCGTGTCAGTCAATGGATGGGCCGACTGATACACCGCCATCGGGAGCAAGTCGAATCGTCGCACCGCCCCTCCCACATGGGGTTTTATGCATGGCTGGAAATCACCCAGCTGAATACTTCTTCAACAACCGCCAACCACAGGACTAGGGTAGGTGCCTGGTTGCATAACAATAAGAACGCAGGATGCAGCAATGACCGCCATGACACGCTGCCTGGACCGTCCTGGATTCATGCCTCGGCTGTCCGCCCACCATCTGCTGCGCCCACGCCTGGCCGAGCCTTTGCTGGCGGCGCAGGTCAGGGTCAAATTGCTGTGCGCCCCGGGTGGCAGCGGTAAGAGTGCGTTGCTGGCCGAGTGTGCATTGCAGGCGCCGGTGGGGTGCCAGGTGTACTGGCTGCCGTTCAACGGTGTTCCCTTAAGCCCGGTCGACGTTTGCCGACGCCTGGCGCAGAACCTCGGCCTGTCATTCACCGATGAAGCGACGTTGCTGCTGGACCTCACTCAGTGGCAGACGCCGGCGTGGGTGTTTCTCGATGACTTCTGTCGCTTGCCCACCCCCGACACCGACGCGTTGCTCGACCGCTTGCTCACCGTCAGCAGCCCGGCGTTGACGTGGTGGCTGGGGGCGCGGCGCCGGCCGATGTGCAATTGGCCACGGTTGCTGCTCGACGATGAGTTGCTGGAGTGCGGTGCCGATCTGGCGTTCAGCCCAGAGGAGATTCAGCAACTGCTCAATCCTGCGCTGGGGCTTTCTGTCGACAGCGTGCTGCAGTTCAGCGGCGGTTGGTGTGCCGGTGTGCGTATCGCTTTGCTCGGGGAAGGGCACCCGGAAAAGACCTTGCTCGACTACTTGCAGCACGAACTGTTCAGTACCTTGCCGCCGGAACTGGCCGAAGCCTGGCGCGTGCTCGCCCATCTGCCGCGCTTCAACACCGGATTGTGCGAGCACCTGTTCGGCTTTGGCGACGGTGACCACTACCTGCGCGACCTGCAGGCCCTCGGTGCGTTTATCCAGCCTTGGGAAGACACCGACTGGTTGCAGGTTTTTCCACCGCTCGCCCAATTGCTGCGCGATGAGCCCTGGCCGGCCAAACGTTCCTGGCACCGTCGCGCCTGCCAGTGGTTCACCACCGAGCAGGACTGGCAGGCTGCGTTTGAACAAGCGCTGCTGGCCGAAGAATATGAAGTGGCGGTGAGCCTGTTACAGCATTTCAGTTTCGAGGACTTGTTCCGTCAGCAGAACGCGGTGTTGCTGTTGCGCCTGCATGAACAGCACGGCGACGAATTGATGCTCGGCTCGGCGCAACTGGTGGGGCTGGTGACGGCGGCGCTGCTGTTCGCCGGGCGCTTCGACCAGGCCGCGCAATGCATCGACCAGTTGGCGCGCTTCGCTCCGCAACCGACGGCGGCACTGCAGCGGCATTTACTCGCGCGCTGGCAAGCGCAGTGGGGCTGGCTGTTGCACTTGGGCGGTGACGCCGAGCGTTCCCGCGAGCATTTCCTTGAAGCGTTGCAAGCCTTGCCCGACAGCGCCTGGACCTCGCGGTTGATGTGTCTGTCAGGCCTGACCCAGCAAGCCTTGCTGCGCGGCGAGCTGGACATTGCCCAGGCCCTGAACCGTGAAGCGCTGTGCCTGGCGCGCGCCCAGGGTTCATTGTTGCTCGAGGCCCTGCTCGAACTGGATCACGCACAGTTGCTGGAACAGCGCGGTGCACCCTATCGGGCACAGAGTTTGTTGGAAAACGTGCAGGCGATGTTGCTCAAACAGCGGCTCAAGGCCGGGCCATTGGTGGGACGTATTGCCCTGCGGCGCGGGCACCTGGCATTGCGCCAGGGGCAAGACAGCCTGGCGGACGCCTGTTTCCAGGCAGGCTTGAAAATGTGCCTGCACAGCCAGGATAAGCGCGTCCTTTATGGGTTTCTCGGCCTGGCCCTGCTGGCCGCCAACCGTGGCGACTACGCCCAGGCCTTTGTGCAGCTGCGCGACGCGGAACGGCTGATGCAGCAACGCCAGGTGCCCGAGACGGTGTACCGTGCGGTGCTGCTGTTGGTCAGCGGGCATTTCTGGCTGCAGCAAGGTCGCGCCGAACTGACGGCAGAAGCGGTGCGCCGTGTGCTCCGCCACTTCCGTGGGCCCCTGGCCAAACAGGCGCCGCCGGCCACCCTGGAATTGATTCCGCGCCTGGAATATTTGCTGGTGCTGGCAGAGGTCAAACTGGGCTGCGCCGAACAACCGGTGGCGCGGCTCAGTGCCTTGCTGGAAACCACCCACCAGCGCGGCATGCTCTGCCTGGAAACCGAGCTGCACCTGGTATTGGGTGAAGTGGCCTGGCAATTGGGCGACGCTGCCCTGGCGCGTCGCTCGCTGCAAACCGGCTTGGAACTGGCCGGTCGTTGTCAGGTGCAGCAGGCGATTCGTGAACTGCGTTTGCGTTCGCCGGGGTTGTTGAGTGAGCTGGGGATGGAGCCGCAGGCGTCAACGCCGGGCGCGGTGGACAACCCCCTGAGCCAGCGCGAATTGGAAGTGCTGCAGTTGATCGCCCTTGGCAACTCCAACCTGGAAATCGCCGATCGGCTGTTTATCTCCCTGCACACCGTCAAAACCCATGCGCGGCGCATCCACAGCAAGTTGGGTGTGGAGCGACGTACACAAGCGGTGGCCAAGGCCAAGGCCCTGGGGTTGATGACCTAAGCGCCGAGCGCCTGGCGGTATTCGCCGGGCGTGGCGCCCATGGCTTGGCGAAAACGATGGGTGAAGTGGCTGGCGCTGGAGAAACCGCACAGCAACGCGATCTCGCCCAGGGGCAAGGCGCCGCTGCGCAGTAGCGCCTGGGCGCGGGTCAGCCGCCGTGCCAGCAGGTATTGATGGGGCGGCAGGCCGAAGCTTTGGCGGAACATCCGCGCGAAATGGTACTCGGACAACGCGCACATCCCGGCCAGTTGGCCCAGGCTGATCGGGTCTTCCAGGTGCTGGTCGATGTACTCCACCAATCGCCGCCGTTGATGCGCCGCCAGCCCGCCTTTCAAACGCAGCCCCTCGCGCGCGCCTACCTGGCTGAGCAAGGTATGGCTGAGCATTTCATGGGCCAGGCTGCTGGTCAGCAGGCGCTCGGCGGGTTCGTGCCAGTTGAGGGCGATCAACTGGTGAAAGCGTCGGGCCTGGCTGGCGTCCTCCAGAAAGGTGCTTTCCCGCAGTTGCAACGCGCGGGGCTCGCGGTCGAGCAGGGTGATGCAACCGAGGGCAAATTGCTCCGGGCTGAAATACACATGGGCCAGGCGAATCTCGCCATTGATCACCCACGCCGATTGATGCTCGGCGGGCAGGATGCACAGCTTGTCCGGCCCACCCTTGGTGCCGGGCTGGTCGCGCCGGAACGTGCCGGTGCCGCCGCCGATGTAGCACGACAGGGTGTGATGGCTGGGCGCCTGGTAATCCTGCGAGTCGTGGTGGTTGCTCCACAAAGCTGCAGACAAACCGTCACCGAGCTCGGCGCAGGCTTCGAGCCGTGCGTTGGGCGAGCGGTTAAGCGCTTGAAAGACTTGCAGGGATTCCAGATCTGGCATGGTGAATACTCTCCGACGCCTTGCATCCTACTCCGCGATGCTGGCGCTGTGCTCCCGCTGCCCGACAAAAGCGCAAGATTGTGCAAGACCCTTCCGCGGGAGCAGGGTGACACTGGGGTTCAATCACCGGAGCCCCTCATGAACCTTTCCCTCTACTTACTCACCGTGCTGATCTGGGGCACTACCTGGATTGCCCTCAAATGGCAGCTGGGCGTGGTGGCGATTCCTGTGTCCATCGTGTATCGCTTCGGCCTGGCGGCGCTGGTGCTGTTTGCACTGTTGCTGCTGAGCCGCAAGTTGCAGGTGATGAACCGCCGCGGGCACCTGATCTGCGTCGCCCAGGGCTTGTGCCTGTTCTGCGTTAACTTCATGTGCTTCCTGACCGCCAGCCAATGGATCCCCAGCGGCCTGGTGGCGGTGGTGTTTTCCACGGCCACGTTGTGGAACGCACTCAATGCCCGGGTGTTTTTCGGCCAGCGGGTCGCGCGTAATGTGTTGATGGGCGGCGGCCTGGGGTTGGCCGGGTTGGGCTTGTTGTTCTGGCCGGAAGTGGTGGGGCATACCGCTAGCCCGCAGACCCTGCTTGGCCTGGGCTTGGCATTGTTGGGAACGATGTGTTTCTCGGCCGGCAATATGCTCTCGAGTCTGCAGCAGAAGGCTGGGCTCCGGCCGTTGACCACCAATGCCTGGGGCATGGCGTATGGCGCGGCGATGTTGGCAACGTATTGCGCGGTGCGCGGGATCCCGTTCGAGATGGACTGGAGTGCGCGGTATGTCGCGGCGTTGTGGTACTTGGTGATTCCAGGGTCGGTGATCGGGTTCACGGCGTACCTGACGCTGGTGGGGCGCATGGGGCCGGAGCGTGCTGCGTATTGCACGGTGCTGTTCCCGGTGGTGGCGTTGAATGTGTCGGCGTTTGCCGAGGGGTATCAGTGGACCGCGCCGGCGTTGGCGGGGTTGGTGCTGGTGATGGTCGGGAATGTGTTGGTGTTTCGTAAGCCTAAGGTTACGAGCCCGGTTTTCGAGGCGAAGGCTGTCTAGTGTGGGAGGGGGCTTGCCCCCGATGGCGGTGTGTCAGCCGCCTTATCTTTGATTGGTTCACCGCTATCGCAGGCAAGCCCCCATTTAGAGGAGGGGATCCTTTTATTTCATCCCCAGGCGCTTGGCCATGCGGCCGAGGTTGGCGCGGTCCAAGCCCAGTTCGCGAGCGGCGCTGGCCCAGTTGTGCTGATGGCGTTCCAGGCAGGCGCTGATGACCTGGCGTTGGTATTGCTCCGTGGCCTGGCGCAGGTCGCCGGTGACGGCGAGGCCGGTGTCGACCGGCGCTTCGACCACCGGCGCGCTGATATCGGGCAGGTCGAGGTCCTGTGCACTCAGGCTGAGAATCTTCGGACGCTCGCGACAGTTGCCGAGGGCTTTCAGCGCGCTGCGTCCGATCAAATGTTCCAGCTCTCGTACGTTGCCTGGCCAGTTATAGGCCAATAGTGCCGCCTGGGCATCGCTGGTCAGGCGCAGGCTGCCCAGGCCCATGCGTGAGCGGTTCTGTTCAAGGAAAAAACCGGCCAGCAGCAACACATCGCGCCCGCGCTCGCGCAGCGCCGGCACTTGCAGCGGGTACACACTGAGGCGGTGGTAGAAGTCGGCGCGGTAGCGGCCGTTGCGTACTTCGTCAGCGAGGTCGCGGTTGGTGGCGGCGATCAAGCGCACATCCACCTGATGCTCCTTGTCCGACCCCAGGCGCTGCAACTGGCCGCTTTGCAGCACCCGCAGCAGCTTGGCCTGTACCGTCAATGACAGCTCGCCCACTTCATCCAGGAACAGCGTGCCGCCATTGGCCAACTCGAACTTGCCCCGGCGTTCGTTCAGCGCACCGGTAAAGGCGCCGCGTACATGGCCGAACAGCTCGCTTTCCACCAGGGTTTCCGGCAGGGCGGCGCAGTTGAGGCTGATCAGCGGTTTGTCCGCGCGATGTGAGGCGGCGTGAATGGCCTGGGCCACCAGTTCCTTGCCCACGCCGGTTTCACCAGTGATCAGCACGGTGAGGTCGCTGCCGCCCACCCACTTGATTTCCTCCACCAGGCGTTTGTGGGTTTTGCTCTGCCCGATCATTTCCTTGTGCTGCTGGCCGCTGGCCTGGCGGTAGATCTCGGCACGCTGGTGTTCGTCTTCGGCACGCAGGGCCAGGCGCTCGATGCGCTCGGCGACGTTGACGGTGGCGGCGGCGAGGCTGGCGAAGGCTTGCAGGGCATCCAGCTCAACGCGTTCGAAACGTTCGGTGTCGAGCGCGTCCAGGGTCAGCAAGCCCCAGGGATGGTCGTCGACGAACAGTGGGCAGCCCATGCAGTCGTGCACTTCCAAGTGGCCGTGCAGGCCATCGACCAGGCCGTCGTAGGGGTCGGGCAATTCGCTGTCGCTGTCGAAGCGCGTGGGGCCGGGGCTGCTCAGCAATACGGCGAAGCGCGGATGTTCACTGACCTTGAAGCGCCGGCCCAGGGTATCGGCGCTCAAACCGTCGACGGCGAGCGGCACCAGCGAGTCGCCGTCCAGGCGCAACAGCGCGGCGGCGTCGCAGGGCAGCAGGGCGCGCATGGCTTGCAGCAGGCGGCGGTAACGCTCGCCTTCGGGCAGTTCGCGGGACAGGTCGGCGACCAAGGGCAGCAGGGTGGTGAGCAGTGATTTCGCAGTCATAATGACTCCTTGTAGTCCTTATGACTATATATTGTAGGAAGTCATATTGACTACCAGTCATTTAACTCATTGAAAAATATTGGTTTATAAGTTGGCACGAATACTGAGTGCGTCAGGGTAATCAGTGAAGAAGCCCAGGAGGCTCCCATGCTTAGTGCCCAAGACCGTGCCATCGTCAAATCCACCGTGCCCTTGCTGGAAAGCGGTGGCGAAGCGCTGATCACCCATTTCTACCGCATGATGCTCTCTGAGTACCCGGAGGTTCGCCCGCTGTTTAACCAGGCGCACCAGGCGAGCGGCGACCAACCTCGCGCCCTGGCCAACGGCGTGTTGATGTACGCGCGGCATATCGACCAGTTGGACCAGCTTGGCGATTTGGTGGCCAAGATCATCAACAAGCACGTGGCGCTGCAGATCCTGCCGGAGCACTACCCGATCGTCGGCGCCTGCCTGCTGCGCGCCATTTCCGAAGTGCTCGGCAGCGAGATCGCGACCCCCGAGGTGATGAATGCCTGGGGTGCAGCCTACGGCCAATTGGCGGATATCCTGATTGGCGCCGAGGCGGCGATCTATGAAGAGAAAGCCCAGGCCCCCGGCGGCTGGCGCGGTGCGCGGCCGTTCACGCTGGTCAAGCGCGTGGAGGAGAGTGCTGAAATCACCTCCTTCTATTTCGCCCCGGTGGATAACGCCCCGGTCCTCGCCGCCGCGCCTGGCCAGTACATCGGCATGAAGCTGGTGCTGGAGGGTGAAGAAGTACGCCGCAACTATTCGCTGTCGGCCCTGACCGATGCGGGCCAGTACCGCATCAGCGTCAAGCGCGAAGCGGGTGGTCGGGTGTCCAACTACCTGCACGACCAACTGCACGTCGGGGCGACCATCGACCTGTTCCCGCCGTCGGGCGAGTTCACCCTGGCGGCCAGCGACAAACCGTTGGTGCTGATCAGCGGCGGGGTAGGCATCACGCCGACCTTGCCGATGCTCGAAGCCGCCTTGGCCACTGAGCGCCCGGTGCACTTTATCCACTGCGCACGTAATGGCGCCGTGCATGCGTTCCGCGACTGGGTGGATGCCCTGGCGGCCCAGCACCCGCAACTCAAGCGTTACTACTGCTACGCCGAAGACGACGGCGTGAGCCCCGCAGCGGACAACGTCGGCCTGCTGAGCCAGGAACAACTGGCCGCCTGGTTGCCCGAGCAGCGCGACATCGATGCCTACTTCCTCGGCCCTAAAGGCTTCATGGCCGCGATCAAACGCCACCTCAAAGCCTTGGGTGTCCCCGAAAAACAAAGCCGCTATGAATTCTTCGGCCCAGCGGCGGCCTTGGAATAGGTACACATAACCTGTGGCGAGGGAGCTTGCTCCCGTTGGGCTGCGAAGCGGCCCAAAAAAGATGGGAGCGCTGCGCACTGGAGCGCCAGCCCGGTCCAACGGGAGCAAGCGCCCTCGCCACAGGTCCGCCACAACATTTCCCATGATTAATCCCCCGTTAACCCCCTCTGTTTAAACCACTCCCTGTGTGTAAACTTGCGGCCATACGCCACAACCATAATCAGGCAAAGGGAAACGGAGATGAGTGACGAATTGCGTTTAGGCAGGGAGCGGCGCTTTCTGGTGTTGCTGGGCATCATCTGCCTGGCGCTGATCGGCGGTGCGCTCTACATGCAGGTTGTACTGGGCGAGGCCCCATGCCCGCTGTGCATCCTGCAACGCTACGCCTTGCTGTTGATCGCGATCTTCGCGTTCATCGGCGCAGCCATGCGCACCAAAGGCGCCCTCACGCTGTTTGAAGGCCTGGTGATACTCAGCGCCCTCGGCGGGGTGGCCGCCGCCGGCCATCATGTGTACACCCAGTTCTTCCCTCAGGTGAGCTGCGGCATCGATGTGCTGCAACCGATTGTCGATGACCTGCCCCTGGCCAAGGTGTTTCCCCTGGGCTTCCAGGTCGACGGCTTCTGCAGTACCCCTTATCCACCCGTACTCGGCCTGTCGCTGGCGCAGTGGGCATTGGTCGCCTTCGTGCTGACGGTGATCCTGGTACCGCTGGGTATCTACCGGAATCGCCAGCACACAGCCTGAGCCCATCACCCAAACGCCCCGGTCTTTCTTAACGGAAGGCCGGGGCGTTTTTGCTTGTGGGGATTTGTGAACAGAACGTGACGCCGGACAATTTCAGGTGCGCGCAGCGTGCGACATGTTGTCACACGGAAGCGTCCGCAGGACGTTTCTGACCGGCCAAACGGCTGCTTAAATTTGCATCAAGCGGCCAAGATGTGCTGTCAGTTTGTGGTTGCGCCAATGCCACGCACCTCACGCCGAACCAGCGATTCGGTGATGTCCGAATGCCTTGTTTTATGGGGGGTTGCATCGGTTTGGCATGCCCTTACGCGCTGTAAGGGCTGTGGCGGATTGCCCTATAACACGGCAATTTTTGTGGTTTTTGTTGAGAATTGAACGCGATAAGATCGCGAACCGTTGCAATAATGGTGAAGGATTATTGCTGTAATCGATAAAAATTATTTCTTTATAAGACATGGTTTATACATCGCTAGCTAACTACAATCGCCCGCACTGAATGTCCTGTGCTGTTCAATATTTGAGCACTGGAGCGGTCGAGGGGCAGATGGATGGCTCTGTGCGACCCCAAGGTTCCGGCAGCCTTTCAACTATCCGCACCAAATGGAATTGGTCTGTAACAAGGCCTTTAACCACGAAATCGAATAAGAACTCACCGCAGGTCCGTGAAACGTACAGTTATGGCGTGACGGGCAGGCTCTTATTCAATCGAAGAGAAATGCCAACCCTTGGCAGGGTGAAGTGTTGGCGATCAAAACCCAACTGCATTGCGCAAGCTGCTTTAGAGGTCGTGAGATGAGTAAAAACAGGTACCCCCGATTACTAGGCTTTTTGCCGCTGCTGGGCATGATGTTAATGCTGGGAGGCTGCAAGTGGACCTTGATGGACCCAAAAGGACAGATCGGTCTGGATCAACGAAACCTGATCATCACCGCCACCCTGCTGATGCTGTTGGTCGTGGTGCCTGTGATCATCATGACCTTCGCCTTCGCCTGGAAATACCGCGCGTCGAACACCAACGCGACCTACGCGCCGAAGTGGTCGCACTCCACCAAGATCGAAATCGCGGTGTGGCTGGTTCCGATCCTCATCATCATCGCCCTGGGTTACATCACCTATAAGTCGACCCACGAGCTGGACCCGTACCGTCCGCTGGAGTCCGACGTCAAGCCGATCAACATCGAAGTGGTCGCGCTGGACTGGAAGTGGCTGTTCATCTACCCGGACCTGGGTATCGCCACCGTTAACCAGATCCGCTTCCCGGAAAACACCCCGCTTAATTTCCGGATCACCTCCGACGCCGTGATGAACTCGTTCTTCATCCCTGCCCTGGGCGGTCAGATCTACGCGATGGCAGGCATGCAGACCCGACTGCACCTGATCGCCAACGAAAAAGCTGAAATGGAAGGCATCTCCGCGAACTACAGCGGCGCTGGCTTCACCGGCATGAAATTCAAAGCCATCTCGACGAGCCAGGAAGATTTCAACGCCTGGGTAGCCGAAGTCAAGGCCGCACCTAAACAGCTTGATCAAGCTGAATACGACGCCCTGACCAAACCAAGCCAGAACAACCCAGTCGCCCTGTACTCCACGTATGAGCCGAACCTGTTTCAGAAAATCGTCGACAAGTACGAAGGCATGAAACCAGGCAAGCCGGTCAAGCACGAGAAGAAAGAAGTGGCCGCGGTTGAAGGTTCTGACACGGGCTCGCATTCAACTGCTGGGGCAGAGGAGTAAACGATGTTTGGTAAATTAAGTTGGGATGCGGTCCCGTTCCACGAGCCGATTGTGATGATTACCATCGCCATGATCGCGCTGGGTGGTCTGGCACTGTTTGCAGCAATCACTTATTTCAAGAAGTGGACCTACCTGTGGACCGAGTGGTTGACGTCGGTCGACCACAAGAAAATCGGTGTCATGTACGTCATCGTGGCCATGGTCATGCTGCTGCGTGGTTTTGCCGACGCCATCATGATGCGTACCCAGTTGGCCATGGCCACCGAGGGTTCGCCTGGCTACCTGCCACCTGAACACTATGACCAGATCTTCACCGCCCACGGTGTGATCATGATCATCTTCATGGCGATGCCATTCTTCACCGGCCTGATGAACCTTGCCTTGCCGCTGCAGATTGGCGCCCGTGACGTTGCCTACCCGTTCCTGAACTCCCTGAGCTTCTGGCTGCTGGTTTCCGGCGTTGTGCTGATCAACGTGTCCCTGGGTGTCGGCGAATTCGCCAAGACCGGTTGGGTTGCGTATCCGCCATTGTCGGGCCTGCAATACAGCCCTGGCGTGGGTGTGGACTACTACATCTGGGCGCTACAGTTATCAGGACTCGGGACGACACTGACGGGGGTCAACTTCCTGGCCACCGTCCTGAAAATGCGCGCCCCTGGCATGAAACTGATGGACATGCCGATCTTCACCTGGACCTGCACCTGGGCCAACGTCCTGATCGTGGCTTCGTTCCCGATCCTGGCCGCTACCATGGCGCTGCTGTCGCTTGACCGTTACCTGGATTTCCACATTTTCACCAACGAACTTGGTGGCAATCCAATGATGTACGTGAACCTGTTCTGGGCATGGGGTCACCCTGAGGTGTACATCCTGATCCTGCCAGCGTTCGGTATCTTCTCCGAAGTGATCTCGACCTTTACCGGCAAGCGCCTGTTCGGTCACCACTCGATGGTTTACGCATCGGGCGCAATCTCCGTACTGGGCTTCATGGTGTGGCTGCACCACTTCTTCACCATGGGTTCGGGGGCCAGCGTCAACGCCTTCTTCGGCCTGGCGACGATGCTGATTTCCATCCCGACGGGGGTGAAGCTATTCAACTGGCTGTTCACCATCTACCACGGCCGTCTGCGCATGACCAGCCAGGTCCTGTGGACCCTGGGCTTCATGGTGACCTTCGCCATCGGCGGCATGACCGGCGTACTGCTGGCCATCCCGGGTGCTGACTTCGTCCTGCACAACAGCCTGTTCGTGATCGCTCACTTCCACAACGTGATCATCGGTGGTGCGGTATTCGGTTACATCGCTGGTTTCAGCTTCTACTTCCCGAAAGCGTTCGGCTTCAAGCTGCACGAAGGCTGGGGCAAGGCTGCATTCTGGTTCTGGATCTCGGGCTTCTTCGTCGCGTTCATGCCGCTCTATGCACTGGGCTTCATGGGCATGACCCGTCGTCTGAACGCCACCACCAACCCTGAGTGGGTGCCGTACCTGTACGTCGCCATGTTCGGTGCAATCATGATCGCTGTGGGTATCGCCTGCCAGTTGATCCAGCTGTACGTGAGCATCCGTGACCGTAAGCAGAACGCTTGCGACTCCGGCGACCCATGGAATGGCCACACCCTGGAATGGTCGACCTCGTCGCCACCACCGTTCTACAACTTCGCCGTGATCCCGACTGCGAACACCATTGATGCGTTCACCGAAGCCAAGGAAGACGGTACTGCGTACCAGCGTCCTAAGCACTACGAACCGATCCACATGCCAAACAACACCGCCACTGGCGTGGTGATGGGTGCGCTGTTGACCGTGTTCGGTTTCGCGATGATCTGGCACATCTGGTGGCTGGCAATCGTGGGCCTGGTGGGCACCATCGGTTACTTCATCGTCCACGCTGCACGTGATGATCAAGGCTACATGGTGCCGGTCGAAACGATCGAACGCATCGAAGCCGAGCAACACGCTCGCCTGGTCGCCGAGAAGAAAATCCCGGCCAACCGTGTAGAAACCTCGTTGGAACAGGCTTAAACCATGTCGAACTTAGTGACCAATGCTGGACACGCCCATGTCGATGACCATGGGCACGATGACCATCACCACGACTCGGGGCCGATGACCGTTTTCGGTTTCTGGCTCTACCTGATGACCGACTGCATCTTGTTTGCGTCGATCTTCGCGGTGTACGCGGTACTGGTAAACAACGTAGCGGGTGGCCCGTCGGGCCACGACATCTTCGAACTGCCTTACGTGCTCGGCGAAACTGCCTTGCTGTTGTTCAGTTCGATCACCTACGGCTTCGCCATGTTGGCCTTCTACAAGGGCAACAAAAAAGGCGTACTGAGCTGGTTGGCACTGACCTTCCTGTTCGGCCTGGGCTTCATCGGCATGGAGATCAACGAGTTCCACCTGCTGATCTCCGAAGGCTACGGCCCGCACCGTTCCGGTTTCCTGTCGGCGTTCTTCACGCTGGTCGGCACCCACGGTCTGCACGTAACGGCCGGCCTGCTGTGGATGGCGGTGATGATGTATCAGGTCAATAAACACGGCCTGACCAACACCAACAAGACTCGCCTGAGCTGCCTGAGCCTGTTCTGGCACTTCCTGGACGTGGTCTGGATCTGCGTCTTCACCGTTGTTTACCTGATGGGGACTCTGTAATGGCTAATGCACACTCCCATGACCATGACAGCCATGATGCGAGCCACGGCAGCGTTAAGTCTTACGCTATCGGCTTCATCCTGTCGGTAATCCTGACGCTCATCCCGTTCGGTCTGGTGATGTACCCGACCCTGCCGAAGTCGATCACCTTGATGATCGTACTGGCGTTCGCGGTGATTCAGGTGCTGGTTCACCTGGTGTACTTCCTGCACTTGGACCGCTCTAAAGAGCAGCGCGATAACGTGATTGCGTTCGTGTTCGCAGGCTTAGTAATCCTGCTGCTGGTTGGCCTGTCGATATGGATCATGTTCAGCATCCATACGTTCATGATGGCGAAGTGAGGTAAGACCCGATGTCGCTTAAGCACTTTATCCAAATCACCAAACCGGGGATCATTTTCGGTAACGTGCTTTCTGTGGCGGGCGGTTTCTTCCTGGCCTCCCAGGGACATGTCGATCTGGCCATCTTCCTGGCTGCGATGATCGGTACGTCCCTGGTGGTAGCTTCCGGTTGTGTATTCAACAACTGCATCGACCGCGACATCGACATCAAGATGGAGCGCACCAAGAATCGCGTGCTGGTCCAGGGCCTGATCTCCCTGAAGCTGGCACTGATCTTCGCGACCGTCCTGGGTGTTGCCGGCGTGGTGTTGTTGTACAAGGTGGCCAACCCGTTGGCGGCGTTGTTTGCCGTTATCGGCTTTGTCATCTACGTCGGCCTCTACAGCCTGTACCTCAAGCGCAAGTCGGTTCACGGCACGCTGGTGGGCAGCCTGTCGGGGGCGATGCCGCCGGTGATTGGTTATGTGGCTGTGACCAATAGCTTCGACATGGCTGCGCTGGTGCTGCTGGTGATGTTCAGCCTGTGGCAGATGCCGCATTCCTACGCCATCGCGATCTTCCGTTTCAACGACTACCTGGCTGCGTCGATTCCGGTATTGCCGGTCAAGCGTGGCATCCAGGTCGCCAAGAAACACATCCTGCTGTACATCCTGGCCTTCCTCGTGGCGACCTTGATGTTGACCTTCAGTGGCTACGCCGGCATGAGCTACCTCGCCGTCGCGGCGGCCATGGGCATGTACTGGTTGTACATGGCCTGGACCGGCTACAAGGCGGTGGACGACACCGTCTGGGCCCGCAAGCTGTTCGTGTTCTCGATCTTCACCATCACCGCGCTCAGCGTGATGATGTCCCTGGATTTCCAAGTGCCGAAAGAGCTGTTGCTGACCTACGCTCACTGAGTGGTCTGGCAGTGAAAAAGCCCCGCCTTCGAGAGAAGCGCGGGGCTTTTTCTTGGACGCGGGTTTAAATCTGCGCAGGTTTATCTCGTCATACCCCTCTGTACGAGTTGTGCGAATCCATCACCCGTCTACAAGGACGTCTTTACAAGGAGTAGCCCTATGGTCACCGTCAGTCGCCGGTCCCTTCTCGCCCTGGGCGCAGCCCTGCCACTGCTGGGGCGCTTGGATTGGGCCGTTGCCAGCCCACCGCCGACCAAGACTGATAAGGTGCTGCTCAACTACAACGAAAGCCCCTACGGGCCCTCACGCGCCGCCCGTGACGCAATGCAGCAAGGGATCGCCACGTCCGGGCGTTATCCCTACAAACACATGTACGCCCTGGCCGGGTTGTTTGCCCAGCAGCAAGGCATTGCCGAGGAGCAAGTGGCCGTTTTCGCAGGCTCGATGGCCGCGTTGCGTTATGCCGTGCTGGCATTCACCAGCGAAACCCGCGGCCTGGTAATGCCCACGCCGTCTTACGAAGTGCCGCGCCAGGCCGCCGAATCGAGTAGAGCGCCGGTGAAGGAGGTCAGCCTGAACGCCGACCACGCCCACGACATCCCGGCCATGCTCGCCGCCGATCCACAGGCCGGCATGCTCTACCTGTGCAACCCCAACAACCCCACGGGCACCGTGACCCCCATCGACGCCATCCGCCAGGCCTTGGCGGATAAACCCAAAGGCAGCGTGCTGGTGGTGGACGAGGCCTATATCGACTTCGCCGACGTGCCCAGCGTCGTC
This sequence comes from Pseudomonas sp. QC2, assembly GCF_002859085.1. NCBI lineage: Bacteria > Pseudomonadati > Pseudomonadota > Gammaproteobacteria > Pseudomonadales > Pseudomonadaceae > Pseudomonas > Pseudomonas sp. QC2. The sequence continues at coordinate 83,110 of NZ_PKKS01000028.1, forward strand.
AGTTGGGTCAAGGACCACGACGACCTGCTGGTGCTGCGCACCTTCTCGAAAATCTATGGCATGGCCGGCGCCCGCCTGGGCTTGGCGATCGGCCACCCGGCGCTGTTGGAGCGGCTGGCCGTGTTTGGCGGCGACAACGTCCCGGCGGGCTGTACCCTGCTTGGCGGCCTCGCCAGCCTTGAAGATGTGAAACTGCTGCCGCAACGCAAGGCGCTCAATAACCAACTGCGCGACGAGACGGTAGCCTGGCTGAAAGGGCGTGGGTTCACCTGCACGGCCTCCCAGGCGAACTGTTTCATGATCGACGTGAAACAACCGGCGGCGCAGGTGATCGAGAAACTGGCCGCGCAAGGCGTGCTGATCGGACGGGTGTGGAAAGACTGGCCGCAGTGGGTGCGGGTGACAGTAGGGAACAAGCGGGAGATGGAGCGGTTTCGCGAAGTGTTTGCGGCGCAGATCGAACCGATCAACTGACACAATTCAAGCTGTGGGAGGGGGCTCCCACAGTTACTCCATGGTGTCAGTTACTGCTGCGCGATGCTGTACCCCTCAAACGCCGTCTGCTGCTGCAACGCAGTGATCACGCTCTTGCGGCTCAACGGCTGCTCGGCGCCGGCGTTATCCACAAAGCTCTCCACCTCCAGCTCCGCTTCATCGCCTTCACCCACAAAGCTGAAGCCCAAAAACTCGAACGCCTCACGGTCAACGTTCAGCTTCGAGCGCGGCGTGCGCAACGGTAGGGTGACACTGATGCCATCCTTGCTGATCACAAACACCTCGGCTTCTTTCTTGGGCCGTGACGCCTTGCTCTTGCCGGCGCTCGGGTTGCTGATGGCCTGGTGGCTCTGGTTCAGCACCTTCAACGCCAAACCGTAGACCAACTCCTGAAACTCGGGGTCGTCCTTGAAGCTGGACAGGATGCGACTGATGGAAAACTGGCTGCTCAGGTTTTCCAGGGCGGCGTTGTCCGCGGCTTCTGCATCCTTGAGTTGCTTGAGCTGGCCCATCAGGTCATAGGCCTTGTCGTCGTCGAAGGCGTCGTGGGCCTGGCGGATCGCCACGCGCAGCTCGCGGATCTGGTCGCTTTCCTTGGAGGTGTGGAAAGCGTCCAGCACCATCTCGCTGATGATCTTGGCGGCCGGCACATGCTGTGAAAGATTGATGGCGTTTTCGTACTCGGCTTTGGACTGCAAGGCGACTACGGATTCTTCGGGGGCGGATTTTTCGGTGTAAGAATCGGACATTGAAATTTCACTACTTCAGTAAACGAGGACAAAAAAGCGTCGCGCATTTTCAGCGCGCAGGGGGATCAGGTCAAGGCAGCACAATGCCCTTGTCCCGACGCAATGCCGTCAGCGTCCGTTGCAACCGGATTGCCCGTCCGCAAAACAGGCCCACGGTAAAGCCCGATACGCCGCCCAGCGTCATCAGCATCGACGGCGTGCTGAGCAGCAACGGATGTACCGCCTGTTGGTAGCCGAAGTAATACTTCACCGCAAAGAACAACTGTGAGATCAGCAGGGTCTTCCAGGTGCCTGGCAACACCAGGGTTTCGCCATTGGCATCCAGCCGGGCGCCTTGCGCATTGAACAGCAGCATGCCCACCAGGCTGCCCAGAGCCGCGCCGCCGCCCCAGGCGCCGCTCGACAAGATTGAAGGCGCCAGCGACATCAGCGACCACACCACCAGCACCACCGGCAAGATCACCAGCGAGCGACGATTCTCGCGGCCGCCCAGGCAGGCCTTGATGCCGTAGTAGCAGACCCACAGGTAGATGGCGTAAACCCAAACGGGCGTGCCTTGGAGGATATCAAGCATCGAATGCTTCCTTGCGCTGCATTGGGCAATTTCAGATCGGTCTGAGCAGGTTGTTAGTAGTGATAGCGGCACATCAGAATCTGTACCTCATTCTCTTCTATTCCATATACGAGACGATGCTCTGCTGTAATCCGCCGCGACCAGAAACCACTCAGGTGGTGCTTGAGGGGTTCAGGTTTTCCAACCCCATCAAACGGATCTCTCTGGATGGCCTTGATCAGCAAATTGATACGCTTGAGCCCGGCCTTATCGTTTTGTTGAAACCAGAGGTAGTCGTCCCAGCCCTCAGGGGTAAAGGGTATGTTCATTCTTCAATCAACCGCCTTGGCTTGGCTTTGCCAGCTTGCAGGCTGTTGACTGAGTTGATGAGGCGTTCGGCATTTTTAGGCGAGCGCAGCAGATAGGCCGTCTCTTCAAGCGCATTGAACTCTGACAACGAAATCATCACCACCGGCTCACCTTTTTGCCGTGTTACCAGCAGTGGTACGTGGTCTTCGTTAACCCGATCCATCGTTTCGGAAAGATGGGCGCGGGCGTTGGTGTAGTTGATGGTTTCCATGATGGCGTCCTCGTTCGATGGTTGAAACGTACAGAAATACGTACATGTCTTCAAACGGCATCTTATCAATGGTCAAGTGCAAGTTTTTGCCATCGATTCGTCCTGACCCCTATCAACGGCCCTTTTCGCTGAACCCGTTGAAACATACTGGCCTGATGAACCTATAAAAGCGACCACTGACCTGCACCCAGCCAGGGTGCGGTGGACGTGGCGGCGTATTTCTCGGGGCAAGCGAGCCCGGACGTCCCCGGCAAGGTCAAGGACAGGCCAACCCGTGGATGCGCGTTACGAGTCCAACTGCTTGAAGCAGGCCTCGAGGATATCCAGGCCTTCCTCCAGCACCGCCGGCTCGATGGTCAGCGGGGCCAGCAAACGGATGATGTGCCGCGCCTTGCCGCTGGGCATCAGCAGCAACCCGGCGTCCCGCGCCAGGCTCAATAATTGAGCCAGCTGTTTTGGCGCTGGGGTGCCATCGGCGTTGGCCAGCTCGATACCGCGCATGGCGCCGACGCCGGTGAGCCGGCCGAGGTAGGGTGTCAGGCCCTGTGCGCGCCAGGTTTCATAACGGCGGACGATGGCCTCTTCCTGTTGTGAACCCCAGGTTTTCAGGTGCTCATCGGTCATTGCATCCAGCGTGGCCAAGGCCGCCGCACAGGCGATGGGGTTGCCGGAATAGGTTCCGCCCAGGCCGCCTTTGGGCAGGTTGTCCATCAGCGCCTTGCGTCCGACGACTGCGCCCAGCGGCACACCGCCTGCGATGCTTTTACCCAACAGGATCAAGTCCGGTTCGATACCCAGGCGCGAGAACGCGAAACGCTGGCCGGTACGACCAAAACCCGACTGGATTTCATCGGCAATCAGCAGGATGTCGTGCGCATCGCAGAAGCGCCGCAGGGCCTGGGCGAACGCGATGTCCAGCGCAAGGAAACCCCCTTCGCCCTGCACCGGCTCGATGATGAAACACGCTACGTCGTTGACGTCGATTTCCACGCTGAACAAACGGTCCATGGCCTTCAGCGCTTCGGCGCAGGTCACGCCGTTGTCGGCGCTGGGGTAGGGTAGGTGATACACCGGGCCCGGCAGTACACCGACCTTTTGTTTGTAGGGCGCCACCTTGCCGTTGAGGTTGAGCGTGGCCAGGGTCCGGCCATGGAAGGCGCCGTCAAAGGCGATCACCGCCGTACGGCCGGTGGCGCCGCGCACAATCTTCAGCGCGTTTTCCGCCGCTTCCGCGCCGCTGTTGGTGAGCATGCCGCTGACCGCGTAGTCCACCGGGATGAACGCCGTCAGGCGATCCATCAGCTCGAGGTAGGGCGTGTGAGGCGCGGCGTTGAACGCGTAATGGGTCAGCCGGGTCGCCTGTTCACGAATTGCCTCGACCACGCCAGGGTGACAATGGCCGAGGTTGAGCACGCCGATACCGCCGACAAAATCGATATAGCGTTTGCCCGAAGTGTCCCAGACCTCGGCGTTTTTACCGTGGCTGAGGCTGATGGGGTGAACGATGGAAATCGACTGGCTGATGGTTTCGCGGCTCATGAATCGGGGACTCGGCAGTGACGGGTTTGTTTTTATCTAAGCCGGGTGCCCGCCCTTGTCGCAAACGAAATAAAATCGCCGGGTCATTATTAAAAGTCGGGATGTGCTTGGGTGTATTCCACCATCCAGTTCAGGAAAGCGTTCACCTTGGGAATCTCACCGGCATGTTCGGCATGCGCGATAAAGTGCGCGCCGCTGCTGGGCATCGCGTAGTCCCACGGAATCATCAGGCTGCCCTGGGCCAGTTCTTCGGCCACCAGGTACTGCGGCACCAACGCCACGCCATAACCCGATTGCGCCGCGCGAATGCACATGTAGAACGTGTCAAAACGCGGCCCGTGGTAGCTGTTCTGCGAATGCAGGCCCTGTTCCAGGAACCATTCGTGCCAGGCCTCCGGGCGCGAGGTGCATTGCAGCAAGGTGTGGCGCGACGAAGCATCGCTGCCCTCGGGGACAAACCCCGGTGCACACACCGGCACCACCGCCTCACGGAACAGCTCGATGCAAGTCGCCCCCGGCCATGAGCCCTGGCCGAAGAAAAACGCGATATCGGCCTTGGCCTGCAACACGTCAAAAGGCTCCAGCTCGTTGCGCACATCCAAGTGAATGTTCGGATGTTTCGCCGCAAAATCCTTGAGCTTGGGCACCAGCCAACGGTCGCCGAAGGTCGGTTGGGTGGCGATGCGCAGCACTTCGGTTTCGCCGCCGTAGGTGAGGATATAGCGGCTGGAGATGTCCACCTGGGTCAGGATCTTGTGCACTTCGGCGAGGTACAGCGACCCCGCCGGCGACAGGTACAAGCGCTGGCGCACCCGTTCGAACAAGTTGTGGCAGAGCATCTCCTCCAACTGCGCCACCTGCTTGCTCACGGCACTCTGGGTCAGGTGCAGCTCTTCGGCGGCGCGGGTGAAGCTTAAATGGCGGGCGGCGGCTTCGAAGCACTGCAGGGCCGTCATCGAAGGGGTCAAGCGTTTTGAAATCATGCAGTTCATTCCAAATCGGAAGGAGCCTTTGCCTAAAGGTCGTTTGTGGCAGTGGTATAAGCCGTTGATACTGCCCGGCAGCACTATAAACCGGCGCGGGCTGTGGGGCGCCGAATAATAAGGAATGACAGGGAGAGCCTTGCATGAACCCATTCAAAACGACGTTGGCCGCGATCGGCGCCACCGCGGCCCTTGGCCTGGCGAGCACCGCTCAGGCAGGCGTGACCTTGGACGCCATCCAGAAAAAAGGCTTCATCCAATGCGGCGTCAGTGACGGGCTGCCGGGCTTCGGCGTACCGGACAGCAATGGCAAGATGACTGGCATCGATGTGGACGTGTGCCACGCGGTGGCGGCGGCGGTCTTCGGCGATGCATCGAAAGTGAAGTTTACCCAGTTGACCGCCAAGGAGCGCTTCACCGCGCTGCAGTCCGGTGAGATCGACGTGATCTCACGCAACACCACGTGGACCAGCTCCCGTGACTCGGGCATGGGCCTGGTGTTTACCGGTGTGACTTACTACGACGGCATCGGCTTTCTGGTGAACAACAAGTTGGGCGTCACCGGTGCCAAGCAATTGGACGGCGCGACCGTGTGCATCCAGGCGGGTACCACCACCGAACTCAATGTCTCCGATTACTTCCGTACCAATGGCATGAAGTACACGCCGATCACCTTCGACACGGCCGACGAAAGCGCCAAGGGCCTGGAGGCCGGGCGGTGTGACGTGCTGACCACCGACCAGTCGGGCCTGTACGCCCAGCGCATCAAGATGGCCCATCCGGACGAGTTCGTGGTGCTGCCGGAAGTGATCTCCAAGGAGCCGTTGGGGCCGCTGGTGCGTAAAGGCGATGACGAGTGGTTCAGCATCGTCAAGTGGACCCTGTTCGCCATGCTCAATGCCGAGGAAATGGGCATCACCTCGCAGAACGTCGAAGAGCAGGCCAAGACCACCAAGAACCCTGACATTGCACGCTTGCTGGGTGCCGACGGCGAATACGGTAAAGACCTGAAACTGCGCAAGGACTGGGTGGTGCAGATCGTCAAGCAAGTGGGCAACTATGGCGAAGTGTTCGAGCGCAATATCGGCCAGGGCAGCGTGCTGAAGATCAAGCGCGGGCTCAATGCGCTGTGGAACAACGGCGGCATCCAGTACGCGCCGCCGGTTCGATAGCCTTGCGGGGTGTTACACCGACACCCCGTCCTTTCCCGCAGCCTTTGCGCGATACAGCGCCTGGTCGGCGCGCATCATCAGGGCGGCGGGGGCTTCATGCGTTTTTCGCTGGGCCACGCCCAGGCTCAGGGTGACCTTGACGTCATCACTCGGGAGGTTCTTCAACGTTTGCCGAATGCGCTCTGCCAATGCCGTTGCAACCTCCAGCGAGGTCTTTGGCAGGACCAGCACAAACTCATCGCCACCCCAGCGGGCCAGCAGGTCATCGGGGCGAATAGCATGTTCCAGGCATTCCACCACCCGTACCAGCGTCTGGTCGCCCACGCCATGACCGTAACGGTCATTGATCGGCTTGAAATCATCGATATCCATCGCAATCATTGAAAGCGGCAGGCGAAAGCGCTGGGCACGGTCACATTCTTCCAGCAGCACTTTTTCCAGGCGATAGCGATTGGCGACGAGGGTCAGTGCATCCCGCTCGGCCATTGAGCGGTTCTCGTCCAACTGAAGTTGCAACTGCTGATTGACCCGCGACAGCTCGTGCGTGCGTTCTGCCACCAGCGCTTCGAGGGATTGATTGCGTCGTTCCAACTGTTCGACGGAACATTTTCTGAGATGAATATCGCGGTGGGCGCCCACCATGCGCGCCACGGAGCCGTCAGCATTACGGGCAATCACGTAGCCCCGGTCTTCGATCCACAGGTAGCTGCCATCTTTTTTGCGGCAACGGTACTCGGCTTGATAGTGGGGCGCCCGACGGTGAATGTAGTCGTCAAACAGCTTCATCACCTGAGGATAGTCCTCCGGGTGAATCACGTTTTCCCAGGTGAACACGCTGTTCTCCAGCGCATGGCGGGGATAGCCGAGCATTTCGTACCACCCTGGGTTGCGGTAGACGAACCCGGTATTGGCGTTCCAATCCCAGATTCCATCGCTGACCAACTCCAGAACGGTGTGCAGCATGTCGGCGTTGAAGTGAGAGAAATCTTGCCTCAACGGAGTGTTGTCGGAGGTATCGTCCATCTGCGCATTCCTTGCGTGGGCAGCCGTCAAGGCCTGCCATTGTTGACGCCGATACTCCGTGGCTGGCGCTACTGTACAACGGGGCTTGGATGCTTTGAATAGGGCAGATGTACGGCTAAAGGTTGATGGCTTTTGGCTATTGCTGCATTTTTGTAGAACGTGTTTCCCGATATCCAAGGGTCACGCAGTGTTTCAGTTTATCGAGGGCCTTGCGTCTGAATCAGGTACAAGCCGAACTTCTACCCGTTGGCCCAGTGCCCGTGCTGCACTTGCCAGAGTGGCCAAGGTCATGCCTGCATCGTTCTGATCGAGTGCGCGATCTACGGCGGTGCGGCTGGTATGCATACGTTCAGCCAGCGCTTTTTTGCTGATTTTCTGCGCCTTCATCGCTTCAGCCAACTGCCAGGCGATAACACGTTTCAACGCTCCGGCGGATACTTCCTCAATGAGCCCGTCGTCGTTGAGAAAATCGTCGAAGTTGGAACCGATATGTTTGTTCATGTGGTTTTCCTCATAGCTTGTTTTTACGACGCCGCGCGGTATCCAGCTCTACCACAGGCGTTTTCTGGCTCTTTTTAATGAAGCCGTGCAGCAGCACGATCTCACCGTCAACCAGCGTAAAAATCACCCGTGCGATATGCCTCCCAAGATCGGTTCTGACCTCCCAAAGCCGGTGCTCCAGCTTTCGAACCAGAGGCATTCCCTGCGGCCATCCGATCTGGACGGATTTGATGTCGATACCTATGAGTTTTCTGGCTTCCCTAGGTAGCTCCATTAACCATTCGCGTACCGGCTCGTTACCCGCATCGGTTCGATAGAAAACAACGTTCAGCACGAAATGTAGGTCGTTCACTGGAGAGTGTACCAAAAAAGGTTCATTTGACCATCGGCGATTGATAAGGCTTATCGCGAGGAGAGGTCAGAGCCTGGCACTTTTTTTGAATGAAGACGGGGTTGAATTTTTTCAAATAAATTCAACTAAAACAGATGCTTGTGAAATTTCCACAAGCTTGGCGTGAACATGCTTTCATATCTGTGGGAAGGGTTACTTCGGCGCCACCATCCTCGTCGGCGCCTTGCCATCCGCGTTGTGCTGGTAAATCGCTTCAGGCTGGCCTTGTTGGTTGAAAAACACCTGGCCAATCCCCGCCGAATTCCATAATCGTTCGCCCGCTTCGGCATGTTCCGGAATATGCGGCACCACCTGCATGGTGCGTCGGCGGGTGAACCAGTTGAGGGGCGAGCGCGGCGAGTAGAGCCAGCGGTTGAGGCGGTCGAACCATTCCAGCAGGCGTGGAGGGAATTCGTTCTTGATGCCACTGCTGGTGATCTGCCAGATCCGGGGACCGGCGTTGCGATGGCGGATCAGCACTTCGTAGACGAACGAGTAATGCACGTCACCTGACAGGATCACGTAGTTACCCGGCGTTCGCGAGTGGCGGAATATATTGAGGATCACCTGGGCTGCGCCGCGATGGGCCATCCAGTTTTCTGCGTCCACCAGCAAGGGGTGGCCGCACCAGCTGAAGATTTTCTGCACCGTCTCGATCAACTTGACGCCAAAGATCGGCGCGGGCGAGACGATGATGGCCGAAGGGTGGTCGAGCAGTTCCTGTTGCAGTTCGCTCAAGGCTTCCCAGTCGAGCAGGCCGGAAGGTTGCTTGAAGGTGAACTCGCTGCGCCAGCGGCGGGTGCGGGTGTCGAGCACCACCAGCGCAGGGGTGGTGGGCAGTACGTAGTGCCAGTGCTGGAACGTGAGCAGCGCTTCGAGCAATTCATTTTGCGCGGCGGCATCCAGGTGGTTGGCCTGGGGCTGGTGGGTGAGCGCCTGGCTTTGCTTTATCAGCCCGTCAAACACATCCGGCTGGTTGCCCCAGCCCTGGCACAGCAGATAGGCCAGCAGGGCGTTGCCGATGATGCGTTTGGAGAACGGGTGACCGTAGGCGGTTTCTTCCCACTGTGCGCTGAGGTTCCAGTCGTCGGTGATGTCGTGATCGTCAAAGATCATCAAGGTGGACAGGTGGGCGAAGACCCGCGCAACGCCCGGCAGGCCGTCGCGGAATGTATCGACCTGCACCTGTTCGCGGGCATAGCGCTGCTGTTCTTCTGTGTTCAGTTGCGGCGTCTGCGGTGCGATCAGCGTCCAAGGCGTGGGCGACCACACCAGCAAGTACATCGCGATGACTTCAGCGAAGGTCACCAGGTGATTGTCGGCGGTGCTGCTGGTGAAGATCGGTTTTTTCACGCCACCAAAAAACCGCTCGCGCAGAGTTTCGTTGCTGTCCAGTGCGGGCAGCAAGTCGGCGCGATGGTAATAACTGGCGCGATGCCCATAGAGGCTGGCGCTGTCATCCACCACGGCGCCCTCCAGGTATTCGTCGAAGAGGCCCAAGCGTGTGATCAACGCATGTATCGCCCGTAGCATCGGGCCGGCGACATCGTCGGCGTAGACTTGGTCGCCACTCATCATCAGCAGGGCGGGGCGGTCGGCCGGGGTACGGGCGTCGGCCAGCAGGCGGTCGACGCACAGCAGGCCTTCGTCGGCGCTGTGATGGGGTTTGCGGCAGGAGCCGTGCACCAACTGATGGATACGGCTGTGCAAAACGAAACTGGGCAGTTGGGCGTCGGCGTACAGCAGGTGCGGTGCCCAGTCGGCGATGCCGGTGTTGTCGAACAACAGGTCGTAGCTGATGACCACGTCGAGGGGCAGGGCATCGCTCAACGGCACATCGATCAGGTGGATAAAGGCATGGCGCCCCACGGGGATGACCTGGCACTGGTCGAGGTTTATCTCCACCGTCTGCGCGGGCAGGTGCAGCTTCAGCGTCAACGCCAGTGTTCGACTTCCCACCAGCCACATAACCAGGCGCCGGGGTTCAAGGCGTCGCAGCAGTGGGCCGGCCAGTACGGCGGGCAGTGTATCGGTGTGCGGCATGCAGTTATGGATTCCAGACTGGATAGAACCAGCAAGATTAATCCAGTGAATGTCATGGTTTTGTTAAGGGCGAGTACGAAGGGCCGTGCACTGCCCTTCGCATCAGGCGGTTTAAAGGATGTTGCCCTGACCCAGGCTGTCTAGCCCGCCGCCGTTCTTGCGGGGCCGGTCGTTGGCTGCTGTGTGGGGGGCGTCGGCAGCGTACGGTTGCGTGTGCATTGCATCAGCGCTGCGCTTCTTGCGCTGGGGCTCTGCATCATCCTGCTGCAGGGGAGGGTATTGAATATTGCCCAGTGGGTGGTTGATAGCGCTAAGCATGGATGTTTCCTTCTATTGAGCAGAGGGTTACTTCGCCTGTCGGAGCGAAGTGAGGCCAAACTTATAGAGGCCAAAGCGGGTCGGCTATAAACACGCTGCTGCAAGATATGACTGCCCTGCGGGGTTCGAATCAGAAGTCATCCGCGCGGCCCTTCGCGCAGCCGTCCAGCCCGGGAGAGGTCGCGCCTTCTTTACCCTCCTGCACAAAGGCCAGCCGATTTTCCGCCACCACATTGCGTAACGCGCTGTAGTAATCCGGTAGCTTTTGCAGGCTGTCGGATTACGGGCACACCGAGCGTGAGCGAGGTGCCGAGTGTTGGGGCAAGAGCGTTTTGCTTACTTTTGCGCTCTTCAAAAGTGAGCCGCTGTAAAAGCGGAACCCATAGTGGCCGTTACCTAAATAACAGATATGTACCCGGTCCGATCCAACATCCAGGTCAGCTGTCAGGCCGCCACGGGAGCAAGCTCCCTCGCCACAGGTCCAGCGCCGTACCCAGCGTGGTGTAGATACCTATGCCCATCGCGGGCAACCCCGGCTCCCACGCAAACCTTACATTCTTACCGCGTCAGGTATACGAGTCTTCGATGACCCTCGGCACCGTAAACCGAAACTCACTCCCCCGACCCACTTCACTCTCGGCAACGATCTTGCCGCCATGGGCCTGGACGATACCTTGCGTGATGTACAGCCCCAGCCCACTACCGGTCGGGTTGTTTTCCGTCTGGGTCCAGTAGCGATCAAACACATGCGGCAGTTGTTCCGGCGCAATCCCTTCGCCGGAATCGCGTACCGAGAAGACAATTTCTTCGCCATTGCTCATGGCGCTGATGCCGATATTGCCCTGACGCGGCGTGAACTTGATGGCGTTGCCGATCAGGTTCGACAGCACCTGGAACAGGCGCTCGGGGTCGCCATTGATCTGCAGCCCAGGCTCGGCGTTGAACGACAGGTCGATGCCTTTCTCCATCGCCAGCGGTGCGAGCAACGAGTAGGCCTCTTCGAACATCTGGCTCACGTCCAGCGCTACCGGCTTGACCACATAGCGTCCGGCCTCGATTTTCGAGGTGTCGAGCAAGTCTTCCAGCAGCACGTTCATGCGCGCGGCGGCCTGTTGCATGGTGTCGATGGCCGAGGAAATCCGCCGCGAAGTATGTGGGCCATCGGAACTGAAGGCTTTTTGCATCATGCCGCAGAGCATGGAAATCACGGTCATCGGGTTGCGCAAGTCATGGGACACCACCGCCACCAGCTCATCACGCGCACGCACGGCTTGTTGCTCACGTTGCACCTGGCGCGCCAGGTCGTTTTCCAGCGCGGAGCGGCGCAGGTCGTTGGCCGCAAACAGGTCGCCATGGCTCCACTTGGTGGAGATGCCGGCCATTTCTACCTTCCAGATTTCAAACGAGGTGCGTGGGCGAAGGCGCAGGCCGGCGTCGGAATTTTCCAGGTCCAGCGGCTTTGTCGGGTCACCGCTCCAGTTGATGTTCTCTTTCACTTCCGGGCGGAACCACAGCACGCCGTTATCCACGGGCTTGGGCAAGCTCATGGCCAATACACCACTGGCTATCTGTTGGAACTCCACCGCCGGCGGGTAGACCGACGCCAGGTTATGGCTGGAAAACACCGGCTCGCCGCTCTCCTGCAGCCACCTGTGCAACGCGCGGATCTGCGCCGGTTCCGGGCAGTTGCCGTAGCGGTGCAGTTGCTTGTCTTCGATGATCGCCACGCCACCGGACAGCGTCAGGTCCATCAGCAACTGACCTTGCTGTGCCAGGCCGTCGAATACATTCACTTCCGACGCCTTCATCGCCCGATCCAGCAGGGCCAAAGCCTCGACTTTCTCCTCGCGCTGGCGGCTCAGGTCCAGGGCTTCCATCGCGCTGATCTGCAACGACAGTACCTGGCCGATGGTCTGGCAGGCGGTGCGCAGGTCGTTAGGCACCAACAGTGGCTGGCGGTTGCCGCAGCTGATCAGGCCCCAGAGTCTGTCGCCCTTCATCAGCGAGATACTCATGGACGACAACACGCCCATGTTCTGCATGTACTGGCAGTGAATCGGCGACACACTGCGCAGGGTGGCAAAACTCAAGTCCAGCGGCTGGCCGGTGTCCGGGCGCAGCTTGGGTAGCAGGGGTACTGGCTCGTAGGCCGCATTCGGGATGATGCGCAGCCAGTTGGTGCGATACAGCTCGCGGGCTTGCTCCGGGATGTCGGACGCAGGGAAGAAGAGTCCGTTGAACAGCTCCATGGACGGCGCGGACGCCTCGGCGATCACCTGGCCGTGGCCTTCCTCTTCGAAGCGATAGATCAGCACACGGTCGTAGCCGGTCATGGCCTGGATTTCATTCACGCTGATTTCGTACAGCGCTTGCAGGGTTTTTGCCGACTGCAGGCGTTGCAGCATCTTGCCCAGGTCGCTGGTGCGACCGTTGAGCGCCCGTGGGCGGAAATCCTTGAGCAGGGGTTCGAACTCGAGCACCAGCACGTTTTGATGGCGATGCAGCAGGCCTTCGAACTCCGCGCCGTTAAAACTGACGTGCAGCGGCGGGGCGTCGAAAAACGTGTTGTTTTCGGCCATGGCGGCGACGGCCTTGGCGTGTTCGGTGCCCACCAGGGTGTGCAGCGGCTGGTTCAGCAGCGCTTCGGGCGCATGCCCGAACAAGGTGCCGATGTTGGCGCTGACCTGAATGACCTTCAGGTCCGGCTCCGACAACGTCAGCAACACGCCGTGGGGCTGGATCGCCCCTGGAAAGCGGATGGGCTCGTCGGCACAGTTGGCAAGCAGCTCTTCAAAATCGTCGGGTTTCATAGCAGTACCTCCTGGCTGTCGAGCCATTGCTCAAAGCAGCTGAATGTCGAACGGGCGGCGTCCACAGCGTGCTGTCTGGCGAGAGCGTCCAGCGGCAGGCGGCCCAGGTAATCAAGGAATTCTTTCCAGCGACGGCCGGTCTCGGCGCCGTATACGTTGAGGAACGCGCCGCCGTTGTCGCCGCTCACGTCCAGGCGCTCGGCCATTTCCCGGCGCAGTACCTGGCCACCCAAGGTCGCGCCTTCCAGCACGTACAGGGCACCCAGGCAGGCGGCGGGAGTATCCAGGGGCGGCAGGTTGGCGCAGCGGGGCAGGGTGTTGATAGCGCGGTCATTCAGGCCAAGGGCGTGAAGGTCGTTCACCAGCGTAGGCGTTTTCACCCGCATCACCGGGTCCAAGCCTTCGGGGATCAACTCACCGTCGTACAGTACCGCTTCCATCGGCGCATAAAAGCCGTAGTACGCCTGGAGTAAGCGCTGATACCAGCCGGCGTCCAAACGCTCGGAAAAAAACGGCAAGCGCTTTTCCAGCGCCACGTGCAGCAGGGCCGTACCGGTGCGCAGCGCTTCCAGCGTTGAGGGCGCACCGACATCAGGGGCCTGTGAATGCATTCAATGAGCTCGAACTGTGGGCCTCTCGGCCATGAATGACGCATGGAAATGGGCGACAATTCTACACAACTCGTCGTCGGCAACTGAGCGCACAAGGCGAAAAGGCTGACCGACGGATCAGAAAAGTCGCTCCTTGCATCAATAATGACCTCCGAGCCTGCAACGAAGTTCGGTAAGCGTGATATCGCGAAGCTATCAATGCATGGACATGCCTTGCTGTGTCAATGCTGTTTGCACACACTCAATCAAGTGCTCAGTGCTCCACGGCTTGGGCAGAAACCGCACCGACCCCCCCAGCTGCGACGCAATTTTCGTGTTACCGGAGGTCAGCAGCACCGGCACCGACGGCCAGCGGTGTGCAACCACGCGGCTCAAATCGTAGCCATTGAGTAAACCAGGCATCTGGATATCGCTGACAATCAGGTCGACCGGATCATCGGCCCGCTCCAGGTAAATCATTCCCTCATCCGCCGAAGGAAAAGACGTGACGACTGCACCGAAATCTTCCAGCACATCCACCATTAACGCGCGAATGATTTCGTCGTCTTCCAGTACCAAAATCGATGGCTGAGCCATGATCCTTACTCCTCCATCATGGGTTCAGTAAGGTGGAGTGGAATGGGTTGGAATAGGTTCGATTGGATGTCTGTGGGGCGATGGGTGGTCGTTTTAGAGCGGTTTAGAGAGTGTTTCCTCGAACGGCGCAGCGCAGCGGATACAGGCATAATCGCTCACTCCTTGCCCGATGCGGAGCCATCATGAAGTACGCGTTACTCTCCCTCGTCCTGTTACTCAATACCCACTCGGCGTTTGCGGCGGGCGATGCCGAGGCGGGCGGCAAGCTTTTCGCCAAGACCTGCGGCGGTTGCCACAGTATCGGCGAAGGCGCGCGCGGCGGCTTTGGCCCGGAACTCAACGGCATCATCGGACGCCCTGCGGGGACGACCGCTGACTATCAGTACTCCGATGCGATGAAGAACTCCGGTGTGGTCTGGACCCGCGACAAACTCGCGGCCTACATCGAGGCCCCGAAGAAAGTGGTGAGTGGCACGCGGATGATTTTCTGGGGTATCAGTGACCAGGAGAAGATCGAGAACATCCTGGCGTACCTCGAAACGTTCCAAGACAAATAATCACTCCCGCACATTCCTGAACAGCATCAACCGCGCGCTCTCATGCAGGCCTCGGGTCAGCCCCTGCAAACGCTTAAACTCATCGGGATGCAGTGCGGCCACGTCGTCACGCGGGGTGGGCGATGCCAGGTCGTGCAGGGTCGGTGAGCTGCCGTCATGCTGCATCTGCAACAGGAAGTGGCGGGTCACGCCGCCGATCACCGGGAAGGTCCCCTCGCGCAACACCAGCGGCACCATGCGTTCACCTTCTGGTGCCGGTTGCTGGATATCGCGCCCCATCGTGCCGTGACTAAACGGCACACCCGCCAAGCCGGCCACGGTGGGCAGCAAGTCCGCCAGGCCGACGGCTTCTTCGATCACCCGGGGTTGCAGGCCGGGCGCGTGGATCAGCAACGGCACGTTATTACTCTCCAGCCCCAGTTGTTCGAAAGCCGGCGCCATGTGCGGAATTTGGCTGATGCGGGTGTTGTGGTCGCCGAAGAACACAAAGATGCTGTTGTCGTAGTAACCGCCCGCCTTGGTGATTTCCATCAGCCGGCCGATGTTGTAGTCCAGCAGGCGCACGGCGTTGTATTGCTCGACACTGCGTGAACCGGCGGCTTGGGCCTGCTCCAGCGTCACGTCGCGGACCTGGAAGCCATCGTTGTGCTTGGGAATGGTGAACGGACGGTGATTGCCGGAGGTTTGCAGGTAGGCAAAGAAGGGTTGGTCCTTCGGGACCGCGCGCAGTAGTTCGTCACCTTCCTTGAACAGATCCAGGTCGGAAATGCCCCACACGTCTACCCGTGGCGAGCGCCAATGGCTTTCTTCAAACAGCTGCACGCCGTCGATGCTCTGGCGGATCAAGGCATTGATATTGGCCCAGCCGGCGTTGCCACCGATCATGTAGAACTTCTGGTAACCCTCGAACGCGTTGATCAGCGTGTGTTGCCGAGTGATCAGCGGGTTGCGGGTGGCAGTCTCCTGGCGGGTGACGTCGGGCACGCCGGTGATGCTCGCCCATACGGTCTTGGCGGTGCCGGTGACAGGCACGTAGAAGTGTTTGAAGAACCAGCTTTGCGTGGCCAGTTTGTCCAGGTTCGGTGTGGGGTTGAGTGGGTTGCCGTAGGCGCCGACAGCGCTGGTGCCGAGGGATTCGAGCATCACGAAGATCACGTTGGGCGCTCGCTCGCCGGCCAGTCGATAGGGCTGCACGCCTTGTTCGCGGATGAAGTTCAGTTGCTGGGCATCGGGGCGGTCGACGCCCAGGTAGTGGGCGACCTGTGGGTAATGCTCGCGCACCTGGGCCTCATCGAATTGCGATTGGCCGACCTTGAGCGTGTCGTACAGAAACAGCACCGGGTTCAACCCCACGGCGGCCACCTGCGGGTTGCCGGAAAAGAACGCGTCGCTCCAGCGCAGCGGCACCGGGTTCTCCAGGTTGAGATGGGCGACACGGCCGAGCAGGGCCAGCAGTACGCCGATCACGCCGATGACGGAAACAGCCACCAATGACAGTTTGCCGCGGGTGCTGGGCGCGCGGTCCAGGGTCAACCGCTCAAGGCAGACCAGCGCCCACACCCACAAGGCCACCGCCGCCAGCCAGCACGCGGTTATCCACAGCACCGGGTAGGTTTCCCACACCATCTGTTGTGAAATCTGCGCGTCTTGCAGGTAACGCAGCACGGTCGCGTTGATGCGCACGCCGAGGTAGGCGTAGTGGCCGAAGTCGACGATGTACACCAGGCCGACCACGGCCAGCGCCACCACCAGATAGGCGCGGGCCAGCCAGCGCAGGGCCGGGAGGGTGGTCAGGTTCCAGTGGGGAATCCAGGCCAGCAGCGCCAGCGGTAGCAGGAGCAGCACCGCCAGGCGCAGGTCGAAACGCAGGCCGATGCCCAGGGTTTCCAGCAGTGCCGGGGTACTCAAATCAAGGCCGGAAAACCCCAGCACAAACACCAGCCGCAATGCGGCCAGCAAGGCAAACACCAACCCGATCGCGCCCACGCCGTAGCGCAGGCGGCGTGATTGCAACGCACTCATCATTTTTCCCATTCTCTAAAACAACACAAATCCAATGTGGGAGAGGGGGGCTCCCGATGGCGGTGGTTCAGTGCCGGAGGTGCTGGCTGACACGCCGCCATCGGGAGCAAGCCCCCTCCCACAGTTTGAATTGCATCAGTCCAGCGACGATGCAGTAGCCCGCCAACAGCGGATCGACCAGATAATCCCAATAGTTTTCCGACGCCTTGAGCCGCAGCGCGAAGGCCAGCGTGCCGATCGCCAGCATCCACACCGCCAGGGCATTGCGCAGCCACAGCATCAGCAGTGCGGCCGCGCCCACCAGCACAATCATCGGCCGGGGGTTGAAGCCCCAGCGGTACGGATCGAAGTAGGTCAGGCCCAACGTGGCCGGGTACAGGGCCAGGCTCAACAGCCCAAACACCATCAGCGTCTGCACGTGGTGCCGTCGATTGAGCGGCTGCACCACGCCCAGTCGACTGAGTGCAACCCAGGCCAGCAACACCAACGTGCTGATCGCCAGGTCATCGGTAAAACTGCGCACATACGCCGCCAGCGGCAATTCATTGACCGGGATAAAACTGACCGCCGCCAATAGCGGCAGCAACCACGGCCGCCACGGCGCGGTGAATCGAAACAGGCTCAGGAACACAAAACCCAACAGCACAAAACTCAAATGCGCCTGCCACAGATAAACCATCACAGCCGCTCCGCCAGCCAGGCTTCGTTGAAGCTGACATGTTTGATAAAGGTGTTATTCCACGAGTAGACCAAGTGGTACATGCCGTCCGGGCTGCGGCTGAAATACGGGTACTCGTATTCGAAATCGCAACCACGGGGTTTGCACACGCGGTAGTCGAGGTTGCTGAGGAAGCGCTGCTCCAACGGCAGACGCCGGGCGCCGCTGGAAGCACGGAAACCTTCGCCGATGATTTCTTTATAGGCCTCGGGTGAGAATGGCTGGCCGAGCGGGTCGGGAGACTCATCCAACTGCACCACCGTGCGCCATTGGCTGAGCTGGGCGTCGGTGCCGTAGAGACTGAGTTTGAAGCGGCCGTCCTGCAGATCGTTGAGGGCCACCAGCAAGCCGTCGTCCTGCGTGGCCACTGCCGCCAGCGATGAATTGGGGTTGGCCGGCTCCAACGGATACGGCTCGCTCCAGGTTTGCCCGGCGTCTTCGGTGCGGCTGGCGAGCACGCGGTGATGGGTGTCACCGGCATAGCGCAACATCGCTACGGCGCGCTGGCCATCCAGCGGCACGATGGTCGGCTGCAGGGAATTCTTGCCGCGGCTGATACGGAATTTATCGATCACCGCCCCATCGGCGCTCAGGTACAGGTATTCGGCAAACTTGCCCATGAACTCGTGGTACACCGGCAGGCCGATGGAACCGTCGGCATGGAACACCGGCGCGGCGCGCACCAGGGTGCTGATATTGAAGAACGGCGAAGTCACCAGTTGCCTTGGCGCCGACCAACTGGCGCCGAGGTCGTCCGACACCATCAGGTTGATCGCACTGGCGGCCCAGCCGCCGACTGACACCGACACGTAAAACATCCACAGGCGTTTATCCGGGCCCAGGGCGATCACCGGGTTGCCCAACTTGCGGATGTAGCGCTGGGTGCCGTCGCGGGTGCTTTCGCGCGTGGCCAGCACCTGTTCGGCGCCCCATTCGCCGCTGCGTGCATCAAAGCGTGCGGTGCGCACCTGCACATCGGCCGCGCCTTCGCGGGAGCCGGCGAACCACACCGCCATCAAGTCGCCGCCGGGCAGGGCGGTGACGGACGACGAGTGCACAAAGTCGGTGAGCTGGGTGGACACGAACCGGCTGCTGTACTGCGCCGGCGCCGCGACTTTTGCGGTGTTCGGGCTGGCCTGGGCAAACGGCGCCAATACATGGGGCGGATGGCTCTGCCAGGCGGCGAAAAACACCGCCAGCAGGCTGCAAATCAATAAGGCGGAGCGCATAGGGGACCTGTGGATAAAGGATTACTGCGCAGGTTCATCCGGCAGGCGCTTCCTGCGACCGGTGAGCATGGATAACGGCAGGTTGTCCCGCACCTGGATACTTTCGAACACCGCCGCCAGCACATGCACGCAGACCAGGCCGAGCAGCACGTTGGCAGCGGTTTCGTGGATTTGCAGCGGCCAATCGGCTCCCCACAAGGCGTCGACTTCCTGCATCAGGAAACCGCTGATGCCGATGCTCAGCAGCGCCAGCAACATCAACAGCATCACCAGCGCGCCAATCGGCGAATGGCCCAGGCGATGCTGGGGCCGACCGTTGAGCAGCGAGCGCATGTGGGCCGTCAGGCGCTTTGGCGTCGGCCAGAAGTCCGCCCAACGCGCACTGCGCGGTCCGACAAATCCCCACACCCACCGCACCAGCAGCCAGGCCATGGCGTAGTAGCCCAGCCAGACATGCCAGTCATCGCCTGCTTCGTTAAAGAAGTAATTGGCGACAAAGACCCCGGCGATCGACAGATGAAACAGTCTCACCAGCGGGTCCCACAGGCGCAGGGATTCGCCTGGCATCAGCCCTTGATCTCAGTCTTCACGGCTTTGCCGGTGACGGGATCGTGATAGATCTCGACCTTGCGCTTGTCCTTGTCGAAGCCGTAGATCTCGTAGCAGTTGCCGTCGGTGACTTTGAACTTGCTGATTGTGTAGCCTTCAGTCTTGAGCTTCTCCTGGAAGGCTTTTTCGTCTTGCCATTGCGAACGCTCGGCGGTGGTGCACTGCGGGCCGGCGACGGCCAGGGGACTGGCGAGAATCAGGGACAGCAGGAGAATTTTGCGCATGGAAAAGCTCTCAGCAGAGGTGGGAGGTTTCACAGTGCAAAACCAACCTTAGCGCAACCTTAGTTGGCAACGCGCCGTAACATCTTTGCCGAAATAACCCATGCCAGAACCCGGCATGATGCCGCCGATTCCTACAGAGATTCTGCTATGCGCCTACTCCTTGTCGAAGATGATCGTGCCCTCGGCCAAGGCATTCGCGTGGCATTGGGCGCCGAAGGCTACACCCTCGATTGGTTGCAGGATGGCGTTGCGGCCCTGCATGCCTTGCGCACGGAAAACTTCGACCTGTTGCTGCTCGACCTCGGCCTGCCGCGCCTCGACGGCCTCGACCTGTTGCAGCAACTGCGCGCCGAGCAACATGACGTGCCGGTGCTGATCCTCACCGCCCGCGACGGTACCGCCGAGCGCATCGCCGGCTTGGACGCGGGGGCCGACGACTACCTGGTCAAACCCTTCGACGTCGAAGAACTCAAAGCCCGCGTGCGCGCCCTGTTGCGCCGCAGCCAGGGCCGCGCACAACCGATGTTGGAACACGCCGGCATCAGCCTCGACCCGGCCACCCAGCAAGTGCGCTACCAGGATGCTGACATCATCGTCACCCCGATGGAGTACCAACTGCTGCACCAACTGATGGTGCGCCCCGGCAAAGTCGTGACCCGCGAGCGGTTGTCCCGCGCGTTGTATGGCTGGCAGGATCGGGTCGAGAGCAATACCTTGGAAGTGCTGATCCACAACCTGCGCAAAAAGTTATCCACCGAGCTGATCCGCACCGTGCGCGGTGTCGGCTATGTACTGGCGCTCAAACCATGACCTCGGTTCGTGCACGTATCCTCATCCCTGTCTTGCTGCTGATATTGGCGGGTGACGCCCTGATCAGCTGGCTGGTGCTGCGCGACAGCCACCATGAAATCGAAGAAGTCTACGACGCCCAACTCGCCCAGAGCGCGCGCCTGCTGCAAGGCGTGCTGCGCCAACGGGATCCAGGGGAAGCGGATTGGGAGCGGTTGTACCAGGCGTTCGACCAGGCCATGAGTCGCGTGGGTAAAGATGGCGTGGCCCATCCCTATGAAACCCGCCTGACCTTCCAGGTGTGGAACCGCGCGGGTGAGTTGCTCGTGCGCTCCGCCGAAGCGCCCGTGCTGGCGGCACCGCCGACGACCCTCGGTTCCCACGACCTGATGGACAACGGCAATGACTGGTGCGCTTTCCTCCTTGCCGATCCGCAACAGGGATTGCTGATCTGGGTGGGCGAGCGCGATGACATTCGCCAGGACGTGATCCAGCGCATCATGCGCCACACCCTCTGGCCGACGCTGATCGGCGTGCCGCTGCTGACGCTGTTGATCTGGTGGGTAATCGGCTGGGGCTTCAAACCTTTGCGCGCCATGGCCCTGTCCATCCGTGGGCGAACTGCCGAGACCTTGCAACCCTTGCACCTCAAGCCTTTGCCCAGCGATCTTGAACCCATGCAAACCGCGCTTAACCGGCTGTTGGTGCAAGTGGATGAGCTGCTGGAGCGCGAACGCCGCTTCATCGCCGATGCCGCCCACGAACTGCGTACACCGTTGGCGATCCTGCGGATTCACGCCCAGAACGCGCAGAGTGCCATCACTGAGGAGCAGCGACGTGAGGCGTTGGACTTTTTGGTCAACGGCGTCGACCGTGCCACCCGCATCGGCAGCCAACTGCTGACCATGGCCCGCATCGAGCCGCAATTGAACAACCGCGTGTGTGAACGTGTGCAATTGACCGAACTGGTGCGCGAAGAACTTGCCGAGTTGACCCCCTTGGCCATGGAAAAAGGTGTGGAGCTGGTGCTTGAAGGGGAGGAGCAATGTTGGGTGAAAACCGAACCGGCGGCGTTGGCGATTGCATTGCAGAACCTGGTGACCAATGCCCTTAACTTTTCCCCGGCAGGCAGTGAAGTGAAGGTGGTGATTGGTGCTCATTGCCTGAGCGTGGAAGACCAGGGGCCCGGGATTGATGAGGCGCAAATGGAGCGTCTGTTCGAGCGGTTCTACAGCCGGGGCAATGCCAATGGCGCGGGCTTGGGGTTGGCCATTGTGCAAATGATCGTGGGCAAGATCGGCTGCCGGTTGGCGCTGCATAACCGCAAGCAGGGTGGGTTGTGCGCGCGGTTGGTGTTTGACCGCGTTTGAAACGGCCGCACCGCTAATCCCCTCCTAAAACGGAACAATCCGTTTAAATTCGGGTCCAGTCATCACACTCTTCTCCGATAAGGACATCCCCGTGAAGCGAATCGTGCTGCTCTCCCTCGCCCTGGCCCTGGGCGCCTGTCAATCCAACCAACGTGACTCATCGCCCAGCCTGCTCAAGGACGGCATTCAGTTTCGCCAGAAAACCGTGGCTGTGGATGCGGAACACGCCAAGGTCATCATGAAGTCCAGTGGCGGCACTCCTGCCGTCGACTTCTCGATCAGCCGCGAAGGCGACCCCGACCCACGCATGGAAGCCCTCGGCACGGTGATGGACACCGGCGAAGGCAAGGTCTTCAACTGGATCGCCAAGCTCAACCAAACCGTTGCCAGCGCCACGTTCAAGCGTTTTCCACAACTGGAAATCCAGGCCGACCCCGGCAAGAAACTCACGGTATCGGGTTACGCGAACGACACCCGCACGGGTTACTACTACACCTGCGGGCCGGCGATGAATACGTTCCGCCCGGAGAGGGCAAAAGTGTACCTGGTGGAATTCCAATTCAAGGGTTCGGGGTGTGAGCAGCATGTGTATGACGTGACGGACCCGGCGAATCGGGTACCGGTGGCGGAGGCGGGCAGTGGGGTTAAGTCGGGTTGAGGGTTAGCCATTGTGGGGTAGACCCTGTGGGCATACCACACCGTTGAAGGTGTGGGTGCAGCAGTTGCAGCAGGGTTTCATCTGCTCGGGCGTCAGCTGTGGGTTGACCTTTTGCAGCAGGCCGCCTTCGTCGACATACAAGCCGCTGTAGTAGCTGTTTTCATCCGTTCTCACGTAATCCTGCTTGTCGCTTTCATGTTGCGCGACCATCCAGAATACCGGATCCGGACGATCCAGGCGGGCGTTGGCTTCGCTGAACACCTGATCCCATGGGTGGCCGACTTTGGACAGGAGAAACCGGAACAGTGGGGTGTAGTCAAAACCATGCCGTTGATGGCTATGCATCGAACCGCGATTTGATTGTTTGTCTTTTTCGCTTTTGGTTTGCCGCTCATACCGGTAGGCGCGACAACTGCCGTGGCGCACGCCATGGGTTCGGGTGTTGACTGGGCGGTAGAGGAGGGGCTTTTGCAGTGCGGGTTTCATTGCATTAGGACGCCTTTTTGGGTTGCTTTGGGGGCGGTGGCCAGGCGCCTTGGTAGTGAAAAGAAATCTGGAAGTCGAACAGATTTGGCTCTATCACCCGTCGGAAATGTGGCTGAAGAATCGCGATCCAACTGGGGAGAACGTCAAATCCTCCAGCGTAGATTTGTGGTTCCTCGTGTAGACCGAGTTCGTTAAGAATGCTGTCGTGTTCCTCAAAGTCTGCTGAGTATTCAGCTGCCTCCAGGGCTTCTGTTTGTTTGTTGAACCACTGTAGCCGTATTTTCATTGCCATAGCGAACGCTCCACTTACTTGTCTATACGTCTCTCATCTTTCGCCGGCCCCCGCTGCTCACCGGTATAAGGGTCAAATGAACCTAGATGTTTCACATCACTGTATCGGTAGACTTCCAGCTCTCCTTGTTCTGAATCCCACTCCAAAGCCATGCCGTTGATGGCTATGCATCGAACCGCGATTTGATTGTTTGTCTTTTTCGCTTTTGGTTTGCCGCTCATACCGGTAGGCGCGACAACTGCCGTGGTGCACGCCATGGGTTCGGGGGTTGACTGAGCGGTAGAGGAGGGGCTTTTGCAGTGCGGGTTTCATTGCATTAGGACGCCTTTTTGGGTTGCTTTGGGGGCGGTGGCCAGGCGCCTTGGTAGCGGAAGGACAGTTGGTAGTCGTGATGGTCGGGTTCGATCATGTGCTGGAAGTACGGCTGAATAATCGTAATCCAGTTAGGCTGAACGTTGAATACGTCGGCGTATATCGCGGTTTCTTCGCCTAAACCCAATGCTTCAAAAACATTGTCTGGATCTGCGATATCGGCTGAGTACTCATCCGCCTTCAAGTCATTACTGTGTTTTTCGTACCATCGCAGTCTGATTTTCATCAGCATTTTCCGAGTTCCTTTTTATCTGTAAATACGACGTTTCGGGTCCGCCGGTCCTCGACGCTCGGCGGTATAAGGATCAAATGCGCCGAGGTGTGCCAAATCGCTGTTTCGATAGACTTCCAGCTCGCCTTTTTTGGAGTCCCACTCAAATATTTTTCTTCCTTTTGCGTCTATCCAACGTTCACGTAAGCCGGCTCCGCCTTTTCTTGGTGTCACAGGCTTTTGGGGAATCAGACCCGGGAAGCCTGTTATGTCTTCGGTTTCGGGTGGAGAAAAGTAATCATGGTCTGGGTTTCTAAGCCCTTTCCTTGGCTGGTTTACCACCACATACAGCGGCCGAACCCCCGACTCAACCGGGAACACCAGAATAAAATCCCGATACTCCGGCGGATAAATCGGGTTCACCAGAATTTGCGCGGCTTTCTCCGTCGGCGGATAAATCCAGATCACCGGCGCCTGCGGCGCAGCCTCCAAGGCTGGAATACCCAGCGTGTCACTGGGATCAACGGCGGGTGTCCAGATCAGCTCCACGCCCTCATCCAAATCCGCCACAAACTGATCGCCACGGCTTTGAAACTGCACCACATCAATCATCTGCCAATCGGCATGGTTGCCCGTGTAAAACCCATACCCCTTGAGCGTGCCGTCCTCGCGTTGCTCGATATGCAACCGCATCTGCGAGCGCGCCCGTTGCATCGAACGCAACTGCTCCTCGCTGTAGAGCGCGCTGTCACCCAGCTCCGACGGCCAAGCCAGCGCCACCAAACCCGTCAACAGGCCACCGGCGACGGCCCCGACGGCAGTGGCCGCCGACTCCCAAACCGCCGAGCGTAATGCCAACTGCCCCAAACCTGCGGGCAATGCGCTGCCGCCGATCTTGCGCAGGGCAACCGCGCCCCTGCTATCCACCTCACGCCCACCCAGCAAGCTTAAATGGCCGTACTCCTTAATCAGCTCCAGCGGTACATACCCGGCCGGGTTGAAGTAATGGGTGATGCCGTCAGGCAGTTGGCAGGGCTTGATGAAAACGCAGCCGGGAGGTTTGGTTAGCGTGGGTGTCGGGGCAGGGGATGGCTCGAAAAAATCAACAGACGGCGAATACGGCACACGCGACGGCTGCGGTGTCAGGATCCGTCGTTTGCGTAAGTCCTCTCCGGTGGGTGGGTACAAGCGCTCTGACATGACGGGCTCACTTCCTTGTGCGAGGGAGTGAGCCTACGAGGGGTAATCAGAATCTGATGTCGGCTTAATTCGGCGGTTGGTGTGGGAAAAGTGGACAGGGCTTCAGTTGGTAATTCCGTTTCGAATATTGCGATTTTCGTTTGTTTCGTTTAGCGTTGGTCGCAACTGAATTAAGCGTCGCCGGAGTTGCATCATGATCACCAACCACCTTCCCAAAACGATCCTTCCGCTGGAAAAGGAAGTCGAAGCCGCCGTGCAAGGCCAGCGCGAACTGGCCTCGCTGCTGTCGACCAAGTTTGAAACCCAGCGCATCGACATTTTCGACAAAGAAGACAAACCCCACACGCTCGTACTCCCAACCTCAGCACTGCGCTTATTGGTCGATATCCTGGGCGAGTTGGCGATCGGCAATGCCGTCAAGGTCGTCCCGGTGCATGCCGAACTCACCTCGCAGGAGGCCGCCGACCTGCTTAACGTTTCACGACCGCACTTGGTTAAGATGCTGGAGGAAGGCGCCATTCCCTTTACAAAAACCGGTCGGCATCGGCGCATCCGGTTTTCGGATTTGATGGCGTTCAAGCAGCGGCGAGATGAGGAAAGCCAGGAAGCAATGGAAGCGCTGGCGCAACAGGCCCAGGAGTTGGGAATGGGGTATGACGGATGAGGTGTTCGCCTTTTACCGCGGTATATGATGCCTGCGTTCTCTACCCGGCGGCCCTCAGTGATTTGCTGATGTGGCTTGGCTTGTCAGGGTTGTATTGAGCCATATGGACTAGTCCTATTCTCGAAGGGTGGATGCGTAAGCTGTTAATTTAATTAGATTTTTTTTCGCTCTCGGTACTTTGTTTATTTTCTCAACATTCTTATTTTTTTGCTCGCTTGATGTTATTTTGATATCGTGCGCTGTAGGTTCGAGGCGAATCCACTCTATTGCTTTGCTCAAAGCAAAAATTAGTATTTTTAATGTTAAGGGATGAAGTGAATTAAATGGATTTTCCAGCGCCATCTATGAATGCTGCATCCGCTTTAGTTTTGATGTCATTAGCTTTTTTTTCCTTGTATATGGTCCTTAAAAAAGCTTCCGAGAAAATAAGTTTTTTTTGGTTGGGCGCTAAGGCTAGTTTGGTTGGATTTTACGTTGGTAAAAAAGATCTGTTGTTGAGCACTCTGTTAATAGTGTCAGTAGCTTTCAGTTTAATAGCGGCGGGAGGAGGGAAGCTGCTTGATCTAGATACCGCGAAGTCGGAAAAGATAATTAATGGAATGCCTACTGATTTTATGCGCGCTAGAATGCGGGAGTTCCTGGCGGATAGTAATTTCAATTCTTCATTTTGGTTTATTAGTTTGTTGCCTGGTGTTGCAGGTTTGTTGAATTATATGGCTTTTTCTTATTATCGTAGGAAGGTTAATTCGCTGGCTGGGGCATTGAAAAAAAAGACGTCCGAGATTGATTCTGTTCCGCGTGTGGATATAGATTATTTATTCGAGATTGAATTAAAGCAATGGTTGAGGGCTTTAGGTTTAGATGAGGTTGTTCGGGCAACGGTTTTTAGGGATGAAGGTGTAAAAGGTAAGTTTAGCTGTTTTGCAAGATATTGTTATGATGAGGATTATAAGGATAAGCGAGATTATCTTTATGATAGAGTTGGTTTGCTCGCTATTGCATGTAAACCAAAGGAAAATGGTGTTCACCTAAAGCTTCCTGATCCGAGAGAAAATGAGGACGCTTACATTAAATATCATGCGCAAAACTTGGGGTTGTCTTTAGCCAAGGCGCAAGGCCTTAGAATGAAGTCTCGCTGTTATATTGCGCTACCTATTCGAGATACAAAAGATACAAAAAATGTTGGCGTTTTAGTTTTGGAAGCTTTAAGTGAAAATGGTTTGGTTGCTGGCCTAAATCATAAGCTCGAAAAATATGGATATTTGACGAAACTGTCTTTCTTGATGGAGCTTGCTGAAGTTTTGAGGCCAAAGCTTTCGGCTATGAAAGGGAAGTCAATATGAACTCTAGAAGCAATCTTAAAGATTTAGTGGCTTATGTGCTGTTGCGTTACCCCTATCCTGATGATTTGTCAAATTCGCGTTTGACTAAGTTGATTTTTTTGATTGATTGGAAGTTCTGTTTGGTCGATGGGCGAAAAGCATCAGGAATTGAGTGGTATTTTGATCATTATGGGCCGTATGTTGAAGACGTCATTGAGTTGGCTAGATTCGATAGTGATTTTCAGGTTCTATCCGTTAGGGGGCGAAGCGGCTCGATTAAAAATATTATAGGTCTTTCAAAGGATTTTTGTGATGTAGTAAGGTTGGATGAGGTTTCTGAGAGTTGCGTTAAGTTTATAATTGATTTAACGGCAGATAAAAGTTACGATGAGTTTATTGAATTTGTGTATTCATTGTATCCTGTAGTTACGTGTCCTAGGTATTCGGATATTGATCTTGTGAAGAAGGCTCGCGAGTACAAGAAGTTAATATTGGACTCGGACTGAGTCCTGTCGGTGCGATGACTTATTCTTGAACCACTGAACCACTGAACCACTGAACCACTGAACCACTGAACCACTGAACCACTGAACCACTGAACCACTGATCTCGTTTTGTTTTGTGGGATAGAGCTGCAGACTGCTTTTTAAAACTCAAAATTTTTGAGTTTAAGCTTTGAATTTTTCCTGAGTTGTTAGAGCTGTGTGTATTCGCTCGAAACGTGGCGCCACAATCTCTAGCTTTGAGCCAGTTCGTAACCTGAGCTATCTTCACTCGTCGCTTCCAACCCTGCGACCGGACTTGAGAATCCGAGAAACAATAGGCGCATAGGCGCCACCATCCATTAGACTGTTGGCGCTTTTTTGTGCTCGTATGTCTGTGTCATGGCGGCTATGCGTGGGAGACCTTCGGGTCTGCCGGGTTCCTATTGTCCCGGTTTCTCAGCCCGCGCATAGCTGCCACCCATTCGCATGAGAAACGAACGTGGCGGCTCACTACACTAGGAGCTTAGCCAATGAGCATTTCTGAAAGGCCGTACCCTCACAACACCATCCTCAACACCTCCACGCATTCCGGAGGTGCCCAATGATCAACCCACCCCTCAACAAAACCCTCGGCATCATCACCTTCGCCACCTGTGGCAAGCAGCCCAACCGCCACCGTCTATTCCGCGTCAATTCCGGTGTACCCATTCGCGATGCCCTGGAGCATGCCTCCGAGCTGCTGCACTGTTCCAAGATGCTGGCGTTGGACGCAGCCATGGACACGGGTGCGGATCGTTTTGCCTGGGCGGCGCATTATTTGGGGGAGATGGCGAAGGCGGTGGTGGATGATTTGGCGAATGGGATGTTGCCGAATGGGGGGGGTGAGGAGGGGGAAGTGGTAGGTGTGTAAGGCTGTAGTTTGATGGTGTGGGGGAAGGCCCTATCGGGGGCAAGCCCCCTCCCACCTTTTGATCGGGGTACAGCCGTCTCAGCCTTGTAGGCAATAAGCAATTGCCTGCCGATCAGGTCAGCAGGTGCTTGGAGATCAATCGCGAGATTTCGACGATGGAAGTCTTGCCGGTGAATTCGAATTTCACTTTGCCCAGCGACGAAAAATAAATCTCCAGCTCCGAATCCAGATCAAACGTCCCGGACGTCTCCACCGAATACGCGACGATGTTTTTATACGGCAGCGACGTAAAGTCCTTTTTGCTGCCGGTAATCCCCTGCACGTTCACCGCAATAATCCGCTTGGTGGTAAACACCACGCCGTCGCGCATGGCCTTGTAGGCGTCGACCACTTCCTCGCCGTCGAGCAGCAGGGCCGATACGCGCTCGGCGTATTCGTTGTTTTGTTTGAGCTTGAAGAAGCCTTTGTTGTTGAAGTCGATCATGGGCCTGCCTTTGGGTGAGTGGTGCGGTGGGTGTATGACGTTTTGCTCGCGGATCTGTATCTAACGCGCGCATTTTGAACGCCCTACCATGGCGTCCAAGCCTACAACATTGGCCAAATGTTTCACGTCGACAGAATAACGATCAAGGAGCCAAACAATGCCTGAAGTGTCCAGCTGGCTTGCCTATGCGCTGATCTCGCTCGGCATGGTGCTCACGCCCGGGCCGAACATGATTTACCTCATCTCCCGTTCGATCTGCCAGGGCCGTACGGCCGGGCTGATTTCCCTGGGCGGCGTGGCGTTGGGTTTTTTGGTTTACATGCTGTGCGCGGCCTTGGGGATCACGGCCTTGGTCATGGCGGTGCCGTTTGCCTATGACGCGCTGCGTTTCGGCGGCGCGTTGTACCTGGCCTACATGGCTTGGCAGGCCATACGGCCAGGCGGGCGCTCGCCGTTCCAGGTGCGGGACTTGCCCAAGGACAGCCCGCGCAAGCTGTTCACCATGGGCCTGGTGACCAACCTGCTGAACCCCAAGGTGGCGGTGATGTATTTGTCGTTGCTGCCGCAGTTCATCGACCCGAACGGCCATGGCAGTGTGCTGATGCAATCCCTGGTGCTGGGTTTTACGCAGGTTTTTATCAGCGTGAGCGTCAACGCGGTCATTGCCACCATGGCGGGGTCGATCGCGGTGTTTTTCGTCACCCGGCCGGGTTGGCAGGTGGTGCAGCGCTGGTTGATGGGCTCGGTGTTGATGGGGCTGGCGGTGCGGATGGCGGTGGAAGGGCGGCGCTGAACCGCGCGTTACAGAATGGCTTTCAGGTAATCCTTGAGTGCGTTGAGCGGGGCATTGAGTTCATCCAGTGTCGACGCTTGGCGCACGCCCAGCGCCAAGCGCTGCAACTCGCGACCCATCACTGTATCGGCCCCGCCCAATGCCTCAAGCGCTTGATCAACACATTCCGCGACTTTGGATTGAATCACCGCCAAATCCCTCTGCCGCACCAGCAGCCCGAATACCTCTCGCTCATACCCATCCATCACCGGATCGTCCCGCAAAACCGGGCTGCCGCCGTCCGTCTCGTGCACCAGCTTCAGTGCAAAAAGCGCAACCGCTTCCAGCGTCAACTCCATGGTCTTGGTTCCTAGGGCTTGGGGGAGGGCGATGATCACTGTTCTACGCAGGAAAAAAAAGACCCCAATACCGCGAACGGCCAGGCTCACGCCCCTGTGAAGTCATTTGCCCAAGGAACGATATTAATTAGCCATGTTCCAACTCGCCGTGCCAAGTGCACCCGGCCACCAGACGGACAGGGTGCAAGGCTTAACCCATTACAAGGACGCAAGCTCTCATGCAGTCATCCCCCACCCAAGCACCTTCGGCCACTGGCGAGCTGATCGCGAGTTTCCGCCACGGCAAGGGCTTCCTGATGTTCAGTTTGATATTCGGGGTTGTGTTGCTAGCCCTCGCCGGTTTTGTGCTGTACCTGGGCACGATCCTGCCACCGGGCAACGATGGCCCGGTCAACCTCCAGACATCCCGTGGCATGGCCTTGAACTTTGCCAACCCGCATACCCTGATCTACGCCACCAGCGCCTTGCTGGCCGTACTCGCCGTGGGCGTGTTTGCAGCCTACGTCTGGCACAAAAAACTGCGCGCCCCACGTTACAACGTGTTTGAGTTCGGTATCGAACGCATCATCAACGAGCAACGCGAGTACACGGCGTTTGCCGATATCGAAGACTTGTACTTGTTCGGCTCCGGGCAAACCGTGATGACCGGCATGATCACCAACCTGGCCTATCGCCGTAACGCGTCAGAGCCGTTTCATCGTGTGATTGAGAGCCTCAAGGGCTTTTACGAATTCCAGCAACTTGCGCGTGAGCTGCACGTTCGCGCACGCATGCCGGCAGTGATCGCGACGCTGGAGATGGGCGGGGCGGTGAAGTTCAACTGCATCAGCTCGGGGCAGGTCTGGGGCAAGCGCATGAGTGGCAACTTCCTGAAAATCACCACCTCGCCAATCGTCGTCAGCCGCACATGCCTGGAGTACCAGGGCCGCAAAGTGCCAATGTCGTCGCTGCGCACCGTCGACCTCAACGCCTGGACGGAAAAAGTGGTGATCAAGGATGAAAGCGGCAAACCCGTGTTGTCGACCATCGCCACCGGCATTCTGAGCCACGACCTGTTCCTCAATACCCTCGATGCCGTGTTTGCGGCGCAACAACAAGCACGCGAGCTGGCTTGAGCCTGCTGCGTCACAACTGAGGATTAAACGATGATCTATCGCGGCGCAGGCTGGCTGACGTTGTTTACACCGGTGGCGATGGTGCTGCTATTGATGTGGCTGTGGCCCGACCCCAGCGTCAAACCCGGCAACACATCGCTGATGCAGGTGTTGCTCGGCTTCGGGGCGGGATCAGCGATCAACACCGTGCTGGGCTTTGTACTGAACCGACAACCGCACGCCGATGGCGTCCGCCACCACTTCTTTTTCATGCCGATGCAGTGGCCGGCACTGGTGATCACGGTGGCCTGCCTGCTGATTGCCTTGCTGAAATAACCCTGCCGGCCGCTCGCCCAGGGCGGCCGCGTCTCGACCCGTTCAAGGCTGACATGGGAAGACGCGTGAGTGTCTCGTAACAGTATGAGCGAGCAGGCGACGCCAGCCTCAGATCCACTGGTCATTCACAGCCGTACGCTCCCCACCTTCATGCCCGGTATTCAAAATGCCCCGTGGCTCGATCATCATCAGCTTGGCCTCGCCTTCTGCGGCTGTGCGGTGCGCTACGCCGCGAGGAACCACGTACAGCTCACCCGGTGCGACATAGACCGGGCCGTCTGGAAGGTCGATACGCAAGGTGCCGTCGAGTACCAGGAAGGCCTCATCGGTTTCGGGGTGGGAGTGCCAGATGAACTCGCCTTCGATGCGGACGACTTTGAATTGGTAGTCGTTCATCTGCGCGACGACGCGTGGGCTCCAGGGTTGGTCGATCAGGTCGGCTTTTTGGATGAGATTTATGGGTTTTGTCGGGGGCTGTGACTGAGACATGTCGGAGACTCTGCTGGTTAAGAGTCGTCAGGTTAGCGAACGAGGTATCAAGGGCGCTTGTACGATCCTGCAAGCAGCCTGAGCGTGTCGGCTGGCGTCACCTACACTTAACGCCCTGCTCAGTCACACACCGGTCATAAACCAGACGGAAGGCACTCACGAGTCCTAAAGTTGAGGCGCTAGGGGCGGATAAACTCTATGTTGATTACATCCGCAGCACTGTTCAAGGACCGAACCCATGCCCCAACGCTCATCCAGCCGCCTGCCCCCTTCCGTTTATCCTCGTTTCCGTTGGTTCGCCTTGGTCCCGGTCGTGCCGGCCGTTTTGTGGATACTCGTGCAATCAACCTCGCCAGCCAATCTGGTGGCTTGCACGGCACTGGTGATGATCGGCCTCGGTGCCTGTGCCTGGAGCGCGGTTTCACAGCGCAACGCACTGCAGCGAGCGATTGCGCAGGCGCAGGCGGACCAGTCAAGTGCGGATGTGCATAACGGCATAGCCTCTCGGGCACAGCTTGATGAGGTATTGCTGGGCGCCATGCCCATTTGGGCCAAGCAGGTGGAAAGCTCGCGCCATCAGACCGAAGAAGCGATTGTGAGCCTGGCGAACCGTTTCACCGGGATCGCCACACGCTTGCAGGAAACGGTACAAGCGTCGCAGCACGCGGCCGGCGAACTGGACGGACAGGCCGCCGACGGTGCGCTTGAGGTGTTGGCGCGCAGTGACAGCGAGTTGAGCCAGGTGATCAATTCGCTCAAGGCCACTCAAATCAGCCGTGACCAGACCCTGGCCCAAGTTCGCAGCCTGACCGCCTACACGGGCGAACTGCGCACCATGGCCGCTGATGTGGCGGCGATTGCCGCACAAACCAACCTGCTGGCCCTCAACGCGGCCATCGAAGCGGCGCGTGCCGGTGAGGCCGGTCGCGGCTTCGCGGTGGTAGCCGATGCGGTGCGCAGCCTGTCGAGTAAATCCAGTGAAACGGGCCAGCAGATGTCGGCCAAGGTCGACATCATCAATAACGCCATTACTCAATTGGTGCAGGCCGCGTCCAGCAGTGCCGACCAGGACAGCCATTCGGTGGCCGAGTCCGAAAACAGTATTCAGATGGTGCTCACACGCTTCCAGAACATCACTGGGCGTCTGGCCGAATCCGCCGACCTGCTCAAGCAGGAAAGCTATGGCATCCGGGATGAGATGACCGAGGTATTGGTCAACCTGCAATTCCAGGACCGGGTCAGCCAGATCCTCAGTCACGTGCGCGACAACATGCACGCCCTGCATGACCATCTCCTGCAGGCCAACCAGACCCCGGACCAACCGATGGCCATCGACGCCCGCCAATGGCTGGCGCGCATGGAAACCACCTATGCCACCGACGAGCAACGGCGCCTCCATCATGGAGAGGCGGCGGTGCAGCAGAACGCTCAAGACATCACTTTCTTTTAGGAGTACATCATGGCGAAGAGTGTATTAGTGGTTGACGACTCCATAAGTGTGCGGCAGGTCGTCGGCATAGCCTTGAAAAGCGCCGGTTACGACGTGATCG
Source organism: Pseudomonas sp. QC2 (assembly GCF_002859085.1). Classification (NCBI taxonomy): domain Bacteria; kingdom Pseudomonadati; phylum Pseudomonadota; class Gammaproteobacteria; order Pseudomonadales; family Pseudomonadaceae; genus Pseudomonas; species Pseudomonas sp. QC2. Next base: position 116,656 of record NZ_PKKS01000028.1, read on the forward strand.
AGGCCAGTGACGGCAAGGACGCCCTGAACAAGCTGACCGGGCAAAAAGTGCACCTGATCATCAGCGACGTGAACATGCCCAACATGGATGGCATCACCTTCGTCAAGGAGGTCAAGAAGCTGGCCAACTACAAGTTCACACCGATCATCATGCTGACCACCGAGTCTCAGGAATCGAAGAAGGCCGAAGGCCAGGCCGCGGGCGCCAAGGCGTGGGTGGTCAAGCCGTTCCAGCCGGCGCAGATGCTGGCGGCGGTCTCCAAATTGATCCTGCCCTGACACCCGGCGCCAGGGAGGCCAACATGCCGATCACTCACGAAACCATCGACGACACCGCCCATGTGGGCATCGACGGCGAACTCACGATCTACACCGTCGCTGAACTGGCGGGCGCGTTGTTGTCGCAGATGGGCGCTGCGCCGCGCCTGGAACTGGACCTGTCCCAGGTGACGGAAATGGATGGCGCCGGCCTGCAGTTGCTGGCAGTCATCCAGCGTGAGGCCGGCATTGCCGGCACCGCCTTGAGTGTGACCGGCCATAGCCAGGCGGTCATGCAGGCGCTTCAACTGTGTCGCAGCGCCGCGCTTTAATCGGCACTGTCCCGTCCATTGATCGACAAGGAAAGTCCAGGTGAGCATCAATCTCGATCAGGCACTGCAGACCTTCATCGTCGAGGCGCGCGAGCTGCTGCATGCCATGGAGCAATCCCTGCTGCAGCTGGAAAGCGAGCCCGGCGACCAGGATGCCATCGGCGCGATTTTCCGCGCCGCGCACACCATCAAGGGTTCCGCCGGACTGTTCGGCCTCGCGTCGATCGTGGGGTTCACGCATATCGTCGAAGACGTTCTCGACCGCCTGCGCGACGGCAGTGTGGCGGTGGACGCCGCCTTGATCGCGCTGCTGCTCAAGTGCGGCGACCACATGCTTGAACTGATCGACGTGGTCGCCAGCCGCGGTGAGGTGCCAACCCCGGCCGCGCTGGAGCGCGGTGAGACCTTGCGCGAGGCGCTGAGCGCCTATCAGCCGCTGCACAGCGCCACTGCCGACGTCGTACCCGCTGCGGTGGACGACGACACCGGGGCCGAAGTGCTTTGGCATATTTCTCTGCGTTTCGGCGTGGACGTGTTCCGTAATGGCATGGACCCGCTGTCGTTCCTGCGCTACCTCGATACGCTGGGGCAAATGGTGCAGGTCACCACGCTGACCGACAGCATCCCCGCCCTGGAGAGCTGGGACCCGGAAAGCTGCTACCTGGGCTTCGAGATCGACCTGCGTTCGACGGCCAGCCATGCCACGCTCAACGAAGTGTTCGACTTCGTGCGCGACGACTGTGACGTGCACATCAGCGCGGTCGACGAAACGCCCGAAAGCAGCGTCGCCCTCGGCAGTGACCTGATCGCGCAAGCCGAGCCAGGTCCGGCGCCCGCCTCGCTCCAGCGCCTGCCGGCGAACAGCGAGGCCAAAACCCGCGACGGCAGTTATGTGCGGGTCAACGCCGACAAGCTCGACGAGTTGATCAACCTGGTCGGCGAACTGGTGATCGCCAGCGCCGGCGCAAGCCTGTTGGCGCGCTCCTGTAACAACGACCCGCTGCAGGAGGCTACCTCGACGGTATCGGGGCTGGTGGAAGAGATCCTTGATGGTGCCCTGCACCTGCGCATGATCCCTATTGGCGACACGTTCAACCGCTTCCGCCGCGTGGTGCGCGATGTCAGTCAGGAACTGGGCAAGGACATTGAGCTGATCATCAGCGGCGCGGAAACCGAGCTGGACAAGACCGTGGTTGAGAAGATCGGCGACCCGCTGATGCACCTGCTGCGCAACGCCATGGACCACGGTATCGAAAGCGCCGATGCGCGACGTTCGGCGGGCAAGTCGAGCAAGGGGCATCTGAGCCTCAATGCTTATCACGACTCCGGGAGCATCGTCATCGAAATCGCCGATGACGGCGCCGGTCTCAACCGCGACCGCATTCTGGAAAAAGCCGAGGAGCGCGGGCTGGTGGCCAGCGGCGCGGTGCTCACCGATCAGGAGGTCTACAACCTGATCTTCGAAGCGGGTTTCTCGACCGCCGAGGCCGTCACCAACCTGTCCGGGCGTGGCGTCGGCATGGACGTGGTCAAGCGCAATATCACACTGTTGCGCGGCACCGTGGACCTCGACAGCCGCCCCGGCCAGGGCACGATGGTACGCATTCGTTTGCCGCTGACCCTGGCGATCATCAATGGTTTCTTGGTCGGCATCGACCAATCCACCTACGTGATTCCGCTGGACATGGTCCAGGAATGCATCGAACTGGATGAACGCCAGCGCCAGTCCAGCCGCGATCAGGGCTATCTGGACCTGCGTGGCGAGGTGCTGCCACTGGTGGACCTGCGCGACCACTTCAGCCACGAAGGCCCTGCCGCGCGCCGTCAGAACGTGGTGGTGGTGCGCTATGCCGAGCACAAGGCCGGGCTGGTGGTCGATGACCTGCACGGCGAGTTCCAGACCGTGATCAAACCCCTGGGCAAGCTGTTCGGCGCACTGCGCGGTATCAGTGGCTCGACCATCCTGGGCAGCGGCGCGGTGGCCCTGATCCTGGATGTACCTGCACTGCTCAATCAAATCGTACAACTGGAAGCCCGCACGGCTCAGGCGCCTCAATCGCCAACGTTCGTCGCCCGCTGACGTCTTTGCAATTCCATGGAGGTTCCCCGATGAAATGGTTCTACGATCTTAAAATTTCCACCAAGCTGATCAGCTCGTTCCTGGTGGTCCTGGCGCTGACCGGGGCCATGGGCGCCTTCGCGATCCTTCAGCTCGGTGCCGTCAACCAGGCCGCCCAGGACATCAAGGGCAACTGGATGCCCTCCATGCGCGCAGCGGCAGGCATGCGTTTTTTTGCCGCCAACTATCGCTTGAAAGAAAACCGCCACATCAGTACCGAGATTGCCGAAGAAAAGGTCCAGGCCGAACGCGAAGCCATCGAGGCGCGCCAGCAGTTCGAAACCCGCATGCAGACCTACGAGCAATTGTTGTCGAACGATGAAGATCGTCAACTCATGCTCAGCGTGAAAAGCGCATGGGACGCCTACATTGCGAGCAGCAAGCAGGTACTGGAGTTTTCCCGTCAGAACGAGGAAGCCCAGGCGCGCAGTTTGCTCAGGGGAGAATCCAAAGGGCATTTCGATGAGGTGACCAGCCGCCTGCAGAAAATGGTCGAGCTCAATGACGCCGGTGCGACTGCCGCGGGTGACAAGGGCTCGGTGCTGTATGAAAGCTCACGCATGTCGATCATCGCGGTACTGGTCGCGTCCCTATTGATCGGTCTGGGCCTGGCGATATTCATCGCGCGGATCATTTCCCGCCCGTTGCGCCAAGCTGCCAGCGCCGCCGAGCAATTGGCCGAAGGCAACCTTAACGCGCACATCGAGCCAGGTGGCAAAGATGAAACCGGCCTGGTGCTCAACGCCATGCGTAACATGGTCGGCAAGCTCGCACATATCATCGGCGAAGTGCGTAACGCCGCCGATAACCTCGCCAGCGCCTCCGAACAGGTCAGCGCCACCGCGCAATCGATGAGCCAGGCCACCAGTGAGCAGGCCGCCAGTGTCGAGGAAACCAGTGCGTCGGTCGAGCAGATGAGCGCCAGCATCAACCAAAACACCGAAAACGCCAAGGTCACTGATGGCATGGCCAGCAAAGCGGCCAAGGAAGCCACCGAGGGCGGCGAATCGGTACAGCAGACGGTGGTGGCGATGAAGAAAATCGCCCAGCGCATCAGCATCATCGATGACATCGCCTACCAGACCAATCTGCTCGCGCTCAATGCCGCCATCGAGGCCGCTCGGGCCGGCGAGCACGGCAAGGGTTTCGCCGTGGTGGCCGCCGAAGTGCGCAAGCTGGCCGAACGTAGTCAGGTAGCCGCCCAGGAAATCGGCGAACTGTCCTCCAGCAGCGTGGAAATGGCCGAGAAAGCCGGCAAGTTGCTCGACGAAATGGTGCCTTCCATCAACAAGACGTCCGACCTTGTGCAGGAAATCAGCGCTGCATCCGAAGAACAGGCCGCCGGTGTCGCGCAGATCAACACGGCGATGACCCAGCTCAACCAAGTGACCCAGCAAAACGCCTCGAGCAGCGAGGAACTGGCGGCCACGGCCGAAGAAATGAGCAGCCAGGCCGAGCAACTGCAACAGGCCATGAGTTTCTTTGTGCTGGATTCAGCGTCCAAGGTCGCGGGTCAAAGCGCCGGCGCGGACAGCCCTGGCAGCACGCCCAACCGTCAGTCGCCACGCCCTAAACCAACGGCGCCGCGCAAGGCGTTCGCCTACACCATGGCCAGTGCCCCGGACGAATCGGATTTCACCCGCTTCTGATCGCACGATCGATGCGCGCCTACAAGGGAGAGTAGTGACATGGGTGCAGTAATGACGACTCGGCAGACTGCGGTGGCGGTCGATGAGGATGCGCAGTACCTGACCTTCATGCTGGGCGGCGAAATGTTCGCCATCGGCATCCTGGGGATCAAGGAAATTATCGAATACGGCAGCCTGACCGTGGTGCCGATGATGCCCGCTTTTGTGCGCGGGGTGATCAACCTGCGCGGCGCGGTGGTGCCGGTGGTGGACTTGTCGGCACGCTTTGGTCGGGCCAACTCAGCGATCACCCGGCGCTCCTGCGTGATCATCATCGAGGCGAGTACCGAGGACGGTCAGCCACAGGACATCGGGCTGCTGGTCGATACGGTGTCTGCGGTGCAGGAGATCCCGGCCACGCAGATCGAACCGCCACCCAGCTTCGGTGCGCGCATTCGCGCCGATTTCATCAGTGGCATGGCCAAGGTCGACGGCAAATTCGTGATAGTACTGGAAGTGGACAAGGTGCTGTCCATCGACGAGATGTCCAGCCTGGCCGAGGCCGGCCAGGCGCCAGCCCCTGACCTCGACCCGCGTTGAGGCTCGATCATGTCAGACACCGTCTCCATCGACGATCGCGAATTCGGTCAGTTCCAGGCCTGGCTGTACCGCGCGGCCGGCATCAACCTGTCGCCGGCCAAGAAAGCCTTGGTGGCCGGGCGCCTGTTCAAACGCCTCAAGCACTATGAGCTGCAGAGCTATGGTGAGTATTTCAAGCTGATCATGAATGACCAGCGCAAAGGCGAACTGCAGGTTGCACTGGATTTGCTGACCACCAACGAAACCTATTTTTTTCGCGAGCCCAAGCACTTCGACTTCCTGCGTCAGCACGTGCTGCCCAAGGCCGCGCCGGGCCGGATGTTTCGCGTGTGGAGCGCGGCCAGTTCCACGGGTGAAGAACCCTACAGCCTGGCGATGACCCTGGCCGAAAGCCTCGGCACCACGCCCTGGGAAGTGATCGGCTCGGACATCAGCTCCCAAGTGCTGGCCAAGGCGCGCACAGGGCATTACTCAATGGAACGCATCGAGACATTGCCCCAGCCGCTGCTGGTCAAGTATTGCCTCAAGGGCGTTGGTCGCCAGGAGGGCACCGTCCTGATCGACAAGGCCTTGCGCAGCCGCGTCAATTTTGTCCAGGTCAACCTTAACGAAGCGCTGCCGGTTCTGGGGGAATTCGAGGTGATCTTCCTGCGCAACGTGATGATTTATTTCGATCAGCAGACCAAGAGCCAGGTGGTCGCGCGTCTGTTGCCGCTGCTCAAACCCGGTGGTTACTTGATCATCAGCCACTCGGAAAGCCTCCACGGTGTCAATGACACCTTGAAGCTGGTGGCGCCGTCGATTTACCGCAAGCCATGAAAAAGCCTGTGGGTACGACCGAAGTGATATTGGCGCCTGGCCAAGTCAGCTTTGCGACGCGGCCGACGCGCCTGCGTACCTTGCTCGGCTCCTGCGTGGCGATCACCTTTTGGCATCCGCAACGGCTGATCGGCGGCATGTGTCACTTCATGCTGCCGGGGCGCCTGCGCAAGCATCAGCCCCTGGATGGCAGGTATGCCGACGAAGCCCTGGAACTGCTGCTGCGCCACGCGCAAGTCAATGGCACGCATGCACGGGATTACCAGGTCAAGTTGTTCGGCGGCGGCGAGATGTTTCCTGATCTGCACCGCCGCCTGCCGACGCAGGACGTGGCCAGCCTGAATATTCGCGCGGCACTGGCCCTGGCCGAGCGCTATCACCTGCACCTGACAGCCCAGGACATGGGCAGTACCGGTTACCGCACGATCATGTTCGACCTGTGGAACGGCAACGTCTGGGTTCGGCACCAACCAATGGGATTACTTCAAGAAGATGCCTACCAAAAAAATCAGTGTGCTGGTGGTCGATGATTCGGCCGTGGTGCGCCAGGTACTGCTGGCGATTCTCAGCGATACGCCGGATATCCACGTCATGGGTGCCGCGTCCGACCCAATTTTCGCCATGGACAAACTCGCTCGGGAATGGCCGGATGTGATCGTGCTGGACGTCGAAATGCCGCGCATGGACGGCATCACGTTTCTCAAGAAAATCATGAGCGAGCGGCCGACGCCGGTGGTGATCTGTTCCTCGCTGACCCAGAAAGGCGCGGAAACCTCCCTGCAGGCGCTGTCGGCGGGCGCAGTGGAAATCATCACCAAGCCCTCAACCGGTTTAAAGAGTTTCCTGATTGAGTCGGCGGCCGAGTTGGTGGCAGCGATCCGGGCCGCAGCGAACTCCAACGTCAAGAACCTGGGAAAGCGCAGCGTCAGCCCGCCATTGACCCCGGCCAGCAAGCTCAGCGCCGATGCGATCCTGCCAGCCGGCAATGGCCATGCCATGGCCCAGACCACCGAGCGTATCGTCGCCATCGGCACCTCCACCGGCGGCACCCAAGCGCTGGAAGCCGTGCTGACGGCACTGCCGCGCGTGTGCCCAGGTATGGTTATCGTGCAGCACATGCCCGAGAAGTTCACAGCTTCGTTCGCCGAGCGCCTCAACAGCGTCTGCGCGATCGAGGTGCGCGAAGCGCGCAACAACGACCGTATCCTGCCCGGCCTGGCCCTGATCGCACCGGGCGGCAAGCACCTGATGGTCACCCGCAGCGGCGCCTATTATCACGCTCAAGTTATCGATGGACCGCTGGTCAACCGGCACCGGCCTTCCGTGGATGTGCTATTTCGCTCGGTGGCCCGGTTCGCCGGCAGGAATGCCACCGGCATCATCATGACGGGCATGGGCGACGATGGCGCACGCGGGCTCAAAGAAATGCTTGAGGCCGGGGCCGCGACAGTCGCCCAGGATGAAGCCAGTTGCGTGGTGTTCGGCATGCCCAAGGAAGCCATCAAGCTCAACGCCGCTCAGCGCATCATGGCGCTGGAGGATATTTATCGGGCGATCCTGCATAAGTGAAGGTGGATGTTGGGCTGAGGTGACGATTTTCTTCCTCCGAACGCTCGTAACGCACCCGGGCGGTACATCGGACATTGCTCGCCACAGGCATTCGATGGTTGGCGCTTTTTGTGTGCGCATGTGTGTGGCCTGTCGCTGGGCGTGGGAGAGCTTTGGGTCTGCCGGGGTCGTATTGTCCCGGTTTTTTAGCCCGCGCAGAGCTGCTGTCCATTGCCATGAGAAAGGAGCGTGGCTGTTTTCGATATTTGCCGGATGAGGTGGTGGAGGAGGGGGGCGCGGCGGGTGTGTAGGCAGGTGGTTTGAGGGTATTGGGGCTGGCGCTGTCGCAGGCGGGGCAGATCCCACAATGGACTGTGTTTCAGGTGTGTGGTGGGTAGCCATTCCGCTGATAAGCCACTTTTATGCAGGCGAAAAAAAGACCTTGAATTTCAAGGTCTTTTTTTAAGATGGTGCCCGAGGGAGACCCGCGGGCTCTATATAATTCGTGCCTTGTAGGGGAATTATACAGTTAGGGATACAGGGTGGGATACATGCTGCTGGTTCCTAATTCAATCAAGCTTGTGGCACACCACGCTCACGCTGCCGCTCCCGTACTAAATAATCCATTCGATTGCTACCGAGCAACGTATCTAGCTCCGCTTCTGGGATGATTTCGGCGCGACTTACCTGTTCGATGAAATGTTCGAACCTGTTGGCGCCAATTAAATCTGCGTCCGTCTCCGTCGGCATGCGGATCACTCTCTCGATGTCATCCCTGGTCAAGTGAGAGAACAGGGGGGTTACCAAGCGAAGGAAGACATCGTTCGTGCTGTGATAACTTCTCGATTCAGAGATCAACCCAAATACTCGTTCTTTTGCTAGCTCGGCCATGCCGTATTCCTGAATTGCTACCGCAAGCAATTCAATCCCAAAGCCAAGAATCCGCCTTCTCACAATTTCGTCGATTTGGGGGTGGCGACCCAGTCCTACCATCGCTGGAAGAACATCTACATCCGGACCTACCCGTACGAACTCACTCAGCCGGAGTCGGGCTGCCTCATCTATGAGAGTAACTGCTTCGGGCACCGCTGCGATAAGGCGCGCTACCGCTGGCAGTCCATTGTCGTCGACACGGCGAACAAGTGTGCTCAACTTTTGAGCGATTCTCGATTCTGCCACCCCACGGTGAGTGTCAAGGAGCGACGATAAAGCAGTCCCAACCTGAATCTTTCCATACAGGGGGCTACCGGTCTCGGCGTATTTAAAAACTAATTCATCCACCAGGCCACGAACCAAGGCATCTGAGGGATTGGCCAACGGTGTTTGGCGCAGTGCGGTCGCCGCCTGATGTCGATCTTTCGGAAAGTACTCAGAAGCGATGGTTACGATGATTTCAGCAATAGCTGGCCGGCCCTGGATTGGAGGTTGTGACAGAACATGTTCGACAGCATTTCTGAGATGTAATCTCGCGAGCTCGGCCGAAGGGCGATGCGGCACACCGGCTCTTTGGAATGAGGGGTGTGCGCATTGGTGACGATCTTCACGCAAGCGTTCCAGGTCGGTAAATTGCTGATGATTAAAAAAGTTCAGCTCTTTTCGGCAGGTCGAGAGAATCGTACGCTCGAACTCGAGAGCATTTTTTACTCCCTGATCATTACCGTGATTAATTTGGGTTATGTAGGTTTCGTACTGGGTGTTTATACGAACGGCAATGGGGTCGTTGGCTAAAGCGAGCTCTCTAATTTTGTCCACCAGATCGAATACCACTGCGATCCAGGTGTGGACGATGGACGAGCGATAAGCCCCAGCTCGGTAACATTGAATCGATTCGGCTATGTAATCTCGAGAGCGCTCCGCTCTACACTTCAATGCTAAGGCGTCGATGTCGGCTAAAGAGTCAGTCATTGGTGCACCTTCTTCCAAGGAGGTTGATGGACGGTAATATCCATTTACGAGCACGGTGTGTTTTTAGCACAACACGCCGTGTTCGTATGCTCGGAAGGCGCCGGGGACCCTGAAGGTTTAGGTGACGTACGGGGCATGAAACCCGCGGGATCGAGGTAGTGGGAGGCGTTGAAAGTTACTGAAATTTCAGTAGTTGAAATTGAAAGGATTTTGAGAAAAAGGCCCATCGTTACAGCTTCGGTAACGGTGGCTGTATCTGTTGCTAATAGTAAACAACCGAGGGGCGTCAACCTTGGTGATGGGTGTCAACCACGTCAACCTGTCAACCGACGTATAAAAAACTGCCGCTAACACGATCTCGCGGGTTTCCTACCCCGTGCCAAACCCATACGTGCAGGGGCCCCGATGCTTCTTGAAACCAGAAGCTTTATCGATCAGCCCCTCGCTGGTGGACGATTCACAGACGGGGTTCGGGGTATCCCCTTAAAACTGTGTTACGCCTGTTACGTGCGTTACGCTACTCCATAACTATATGATTTTAGAAGGTTTATAGGGTGTTACACATCGGCTCGCAGTTCATCGATAGCCGTGTTACATGAAAAATAGGTGTTACATCAATAACTGTTTGCAAGGAGCCGGTTAAGATAATTGAGAAGACTGCCATCGGACCTGAGCTCTCGCTTGGATGGTCCGCTGATGCAGAAGCAGTGGATTAGTCTTGGCATCACTGAAAGGCGGACGTTTAGTTTTGTCTGTACAACCAGCAGGAATTTGGGTGTTGAATGCGACCCCACCTATGCTGGCTCTGCAGTTAAAATGCACCTGGTAGACCTTAGTGATTGAAGCGCCTTCTTTATCAGTGTTGAATGGCTAAAAATAGGCAGAGCACGAGCCTTGCTGCTTCACACCGACGCCAAGTTCGCCCTTGGTTTCTGGGAAGTCAAAGAACTCAATGCTGTTGGGAAAAGGACGAAACAACCCCAATGTCGAATATTGCAACAGAGGTCGATTCAGTCCGCGCTTCCCGCGCGGGTCACACCTTTCATGAGCGTTGGGCTGCGAGGAAAGCTCTCCAGTTGGTCTTTCCCGATGACTGTTTGTTTGCGATCGCCGTGGAAGGCATTTCTTCTACGGAGACCGCGAGCCCAGGAGCAAAAGCGGAAGAGGTAGCTGATCTCGTTTTATATTACGGTGGTGGAGATAACTTTAGAACATGCGATCGGCTAGAGACGGTTCAATTTAAATACAAATTGCGAGCGGAAGCTGTCACAGCAGTTTATCTTCGCAAAACAATCGAGAAATTCAGCGATACGATTTTAGGTTATGACAAAGAGTTTCCAACAACTAAAGTCGACAAAAAGCTATCTTTCATCTTCGTGACAAATTCAGACTTTACGGAGACCCTTTGGCAAGCAATTTGCTCCCTAGTTAACGGATCTAAGCCTAAGTCCGCAGGGGCATCCACCCAGGCTAAAAACCTCAGGCAATGGTGCGCCAATCGTGGCTTATCTGACGTAAGTCGTCTTTTTTCTAGAATAGTTTTTCGAGCGGGGGAAAAGAGTCTTGCGGGTCAAGAGAACTTACTCAAAAGAACACTCACTGACTGGTCACCAGGATCAGATATAGAAGCTCGTCTTAGGCTCTACGACCTGCAGGATTTAGTTTTAAAGAAAGCCGGGCCAACTGGTCAAGGTAAGAATTTGATTCGACGGGAAGATGTACTGGACGCGATGGATTGCGAACCAGAGGATCTTTTTCCGGCGGAATCTCGTTTTATCGACGTCGGAGCAGTTGTAGAGAGAGCAGAGCTTACTGTAACAAGCAATTTGATAAAGACTTCAAATTTACCTGTCTTTGCCCATGCAGAGGGCGGGGTGGGCAAAACTGTCTTTGTCCAAAGTCTTGCTGAAAGAATGGCTGCAGAGTTTGAGGTTGTTATTTTTGATTGCTTCGGCGGTGGGGCTTATCGATCAGAAAATCAAGCGCGACATTTACCTAAAATTGGACTAGTGCAAATCGTCAACGAGCTGGCTTCACGAGCACTATGTGATCCTATGCTTCCGGGTGGGGATGATAGTCGAAAAATAATTAAGGCAGCGTGCAGACGTTTTGCACAAGCAGCAGTGGCAATCCGAACCCAATCAAAAAAGCTTGGTTTGCTTATTATAATAGATGCTTCGGACAATGCTCAATTAGAGGCCGAATTTCGTCACGAGGAATCTTTTCCCAAACGTCTATTGTCGGCAATAGATGAAGATCCTATCGACGGTGTGAAAATTTTATACACAGCACGCACCCACCGTAAAAACTCCGTAATTGGACGAGCGCAAGTAAATGAAGTGGAGCTCGGCCCCTTTAATGATTTGGAGGCTAGAGAGTTTCTAGCCGCTCGTAAGCCAAATGCCACCAGCGTGGAAATATCTACCGCTCTAGCGCGGTCTGGGCGGAACGCACGGGTTCTCGACTATCTCGTACAAACGTGGGGTAAGAATGTTGTCGCTGATGTTACGGCAGAACCAATTTCCGTCCCCGAAATCATTGCTCAGCGCTGCGCTAAGATTGTTTCTGACCTCCATATAGCCGGTTGGTGTGTTACAGATATAACGGAATTTTTCGTCGCAATATCACTTCTCCCTCCACCAATTCCACTCGAAGAACTGGCGGATGCGCTCGGATGGTCTGTGACTCAAGTAAATACGGCTGCTTCTGATCTGGCTCCGATGCTAGAGATTTCATCGCACGGCGCAATCTTTAGGGATGAGCCAACGGAGACATTCGTAAGGGAGAGTTACTCAGAACAAACGAAAGCTCAAACAGTTATTGCAGATCGGCTCCTTTCTTCACAATCCACATCGAGCTACGCGGCTGAAGCACTGCCACACTTTCTAGTTGTTATAAATGACAGCGACAGAGCATTTGCCCTTGCTGAATCGAACAGCTTTCCAACAGCTGTGCAGTCTGAATTCGGACGCCGAAGACTTTCACTCGAGAGACTGCGTGCAGCTTTCAGACTGGCGGTCGCACAAGATGACCTGGATCGAGTGCTCGGCTTAAGCATGAGGCTTGGACAAGTTGAAACTGCCAACATGAGGGGTGATGGTTTTATTCTTAAGTCGCCAGCACTTGCGATAGTCCTTGGCGACTCCGACTCCTACCGCCGACTTTTTGCAAATCGCTCAGGCTGGCGTGGAGCGAGAAGTGCTCGATTAACGATTGCGCACCGATTTGCGGGTAACTCCGATGAGGCGCAGATACAATGTGAAAGCACAGTCCGCTGGATAAATTGGTATATGGAGCAGCGACGCGACGAAACAAATCGAGACCTAGAAGCACCAAATTTGGATGATTATGTAGCCGTATTATTTCAGCATAGCGTCGAAGGAGCATTTGCTAGAATTGATCGTAATTTGTCTAGTTGGTCCTCTCATTTATCGCTGGATGTAAGTGAAAGACTTCTGCAGTTGTTGGAATTATTCGATCAAGTAAATGGCACGAAAATATTTGCTTCTTTTTCTTCGTTTGCGGCTTCAGATGTTAGTAAGTCTCGAGAACTCAAATTGTCATTTTTATCCAGGCCTTACTTGTTAAGTAGGTCGCATTTAAAGGTGTTGATAAAAAAAGTTTCTGTCCTCGAAACTCCTAAAGTCGACAGGGTTGAGCGTTTTTCTAACAGAGACGAATCCAGTTATTTTGAAACTAATGCCGCCTTAATCGCATTGCTCTATAGCTCCCGAAAATTTGCAAAAGTTATCATAAGTAGCGCTTCTATGTCTCGCCCGTTAAGTTACGATTACGGTGAACGTTTTGGTCACTCCAACATCTGGCCCTCTATTTTCCGAGCATGTATTCGCGTGTGGTCCTCAGGAAAGCGGATGGCATTCCATGATCTGCTTCCGCAAAACGTCAAGATAACTAAGCATGCTAAGGCTGCGACCAATCGAACTGATTTGCGGGGATTTTTGAAGGGGCTTCGAGAACCAGTAGCCAACGTTGTTAGTGACAGGCGTGATCGCAAGAATAAAGCAAAATTTAGTGATCGTGAGTGTGAGGATATTAGCCAAGGTATATTCCTTGCGCATGAGTTGATTGCTCCGATCGAAAACGCGATCTTCGAGCACAAAAGCCTATCAGGTAATGCCTTCTCCGATTTTCTGAGTGTATGGAGTAAAAATACTAGGTCAGGCATTAACTTTCGATCTGAAACAGCCGCCGACGCACTTGTCCGCGCGGTTGGATTTGGCTGCGTAAGTATATTGTTGCAACATTCCTCCGCGCCATCGGTTGAAGACGTTAAGACACTGCTCGGCCTAGTCTCCACAACAGGATTTACGATTCAGCAGAAAATGAGTTTGCTGCGTCAGATCACTCAATGGGCAACCCTCCATAACCTTGCAGGTGCTTTTGCTCAGCACATTGCAGCACAATTACGCCAGGATGATGATATAGGGCGGCGTGGAGAAACATATGTCGATCTCGCTGCTTCAATATTGTCGATGAGCATTGACGAAGCGCGTGGTTATTATCGCCAGGGTCTGTCTGAATTAGATCAAATAGGAGGGGAGAGTTATGAGCAAATATACTCACTACTTAACTTTGCGAGTGAGCAGCAAGGTGGGCTTTTAAAGCCCGAACTAGGCCAGCGGCTTATGAACTTGTGCCAGAATATTATAAACAATGAACCTAAAAAATTCGGTTGGAAATTGTTTGCACGAGCTGCTGCAAAGACTATTGGGTTTCCTGCTCTAGCGAAGTTAGTACGTTGGCACGACCAAGATGTTGCCGATTTTTCCTATGGATTACCACAACTCGCTTGTTATTTTGCAATGCACGGGCATCTAGATCCGCGAAGAGCCGCTTTTATTCTCGCTATTTGTGAGGATCATGGCTGGTGGGATTGGCGGGCTGGTGAAGGTATCGCTGACCTTCTAGAAAAAGCTGAAAAATCAGATCATAGGAAAATTTTCCACACGATTATCTGTAAGTTGCGTGAGGATAATCCTTTTGGTGGGTGGGCTTCGCTTTGGGAGAGTTTGCTTGAGGCTGGTAAGAAATACCCAAATGCAATCACAAGCGAAGAGTTCAACGAGATTGACCAACTCTGGAAGGACGCAAAGCTAAAGCAGGATGAATTCAATAGCCGCAATAGCTCTTCACCAAACGTTGTACACGCTCAAATTGACACTCCTAGTGAAAATTATATTGAGAATTTCATCACAGATCTCATTGCAGAATGCGATTCTTCCTCCTCTACTGCAATTGACAAAGCTCTAAAGGCTATTTCGGCTGACGGAGAACTTTCCTATGATGTTCGTCAGCGCTTTATAGTTAAATTGCGTCTAGCATGCCCTTATTCTAAGCGTTTGGGTTTTTTGTTTGCAGTTTGTGATGCTGCTGAGCTTCGATTTGATCAGTCGATAGAGATATTAAACGAGAGTTTGTCATTTTGGAGTGGTTCGTCCTCGCATCTTGCCTTGGAAGCCAAGGGACTTGTCGAAAGACTTTTCACGGCCAGGAGTACTGAGCTTTTTGAAGATCAATTTCCTAATATTTCCCGCGATATACACAAGCTCACCAGCCTGTGCGGAGACAAACGATTTGTAATCCAGCTCGTTCTTCGTAAGATTACAGCAGATGGAGTTGATCTCGATGGGGACCATTGGTTGCAGCTGGCCACCTCACTATGCGAGGTTACTACCGGAAAATCCGCTTTAGATGCGCTGGAACATTTATTGTCTGGTCCTACAGCTCGCATGGCTGACGAAATTGGAGAGGGCGCATTTTGCCCTGAGGAGGCAACTTTTGGTACCGAGGAAGAGGTTGTTTCTGGTCTCATTTGGCACCTCTTAGGTAACGACGATGGCTACATTCGCTGGAAAGTTGCGCGACATTTAAACTCCCTTCATGAGCTTGGGCTGACTCATGATCTCAGTCTAGTGCTTGATCGCTTCGATCAAAGATCAGTAGCGGCAATGACAACGGCTGAGAAAAATCTATCGTTCCAAAATTCTCAGCAGTGGCTGCTAATGGGATTGGCGCGTACAACCTCGCGCCATGGGCAATCATTACAGTTGTTAAGGCCAAAGCTGGCAGCTTTAGCAAAGCGATCTGATATGCACGTTATACATAAGCTTCATATTGCCAGATGCTTAACTCATATAATTGGTCCAAATAAGCAAGACTCATTTGTAGGTGAGTTGTTTAATGAAATAAATGATCCTAAGCACGGTATCGTTGTTTCCGATAGCTATCCCGTCGCAGCAAAGCCAGCATCAGACTTTAGTTTTGATTATGAATTTAAAAAGCATGAGATCAGATCACTTGCAGAACTGTTCGGTGTGGCGGAGGCAGTTGTTGAGGATGCTCTTTCTTCCGAAATAAAACGTCTGTGGCCGGAAGCTACTTCTATGGATCATTTTCTCGGCCCTGAGCGATACGATTTGGCCCAAAATGATAGATTCCAGTTCTTTAGAGAACATATTCAAAAGCACGCGCTCTTAACTGTCGCCACTAATTTTTCTAATTTTTTGCCGGTGGTGGTCCGTAGTTATGAGGTTGAAGAAGAGTCTCCTTGGCTAAGGTGGCGCAGATCCTACGATGTAACATTCGACGATGGCTCGTGGTTGTCTGATCATAAGGATCCACTCCCGCAGCAAGCCAAAGAAGATTTATTAGGTAATCAAATCAGTCGACAAGACGCGTTATTAGATCAAGAGACGTTGTTGCAGAAATTAGGTCTCGTATCTGGTTCTAGCGCAGATATGTTTCCAGTGTACGGTCGTTGGTCATCTCCTGATGGAGTATCTGTAACGATCTCAACTGCGCTAGTCGAGCAAAAGGGTGCATCGCCCAAATGCGTTGCTTTCTCGAAAAGAGCCAGTCATGACATTTGGCTGCCACAGTTTTGGGATGACGGATACTATGACGGTCGATCTCGGCGTAAGAATCCATTCGATCCATTTGTGTGGGCACCCGACATGCAAAATCTCGGTATTGACGAGGGCGAGGAAATCGCTGCTACGGGCCCGGGAGGACGGCCACGTCTTGGGATAGAGCTTACGAGATATTTAGGGTTGATGAATGAGCCACTAAGTGGAGAATGGCGCGTAGGGGATGGAAGCATCGCGTTGAGAAGCCAAGTTTGGGGCCGCTGGGCGCCTGATCCTGATCATCGACAAGCGCATCACCATGAAGATGGTGAGATTTTATGGGCTTCAAATGATTGGCTTGATGGAGCTTTGGCCCGCCTAAACAGACAACTTGTTTTTGTCGTGACACTTCATAAATATAAGTCTTCACAAAGTTATAACCCCTCTAACGGTGTCAGGTCTGTTCTTGTTGGCCTCAGGCTTAATGACCGGTCGCTGAGACTGTGGCCAGCAAAAAAAGCTTCTAAGGTAGATTATTAGTCATTTGCAAAATCTGTGCGATCTTTGCCGGAAGCCATATAGTGAAAGATCAACTGTTGGTGGTCTTTCATCAGGTTCATCGGGCTTCTTATTTTTTTAGTGACTATCTTAAGTCTCTTATTGCTTGAGTTGTTTGACCGTATGTTTATTGGAGTCGCGGGCTGTAGACATAAATGACGCGGCTCACTGATGCGAAGCACCGCTTTCGGAGGAAAGTGCTCATAAGTCTAGGCCGCTGTAGACCGCGAACCGAAAAGGTGTGAGTCCTTATTTGCAAGGGGTGGATCTAGCGATACGGAGGTTTTTTAGGCTTCCACTTCGTCGTTATCCGCCCCTTCTTTTGAGCTGAAGGTCGATGAAATTGAGCTCTGTTTTGATTGCATCAATCGTGAGACTCTCGACGTTACTGGCGGTGTTTGCTCTTGAATTGAGTTTTTTTGTATTGGCCATGGTGAGAATGATCCCGTTCAAATGGAGCTTTCGGGCCTTTAGATAATCAGGCGTTTGTACGCTGTTCTGTGGTGGTTTGTTCATGTTTGGACCGATGGTAGGCCCGAAGCAGCCGACCCTCGCCTGTTGCTTCGGGGAGGATTCAGGTTAGGCTGCCAGTAGGTCAATAAGGCTGTGTTGGCGCGATCGATCTACGAGTTCTCGCCAAGTCCAGCTTCCAAAGTGCTCGCCCTGTTCAGGGATATCCAACTTCATCAGTGCAACCGGGTCACGACTAATCAGGTTGCGTGCAGCCCACAGCTTGCCGCCGGTCTCCAGCAGTGCTTTCGCAGCCTCGTTCCACTGTTCTTCCAGCACAGTGTTCGCCAGGTGAGCCGCGTTGTTCTCGATTTTGGCGCGTTCTGTTTGTGCCTCTGTGATGTGCAGATCTATTGTCACCAGCTCTTGTTCCAGAGCGGTGATCAGCAGTTGTTGGCGGCGGTGATGCTCAACAGCAGTTGTGAGGTTTTTTGCTGCCTTTTGAGCTTCTGCGTTAGCGGCTTTCTCGCCCTCCACATCGCCCCAGGCGACAGCCTGCGCATAGGCGGTTGCTGCGTCCGTTTCAGCTTGTCGAGCTTTTGCCATGTCCTCCTGATCGCTCTGGCGGACCTGCTGCAACCGGGTCTCGATACTGGTGCGCTTTTCGTTGAGTTCCATCTCGTCGGCTTTCCAGGTCGCCATGGCGCTAATGTAGTCCGCAGCCAAGCTCTCACGGTTCGCCAGTGCTTCGAGGCGATCAATCTTTTGATTCAGGTGATAGATCTCAAGACCTCGCGAGTCGATGCGTCTTTTGTGATCGTTGATTTCATCTTGCACTGCGCGTTGACGGCCTTGCTGGATAACCTCTGGGCTCACCAGCGCTTCTTCGAAGGGCGCCAGGTCGCGCTGAATGCTCTCCATTTCGAGGGTCAGTGTGTCGCGGCGGTCTTTCAGTTCTTGGATAGTGTTCATCTGTATTGTCCTGGGCACTGCGGTTGATAGGGATGGTTGTCGAACGGCTGGCGAGGCCGGGAATGAGCCGGCGCTACCTCGATCAGCAGGCATGCCGTCAGGCGGCCTTTGCCTCGCCTTCATCCGTTCCTGGAACGGTTTTCACCACGTAGCAGCGCTGGGGCCCTAACCCGGGCAGACGGATCAAGCTGTAGGCCTTGCCGTCACTACCCGGCTCAAGCACGCCGCGTTGCAGCAACTCCTTGTTCACCGCACTGATGTTCATGCCTTTGAATATCTCGGTCCTCCAGGCTTCAGGCAGTACGTAATAGGTGTTGGTGGTGTGCAGGGCGTCGCCCATGCCGTGTTCCAGCGTCTTGCGAAAGCCCAACCGATCAATCGTGCGCGGCCCGTGCTCATCGAGCTTGGCGGCGGCAGATTCCCAGCGGGTAAAGCGGCTTTCTCCAAACCGCTCGATGACCTGGCGCAGCCGCGCCAAGATCGCATCGCCCTCGAAGTTTCCGGCGCCGCCGCGTTCGGCCAGCCACGCATGCAGACACACCCGAGCGGCGGTCGTGGCTGTGCCATCCGGCCAGCCGGTAACACCAAAGGCGGTAGCCAACTCTCCGGCGGCGGCGGCGAGGCCGAAGCGAAGGGCGGCACGCTGCGCCTGACCACTGGCCGAGGCTGGTAGGTTTTGGGTGATGAACTGTTCCACCGTGCGGCGCACGATCACTGTCCACCTGAGCATTTCCCCAGGCGCACACAGTGCGTGCAGGAAAGCGGTGAGGGGCGTGCCGTAATATTTGGCTACTCGGGCCTTGAGCGCATCGGAGAGGGCGGCAGCGTCCTCAAAACCATTCAGCACATCGAACATGCCGAGGCCTTTGCTGGCATCCGCTGGCACGGCGAGCATGCGCACCTCCATACCGGCTTTCAGCTCCTTGTTTGCATCCGCCATGTGCTGCGCCAACGTCTTCTCGCCGGTCGAGAGAAACAGCAAGCGCCACTCCTGCACCTGTCGGCCCGCTTGTCCTCGATCATTCGCCCGGGCCTTGCCGGTGCCGTTGCCGAGCATGTACACCGTCTCGCCAATAATGCGCGGGTCGCACATGCCGATTTCATCCAGTACCAGGAGACCGTCTGAGTGTGCGGCGGCGATGGACTCCAGGGCGTTATCCGTGGAGCGCCACGAGCGCACCAGACGAGGCCCACCATAAACCGAGGCTGCGACTTGCAAGTGAGTGGTCTTGCCGCCGGAGCTGTCGCCGTAGAGGTGGAAGCCGCCCGACTCATGTCCGAGCATATTCAACAGTGGGCCTGCAAAGGCCACAGAGACGACAAACGCTAAGCGGTGGTTGCCAACGCACAGCGCGCCGATTTGTTGCTGCCATTGCTCCAGAGAGCCGGCCTCGCTGATCGGTGGCAGTTGGGCACCGGCTTCATAAAAATACAGGTGCTCGGAGTGTGAGCCGATCTGCTGTTCGGGCAATAGGAACGCATTGTCGTGCCAGCCCAAGCGTGTCACCAATCGTGCGCGCTGGGCGCTATCGAAGCCGCCGAGGTAACTCTGCAGGTCATTGCGTGCGTTGCGCCCTGATCGGCTTCCGGCAAGGCGCAGGCCCATGTCGACCAGTGGGCCGAGTACATCCTTGCCGAAGTCTCCGGTCATGGTTCGGGCCGGAATGTTCCAACGCTTTTTGGCGCCGTCCGGGTCATCGAACTCGACCAACAAACCCCAGTTGTGGCCCTTGTCGTCGCGAGTGCGAGCGATGATTTCGAGAGGCGAACACACAGGACGCGCCTCGCCATCGTCGCCGGAGTAAAATACCCCATCGGGCGTCAGGCGAAAGCCGCCCGGCAACAGATCATTTTTCGATTTCGCTGGGCGTTTGGCGGGCGCCTTGGCCTTCTGTTCTTGGGGTTCAGTTGGCTTATCGGCACTGCCGAAAAGCTCACCGCTATGCACCAGCTCGGCGACGTGGTCAGCGGTCCAACCTTTAGCTATCGCGTCCGCTGCATCGTCGCCGTCTGCCCATTTTCCGCCTTTGACGAGTGTCGGCTTAGCGCCTTTGTTGCTGGGCTTGAGCTTGAACACGTCGAGCGAGATTCGTTGTACCGAAGCGGCGCCCAGCTCAATCAACTTGAGCTCGATGGCGTCCATGCAGGTTTTACCGCTGGCATCGTTATCCGGCCACAGCACCACCGTGCGCCCTTTGAGTTGCGTCAGGTCGGCCTTGTGCCAAGAGTTGGAACCGTTCGGCCAGCAAGTGGCCACGTGTTCAGGCATAAGTTCAGCAGCCGCGTCAGCGGCCTTTTCGCCTTCACACAACACCACAGGTGCGTCGGAGCGCTGTGCGAGCTCATCTAGGCGCAGCAGTGGCCGAGGTTCCGGCAACCCTTGCCAGCGCCATTGTGTGGTTTGTACATCGGAGCGTTTGCACCAGGTCAACGGCGCAAAGACCTTTCGCGGTTTGCCGTCTTCATCTGGGCCCAGGTCGAAGCGATACAGCGCCATGACCGGCTGGCCCTTTGCATCGCGATAGATCCACACCTTGGAAGGGGCGCCGTGTTGTCGGTGCTTAGCTGGGCACTTGTTCATGGCCTCGGCCGGGATCGGCTGAATCGCGACCCACTCAGGCACTGCGCTTTTCGTCGGTGCGCTTTTGGTGGTTGCAGATCCTGCGGAAACGTTGAGCAGATCCGCCAGCTTTTTGCAGGCATCAACGTCCGTGCCGCCGTCGATGTAGCGCACCAGGTCGATCAGGTCACCGCCCTTATCGCCGGTGGCAAAATCCGCCCAGGTGCCTTTGCTCAAATTGACCTTGAGCGAGCCTGCTCGTTTGTCCGTGCGCGTTGGATTAGGTGCTGTGTATTCCTTGCCGCCATCAACACGTTTGCCGTTTGGCAGCCAGTGAGTAAGGACGCGGTCGATGTTCTTCAGAGCGGCGCTTTTTACGTCAGCGAAGCTCGGGCGTTTTGATGTGCTGCCGGTGCGCTGAGTCATGGTGCGGTCCTCGACTCAAGCAACGCCTCGTTCACGTCGTCGATCAGCGCCTTCGCCATCTCGCCGAGGTAGAACGCGGGCCAACTAAAACGCTCGCCCGCATCGCTGATGGCGGCGTCGAGGATCAGTTGGTTGGCGTGGTGCAGAATCTGAGAGACGGCTTCAAGTGCGTCCTCCAGCGGGATACCGGCATTCACCCGAAACAGGTTTTGGCCGTTACCGTTGGCAGGGGAAAACTCGGAGCGTCCAAGCGTGCCGGAGTGGGTCATAGCGCACCGCCTTTCTGACCCATCGGCACAGAAGAGGCATCACCGTACATGGTGAGTGTTTTGATCAAGCCCAAGGTGCCACGCACGTCCCAAATAACAGATGACAGCACGCGGTTGGAGAGTAGCGGTTTATCGCCGTCTAGGTGATCCTCGAGCAGCATGAGAACTGAATTGGCGCGGTCGAGCGCACAGGTGATGGCGTCGATGGGCAGACCGGCTTCGGCGTCTTGGCTGACGCAGAGTAGATCCTCGGGTAGTGCAAAGCCTGGGAGCATGCTCATTGGGCACCTCCTGCGGCTTCGAGGGCACGAGCCTTGGACATATGGGCGTTGTAACGGGAGAGACGTGTAGCGAGGCTGGAGTTGGCGTGTAAAGCGGCGAGAGCCATTGCTCGATGAGCGGCGGCGCGAATTTTGGATGGATTGAGGGCGTGCATCTGATGAAGCTCCTGTATGTGAGGAGCTGCCACGGTTCGCCGCTAAACGAATTAGGGTGGCAGCTGTGCGCGGGTTAGCGGACCGGGCATACAGGACCCCGGCAGACCCGAAGGTCTCCCACGCACAGCCACCATAAACGAGAGTCGCAGGCACAAAAAAAGCGCATGCAATCGAGTCGGAAGCGCTTGTGCGCCTGTATGTGCTCGGGCCGCTAAACCCGGTCGTTGAATTTGCAACGACGGTCAGAGAGTAACGCCCGTTTTTTGAAAGTGCAACCGTGCGGATCGCTTGCGGATTTTTTCGATGGGGCATAAATTGATTAGGCATGTAGATTTACCTCAACGCCTCCGGTTGCCGCCGGGGGCGTTTTCGTTTCAGGCATGGACGTCCCAGCGCAGGGAAACAAAGGGCAACAGGTCGCCTTCGAGGCAGGCGCGTGCATCCTCGTAGGCGTCGACTTGTTGGCCTTCGTCGACGATGATTGCTTGAGGGGCTTGGCAGGGAACTGACAATGCGCACCAGATGCCATCTCTCCATCGCATCACCATGACGTCCCGGTTAAGGCGTTTTTGCTCCGTGCGGTAACGCTCAAAACGCTGCATACCGCGTGATGAGAACCCGACTTTTCTGAGTACAGAAAAGGGCTGCAAGATGGCCTTGTTAGCAACACGACTTTTCATGCTGCCACCTGATCGCGGGCTGCGATGCGTGCCCGTGTCCATGCCTGCACTTCCCCCAATACCCACGCAACCGGAGCGCTTCGGGCATTGCTGTTACTCAGCTTCACCGGCAACGGGAATCCGCTTTCAGGTTGACGCATCAGCTTGTAGATAGTCGGGCGTGCGAGCCCAACGATTGAAATGACCTCGGGCATGCGGATAAGCGTCATGGAGGGATCATGTGAGGGAATTGCTTTTAATACGGTAGTCATAGCGAGCTAACCCTTTGTTAATTGAGATAACGGGTCATACGCTACGCAGGGGAGGGGGAGTGGACTGTGTCTGCTCCCTTTTATTTCAGAGGTCTAAGGCCCAGAGCGGTCAAGTGCTCTCGAATGGTTTTTTTTGTTCCGTTGCCCGCCTGATCGAAAAGCAGATTGGTCAGTTCAGCATCTGTGAGACTGCGCTTTTCACTTTTCCGACCACTGATGATTTGCTCTGCGGCTGCCTTGATTTTTGTTCGCCTATCCATAGCAGCGGTTTTTATCGCTGAGCTGGGATTGCGGTTCCCATTGCCTGCTTCCTGGCCCCTCTTCGTCGCCTTTGTCGAAAATGCGTCGTCGAGAACTCGATGCATCAGGCTTGATGTATTGAAGCCTTTTTTAAACACATCCATCTGTTCCACTTGGCGATAAAGACTCGCCATCAACAACGCCTGGTTCGCCTCGCCTAGTAACGTCGCGAATTCTTCTCGTGCCCTGATCTCATTCCCGCTGCTGCGGTCCCGCTCTTTTTCGATCAGGGCAAGGTACTGGCGTGGTGAGTCATGTCTCAGTTGCTCTATCAGGTCTGCATCAATGTCGTAGGTCGCGAGTTCAAGGTCGAATAGCCAATTTGCGAGCGTCTCAACGGCCTGTGTTCCAAGTACCAGGGCGTAGGTAGCCACGAGCTGTGAATCTGCTGCGGAACAGCTGACCCGAAGGACCCATCGAATCACGCTTGGCAATGAGCCTGCTTCCGCAGAGTCGGCATGGTCGTAGATGGCATCACGTACGGAGTAAAGGGTTCGTGTGATCAATTCTGCACCTGGGGAGTAGGAACCCTCCTCAAGCCAGAACGATGTGGCGGTGTTGATCAGATCGAAGGCACCTTTGAAGTGTTCTTTGAACTGCGGAAACAGCGCAAGACTGCGAACGGCTGCCTCGACGTCGTCCTGATCCCACACCAGGCACGTTACGTCGAAACCTGCGATTTCGAGTTCGAGCTCTTCTGCCTCGATGCCCCGCTCAGAGTCCATTTAGATCTCCCCGCCGCCCCGAAGCCGGTAGGCTGTTACAGCGATTTGCAGGTGGAGGCGCCAATGCCAGCAGGGTTGAGGGCGTGGCCTTTCTGTAACACGACTGCTCGATGTAACACGAGGTGCGCAGAAGTTTTGCAGTGCGTGTAACGCCAAATATCTTCAATAAAAACAATTGGTTAATGGTATTCGTAACGCGCGTAACACCCGTAACACCATTTCTGAAGGGGTATAGGGCTAACGGCTTCACACTGCCTTCCCAAATTGACCTTGCACTACATTGCCGGCCTCTAGGGAATCGAGATGATCGGCGTACCACTGCATCATTTTTACGCGTTGCTCAAAGTATTGGGCCTTGTTGTATACCCCCGAGATGCCTTCCTCTTTGTGAGCCAACTGCGCTTCAACATGTTCCTTCGGCCAGCCATTTTCTCGAAGTAACGTGCTCGCGGTGTGTCGAGTACCGTGCCCTACTAGGCGACCTTTGTAGCCGATGGTAGCGAAGACTTTGTTGATTGTGTTTTCGCTGATGGTTGGGTTCTTTGCTCCGACGCCGGGGAAAAGCCAGCGACCCCGTCCCGTTAAACAGTGCAGATCCCTAAGCGCTGTAACAGCTTGCAGGGGAAGCGGGCATACAAAATCCCGGCGCATCTTCATCTTGGCAGCAGGTGTCGTCCAAATGGCCTTCTCAAGGTCGAACTCTTTCCATTCAGCCAAGCGGACCATGCCTGGGCGGGACGCCGTCCAGATACAAAGCCATGCGGCGGTGCGTGCCGTCAGTCTGCTCGGAGTGTTTTTGAGTGCTTGGAGGAATTCAGCCAGTTCAGGCTCCAGCAAGTGTGGATGCTGCTGAGTCTTGGGTGCCTGGGCAGCAATGTCGCGAAGGCGGCTGCCCGGATCGTTTTCGGTGAGTCCTAAACCAATTGCTCGACCGAAGATTTGGTTGATCCAGGTGCGGCACTTTTCCGCGACGTTGTGAGCGTCTCTAGCTTCTAGGGATGACTGGAGATCTGCACAGTCGGTGCGGGTGATTTCGTCGAGGGGCTTATCTCCCAATGCCGGAAGTATGTCCTTGTCGAGGTAGGTGCGGATTTTGTGAAGGGTAGAGGGTGCGAGGCCCTTTTCTTCTTTTGCCTTGAGCCAAGCTTCAGCGGCAGCTCGAAACGTTCGGGCCTTGGCCGCATCGATTGCAGCTTTAGCGGATCGTTTCTGCTCAAGGGGATCGGCGCCGCTACTCACTACTTTGCGTAGATTGGCAGCTTTGTCTCTTGCCAGCGCACCACTGACCTCTGGGTAACCCCCGAGCCCCATCCAAGCCCAATTGCCCGCCGGACGTTTGTAGCGTAGCTGCCAGGATTTACCACCATCAGGTTTGACCCTGAAGTAGAGGCCGTTTCCGTCTAGCTCCCGGTATTCCTTTGACTCCGGCTCCAGCCCTGCAAGCGTTGTGTCTGCGAGAGGGCGGCGCTTGATATCTGCGCGCTTCATCCTTGTATCCCAAAGTTCGGTATTTTTCTCAGGATACAAGCAGGGATACAGGGATACAACGGATAAGGGGATACAGAGGTAGATAGCCAGACACAAAAAAACCGGCTCAAGTGGCCGGTTTCTCTGCTGCTGAGAGTCTGGTAGAGACTTTCAGATACTGCTATATGGTGCCCCGAGGGAGACTCGAACTCCCACTCCTTTCGAAAACGGATTTTGAATCCGCCGCGTCTACCAATTCCGCCATCAGGGCTCAATGGCGGCGAAGTATAGAGATGAGATTACCGTTGGTCAATCACGTTTCATGGTCAATTTTGACTATTTCCGCTAGACTTCCCGGCCCTGCTAGACGAACCCCATCATGCGCGTTGCTGACTTTACTTTTGAGCTCCCTGATTCGCTGATCGCTCGCCACCCTTTGGCCGAGCGTCGCGCCAGTCGACTGCTGACCCTGGACGGGGTGAGCGGTGCCCTCGCACACCGTCAATTCACTGATTTGCTTGAGCATTTGCGCCCAGGCGACTTGATGGTGTTCAACAATACCCGGGTGATTCCGGCGCGGCTGTTTGGCCAGAAAGCTTCCGGCGGCAAGCTGGAAATTCTGGTGGAGCGGGTGCTGGACAGCCATCGTGTGCTGGCCCATGTGCGCTCCAGCAAGTCGCCGAAACCGGGCTCTTCGATCTTGATCGATGGCGGTGGCGAAGCCGAGATGGTGGCGCGGCATGATGCGCTGTTCGAGCTCAAGTTCGCCGAAGAGGTGTTGCCGTTGCTGGAGCGCGTCGGCCATATGCCGTTGCCTCCTTATATAGACCGCCCCGACGAAGACTCGGACCGCGAGCGCTATCAGACGGTGTACTCCCAGCGTCTGGGGGCCGTCGCCGCACCGACTGCCGGGCTGCATTTCGACCAGCCGCTGCTGGATGCGATTGCGGCCAAGGGGGTCGAGACCGCCTATGTGACCCTGCACGTGGGGGCCGGCACGTTTCAGCCGGTGCGTGTGGATAACATCGAAGACCACCATATGCACAGCGAGTGGCTGGAAGTCAGCCAGGACGTCGTGGACGCGGTTGAAGCGTGCAAGGCGCGCGGCGGGCGGGTGGTTGCGGTGGGTACCACCAGCGTGCGCTCGCTGGAGAGTGCGGCGCGTGATGGCGTGCTCAAGCCGTTCAGTGGCGACACCGATATCTTTATCTACCCAGGCCGGCCGTTCCATGTGGTCGATTGCCTGGTCACCAACTTCCATTTGCCGGAATCCACGCTGTTGATGCTGGTGTCGGCATTTGCCGGTTATCCCGAGACCATGGCCGCTTATCAAGCCGCCATCGACAATGGGTACCGTTTTTTCAGCTACGGTGATGCGATGTTTATCACCCGTAATCCGGCGCCACGCGGCCCAGAGGAACAACTATGAGTCGTATGTCGTTTGAATTGCTCGCCACTGACGGCAAAGCCCGTCGTGGTCGCCTGACGTTCCCGCGCGGCACCGTCGAGACCCCGGCGTTCATGCCCGTGGGCACTTACGGCACTGTCAAAGGCATGCTGCCGCGCGACATTGTCGCCACCGGCGCCGAGATCATCCTCGGCAACACCTTCCACCTGTGGCTGCGCCCGGGCACGGAAGTGATCAAGAAGCATGGCGACCTGCATGACTTCATGAAGTGGCAAGGCCCGATCCTGACGGACTCGGGTGGTTTCCAGGTGTTCAGCCTGGGTGCCATGCGCAAGATCAAGGAGGAGGGCGTGACCTTCGCCTCGCCGGTGGACGGTTCCAAGGTGTTCATGGGCCCGGAAGAGTCGATGCAGGTGCAGCGCGACCTGGGCTCCGACATCGTGATGATTTTCGACGAGTGCACGCCGTACCCGGCTGACGAAGACGTGGCGCGGATTTCCATGGAGTTGTCCCTGCGTTGGGCCCAGCGTTCGAAGAACGCCCATGGCGATAACACGGCGGCGCTGTTCGGTATCGTCCAGGGCGGTATGCACGAAAGCTTGCGTAAACGCTCGTTGGAAGGCCTCGACAAAATCGGTTTTGACGGCCTGGCCATCGGCGGTCTGTCGGTGGGCGAGCCCAAGCACGAGATGATCAAGGTGCTGGATTACCTGCCGGGCCTGATGCCTGCTGACAAACCTCGTTACCTTATGGGCGTTGGCAAACCGGAAGATCTCGTAGAGGGTGTGCGCCGCGGTGTGGACATGTTCGATTGCGTGATGCCAACCCGTAATGCCCGCAATGGGCATCTGTTCATCGATACAGGCGTGCTGAAGATCCGTAACGCGTTCCATCGCCATGATGATTCGCCGCTGGATCCCACCTGTGACTGCTACACCTGCCAGAACTTCTCCCGTGCTTATCTGCACCATCTGGACAAGTGCGGGGAAATGCTGGGTAGCATGTTGAATACCATCCACAATTTGCGTCACTACCAAGTCCTGATGGCTGGTTTGCGCGAGGCTATTCAACAGGGTACATTGGCCGCCTTCGTCGATGCCTTCTATGCCAAGCGCGGGCTCCCTGTGCCGCCCTTGGACTGAGTTTTCCGACCCTAAGATTCACTATTTGCAACTGGAGTGCTAAATGAGCTTTTTTATCTCTAACGCCATGGCTGATGCCGCTGCGCCTGCTGCTGCCGGCCCTATGGGCGGTGGTTTCGAGTGGATTTTCCTGGTCGGTTTCCTGGTCATCTTCTACCTGATGATCTGGCGTCCACAGGCCAAGCGCGCCAAAGAGCAGAAAAACCTGCTGGGCAGCCTGCAGAAAGGTGACGAAGTTGTGACCACCGGCGGCATCGCCGGCAAGATCACCAAGGTTTCCGATGCTTTCGTGGTGCTGGAAGTCTCCGACACCGTCGAAATGAAGTTCCAGAAAGGCGCCATCGCCGCCACGCTGCCTAAAGGCACGCTGAAAGCGATCTAAGTAACAACCTTTACCAATCGACGGGGCGCGCAAGGCGCCCCGCGTTATAAGCGGGCGGCGTGATGCTGAACAAATACCCTCTGTGGAAATACGTACTGATCCTGGCGGTGCTGGCGATCGGTTTTATTTATTCCGCTCCCAATCTCTATCCTGATGACCCTGCGATCCAGATCACGGGCGCCAGCACTTCGCTGCAAGTCAATCAGGCTGACCTGGAACGCGCGAGCAAAGCGCTGACCGATGCCGGTATCCAGGTTAAAGCGGCAACATTGGCAGCTGATGCGAAGGGCGGCTTGTTGCGCCTGACCAAGCAAGAAGACCAATTGCCGGCCAAAGATGTCGTGCGCAAGGCCATGGGTGACGACTATGTGGTCGCGCTCAACCTGGCACAGACCACACCCGCCTGGCTGCGCAGCATTGGCGCGCACCCGATGAAGCTGGGTCTGGACTTGTCCGGTGGTGTGCACTTCCTGCTGGAAGTCGACATGGACAAAGCCCTAGACGCGCGCCTGAAAGTCTACGAAGGCGACGTGAAGAGCCTGCTGCGTAAAGAGAAGCTGCGTTATCGCAGCCTGCCGCAGCTCAACGGTGCCATCCAGCTGGGCTTCGCTGACGAAGCTTCCCGCGAACAGGCCCGTGCGCTGATCCGCAAGAACTTCAACGATTTCGATATCGTCCCGGCTGACCTCAATGGCCAGGCTGTACTGCGTCTGGCGATGAGCCCGGCGAAGATCGCGGAAATCCGTGAATACTCGATCAAGCAGAACTTGACCACGGTTCGTAACCGCGTCAACGAGCTGGGTGTGGCCGAGCCGATCGTTCAGCGTCAGGGCGCCAACCGCATCGTGGTTGAGCTGCCGGGCGTACAGGACACCGCTGAAGCCAAGCGTATCCTCGGTAAAACCGCCAACCTGGAATTCCGCTTGGCGGCTGAGCCGGGGGCTACCCGCGCCACTTCCGAAGAGTTTGAGTTCCGTGAAGGCAACCGTCCTCCCGCGTTGATCGAGCGTGGCTTGATCATCACCGGTGACCAGGTAACTGACGCCAAGGCCGGTTTCGGCGAGCACGGTACACCTGAAGTGAACATCCGCCTGGATGGCCATGGCGGCGAACTGATGAGCCGCGCCACGCGCAGCAACGTCGGTCGTAGCATGGCGGTGATCTTCATCGAGCAACGCCCGGTGACCACCTACACCAAGCAGATGGTCAACGGCGTCGAGAAAGACGTGCCGGTACAGACCTTCAAGGAAGAGAAGAAGATCATCAGCCTGGCGACCATCCAGTCGCCGCTGGGTGCTCAATTCCGTATCACTGGCCTGAACGGCCAGGGCGAGTCCTCGGAACTGGCCTTGCTGCTGCGTGCTGGCGGCCTGGCTGCGCCGATGTACTTCGCTGAAGAACGTACCATCGGCCCGAGCCTGGGTGCGGACAACATCACCAAGGGTGTCGATGCCGCCTTGTGGGGCATGCTGTTTGTGTCGCTGTTCATCATCGCCATCTATCGCTTCTTCGGCATCATCGCCACCGTGGCCCTGGCGGGCAACATGGTGATGCTGCTGGCCTTGATGTCGCTGCTGGGCGCTACGCTGACCCTGCCAGGCATCGCCGGTATCGTACTCACCATGGGTATGGCGGTGGACGCCAACGTACTGATCTTCTCGCGGATTCGTGAAGAGATCGCCGCGGGCATGACCGTACAGCGCGCAATCAACGAAGGCTTCGGCCGGGCATTTACCGCGATTCTCGACTCCAACCTGACCACATTGCTGGTCGGCGGGATTCTCTTTGCCATGGGCACCGGCCCGGTCAAAGGTTTTGCGGTAACCATGTCCCTCGGTATCTTTACCTCGATGTTCACGGCCATCATGGTGACCCGCGCAATGGTCAACCTGATCTTTGGCGGGCGTGACTTCAAGAAGTTGTGGATTTAAGGGGCTGCCATGTTACGTACAATCAACTTCATGGGCGTTCGCAACATTGCGTTCGGCGTCACCGTGCTCCTTACCGTTCTGGCGTTGTTCAGCTGGTTCCATAAGGGCCTGAACTACGGGCTGGACTTCACCGGCGGTACGCTCATCGAGCTGACCTACGAGAAGCCGGCCGACGTTACCCTGGTGCGCAGCGAGCTGGTCAAGGCCGGCTACCACGAGGCCGTGGTGCAGAGCTTCGGTGCCACCACCGACCTGCTGGTGCGTATGCCTGGCGAAGACCCGCAACTGGGTCACCAGGTTGCCGAGGCTTTGCAGAAGGTCGGCGGCGACAACCCAGCGTCGGTCAAGCGCGTCGAGTTCGTGGGCCCGCAAGTCGGTGAAGAGCTGCGCGACCAGGGCGGCCTCGGCATGCTGATGGCGCTGGTCGGCATCATGATCTACCTGGCGTTCCGCTTTCAGTGGAAGTTCGGTGTCGGCGCCATTGTGTCGCTGATCCACGACGTGATCGTGACCGTGGGTATCCTGGCGTATTTCCAGATTACCTTCGACCTGACCGTACTGGCGGCGGTGCTGGCGATCATTGGTTACTCCCTCAACGACACCATCGTGGTATTCGACCGGGTTCGTGAGAACTTCCGGGTACTGCGCAAGGCAACGTTGGTCGAGAACATCAACATCTCCACCACCCAGACCCTGCTGCGGACCATGGCGACGTCGATCTCCACCTTGCTGGCGATTGCGGCACTGATGATCTTCGGTGGCGACAACCTGTGGGGCTTCTCCCTGGCGCTGTTTATCGGCGTGCTGGCGGGTACCTACTCGTCGATCTACATCGCCAACGTGGTGCTGATCTGGCTGAACCTCAGCAGCGAAGACTTGATCCCTCCTGCCGCTACCGGCAAGGAGGTCGACGACCGCCCTTGATGGGGTGTCGTTGACTTGCTGTTACAAAGAAGGCACGAGGATTGAACTCGTGCCTTTTTTTTTGCTCCAAGGCTGGGTATAGCGCGGATCGTTCGGTCCGTTTGTGATGGTCAGGAGGTTCAACGTGAACAAGTCGTTACTGGTTGGTGCGGTATTGGGTGCTGTCGGTGTGACTGCCGGGGGTGCTGTTGCCACCTACAGCCTGGTAAAAAGCGGCCCTGAGTATGCGCAAGTGCTGGCGGTGCAGCCGGTGAAAACCCAGATTAAAACGCCGCGTGAGGTCTGCAAGGACGTCGCCGTGACTCGGCAGAAGCCCGTGCAGGATCAGCACCAGATCGTCGGTACGGTGGTCGGTGCACTGGCCGGTGGCCTATTGGGTAACCAGGTCGGTGGCGGTAACGGTAAGAAGCTGGCTACCGTAGCCGGTGCGGTCGGTGGCGGTTATGCCGGTAACAAGGTTCAGGAAGGTATGCAGAACCGCGATACCTACACCACCACGCAAACCCGTTGTAACACCGTCAACGACATCAGCGACAAGGTTGTCGGTTATGACGTGCGGTACACCTTGGATGGCAAGGAAGGCTCGGTGCGTATGGACCGTGATCCAGGCGGCCAGATTCCGGTCGACAAGGAAGGCCGCTTGGTGCTGGGCCAGAACCAGCAGTAATCTCAAGCCTGGTACAGATGCAAAAAATTATGTGAGTTCAAAATGTGGGAGGGGGCTTGCCCCCGATAGCGGTGGATCAGTCAGCTTGTTAGGTGCTGACCCACTGCAATCGGGGGCAAGTCCCCTCCCACAATTGATTTGTGTTGTTGCTGGAGTCGCGGCAAACCTCAAAT
Source organism: Pseudomonas sp. QC2 (assembly GCF_002859085.1). Classification (NCBI taxonomy): domain Bacteria; kingdom Pseudomonadati; phylum Pseudomonadota; class Gammaproteobacteria; order Pseudomonadales; family Pseudomonadaceae; genus Pseudomonas; species Pseudomonas sp. QC2. The sequence goes on from NZ_PKKS01000028.1 coordinate 148,452, forward strand.
CCCAGGCATAAAAAAAGCACCCCTCGGGGTGCTTTTTTGTGCCTGCTCGCTTAGCGCTTCAGCGAAGCTGGCAGGTGCGGCTGGATCGCCGTCAGTACTGCCTTGAAGCATTTGGTGTTGCCGGCAACCACGTGGCCTTTTTCAAGGAAGTCGTGACCGCCGGTGAAGTCGCTCACCAAGCCGCCTGCTTCCTGGATCAGCAGCGCGCCTGCAGCCATGTCCCACTCGGACAGGCCCGACTCCCAGAACGCATCAAAACGACCGGCAGCTACGTACGCCAGGTCCAGGCTTGCTGCGCCAGCGCGACGGATGCCGGCGGTCTGGCCAACCAGGGCGCGGAACATGCCCAGGTAGTTTTCCAGGTTGTCCATCTGGTCGTCACGGAACGGGAAGCCGGTACCCAGCAGGGCGCCGTCCAGGCTGGTACGACCGCTGACGCGCAGGCGGCGACCATTGAGTTGGGCGCCACGGCCACGGCTGGCGGTGAATTCTTCCTGGCGGACGGGGTCCAGCACAACGGCGTGTTCCAGGCGGCCACGGTATTTGCACGCGATGCTCACGGCAAAGTGCGGGATGCCGCGCAGGAAGTTGGTGGTGCCATCCAGTGGGTCGATGATCCACAGGTAGTCTTCGCCTTCGCCGCTGCCTTTGTGCATACCGGTTTCTTCACCGAGGATGCCGTGGGTAGGGTAGGCCTTGCGCAGAGCGTCGATGATTTTCTGTTCGGCGGCGCGATCCACCTCGGATACGTAATCCTTGGCGTCTTTTTCGTCGACCTTGATGGTATCCAGGCGCTCGATGGAGCGGAAGATCAATTCACTGGCGCTGCGGGCGGCGCGCAGCGCGATATTCAGCATGGGCTGCATGGATGTGTCACCTAAGGTTGTTAAAGAAAGCCGAGCATTCTAGCAGAAACTTTCTTCAGGTGAAGGACGACGTTAGCTTTCATGGCATAACCTTAGGCTGTTCTGTAAGATTTGCTCCCCTTTCCCGTGTCCGAGAGCGCCTCCCTTGCTGCAAAACATTCGTGTCGTCTTGGTCAATACCAGTCATCCCGGCAACATCGGCGGGGTGGCGCGAGCCATGAAGAACATGGGGCTGACGCGCCTGGTGCTGGTCGAACCGCGTCTGTTCCCGCACCACGAGGCTGATGCCCGTGCGTCCGGCGCCAATGACATCCTGGAAAAAGCCCAGGTCGTCGCCACCCTGGAAGACGCCCTGGTCGGCTGCAACCTGGTACTCGGCACCAGTGCGCGCGACCGGCGCATCCCCTGGCCGCTGCTGGATCCGCGCGAATGCGGCACCAAAGTGGTGGAAGAGGCGGCCGGCGGCGCTGAAATCGCCCTGGTGTTTGGCCGTGAAGACTCCGGCCTCACCAATGAAGAGCTGCAGCGATGTCATTACCACGTGCACATTCCATCAGACCCTGCCTTCAGTTCGCTGAACCTCGGGGCAGCGGTGCAGGTGTTGAGTTACGAAGTGCGCATGGCCTGGCTGGCCGCTGAAGGGCAGCCGAGCAAGGTCGAGAAGGATGAAGTGGCGTCGACCAAAAGTGGCGAGTTGGCCACGATGGACGAGCTGGAGCGGTTTTATGAGCACCTGGAACAAACCCTGGTGGCCATCGAATTCCTCGATCCGGAAAAACCACGGCACTTGATGGCGCGCCTGCGCCGCCTGTACGGGCGCAGCTCGGTCAGCCGGGCAGAAATGAATATATTGCGTGGCATCCTCACGGAAACCCAGAAAGCGGCCCGTGGCGAGCTTCTTAAGCGGAAGGATTAAAAATGTTCGAGCGTTTGCGAGAAGATATCCAAAGTGTTTTCCACCGTGACCCGGCGGCGCGCAATGCCTTTGAAGTGCTGACCTGCTACCCGGGCATGCATGCGATCTGGATCCATCGCCTGTCCGGCGCCCTGTGGGGCATGGGTTGGAAGTGGCTGGCGCGCGTGGTGTCGAACTTCGGTCGCTGGTTGACCGGGATCGAGATTCACCCAGGGGCCAAGGTCGGTCGTCGCTTTTTTATCGACCATGGCATGGGCATTGTGATCGGCGAGACTGCCGAGATTGGCGATGACGTGACGCTTTATCAGGGTGTGACCCTGGGCGGCACCAGCTGGAACAAAGGCAAGCGTCACCCAACGCTGGAAAATGGCGTGGTGGTAGGGGCGGGCGCCAAGGTGCTCGGCCCATTCACCGTCGGCGCCGGTGCCAAGGTGGGCTCGAATGCGGTGGTGACCAAGGCTGTGCCGCCTGGCGCAACCGTGGTGGGTATTCCGGGTCGCATCATCGTCAAGCCCGAAGTCGGCGACGAGCAAGAAGCCAAGCGCAAGGCCATGGCCGAGAAAATCGGCTTCGACGCCTATGGTGTCAGCGAAGACATGCCCGACCCGGTGGCTCGCGCCATTGGCCAGTTGCTCGACCATCTGCAGGCGGTGGACGGCAAGTTGGACGGCATGTGCGGCGCGCTGAAGGACCTGGGCAGTTCGTACTGTGCGAAGGAGCTGCCTGAGTTGCGCGAAGAAGACTTCGCCGAGATCAAGGATGAAGCATCAGTCACCAAGGCAGGCTGAGATCTCGTCACCACCACAGGACCCCTGTGGGAGGGGGCTTGAACTGGTCAAGTAATCTTGGACACCGATTACGGTTCACGCCGCCAACCTTTCCTTCACGACCGGCGACCTGTAGTCGTTATAGCTGTGAGGCCTGCTGATGTTGTAGCGCGAGACATAG